>NZ_CAIJDE010000045.1 GCF_903819335.1 Flavobacterium panici | reverse complement strand
ACTCAGAGGAACGAATAGTTTACTTTTGCTTCCTTTCTCAATCATAAATCTACTTAAATTTAAAAAAACAAATCTAAAGGAGGAACGAGAAATCGCACTCGTAAATCGACAAAGATTGGCGAATATCTGTACGGAGTTTCTAGTGCGATTTCTCCTTTCAGTCGAAATGACAAACTATGTGTTTTTAAAAATAAAAAAACTTAGAATAGCATCTTCAATTAATATATCCCGTGGTTTCAACCACGGGACGCGGAGTATGACATTACATTGTGATTACATTGCGTTCCAGCGGTTGAAACCGCTGGCTATGTTTAAAATGTTTGCGTTTATATTTTTGTCAATTTATTAGTGAGATTGCTTCGTTCCTCGCAATGACAAAAACTCAGAACCTTAGCAACTTAGCCTCTCAGCAACTTCAATAAAAAAAGCTGGACAGCGCTAACCAATACACTGTCCAGCCAACAATTAAAGAAGACCAAAATTAAAGTCTTATAACACGAAATAAGCGTCTTTTTCGACTTTCTTAGGTTCGTCGTCTAAGTGGAATTCTTTCAGAATATCAAATTCGCTTTGATATTCGTTCAGCATTTGCTTGATATTTTTTTCAATAGTGTTTGCAATTGTGGTAACCGGCGTATCGGTTGGTCTGTTTTCAAACGGATCCTGCAAATGAATCGCCATTCTTTCGATCAAAAAGAAAGCTGCTGCAATTGCAGTAATCAACGGAATCGCAAACCAACTCAATACACTTGTCAGCCCAAAAGGCAGTAACAAAATAAATAAACACAAGGTTAATCTAATGTACATACTGTAGGTTGTTGGAAAAATCGTGTTCTTGATTCTCTCGCATTTACCCATTTCATCGCATAATCTCGATAATGTATTATCGATTTCAACTTGTTGGTACATGTTGATTTTTTTCTCATTTTTAGCATTTTTAAGATCACGCGCATGAAGCATTAAAATAGCATTGGGAACGTTTTGATGGTTCTTGATATATCTAATTTCATCTTCGCTCATTAAACCTTTTAAGGGTTTTACGGCATCTTTATTTCGAAGCGCCTGACCTAAGCTGTAACACCATGCAATTTGTCTTTTGGCAAAGTTTTCTTTGAATTCGCTTGCTTCTACAGAAAAATCGGGATCTTTATAAAATGTCAAAACCTGACGTATTAAGGTTCTGGAATCGTTTACAACTGCTCCCCAAACAATTCGTGCTTCCCACCAGCGATCGTAAGCCTGATTCGATTTAAAGGCTAATAATAAGGAAATAATGGTTCCAATCATGGTTGGAATCGCAATTGGAATATCTACAGGAAGTGTTACAAAATAGTGATGAAAAATTTCGAATAAAACAGTATAAGTAATCACTAAAGCCATTTCTACTTTAATTTTCCCGAGAACGTACTTCATTGGTATTCTTTTCTTTAATAACATATTTTCGGTTTTAATTAAATTAATATTTGTTTAGAAGAATCGGGTTTTATACGGTTTCTTCATATAATGAAAGTACCGGAAGTCCCAGTTTTTCATTAATGTTTTGTTTTTTTACTTTTTTAAATTTGATTTTTTCGCCTTTACGGGTTTCCACCAAAAGGTCAATTTCGTATTTTGAAATGGCTTCGGTTAAATAAGGCGCTGCTGCGTCGTAATTATCATCAACTCTTGAAGTCTGACTTACAATTTCATAAGAGAAATTTTCATTTAAAAACTGCTGTACATCTTTTACATGAACATTTGCAGCGCTGTTTTCTATATAAAGCGCTTTTGTAAAATCTTCTTTAAAATCGTTTCCTAAATGCAGAATCGGGCATTTTTGATTGGCCGCTAATTGTACTAAATATTGATGAATACGTTTTGTTTCCTGTTTATAAGAATGCGTTAAAACGACTAATTTTACAGCAAAGTGTTCAATAATTCCTCTAAAAATTGGAGACGAAAGTCCGTATTGATTGTGAATTTTAATTTTGCAGTTTTTAGTATGATCAATCATATATCTGCAGGTTTCGAGAACTTCTTCCTGACTTTTGGTAAGTCCGGTTCTCATTTCACGTAAAAAATTAGAGGATGAAAAAGCATCTGGAGTATCAGAAACCATCATTAGAACAATTTCACATTCTGATTCTTTTGCCTGACTAATAGCTGATTTTACAGCAGAAATTGTATCATCTTTTAAAGTAGTAGGTATTAGGAAATTTTTCATATGTATAATCTTTTAGTTTATACATACAAAATAAGGGGCTGAAAATTAGAAGGGTCTTAATCTAAAATTAGAATTTTCTAAGATTCAACATTAGATTTTTTAATGTTGGTCTTTTTAGGATTTATCTTTTTGAAGATTATCGTTACGATTGTTCCTTTGTTTTGCTCTGACTGCACTTGTATTTCGCCATCGTGCATACGAATGATTTTGGAAGCCAGAGGCAATCCTAAACCGTAGCCAATATATTTGGCTGCAATTTTCCCTCTAAAGAAAGGTTCGTACAAATGTGGAATATCTTCTGGCGGAATACCGATTCCGATATCGTTAATCGAAATTTTTATCGCATCCTGATTGGCAGAAAGCGTTACAAATACTTCATTATTATCAGAATACTTTACGCCATTGGTAATAATATTATTGATCGCTAATTCTAAAAGCGGTTTATTACACGGAATTAAAAGCAGATTAGAATCTTTTGGGGCAAAATTCATTTTAATGCTGACACGATTATCAGGATAAATTTTATCTAAATCTGATTTTACGTCTAACAACAATTCATCAATTCTGGCAATATCTAAAACTTGTTTGTTTCCGTCGTAACCCGTTTGTGTCAACTTTAATAAACTCTCGGTCAGGTTTCCTAATCTTGAAGCCTGACTGTAAATGTTTTGCAATGATTCAACATATTCTGAAACTTCACGCTCTTTTAGCAGCATAATTTCAGATTCGGCAATTATGGTTGTAATTGGCGTTTTTAATTCGTGTGAAGCATTATTAATGAAGTTGGCCTGAATTTCAAATGAAGTTTCAAGTCTGTCTAACATATCGTTAAAAGTTTCGGTCAAATCTGAAATTTCATCCGAGTTTTTTACTTCTGGAAGTCGGTTATGAAGATTTGAAGCACTAATTCGGTTTACTTCTTTGGTGATTCTTGCGACGGGATTTATGACTCTTTTTGCCAGAAAACGACCTAAAAAGAAAGCGAGAAGTATGAAACCTATGCCTCCAAAAAGTAATATTTTTATAATATATATAGACGTAGTTTTTCCGCGTCGGTCGCGCGCGCCTACAATTACAATGTATTTTTGATGACTTTCGGTAAAAACCTGTCCGAGATAATATTTGCTGTTAACTTCAAAATAGTCTTTTCCTGTTGACAGAATATTAGAATAAAACTTATTTGGAAGATTTAGATTTGTGTTGTAATCAAAACTATTGGCACTGTTGATTTTAAGAACATATTCTTCTTCTTCAATAAGTTCTTCCAGTCCGTTTTTCTTTAAATTACTATAATATTTACTTTTTTCAGGATCGTGCTGAAAGTGAATTGATGCTACAATTTTGGCACGGTCTTCTAACCTTTTCAAAAAATGGTAACGGTTATTTTCTCTAAATAAAACGAATACTATTATACTCAATAGCAATGTACTAAAGGTAGAAAGTGCTACATAAGTAAAAGTAATTTTTTTTCTGATATCCATTCTATGGCTTTATAACATAACCTAAACCTTTCATGGTATGAATAAGTTTGGTTTTAAAAGGTTTATCTACTTTTTTTCTTAAATACGTAATATACACATCGACAACATTGGTGTTCATATCAAAATTAATATCCCAAACGTTGTCTAAAATTTGATCGCGGGAAACGATTCTTCCGGCATTTTTTCCCAGATAATACAGTAATTTAAACTCTTTCGCGGTTAAAATTATCGATTCTCCTTCTCTTTTAACCGTTTTTGCACGTCCGTTTATTTCTAAATCGCCAATCGTAATCACGTCAATTTTATCTGTTTCCTGATGCGCTCTTCGGTTTAAAGCATTTACTCTTGCATCAAGTTCTCCAAATTTAAAAGGTTTTACCAAATAATCATCGGCACCGGAATTTAGTCCGGTTACAATGTTTTCTGAAGTTCCCAGAGCGGTTAAAAGTAAAATAGGAACAAAATTTTTACTGGCACGAAGTCTGCGGCAAATCTCGATTCCGTTAATATCCGGTAACATAACGTCTAAAACGACAACATCAAAGTTATAATTGTGGATCATTTCGAGGGCAGTTTTGCCATCCATAGCCACACTTACTTCGTTGTTATTTTCGGCAAATCCTTTCCTTAAAATCGATAAAAGATTTGGTTCGTCTTCGACTATTAGTAACTTCATATTAATTTGTATATACAACAAAAATAAGGATTGGCTTCAAAAATATTATTCATAATAGTTGTAAATTATGATTTAATTATGAACAACGGCTTTAAAAAGCATAAAAAAAGCAGCTTTATCTAGCTGCTAATTCTTACTTATAAATTTATACACGTTGAACTTAATTAATTAAACACATAGAAACATAGATTTTGTTATTGATCAAAGGCGTTTCACTTGCATTAACAAACATAGCTATGTGTAAATGATGTGTCATTTATTTTAATCTTTATTCAATTAATACATAAATCTATGTTTCTATGTGTTAAATATTATTCTTTCTAATTTTTAAAATTAAAACTCAATACTGCTCCAAGTCCAAATTGAAAAGTCGAAATATAATCTTCAACTCCAACAGGGCCATAATAAGTCCAATAATAACTGTTTCCGACCGCGGCAGACATTGATTCGAGATAAGCATGAATATTAACCGAAACTGACGAAGCGGTTTTGATTTTTACACCAGCTTTAGCATCCCAAGCAAAATAAGTTCCGTTGCCGCTTTGAGGGGTTTCAACAATACCAACTCCGGCGCCGGCACCCAAATAAGGCAGAAGATTAGATCCGGTATCAAAATAATGTGTGAAATCTGCCAAAATAAAATTGAATGCTCCCTTGTCATCACCAGCATTTAATTGATTTCCGGCAGGACCGTAAAATGGCAACTTAGTGTCTGTTCTTAAATACTTTAACTCAACTGAGTTATTTGTCGAAAAGAAATACTCAAATCCTGCTCCATATTGAAATCCATCTTCAATTGTTGCAGAATAACCGTCGTAATCCAGCTCATCTGAAAAATTATAACCGCCATACAAATTAAGCGAAAAAGACCTTGCATCCTGAGCCTGCACCCCTATCGCCGACAGGAATACAACTAATAATAAACTGTACTGTTTCATAAATTATGTGTTTGAAAGTTAAATGGTTAGCCAAATTTAATATTTTTTATTGTAATTTCTTACATTTTTAAGCATAAATTTCACATAATCAAATACTTAACAAATAAAACTATTAAAAAGTTTCTCCAGCATTTAAGTAAAATCCTTTCGAATTATTTCCCCACGCATTATCGACAATTAAATTGGTACGTGTTTTTTTGTCTATTAATATTCTAAGGCCAAGACCAACCGTTGGCTGGATTGCATGAAAAAGTGATACATCATTGTCTTTATTACTTGCGGTTACAAAATTGGTAAAAGCTACGCCGCTAAACATTTGATTACAGGTTATGGGAAACCGAAATTCTGTTGAAAGATAGACTAAACCATTTCCTCTAAATAATCCTTGTGTGTAACCTTCTCCACTTCTGCTGCGCTGATCCCAGCCAATTGCGGGCAGATTTAAATACGGAACATCGCCTCTTGTAACAAATTGTCCGTAAGCCCAGATTCCGAGAATGTAACGCGGATTTTTCTGCGAAAGCGGAATAAAATTTCGGTATTCGGCATATAAAACATTGCTATATTTTTGATTATCAAAAAATACAGGATTAAAACGATAATTAATATTCGCAAACCAGCCCCTGGAAGAATTCACCTGATTGTCTCTCGAATCGTAAACCATATTAAAACTTACTCCGGTTAGAAAATATTCTAAATTATCAAAACCGTGTTCCAGATTATAATTGTAATGATAGGTTAGGTTTCCGTTTTCAACATCTAATTCTTTGTCTTTTATATTCGTGTACCAATCGATATTGATTCCGGCGCCTACGTAAAAATTCTTTCTTACTTCAAAAGAAGCCGTTTGGTGAAATTTGAAATAATTATAATCCATTTCCTGTGCCAAAGAATCGATACTAAAACCGGGTTCCTGATCGCGATGTGGTGGAATTATATCAGTTCCGAGTCCGTAGTTTGGCTGAGAAAATATGTAAAGCCTGTAATCGCCACTTAAAAAGATTCGGTTGTTTTTTAGCAGAATATTGTTTTTGACGTTAATCAGCCATTGCTTTTTTAAGGTATAGGTTATTCCCAAATTAGCAACTGAATATTTATCTGATTCTTGTTTTCCTTTAAAAGTATACTGAGCAACGGCACCAAAAAAGAATCCCGTTGCGGGCTGTGAACCAATTGCGGGAATTACGAGGAAAAAATTGTTTTTTGTGGGTTTAACGACTAAAGTAGAATCGGTTTTTTTAAAGATTTCTAAAATAGTTTTGGGTGGACATATTTCTTTTTTTTGAGAACCTGTTTCGGTTTGCGCCATTAGAAATAATGGAAATACAAAAAGCAGAACTGCGATTTTAATTTTATGCTGAAAACTTATTTTTCTTAAGAATTTCATTCGGCAAAAATTTTAATTTCTATTTAAAAAATCAAACCTCTTGTAAATATAACTCTTATTTTCAATATTTTACAGAACAAAACATTCAGAATACATTCTTTCAATAAAATCTTATTCTGCAATTTTTTAAACTTTTACAATCAAAACTACTTGACGGTTGAAATTAATTTTGCAAAATGTTTTAAGAGAAATAAATCTTTCATTTAAAAACATTTACGAATAAAATAGATACCATAATGAAAAATACTTTTGAATTTAAGCTTCCTCATTTCCCAACTGATATTTTTGAGTTTGAAAATAATATTTTCTCAGGAAAATCAACCTTAAAACAAAATGGAGTTATTGTTGAACAAAGTAAAGAAAGAGGAAAACCTTTTTTAATAAAAAGGGTGAATGACGAAATTGTAGAAGCTTTTCCTAAAATGAACATTCCGGATATCTCTGCACAAGTTTTAAGCATAGACGGAAAAAGATGTGTTATGGCTGCGCAATTAAAATGGTATGAATATATAATTGGTGCGCTGTCTTTTCTTTCCTTTTTTAGTGTTGGAGGAATTGGCATTATTGTGGGGAGCACCGCAACTATTATTAATTATAATTTCTTCAGACAAAATACTTCGCCAATACATAAATATCTTAAAGTTTTTGGGGTAAACGTAATTTGTTTGGTTTTATATTTAATAGCAGTAAGCCTGAAAATGAATCAATAAATAGTGGAAAAATTTAAAGTTCTTTTAAAAAAAGCCGTCAATAAATTGACGGCTTGTTATTATAATTTTTATAGCAATTTTACTTTGTGATAAATTTTGGATGGATTAAATTTTGTAAAGAATAGATTTCATCCCACTTTTCCTGTGTAATCAGCTTTCTTTCTAAAACGGCAATTTGATGTACGCTTTTGTTTGTTTTTAAAGCTTCGCCCGCAATACTCGCGCTTTCTTCATAACCAATAATTGGGTTTAACTGCGTCACAATTCCTATACTGTTCATGACCATATTATAACAGTGATCCACATTTGCTGTGATTCCTTTAATACATTTGTCAATTAAAGTTTGAATGGCATTTGAAAGATAATCTAAAGAGGTAAACATCGCAAAAGCAATTACAGGTTCCATTACATTCAATTGTAATTGTCCTGCTTCTGCCGCCATTGTAACCGTTAAATCCTGACCAATTACATAAAAACAAGTCTGGTTTACGACTTCTGGAATTACCGGGTTTACTTTCCCCGGCATAATTGATGAACCTGGCTGACGTGCGGGTAAATTGATTTCGTTTAAACCTGTTCTTGGTCCTGAACTCAACAATCGTAAGTCGTTGCAGATTTTAGAAATCTTAACGGCAGAACGTTTTAAAGTTCCCATAATTTGGACATACGCTCCGGTATCAACTGTTGCTTCGATTAAATCTGGTGAAAGCGTTAACGGAATTCCAACTTCTTTGGCTAAATAAGCCACACAAATTTCAGGATAACCTTCCGGAGCGTTTACTTTTGTTCCAATGGCGGTTGCGCCCATATTGATTTCCAGCAATAATTCCTGAGCATTTTTTAAACGTTGAATATCTTCGCCAATTGTTGTGGCATAGGCTTTAAATTCTTGTCCTAAAGTCATGGGAACTGCATCTTGCAATTGTGTTCTTCCCATTTTTTAAAACTTCTTTAAACTCCTCTCCTTTTTTGGCAAAAGCAACTTCTAAGCCCGAAAGTGTTTTAATAAAGCTGTCCATTTTTAAATATAACGCAATTCTAAATGCCGATGGATAAGCATCGTTTGTAGATTGTGAACAGTTTACATGATTATTTGGGTGCAGAAAGTTGTATTCGCCTTTTTTGTGTCCCAGATATTCAAGACCAATATTTGCAATTACTTCATTGGCATTCATGTTTACAGAAGTTCCCGCGCCACCCTGAATTAAATCACTTACAAATTCATCATTAAATTTTCCGGCAATAACCTGATCGCTTCCGTAACAAATCGCTTCGGCAATTTTTGGATCAATGGCATTGCAGTCTTTATTCGCAAGAGCTGCGGCTTTTTTCACATAACCTAAAGCTTTGATAAACAAAGGTTCTTTTGAAATGGGAATTCCGGTAATATTGAAGTTTTCTACCGCTCTAAATGTTTGGATTCCGTAGTACAGATGATTTGGAATTTCTAATTCTCCTAAAAAATCATGCTCCTTTCTTGTTGATTCCATATAATTAAAATTGATGTTTTTTAACTTAAAAAATAAGCGTAAAGCTACATCAAATTCTAAATTTTGTTCACAACTTTTACTTAATATTTTGGCTTAAATTAGTACCTTTTCAGCCTCAAAAATTTAAAAATAAACTTGAAAAAAGAAAGCGAATATTTTCTTGATAAAGAATATAATACGATTATTTATGCCAAAGACGATCTTAATTTTAAAGATTTCGAATGCTGCGTTTTTAATAATTGTAATTTTTCTGCCTGCACTTTTTTAGCGGTTACTTTTATCGACTGCATTTTTAATGACTGCACTTTCACCGAAGCAAAAATTAATTATGTTGCTTTTAGAACGGTGACTTTTAATGGATGTGAAATTAAAGAGGTAAATTTTGCCATGTGCGATAAACTGATTTTTGAAGTTCGTTTTAATGACTGCATTCTGGACTTTTCAAAGTTTTATACTTTAAAAATAAAAGGAACTCCATTCACCAATTGCAGTTTAATTGCGGTTGATTTTATGGCCGCCGATCTAACCGGAGTTTTATTTGACAACTGTGATTTATACCGTTCCGAATTCGACAAAGCCATCGCCAACAAAACCGATTTTAAAACGAGTTATAATTATACGATTGACCCTTCTAAAACAAAACTTAAAAAGGCTGTTTTTGCTTTGAAGGAGCTGAAAGGGTTATTGTTTAAGCATGATGTTATTGTAACGTAGTTTCTAATAAATAGAACGCGGATGACACCGATTTGCTTCGCAAAAGCGCAGATGAAACTGATTTTTTTATCATAATTTGAGAAAATAAATCCGTTTAAATCCGTGTCTTTGCGAAGCAAATCCGTGTCATCCGCGTTCTTTATATTATAGCTTTTTCTCAGAAGTTGTTTTGAGTTATTTTTAGTGCCATTTTTTATCAGTTCAACAAATATTTCATATGCTCTTTCTTTAAATATCCTTAAATTTTATCAGGAAACACTTTCTGAAGTTAATTCATCTGAATCTGGATGGCTTTCAAATCAAAAAAAACTACAAACTTATTTAGATGAAAATCTAATTGATCCTGAAAGTACAACAGATAATTTTAGGGTTTTAACTACGCCAAAAGGTAAAAAGCTGGCAAAAAATCTTATTCCGTGGAATCAGATTTACGAGCGATATAATAATTTGATTAAATCTGGAGAAATTATTATTAAGCAGATTGATGAAGAGTATGATTTGAAATAAGATCGTAATAATTGAATAAAAAAATGCCAGTTTTCGACTGGCATTTTTTTATTTTAAAGTTGGTTCCCTCACAGTTTGTCATTTCGAGGAACGAGAAATCGCACTAGAAATTCCGCACAGATAATCTCCAATCTTTGTCGATTTACGAGTGCGATTTCTCGTTCCTCGAAATGACAAACTGTGTGTTTAATTTATATTTCCTTCCCCATCACATAATCCTCCATTAAATACCCATTTCCAATTTCTATATCGACTGTTTCTTTGATTTCGAAACCTAGTTTTTTATAGAAATTTAATGCCGTATTAAAACGGTTTACGTTTAATAAAAGAGCTGTAGAATTGTTTTCTAAAGCTAATTTTTCAATTGATTCAAAAACTATTTTCCCGTAACCTTTCCCCTGTGTTTCCGGCAGAAGATAGATTTTATGGATTTTAGTCAGAGCTTCATTTTTATAATTATGTTCAATTCCGATAAATCCAATTGTAGATTCTGAATCTGAAATTAGATAAAATAATTGTTCTTTATTCTTGATTTGCTTTGCTAAAGATTCCTCAGAATAAAATAAATCTAACATATAATCTAACTGTTCTTTAGTCAAAATTTCGCCGTAAGTAATTGGCCATGTGATATTCGTAATTTCCTGAATTATTTTAATATCACTTAAACCTGCTTCTGAAATGGTAATCATATTATATTCTAAAATATTTTAATTTGTAAAAATCTGATTTTCTTGTTCGCTTACGCGGATGAAAGTTGTTCGTTTAGTAAGTTCTTTTAATTTTGATGCGCCAACATAAGTACAAGTGCTTCGTAATCCGCCCAGAATATCTAAAACTGTAGCGATAACATTTCCTTTAAATGGAACTTTTACTGTTTTTCCTTCGCTTGCTCTGTATTCTGCAACTCCTCCAACATGTTTTTCCATCGCAGTTGCCGAGCTCATTCCGTAGAATTGTTTGAATTTTTCACCGTTTATTTCAATTAGTTCTCCTCCGCTTTCGGTATGTCCGGCAAGCATTCCGCCCAACATTACAAAATCAGAACCTGCACCAAAAGCTTTTGCAACATCTCCCGGAGTTGAACAACCGCCATCACTTATAATATGACCGCCTAAACCGTGCGCTGCATCGGCACATTCGATAATGGCAGAAAGCTGCGGATAACCAACGCCTGTTTTGACACGTGTGGTGCAGACTGAACCCGGTCCAATTCCAACTTTTACGATATCGGCGCCAGCCAAAAGTAATTCTTCGACCATTTCACCTGTTACAACGTTTCCAGCAATAATTACTTTATCGGGATATTGTTTTCGGGTTTGTTTTAAAAACTGAACAAAGTGTTCTGAATAACCATTGGCAACGTCAATACAAATAAATCTCAATAACGGATTTGCTGTAATGACTTCTCCAATTTTATCAAAATCTTCTTTCCCGGTTCCGGTGCTTATGGCTATATAATTGTAAAAATCCGGCATTACATTTTTCAAAAAACTATTCCATTCTTCTAAAGTGTAATGTTTATGAATGGCTGTAAAAAGTTTTTCTTTGGCCAAAACCTGAGCCATTTCAAAAGTACCGACTGTATCCATATTAGCGGCCATTATCGGAATTCCTATCCAGTCTGAAGTGCTGTGTAAAAACTTAAAATTTCGTTCTAATGAAACTTCAGATCTGCTTTTGAGTGTTGATCTTTTTGGGCGAATCATTACGTCTTTAAATCCTAATTTCAGATCGGTCTCTATTCTCATGGCTTTGAATTTTGGGTTACTTTCAAAGATAAAGATTTTAGAGTTTAGATTGTTGATTTTAGATTTAAACTGAACGTTAATTTTGGCACACGGATGATACGGATTCGCTTTCGCGAAAGCGCGGATTTGACGCGGATTTTTTAATTTGGTTTAATTTTGTTTCAAGTTTCAGGTTTGTCACGTTGAGCGAAGTCGAAACGCGCTCCAACGAGAAACTTGAAACTTGAAACTTGAAACTTGAAACAAAACTAAAACTATCCGTGAATAGTCTCGTTTTTCCCGTAGTTTTTAATGATTGATTCCTCGAACTCTAACCATTCTCTCCATCGCTTTTCGACGTCAATTCCGGTTCCGTATTTTCTTGCGTAGGTGATGAATGTGGTGTAATGTCCGGCTTCGCTTTCCATTAATTCTCGGTAGAAAACAGCTAATTCTTCATCCTGAATATTTTCAGATAAGACTTTGAAACGTTCGCAGCTTCTTGCTTCAATCATGGCAGAAAATAATAATCTTTCTACAAGACCAGAAACACGACTTCCGTCGCCGCTTTTTTTCATGTATTGGTACAGTTCGTTTACATATTCGTCTTTACGTTCGCGCCCTAGTTTTAATCCTCTTTTGATAATGATATTATGAACCTGCTCAAAATGATCTATTTCTTCTTTGGCTAAAGCCAATAAATCTTTTACCAAATCCTGATGTTCCGAGTTATTGGTAATAATTGTAATCGCGTTTGTTGCTGCTTTTTGCTCGCACCAAGCGTGATCTGTTAAGATTTCTTCTATGTTTTTCTCAACAATATTTACCCATCTTGGATCGGTTGGCAGTTGTAATCTTAATACGCCCATTTGTCTTTGTTTTTTTTGTTTTATGTTTCAGGTTTCAGGTTCTTTTAGGAACGAAAAAAGTTTAAAGTCTTAAACTGTCTTTTGAACAGCATAAAACTTTAAACTTGAAACTTTAAACTTGAAACTATTTTTTAGTAAGCAAAAATCGGTCTTTCGCTCATTAATTCGTTTACTTGTTCAGCAACTTCTTCGATAACGTCTTCATTTGTATGATCAGTAAGTACTTTATCGATTAAAGCTACGATAGTTTCCATATCTTTTTCAACTAAACCACGAGTTGTGATTGCAGCTGTTCCAACACGAATTCCTGACGTAATAAATGGTGATTTATCGTCAAATGGAACCATGTTTTTATTTACTGTAATTTCTGCTTTTACTAATGCGTTTTCAGCTTCTTTTCCAGAAATGTTTTTATTTCTTAAATCGATAAGCATCATGTGATTATCAGTTCCACCAGAGATAATATTGTAACCTCTTTTTACGAAAGCATCTGCCATTGCGTTTGCATTTTTTTGTAATTGCATTGCATAAGAGAAGAATTCATCTTTTAATGCTTCACCAAAAGCAACAGCTTTAGCAGCGATAATGTGCATTAAAGGTCCACCTTGGTTTCCAGGAAAAACAGCTAAGTCTAATAATGAAGACATCATTCTGATTTCTCCTTTTGGAGTTTTTAATCCTTGTGGGTTTTCGAAATCTTTTCCCATTAAGATCAAACCTCCACGAGGTCCGCGTAATGTTTTGTGAGTCGTTGTAGAAACGATATGACAATGTGGAATTGGGTCATTTAATAATCCTTTTGCAATAAGACCAGCTGGGTGAGAAATATCAGCAAATAAAATTGCTCCTACGCTGTCAGCGATTTGTCTGAAACGAGCAAAATCCATATCACGAGAATAAGCCGAAGCTCCTGCGATGATTAATTTTGGTTGTTCTTTAGTTGCAATTTCCTGAATTTTATCATAATCTAAACGACCAGTTTCAGCATCTACTCCGTAAAAAACGGGACGGTATAAACGTCCTGAAAAGTTTACAGGAGAACCGTGTGTTAAGTGACCACCGTGAGATAAATCGAAACCTAAAATAGTATCACCAGGATTTAAACATGCGTGATAAACTGCTGTATTTGCCTGAGAACCTGAGTGAGGCTGTACGTTTGCGTATTCAGCACCAAATAATTCTTTAGCTCTGTAAATAGCAATTTGCTCGATAACGTCAACTACTTCGCAACCGCCGTAGTATCTTTTGCCAGGATACCCCTCAGCATATTTGTTAGTTAAAACAGACCCGGCTGCTTCCATTACCTGATCACTTACAAAATTTTCTGAAGCAATTAGTTCTAATCCGTGAATTTGTCTATCTTTTTCTTCTAGAATAAGATCAAAAATTTGTTCGTCGCGTTGCATTTCTTCGTTTTTCGTTAATTTCCTGCAAAAATACAAAAAAACGTTTGTGATACTGTTAGATTATGATATATTTGACATGTAATTTTTCAACAAATAATTAACATTTCAACATGCCAATAACCGCCAACGATACCAAAAGAAAATCATGGTTAGAAGTACCTGAAAATAGCGACTTCCCTATTCAAAATATCCCTTTCGGTGTATTTCTTACCAAAGAAAATGTCGTTACAGTAGGAACTAGAATTGGCGATTACGCTATAGATTTAGGGGCTTTACAACAATTAAACTATTTTGAAGGAATAGATTTAACCGATGATATGTTTATGCAGGACACGCTTAATGATTTTATTTCTGATGGAAAAAAAACATGGCGTTTGGTGCGAAATCGTATCGCTGATATTTTCGACGAAACCAATCCACAGCTAAGAGATTCAACAAAAGACCGCGATATTGTTATTTTTAATATCGACGATGTCGAGATGCAATTGCCTGTATTAATTGGTGATTATACTGATTTTTATTCAAGCAAAGAACACGCTACAAACGTAGGTAAAATGTTCCGCGATCCAGAGAATGCTCTTCTGCCAAACTGGTTGCATATTCCGGTTGGATATCACGGAAGAAGTTCGACAATTGTTCCATCTGGAATTCCGGTTCACAGACCAATGGGGCAAACAATGCCTGCAGGCGGAGATTATCCAGTTTTTGGCCCGTCTCGTTTAGTAGATTTTGAACTTGAAACCGCTTTTATTACTACTGATGTGAATATTATGGGAGAAAATATCCCAACATATGAAGCAGAAGATTATATTTTCGGAATGGTTTTATTGAATGACTGGAGTGCGCGCGATATCCAAAAATGGGAATATGTGCCTCTAGGACCATTCTTAGCAAAAAACTTTGCAACATCAATTTCTCCATGGATTGTTACTATGGATGCTTTGGAGCCTTTTAGAACAAAAGGGCCTAAACAAGATCCATCGCCGCTTCCGTATTTGCAAACAAAAGGAAAAAAAGCTTTTGATATTCATTTAGAGGTTTCAATTAAGCCAGAAGAGGCTGAAGAAACTGTGGTTTCAAAATCAAACTTTAAATATTTATACTGGTCAATGAGTCAGCAGTTAGCGCATCATACTTCAAACGGATGTCGTGTAAATTCTGGTGATATGATGGGATCTGGAACTATTTCGGGACCAACTCCTGATAGTTTTGGTTCTATGTTAGAATTGACTTGGGGCGGGAAAAATCCGCTTACTTTAAAAGATGGAACTGAACGTAAATTCATTGAAGATAATGATACTGTAATTATTAGAGGTTTCTGTGAAAATGCAGAAGTTCGAATTGGTTTTGGAGAAGTTGCGAGTCAGCTTTTACCTCCATTTATCAGACAATGAAGAGCAGATAAATCATCTGAAGATATTGACTAGTCCTAAATAATCGATACAGATTTAATTAGACAAAAATATTTAATTAAGCACCTGCAATAAGTTTTTTGCAGGTGTTTTTTCTTTTATAGGT
>NZ_CAIJDE010000044.1:79002-335730 GCF_903819335.1 Flavobacterium panici | reverse complement strand
GAATACAAGATTTTGATTTAAGTGAAAAACAGATTAAAATTATTATTGAAAAACTAAAAGTTTTCAATGAAAAAAAGAATTAAATAATAAAAATTTAATTTAAAATTTAATAAAAAAAATATTTTATGCTTTCCTAAAAAAAGTTTACTAAACTTTTGGTTTTTATTATATTAAAATTAACTTTGTCTATAGGATTAGTAGAGTTATAAAATAATATTCGAAACCAAAAAAGCTATATTTTGAAAACAACCGAAAGCATATCGTATTATATTCTTCCAAAAAATGATACTTATAACAATTGTTGTTATATGTGCTTCTGTTGTTAATTACCAACGCAATCCGTTCGTTATTAGATTAAATTCTAAATCTAAAAAACGAAATCTCAATTTCATCACCAGATTACTTTTATTGAAAATACAATCATCTAATTGATGCATAAACTGCAGCAAAAGGATTTTTGAATATACCTATATTTTAAAAGAAAACAATTAACCAACTAAAAAATAACTAAAATGAAAACAATGCAAACCTGCTGCTGTAAATAAAAAAAGCCATTTCTGCGGCAACAGAAATGGCGAGGCTTAAAGAACATTTATCACTAAATCAAGGAAACAATCAGAGTGCTGAAAATTCAGCTCTCAGGGCGCCTTGTTAATTACTTAAACCATTACAAAGAAATGAAAAAAAATATAAACCTCATTTTATGGGTTACAATTTTGTTAACATCCCTGCAATTTCAGGCACAAAATACAACACCGCTTATTCAATCTAAACTCGACGGAACGGTAGTCGATGATATTACAAATCAGCCAATTATAGGTGCATCAGTAACAATTAAAGGTACAACTCACGGTGTACAGACAGATGCTGAGGGAAAATTTTATTTTCAAACGGGTCAGAAATTTCCTTATACCTTAATCGTAAGTTACATAGGATATAAGAAACTAGAATTTATAGTAGAGAAAAATCCGGTTACGATTCATTTAAAAGAAGAAAGACAAGAACTGGACGAATTAGTTGTTGTGGGTTACGGAACTCAAAAGAGAAAAGACATTACGGGTTCTGTAGCTTCTGTTCCAAAAGCCAACTTATCCCAGGTAACTTCATCGGCAGATAACTTATTACGAGGCGCTGTTGCCGGTGTGGTAGTTACACAAAGTTCTGGTCGTCCTGGTGCCTCTTCAAGTGTACGTATACGTGGCGGAAACTCAATCACAGCGGGTAACGAGCCTTTATATGTAGTAGACGGAATTTTAATTTATAATGACAACAATAACAGTTCTGCCGGAATATCAAATGCCGGAGCAAGCTTAAATGTTTTGTCTACTATAAATCCTGCTGATATTGAATCTATTGAAGTTCTTAAAGATGCCTCTGCAACTGCAATTTACGGTTCTCGTGGTGCAAATGGAGTTGTGATTATTACAACTAAAAAAGGAACTAAAGGACAAGATAATATTTCATATCAAGGTTACTTTGGATTCCAAAATGTTTCTAAAAGACTTCATGTAATGAATGCCAGCCAATGGGCTAGTTTACGAAATGATGTTCAGGCAAGTATTGGTCAGGCTCCGTCTTTTTCTGCAGCGCAGATCGAAGCTTTTAAAACTTCTGGAAGTTACGACTGGCAGGATGCAGCATTTAGAACTGCGGCTCCGGTTCAAAATCATCAATTATCATTTTCAGGCGGAGACGAAAGATCAAGATATGCCGTTTCTGCAGGATACTTTGATCAGGAAGGTACTGTTTTGGGATCTGATTTTAGACGTATCTCTCTTCGTATCAATTACGAAAGAAACTATTCTCAAAACTTTAAATTTGGTATTAATGCCAATTATAGTAACTCACTTTCTAATGGTATAGCTAATAACGGAAGCGGCGGAAGAAATCCAAACCCTTTGGTTAGTGTTTTGTTAACTGCTCCTGTAGTGCCAATTAGAAATGAAAACGGAAGTTATAATGTAACTAACAATCCTTATGCAACTTCTGTTAACGGTTTTGTTCCAAACCCAATTAATGATTTGGAAAATACAATTAACGAAACTAAAATAAATAGAATTCTAACCAGCTTATTTGGTGAATATAAAATCACTAAAAAACTGACTGCTAAAGTTGCTGTAAGCGGTGACGTTATCAATACAAAACAAAACTATTATGCCCCTGCAAATACCTCAAATGGTGCAGGAACAAAAGGTTCAGCAGCTGTTGGAGACAGATTGGTAAGTTCTGTACTGAATGAAAATACTTTAAACTATAATACCAACTTCGGTGAAAATCATAAATTCTCAGCTTTAGGAGGTTATACACTTCAATACACACAAGGCGAAGTGGTTACAGCTGGAGCTAATACATTTGTAAATGATGCCAATACGTATAATGCACTTCAGGATGGTGTTGCGGTAAAACCTGGCAGTGATGCTTTTGAAAGTGTTTTAAAATCATGGCTGGCGAGAGTTAACTATTCTTATAAAGGAAAATACAACTTTACACTTTCTGCTCGTGCGGATGGATCTTCAAGATTTGGTTCTGAGTCACTTTGGGGTTATTTCCCTTCAGCAGGTTTCTCATGGAATATTACGGATGAAGAATTTGCAAACAACATTAAAGGTGTAACGGAGGCTAAACTTAGACTTACTGCCGGAACAACAGGAAACCAGGAAATTGGGAACTATTTAGCTTTGGCTCAAATGGGTTCTGTAAACTATTCTTTTGGCGGAACATTATACACTGGTCTTGCTCCTACCCGATTGGCAAATCCGGATTTGAAATGGGAAAAAACAACGCAATATAATGTTGGTTTAGATTTATCATTATTAGAAAGAAAAATCAATTTTGTTTTTGATGTGTATTACAAAAAAACAAACGATTTGTTAATCAGCGTTCCGGTGCCGTTAACTTCAGGATATGCAAGTGTACTTCAAAATATTGGAGGTGTTGAAAATAAAGGTATCGAGATTGGTTTAACAACTGAAAACCTTAAAACAGAAAATTTCTCTTGGAATTCAAATGTAGTTTTCTCTGCTAACAGAAATAAGGTTGTAGCTATAGGAAACGGAGTAAATCAGTTTTTCCCTGTAGTACCAAACGGTTCTTTATTACAACAGCAGCCGGTTACGGTAAAAGTGGGATTACCATTAGGAACTTTTTGGGGATACAGAACAAATGGAATTTTCCAGACTCAGGAAGAAGTTAATACACAGCCAAAAATCAACAGTTTAGCGAACACAAAAGTGGGGGACAGAAAATATGTTGACACAAACGGAGACGGTGTAATTACTGCTCTTGACAAAGGAAATTTAGGTTCATCTCAGCCAAAATTTGTTGGAAGTTTCAGTAACACGATTTCTTATAATGATTTTGATTTGAACTTTTCTTTCCAGGGTTCTTATGGCGCGAAAATCTTCAACGCTTTAAACCAGCAGTTAGAAATTTCTACTCTTGGAACAAATGCTAATGTTACGTTAGAAGATCGTTGGACACCAACAAATCCAAGTAACGAAATTCCGAGAGCAACAAGTTCACCGTTAGGAATTGTTTCTGAGCGTTATGTAGAAGATGCTTCTTTCTTGCGATTAAAATTAATCACGCTTGGTTATACATTACCTAAAAGTACCTCTAAAAAACTGGGAGCAAAAAGCGTAAAATTCTATGTTTCTGCAGAAAACCTTGTTACATGGACAAAATACACTGGTTATGATCCAGAGGTAAGTTCATACGAACAAAACAACTTATATCCGGGAATTGATTTTGGTTCTTATCCAAACTCAAAAACATTCATCTCGGGCTTGAACGTAACTTTCTAAGTAAAAAAATATATCAAAATGAAAAAGATTATAATAACATTCCTTTTAAGTGTCGGACTATTTGTATCGTGCACGGACCTGGAGGTAACACCAACCTCTTTTGTAACCGAAGATAAATACTTTATAACCCAAGATGACGCCGTTGCGAGTGTAACTGCAGTTTATGCTTCTTTAAGCCTTGATCCGGGAGAGCAGAGTTTATTCGGAAGAAACCTTTATTTCCTTACAGATATGGGTTCTGATTATGCTGCAGCCGGAGTTTCTGCAACAAACCCACAAGTTAGAGCGATGAGCAGTTTAACACATGATGCAACAAATGACCGTGTACAAGTCGCGTGGAGACAAATTTATGCAGGAATCAACAGAGCCAATATTTCTATTGATAATATCCCAAAAGTATCTGGTTCTGAAGTTGTAAAAACAAGATTAATCAATGAAGCTAAATTTATCCGCGGATTACTTTATTTTCAGGCTGTTCGTATTTGGGGCGGCGTTCCAATTGTTTTACACGAACCAACTTCTATTCAATTAGAAAGTTTAAAATCAAGAAGAGAATCTGTAGATAATGTGTATGCTCAAATTATTTCAGATCTAACCGCTGCCGAAAGTTTACCTGCAGCTTATTCTGCTCCAGATGCCGGACGTGCCACTTCTGGAGCTGCAAAAGCAATTTTGGCAAAAGTGTATTTGACAAGAAAAGATTATCCAAATGCTATTTTAAAAGCAAGAGAAGTTATTAACGGCGGATACGGTTATGCTTTGTTCGAAAACTTTCAGGACATTTTTACGAAAACAAAAAAGAATGGAAAAGAACATATTTTCTCTGTTCAGTTTGAGCCAAACCAAGCCGGAAACGGATCTAGCGGAAGCACATTTCAATCTACCTCATTTACTGGATTTACAGCTACAGAACCTGCAGATATTATTTCAGATGTAGCCTTGTTTTATGATATTTATCAACCTGGAGATACTCGTAGAGATGTAAGTTATGCTAAACAATTACTTAATCCAACAACCGGAACGCTGTATACTTTTCCTAAACCTATTTTCAAAAAATATTTGGATTTAACCAATTTAGCAACTCCAGGAAACGTAGCGATTAACTTCCCTTTAATTCGTTATGCAGACATTTTATTGTCTTTGGCGGAAGCCATAAATGAGCAAGGTGCACCAACTGCAGAAGCTTATGAATTGCTTAATCAGGTAAGAAGAAGAGCTTACGGAAAACCAATTGCAACACCAGATGCAACTGTAGATTTAGTTGGATTAAACCAAACCACTTTTAGAGCTGCCATTCAGGAAGAACGCAAAAAAGAATTTGTTCAGGAAGGACAACGCTGGTTTGATTTAGTTCGCTGGGGAACTTTAGTTACTGAAGTTAAAAAAGTTACGGCTAAAAACTCGGTTTCAGAACGTAATAATTTATATCCGATTCCGCAAAGCGAAAGAAATATTGATCCGGTAGGATTGCCACAAAATCCAGGTTATTAATAAAATGATAAAAAAACTGTTCATCCTTGCCCTATTGGTTGCTGCACAATCTCACCTATTTGCACAGAAAAAGCAACCTAACATCATCGTCATTTTGGCGGATGATTTAGGTTTCTCAGATATTGGTGCTTTTGGCTCAGAAATTAAAACGCCAAACCTGGATAAACTTGCTAAAAACGGGCTTATTCTAAACCAGTTTTATAATGCAGGCCGCTGCTGTCCTTCGCGGGCTTCATTGCTCACGGGTTTATATTCACATCAGGCAGGTATTGGCGATATGGTTCAGGATAAAGGATTTCCGGCTTATCAGGGATATTTAAACGAGCATTGTATCACTATTGGGCAAGCACTTAAACAGGCAGGTTACAGTACAATTGTTTCAGGAAAATGGCACGTTGGTTTAGTGCCATCAGCCTGGGCAGTTAATAGAGGATTTGATGATTCTTTTACATTACAAAACAACGGGAGCAGTTATTTTAACTCGGAGCCTTTATATAACGACGGAAGAAAAGTTACTTTTTTGAAAGGAGATAAAGAAATTATCCGCACAGATACTTCAACTTATCTGACTCAGGAAATTACCAATTTCGCCATTAGTTCTTTAGAAAAACAGCACAATCAGCAAAAACCTTTTTTTCTGTATGTTGCTTATAATGCTCCACATTGGCCCATTCAGGCATTGCCGGAAGATATTGCAAAATACAAAGGCAAATACCTAAAAGGATGGGATAAATTGAGAGCAACTCGTTTTAAAAAATTAAAAGAACTGGGAATCATTGATAAAAACTGGGACTTATCCAATCGTTTTGAAAAAGTGCAGGATTGGGAAAAACTAAGTGTCGAAGAAAAAGACAAATGGGATACCCGAATGGCAATTTACGCTGCCATGATCGACAGAATGGATGCCGGAATTGGAGAAATCCTGCAGAAAGTAAAGTCATTGGGTGAAGAAGATAATACGCTTGTTCTTTTTCTTTCGGATAATGGCGGAAGTGCTGATGATGTAAAAAACTGGAATTATGTTACACAAAAAAATGGAACACAAGGTTCAGCTGCATCGATTGATAGTTACGAAAGTCCGTGGGGAAATGTGAGCAACACGCCTTTTCAACTATTCAAAAAGAACACGCACGAAGGCGGAATTGCTTCTCCTTTTATTGCTTATTATCCAAAGTATATTAAGTCCGGAACAGTAAGTAACAGAGTAAGTCATGTGATTGATATTTTCCCGACTTGTCTGGAATATGCCCATTTTCAATATCCTGATGCTTTTCAAGGAAAAAGTCTCACACCTTTAGAAGGAATCAGCTTAAAAAAGGAATTTGAAGGACAACAATCTGATGCGCATGAAGCTTTGTTTTGGGAACATGAAGGTAGTAAAGCAGTAAGAAAAGGCCAGTGGAAAGCAGTAGCCGAAAACAATCAGCCTTGGGAATTATACAATCTTGCTACAGATCGAACAGAAACAAAAAACGTAGCAAAATTAGAACCGAAAATACTCCAAACCCTAATTGAGTTACATCAAAAATGGGCAGTAAAAGTAGGTGTCGAAGATTGGAATAAAATAAAATAACTCGCTGGGTATAATATTTAAACCCATAGAAGCATAGATTTTATAACTAAAAAAGAATGCAAAAAGAAACACATTTCTTTCACATAGTTAAACTCTGTGCATTTAAACTAAGTGAAACGCCTTTTTTTGAGAGGACAGAAGCTATGTTTCTATGTGTTAAACATTAACATCAACGAGTCAAAATAGCAGAGTTAAACAGTGATTACGAATTAAATAACTAAAAATTTAATCTAATGAAAAAGTTTAAAAATAACATTGCAATCAAAAGTCCGCAAAAAGGGCTTTTGATTACTGTATTGCTTCTTGCACAATTGAGTTTTGCGCAAACAAAACCAGAAGAATTTAAAGGAGTTATTGGCAAAACCTTAGCCGAATCCAAAGAATATTGGCCTGAACCGGTCACGCCTCCTAAAGGTTCCCCAAATGTCGTTTGGATTATTCTGGACGATGTAGGTTATGGCGCTTCAAGCGCTTTTGGAGGTCAAATCGAAACTCCGGTTTTAGAAAGTTTAGCCAACAACGGATTGCGATATACCAATTTTCATACAACGGCAATTTGCGCTCCTACCCGCTCTGCTTTATTAACCGGAAGTAATTCGCATAAAGTACACGTTGGAGGATTCTCACACACGATTATGTCGGCTGGATTTCCGGGTTGGGACGGAAGATTACCTTCTAAAAATGGAACCGTTGCTGAGATTTTACGTGACAAAGGATACAATACTTTTGGCGTAGGTAAATATGGGATAACGCCTGACGAAGAAGCAACAGATGCCGGACCGTTTGATCACTGGCCAACCGGAAAAGGATTTGAACATTTCTACGGCTTTTTAGGTTCTGCAACAGATCAGTATAAACCTGATTTAATTGAAGATCAAGCTCATATTACGCCTGACGGAAGACATCTTAGCGAACAAATTACCGATAAAGCAATTAGTTATATTCAGAAACAACAAAAAGCAGCGCCGGGAAAACCATTCTTTTTATACTATTCTCCCGCAGCCGTTCATGCACCTCATCAGGTAGCTCAAAAATGGAGCGATCCGTATAAAGGAAAATTTGATGATGGTTGGGATGCTTATCGCGAAAAAACACTAGCTAATCAAAAGAAACTTGGCGTTATTCCTGCTGATGCTGTTTTACCGGAACGCAATTCACTGATTGCAGACTGGAAAAAATTAACGCCGGATCAAAAGAAAGTATATTCAAAATTCATGGAAGTTTATGCCGGATATTTGACGTATACCGATTATGAAATTGGAAGATTGATTACTTATTTAAAAGAAAGCAATCAACTTGAAAATACTGTTGTTTTTGTTTTGATTGGCGATAATGGAGCCAGTAAAGAAGGAACACTTCAAGGAGCTGTAGACAGACAAACCTATGTAAATGGTGATACAGAAGAAAAAGTATTCCAAAATAACTTAAATAGAATTGGCGAAATTGGAACAGCTCAAACATACACCAATTATCCTTTGGGTTGGGCTCAGGCAACTAATACGCCTTTCAAATATTGGAAACAAGATGCCAATTCTGAAGGAGGAACACATAATCCCTTGATTGTTTATTATCCAAAGGCAATCAAAACTCCGGGAATCAGAACGCAATACAGTCACGTAATTGATATTTTACCAACAACTCTTGATATTTTGGGCGTAAAAGCACCGGAATCTATCAGAGAAGTTAAACAAGACACTATTCAGGGATATTCATTTTACAATTCCTTGAATGATGCAAAAGCCGTTTCCTTACATAAAATTCAACATTATTACATCTTTGGATCAAGAGCCATTTATAATGACGGTTGGAAAGCAGCCGCCGCACATCATCCCAATTCAATTGAAGTAAAAGAAGCTTTGAATAATAAAGTAAATCTTCCTCCAAGTGATTTTGACAAAGATGTTTGGGAACTATACAACATCAACGAAGATTTTAACGAAAGAAAAGATTTAGCTAAAAAATACCCTGAAAAAGTAGCCGAATTAAAAAAACTTTTCGATCAGCAAGCCAAGAAAAACAATTTATATCCTTTAATAGACTGGCAGGATGTTTACCTAAGAAAAATACACAAAACGCCGTCTACCGAAGGAAAATCTGCTCAGGAATTATTAACCAAAGCAAACAAGTAAAAAAATTTACTTAAAAATTCTACTAAATCCATAGATAAATAAATATTAAAAAAAGAAATAATGAAAAAATTTGAAATTAACTCAAAAATCAAAAGTTCCGGAAAAGGTTTTTTGATTACGGCATTGCTGGCTGTACAGTTTGGCTTTGCACAAGATACTCAAGAGTTCAAAGGAACAATTGGTAAAACATTAGCCGATTCAAAAGAATATTGGCCAGATCCTGTAAAAGCGCCAAAAGGTGCACCAAATATTGTCTGGATTTTATTAGATGATGTTGGATTTGGAGCTGCAAGTGCTTTTGGAGGTTTAATCCAAACTCCAACTTTTGAAAATCTGGCTAATAATGGTTTACGTTATACCAACTTTCATACAACCGCAATTTGTGCGCCAACGCGTGCTGCATTATTAACGGGAAGAAATTCTGGAAGAGTGCACGAAAGCGGATTTTCACACACTATTTTATCGGCTGGTTTTCCTGGCTGGGACGGAAGAATTCCTTCTGATAAAGGAACAATTGCAGAGATTTTACGTGAAAACGGATACAACACTTTTGCAGTTGGTAAATATGGGGTAACTCCAGATGAAGATGCTACAGATGCAGGACCATTTGACAGATGGCCAACCGGAAAAGGTTTCGATCATTTCTACGGATTCCTTGGTTCTCAAACAGATCAATACAATCCTGATTTAGTGGAAGATCAGGCGCATGTGAAACCAGACGGACGTCACTTAAATGAATTAATTACAGATAAAGCAATCAGCTACATTCAAAAACAACAAAAAGCGGCACCTGGAAAACCATTCTTTTTATACTATGCGCCGGGAGCTGTTCACGCACCTCATCAGGTTGCTGAAAAATGGATAGAGCCTTACAAAGGAAAATTTGACGAAGGTTATGATGTGTATCGTGAAAAAGTATTAGCAAACCAAAAGAAATTAGGCGTTGTTCCTGCTAATGCGGTATTACCAGAGCGTAATGCACTTATTACAGATTGGAAAAAATTAACTCCGGATGAAAAGAAAGTATACGCAAGGTTCATGGAAGCTTACGCCGGATTCCTGACTTATACTGATGCTGAAGTTGGAAGAGTGGTAAATTATCTAAAAGAAAGCGGCCAGCTTGACAACACTTTGATTTTTGTTGCTATTGGCGATAACGGAGCAAGTAAAGAAGGAACTTTACAAGGAACAATCAACCAAAGTTTATTCTCTCAAGGAAAAACAGAAGCAGAAAATCTTCAAAGTAATTTAAACAATATTGGAGAAATTGGAACTGCAAAAGGTTTAAATACAAACTATCCTTTAGGATGGGCGCAGGCAACAAATGTTCCTTTTAAAAACTGGAAACAAGATGCACATTCTGAAGGTGGAACGCGTAACCCGTTAATTGTTTTTTACCCAAATGGAATTAAAGAGAAAGGCGGAATCAGAAATCAATACAGCCACGTAACAGATTTATTGCCAACAACTTTAGAAATTGCCGGAATCAAAGCGCCGGAATATATCAAAGGAATTAAACAAGATATTATTCAGGGATCTTCTTTCCAGGCTTCTTTAGACAATCCAAAAGCTGAGTCATTGCACAAAGTTCAGTACTACTATATCTTTGGAAACAGAGCTATTTATAAAGACGGATGGAAAGCAGCTGCGGCACATTTACCAGATTCATTTGCTGTAAAACAATCTTTAGGTAAAAACGAAAAACCTGTTGCAAGCAATTTTGATACTGATGTTTGGGAGTTATATAACTTAAATGAAGATTTTAACGAACGTAACAATCTGGCTAAAAAATATCCTGAAAAGTTAGCTGAACTTCAAAAATTATTTGATGAGCAGGCAAAAGAAAACAATGTTTACCCATTGATTGACTGGCAGGATGTTTACAACAGAAGAATCCACAATACAGGAGCAGATAAAGGTAAAACTTTGCAAGATTTAGTGAAGCAAGTAACTAAACCTGCAGATACTGAAACTGCAAAATAATCATTTTCACAACCTGCAAGGTTTTCAAAACCTTGTAGGTTTATCAATAAAAACAGAAGATTCTAACAAATTAGTGAAAAAATAAAAAATAAAACTCGACTATATCCATAGAATTAGAAGTTAAATTATTTATTTTTACATTAACATATTAAAATTCAAAAAGATATGAAACGAGTAGATTATGAAATCATAGGAAAAAAAATTGTCGTTGGGGCAATTGTATTTTTAGTTCCGCTGGTAATTTTAGCTGGAGGATTAGCATTAATTAATCAATTTTTAAAATAAGAAATCATGGCAATAGTTCAAAAAGAAAAACTAACAAGAGATTTAAGTATCAGTTTATTAATTTACAGCTTGCCAGTAGCGGCAATTTTCCTGTATTTTAAATTAACAGGCGGAGCGGTAAGCGAATCGCATATTGCACTTCCTTCATTTTTAGAATTCGCAAAACCAGCATTTGAAAACATCCGCACGTGGGGATTAACCGTTTTCATGGTAGTTTTGGGAATTATAGAATTTGCGGCAGGTTTATATGATGACGAATGGACAGGCGAAGAACGTAAAGTAGATATCGTTTGTTTCTTAGCTCCAAAATTACTTTTACCTCCAGTAATTGCATTTTTCAGCTTAACAGCTTTACCTTATTTATTACCAAATTTAGCTAACACACTTTCATGGGTTCCGTTTTGGGGAGGATTTTTCCTAATCGCAATTGCCGATGATTTAACACAATACTGGTACCACAGATTACACCATCAAGTACCATTTTTATGGCGTTTTCACAGAACACACCACTCTGCTCCATATATGGGAATGGCGATGGCTTCAAGACAAAACTTTATTTACACGGTTTTCTTTTCTCAAATTTATTTGACTGCAACTTTAACTTATTTAGGTTTAGGATTACCGGCTTTATTTGTTTTGGTAATTAAAAGTTTCATCACTTTAGGCGCGCATTCAAGCATTGCATGGGACAAACCATTTTACAAATACAGAGTTTTACATCCAATTGCATGGGTTTTAGAAAGATTAATTTCTACTCCGGCAACACACCACGCACATCACGCAGATACAAGCGGCGACGGTGTTGGACATTTTAAAGGAAACTTTGGAAACATGTTTTTCATTTGGGACATGATTTTCGGAACTGGATTAATCACTCGTAAATTCCCGGAATCTTACGGAACAAAATCATACAAACAAGAAGAATGGTACGCACAATTTTTATGGCCAATATTCAAATCTAAAAAAGAAGGAAGTTCTCTTGCCGAAGGCGTATTGGCATTTCCATTAAAAGCAAAACCTGTAGAAAAAGCAGCAGAAACTGTTGAACAAACTCCGGTTTTAGAGCAAGCTTAATTTTAAAAAGCAATAAAAAATATAAAGTACGGCAGTGTATTCAAATTAACCTTGAATACGCTGCCAGCTTTTATCAAAACCTTTCCATCATGAAAAATAAAATAAATATTACCACACTAATTCTGCTGTTTACAATAGTAGGTTTTTCGCAAAATAAAAGCACAACTACAGTTTCATTAGATGTTTATTACAGCAAAATTCAGGCTGAAAAAAAACCACAGATAATTGATGCCCGCGGTGCAGAAGAATTTGCTTTAAACCATATTAACGGCGCAGTAAACTTCAATTTAGAGTCAAAAGATTATGCTGAACAAGTTGCAAAATTAGACAAATCAAGACCTGTTTTTACGTACTCAATTGGAGCCGGAAGAAGCGTTTGGTTAGCAGACGATTTATTAAAAAAAGGTTTCAAAGAAGCCTACAGTTTAGAAGGCGGAATTGCCAACTGGATTGGAAACGGAAAACCTTTTTATGCCAATTCTAAAAGCAAACTGACTTTAGCAGAATACAACAAAATCGTTGCTGATAATAAAACCGTTTTGGTAGACATTGGTTCTAAATATTGCGGTGCGTGTATAAAAGTAAAACCAGTTCTGGAAACCATTAGAGCGCAATACGGAGAAAATTTAAAAATCGTAGAAATCGAGTTAGAAACCAGCCCGCAAGTAATCGCCGATTTAAAAACGGTAAAGGTCTTCCCTACTTTGATCTTATATCAAAATGGTAAAATCGTTTTCAAAAAAGACGGTTTAGGCGATTTGAAAAATGATGTTGATGTGGCTTTAGCTTCGAAATAAATTCAAATCATCATTCTTAAAATACATGAAAACTTTGTCAAAGTTTCAAACTTTGACAAAGTTCGCTACAATCGTGTCAGGCTGAGCGAAGTCGAATGTCAGGCTGAGCGAAGTCGAAGCCCGCGCTAGAAACTCTACAAAGATTGAATTTTCGTACAACGGACTTCACATAGCTTGTCATTTCGAGGAACGAGAAATCGCACTAGTGATTCCGTAACGAAACCCACACAGTTTGTCATTTCGACGAAGGAGAAATCTCCACGAGTAACTCCGCAACGAAAATCCAATCTCTGTAGAGTTTCTTGCGAAGATTTCTCCTTCGTCGAAATGACAAAGATTATGAAATATACCCTAATTCAAAAACAAAATATAACCAACCATAATGGCAAACTATAAAAAAATAACAAAAATTATTCTACCCATTTTAATAGTACTCCTTATCCTCGCAGCATTCTTATTATGGCCCATAAATACAGACGGAACATTAATTAAAGCAGATGAAAAACTAGCCGAAGGAAAAACAGCATTTCTGTCTCAAAAAGATACAAATTCAGAAAAAAAGCCAAACATTATAATTCTCGTTGCCGATGATTTAGGCAAATATGATATTTCTCTTTACGGAGGAAAATCAACGCCAACACCACAAATTGATTCGCTTGCAGCTTCTGGAGTAACTTTTACCGATGGATATGTTTCAGCATCGATTTGTTCGCCTTCGCGTGCGGGATTATTAACCGGACGTTATCAGGAACGTTTCGGGCATGAATATCAGCCGGGAGATCGTTATCCAAAAAACAATTTAGAATATTATGCATTCAAATATTTAATCAACACGAACAGCTGGCGATTAAATGATAAAATAAATTACCCAAACGAAGCTTCAATCGCAACGCAGGGATTACCAAAATCTGAAATTACGTTTGCTGATTTAGCTAAAAAACAAGGTTATAATACTGCAATAATAGGAAAATGGCATTTGGGTCATAACAAAGGATTTTTTCCTTTAGACAGAGGTTTCGATTATCATTACGGATTTTATCAGGCTTTCTCTCTTTACACGCCGGAAGATGATAATCCGGATATCATCAACCACCATCATAAAGATTTTACTGATAAAATGATTTGGGGGAATGGCCGCGTTGGAATTGGACAAATTCGCCGCGATACCACTATCATAAAAGATAAAAAATATCTAACCGAAACTTTTGCAGATGAAGCAGAAACTTTTATCGACAAAAATAAAAACAAACCATTTTTATTGTATGTTCCGTTTAATGCTCCGCATACGCCATTTCAGGTTCGCAAAAAATATTACGATCGTTTCCCGAATGTAAAAGACGAAAACAAACGTGTCTATTTTGCAATGATCAGCGCACTTGACGATGCCGTTGGAAGAATTAGGGAAAAAGTTAAAAAAGAAGGTTTAGAAGAAAACACTTTAATCTTTTTTATCAGCGACAACGGTGGTGCCGATTATACTTTTGCAACAACAAATGCGCCATTAAAAGGCGGGAAATTTTCTCATTTTGAAGGCGGTATAAATGTTCCGTTTGTACTTTCGTGGAAGGGAAAAATCAAACCGCATACTGTTTATAAAACTCCGGTAAGTTCATTGGATATTTTTAGCACAATTGCAGCCGTTACTCATTCTGGTTTACCAAAAGACCGAGTTTATGACGGAATTGATTTAGTTGATGTTGTCAATAACAATAAAGAAGCACACAAAGATTTATACTGGCGTTCAGGCGATGCAAAAGCCATCAGAAGCGGTGACTGGAAATTAATCATCAGCGGAAAAACGCATGAAAAATGGTTGTATGATTTATCAAAAGACAAATCTGAAACTACAGATCTGGCGACAAAAAATCCTGAAAAAGTAAAAGAATTACAAACTGCTTTACAAATCTGGGAAAAAGGTTTAATCAAACCACTTTGGCCTAATTTGACTTATTATGAATTCGACTTTGGTAAACAAAAATACTTTGTTGATTTATAACAATTACAACAGTCCTGCAAGGTTTCCAAAACCTTGTAGGTCTTTCATTTTAAATACTATATCACTAACTAATACCTACAAGGTTTTGAAAACCTTGCAGGAAATCAAAAAATAAATGTCAACTCAACCTAAACAATTTAACATACACGAAGACTGGACAGTCGTAATTTTAGGATTTATAATCATCGGGATTTCCCTTTTTATATTTCTTCCCGAAGTTCCTGTTTTCGGCTGGTCAAATACTACAGATTTATTTACGAAAGTATTTGATTTAGCAAACCTTAAAATCCTTTTAATTCAGTTTTTATATCTCATTTCAATTGGCACAATCGGAGCATTTTTAATTGGAAGATCCGTAAAATATTTTCTATTTACTTTTCCGATAGTTTATCTTTTAACCTTGATTGCACTTATTCTTGCGGGAAATTCAGCCATAAAATCTATCAATTTAGAAGCCGTAATTTTCAGTTTGATAATTGGTTTAGCAATTGGGAATTTCTTCAAACTTCCGGAATGGTTTCGTTCATCGCTTTCTACAGAAGTCTTTGTAAAAATCGGATTGGTATTATTGGGAACCGGAGTAATTTTTTCAGATATATTAAAGGCAGGTTCATTAGGCTTAATTCAGGCATTGGTTGTTGTGATATCCGTCTGGTATTTTGCCTTTTGGCTTTGCCGAAAATTAAAAGTCGACGACGAATTAACGATGATGATTTCGAGTGCCGTTTCTATCTGTGGTGTTTCTGCAGCCATTGCAACTTCGGGTGCCATAAAAGGCGATTCAAAGAAATTATCGTATGTCATTTCGATTGTTTTGGTAACTGCAATTCCCATGATGATTTTCATGCCGATTATTGCCAAATATTTCAATTTCCCTGAAGAAGTAACCGGAGCCTGGCTTGGCGGAAGTATTGACACATCTGGAGCCGTTGTAGCATCTGGAACTTTAGTTGGCGAAACGGCTTTAAAAATCAGCACAATTGTAAAATTCTCTCAAAACGTTTTGTTAGGATTAGCTGCTTTTGCCATTTCCGTTTATTGGACGTATTCGCATAATACTACTTCAGAAGCTGCAGAATCAAAACCAACTTTAAAAGTGATTTGGGAACGTTTTCCAAAATTCGTAATTGGTTTTATCGGTGCTTCTTTAATCTTTTCCTTTTTAATTTCTCCCGAAACCAGAGACGGCGTAAAAGACAGTTTAAAAAACCTGCAGGGAATTTGGTTTGCATTAGCTTTTACAAGCATAGGTTTAGAAACTAATTTTAAAGATTTACTGAGTAATAACAGCCGTAAGCCATTGTATGCTTTTTTAATTGCACAATTATTCAATGTGATTGTTACGTTGATTATTGCGTTTTTGCTTTTTAGTTAAATTTTTTTCGCCACGAATTGCACGAATTATCACGAATTAAATTTGTGGAAATTTGTGTAATTCGTGGCAAACCCATTTAGTATGTCATTGCGAGGAACGAAGCAATCTCATTTGCTAAATCAAACTTTGTGTCTTATTGTTAGTGTGGTTGCTTCGTTCCTCGCAATGACTAAGCTATTTTTTTATTTTCACACAAAAAATCAATCAATTAAAAATCAATCAATTACCTTTTTAAAACATACCTGCACCCCATTATATCACATCTTTTTTTCAAAAAAAGCAAAGATTAATTTGGATATTACAATATTAAATATAACTTTGTCTATAGAATTAGTAGAATTTAAAATTAAAAACTTACATTTTGAAAACAACAGTCAATAATACGTATCCCATTCTTCGTAAAAAAAACACTTATAACACCTCTTGTTATATGTGCAGCTGCTGTTAATTCTTCCTTATACGTTCGCTTTGAATCGGTTTAAAATTAAAAACGGAAACTATAAATCGAACTGTGTTTATTCCCAAATTTTATTGAAATATTCCTTTGATGCTTTTGCCTCAGAAGATATCACGTTATACTAAATCAAAAATGAAAATAGAGACGACAAACTAACATTCTTTTTGATTACCAAAGGTCATTTCTGCGGCAACAGAAATGACCTGATTTTAAGAACATTTATCACTTACAAAAACAAAAAAACAAACGACAAAAAGTACATTGCAATGAATACAAAAATTACAAAACTTCTTTTTTCTATTCTCTTAACCGGAGTTGTAACTTCTCACGAGTTACATGCTCAAACAGAATCAAAACCCAATATTATTTTGATTTTGGTTGACGATATGGGGTATTCAGATTTAGGAAATTATGGTTCCGAAATTAAAACACCAAATCTCGATAAGCTAGCTACAGAAGGTTTACGCTTACGCGAATTTTACAATAACTCAATTTGTGCGCCAACACGCGCTTCCCTCCTAACCGGACAATATCAGCATAAAGCCGGAGTTGGATTTTTTGATGTTAATTTAGGTTTACCGGCTTATCAGGGTTATTTAAATAAAGAATCTTTGACATTGGGAGAAGTTTTCCGTTCTGGTGGTTACAGCACGCTTTTATCGGGAAAATGGCACGTAGGTTCTGAAGATCAGGCGCAATGGCCAAATCAAAGAGGTTTTGATAAGTTTTACGGAATCTTAAAAGGAGCATCGAATTATTTTGATACAAAACCACTTCCGTTTGGAAAAACACCATATCCGGTAAAATTAATCCGCAATAATGAAGAATTACATCCAAAAGACGATTCGTATTATTTTACAGATGAAATAGGAAATAATGCCGTCACTTTCCTTGATGAGCAAAACAAAGAAAATAAACCTTTCTTTTTATATCTGGCTTTTACGGCGCCACACTGGCCGCTGCAGGCAAAACCTGTTGATATTGCCAAATACAGAGGGAAATTTGATGAAGGCTGGGATGTTTTAAGAGAAAAGAGAATCCAGAAACTAAAAGCCAGCGGGATTTTACCTGCCGATCAAACTATATCGCCAAGAGATCCTGAAGTTCCGGAATGGAATAAGTTAAGCTACGACGAAAAACAATTCTGGAAAGCTAAAATGGAAGTATACGCCGCAATGGTCGACAATATGGATCAAAACGTTGGCAAAGTTCTGGACAAATTAAAAGCGCTTAAAAAAGACAAAAACACGTTGATTGTTTTCATTTCAGACAATGGCGCTCAGGGCGGATTTAATACCTATAATCCGCTTGGAAGAGGCTTGGTTCGAAATGATGGACCAGTTGGAACTTCGGGTTCATTTGACTATCAGGAACAAAACTGGGCTTATTTATCGAATACACCATTGCAGCAATATAAAAATAATATGCACGAAGGCGGTTTCAGTTCTCCGTTTATTGCTTGGTTTCCATCCAAAATAAAAGCAGGCAGAATCGAAAAAGGAACCGGACATATTATTGACCTCGCTCCTACTTTCTATGAACTAGCCGGAATAGATTACCCAAAAGAATATAATGGTGTGACGACAAACGCTTTGGTTGGAAAAAGTTTGTTGCCTGTTTTATTTAATAATGTTTCACAGGTCGATAGAGGCGCACCATTATTTTGGGAAAGAGCAGGAAACAGAGCTGTTCGCGACGGAAAATGGAAATTGGTTTCCATTTATCCTTCTTACGAATGGGAATTATACGATCTTGAAAAAGACCGAGGCGAAACGACAAATGTCGCTCAGCAAAACCCGGGAATTGTAAACAACCTTTCGGCTTCTTATTTTGAATGGGCTGACAAAACCGGAGTGGTTGAATACAGCAAATTCAAACTAAAACCAGAAACAATGCCAGGCGGTGCGGCGTTAAAAAAATAAAATTATTTTCTAACCATAAAATTAAATCAATATGAATTCATTTTATCAGGAAATTGCAAGACAGCATCAGGAATTATTAATACTTCCTGAAAAGAAATTAATCCATCAGTTTATAGATGAATTGTTTTCGATTTTGTTTTCGAATACTTCAAAATCCTACGGTATTGTGGCGATTATTGAAAATAAATTTGATGGATTAGAAAAACAATTTGACGAGCTTGTTTTAGACTTTGCTCCTAAAAATCAAAATACCAAAAGGCAGACGGAAACCTTTTTTGAAGCCCTGCCCTATTTACATAAAAAAGCGTTGAATGACGCTCAAACTATTTTTGCAAAAGATCCTGCAGCCAAATCTTTAGAAGAAGTATTATATTCGTATCCAGGTTTTTTCGCTATTGCCGTTTATCGATTTTCTCATCAGCTTTGGAAGCAGGATTTAAAATTATTAGCCAGAACAATTTCAGAATACGCGCATATTAAAACCAGCATAGAAATTCATCCGGGTGCCAAAATAGGAAATGATTTTGCGATTGATCACGGCACCGGAATCGTTATTGGCGAAACCACAATTATTGGCAATAATGTTCAAATTTATCAAGGCGTTACGCTTGGTGCTTTGAGCGTTAAAAAAGAGGAAGCTTTTATCAAAAGGCATCCTACAATTGAAGACAACGTTATTATTTACGCCAACAGCACAATTCTTGGCGGACAAACAACTGTAGGCAGAGATTCTATTATTGGAGGAAATGTATGGCTGACGTATTCTGTGCCTTCCAATTCGGTTGTTTACCATAAAAATGAGATGAAGGTTAAGGACAATAATCCTTTTCCCGAACCCATTTTTTATTCTATTTAAATTGAGTATAATTTTTTAACACATAAACCGTCTTGTAAACTTTGTCAAAACACAAAGTTTGTCATTCCGAGGAACGAGGAATCGCACTCGGATATCTACAAAGATTGGCGATTTTGTTTGCGGAATTACTAGTGCGATTCCTCGTTCCTCGGAATGACAAAAAAGTGTTTAAATTACTCAATAATTGAAGCATAAAAATATCAAACACATGAAATATCAGAACATTTTAGAAACCATTGGCAATACGCCGCACATCAAGCTCAACAAGCTTTTTAAAACCCACGAGGTATGGATTAAATTAGAAAAAGCAAATCCGGGATCGAGTATCAAAGACAGAATTGCGCTGGCAATGATTGAAGATGCGGAGAAAAAAGGACTTTTAAATCCTGATTCAATTATTATTGAACCAACATCCGGAAATACCGGAATTGGACTTTCGCTTGTGGCAGCCGTAAAAGGTTACAAAGTAATTATTGTAATGCCGGAATCGATGAGCGTGGAACGCCGAAAAATTATTGAAGCGTATGGTGCTGAATATGTTTTGACGCCGAGAGAAAAAGGAACTTCTGGCGCGGTTGAAAAAGCAAATGAACTGGCTTCAACAATTAAAAACTCTTTTCTGCCTTCGCAATTTACAAATCCTGCAAATGTTGCGGTTCATGAAAGAACAACGGCACAGGAAATCCTAGCCGATTTCCCGGACGGAATTGATTATCTAATTACCGGCGTTGGAACAGGCGGTCACATTACCGGAGTTTCTAAAATATTAAAACAGCATTTTCCCAATTTAAAAACGATTGCCGTTGAGCCAGCACTTTCTCCCGTTTTAAGTGGTGGAATTCCTGCTCCTCACCCATTACAGGGAATTGGTGCCGGATTTATTCCCGAAGTTTTTAACAGAGAATATATTGATGAAATTGTTACTATCGAAAAAAATGACGCTTTTTCATTCGCAAAAAAATTAACCAAGGAAGAAGGGATTTTTGGAGGAATTTCGACCGGAGCTGCATTAGCTGCCGTTTCTAAAAAACTGAAAAATATTCCCGAAGATGCCGTAATCCTGACTTTTAATTATGACACCGGAGAACGTTATCTTTCTGTTGAAGAATTATTCGATTTTTTCTCCTAAAAAACAACAAATCAAAATCTTACAATAAAATAAAACCCGTAATTTTAAGAAATAAATCTTAGAATTGAATAAAAATAAAATAATTAACCGAAAAACCTTAAAACTATGGCAGAATTAGAAAAACAACAGACCGCATTAGGCGATGTTGCTGCAAGACAGTTAGCAATTGCAACTCGTACCGTTCCTCAAATTGGAACTATTACTCCACGCTGGTTAACGCATTTACTACATTGGGTTCCGGTAGAATCGGGTGTATTTCGTTTGAATAAAGTAAAAAATGCCAATCATATCGAAGTAGATTGTTCGGCACGCGATGAAAGAGTTTTACCAAATACTTTCGTTGATTATATCGAAAATCCGAGAGAATACAATCTGGCTGCCGTACAAACAATTGTTGATGTACATACGCGTGTTTCTGATTTATACAGCAAACCATACAACCAGATTTCAGAACAGCTTCGTTTAGCTATCGAAACTATTAAAGAACGTCAGGAAAGCGAATTAATCAATAATAAAGATTATGGATTATTAAGCAACGTTGCTCCTTCTCAAATTATAAAAACAAGAACGGGCGCACCAACTCCGGATGATTTAGATGAATTGTTGACAAAAGTGTGGAAAGAACCAGGTTTTTTTCTTTTACATCCTTTAGCAATTGCAGCTTTTGGACGCGAATGTACACGTCGTGGAGTTCCGCCCCCAACAACTTCTTTATTTGGATCACAATTTTTAACATGGAGAGGAATTCCGCTTATTCCATCTGATAAATTACCAATCGTAAAAGGAAAATCAAAAATTATTCTTTTAAGAACAGGTGAAAGCCGTCAGGGCGTTATCGGATTAATTCAGCCGGGATTACAAGGCGAACAATCTCCTGGATTATCAGTTCGTTTTATGGGGATTAACGAAAGAGCCATTGCTTCTTATTTAGTATCTCTTTATTGTTCTTTGGCTATTTTGGTAGATGATGCTATTGCTGTTTTAGAAGATGTAGAAATAGGAAAGTATCATGAGTACAAATATTAACAACAACGGTTTACCAAACATCGACGATTTGCAAAATTTAGCAAACGAGTTGTTTAAAGCTTTACCGAATGAATTTCCAAAAGAAATCTCATTAAGTCCGGATAAAGCCGAACATCCTCGTGCGACAAAGATTGCAGAAACGATTTTGCACGCCGGAAATGTTGATCAGTTTGGTCAGTTTCCAGTAGTAAGTCCGTCGAGTACACCGCCTGCGCCACCTGCATTTAGCGGATTTGGAGCTTCTCCATCTGTAATAAATTACGGAAATGGAGCTTCAGCTTTGTACCCAAATGCCGGAGCAGGCTTTGATCCGCAAAACAGAAATTCATCTTCAGGAGTTCAGGAAAACCATGATTTAAATATCAATGATCCGCATACCGGATTTCATGATATTAATTTGAAAAACGGAAAATCTCCACAACTTAATGAAGAAAGTCTTTTTTCGGGGTTTTCATTGAACCATCAATATTTGCCATTTCAAACAGAGAATTCTTCTTTTGAGATCGAATTACAGGCTGCTTTGGCATCGGTTGATACACAGTTTAAGAAACGTGAAGATTTTCCGTTAAACGGAAATGAAGTAGCAAATTCATACTATTTTTTAGATCAGAATCCTTTTGCTTTTGATAAAAGAAGTACAGATATCATTGTTGGAAATTCATTCGAACATAAAGAAATCAATCTTTTTAAAGGACATAATTTTGATGCTGCATTGGTAAAAAAGGATTTTCCGATTTTAAGAGAAACCGTAAACGGAAAGCCATTAGTTTGGTTTGATAATGCGGCAACAACTCAGAAACCACAATCGGTAATTGATCGAATTGCGTATTTCTATGAACATGAAAATTCAAATATTCATCGTGCGGCACATGAATTAGCTGCCCGCGCATCTGATGCTTATGAAGCGGCTCGTGAAAAAGTAAAAGCTTTTTTAAATGCTTCTTCTGTAAACGAAATTGTTTTTGTGAGAGGCGCAACAGAAGGAATAAATCTGGTAGCTTCGACTTGGGGCGAACAGAATTTAAATTCGGGAGATGAAATTATTGTGAGTAATCTGGAACATCATGCGAATATCGTTCCGTGGAAACGTCTTGCTGATAAAAAAGGCTTGAAATTAAGGGTAATTCCTGTTGACGACGACGGTCAGATTCTGCTGGATGAATATGCAAAACTGCTGAATTCTAAAACACGTTTGGTTGCTTTTACACAAGTTTCAAATGCATTGGGAACGGTAACTCCGGCGAAAAAAATAGTGGAAATGGCACACGCTGCCGGAGCAAAAGTTTTGATCGACGGCGCACAATCGGTTTCGCACATGAAAGTTGATTTGCAGCATTTAAATCCGGATTGGCTGGTTTTCTCAGGACATAAATTATTTGGTCCAACGGGAATTGGAGCATTATACGGAAAAGAAGATTTACTAAACGAAATGCAGCCGTATCAATCTGGCGGAAATATGATTCAGGACGTAACTTTTGAGGAAATAAAATACCACAAAGCACCGAATCGTTTTGAAGCCGGAACAGGAAATATCGCCGATGCCATTGGCCTTGGTGCCGCAATTGATTATGTAACCAAATTAGGAATTGAAGCTATTGGTCAATACGAGCATTATTTGTTAGAATATGCCACAAGACTTTTAAAAGAAATTCCGGGTGTACGATTAATTGGAACTGCAAAAGATAAAGCAAGTGTATTGTCTTTTAATTTACAAGGTTATTCAAACGATCAGGTTGGACAAGCTTTAAATAAAGAAGGTGTTGCTGTAAGAACCGGACATCATTGTGCACAGCCTATTTTACGCCGAATGGGAGTCGAAACAACAGTTCGTCCTTCATTAGCATTTTATAATACAACCGAAGATGTCGATACTTTTATTAAAACCATTTGGGAACTTAAAAAAGTTAGATTCTAAAAAAATAGAGAGAATGCAATTGATACATTCTCTCAAAAAGATAATTGCTTTTTTTGATATTTTAAGTAATTATACCCTGAAAGCGATTGTTTTATAACAGTCGCTTTTTTTATTAAAACTACGCTTTTTGGCGATAAAAAAACAGTACTTTTTTTAACGAAATTATTCTGCCTTACATTTTTATCAAAAAATCAAACAATTTTCATCAAAAACCAACAAACACGTATAGAAAAGTTATCAATATCACAAAACTGGTTGTAATTGTTATTTTTAGTGTTAAATTATCGCTAAAAATTAACATTAAATTAGGATATTTGAGAGACTAATTTAAACGAAATGAATATGAAAATTAAATTAAAACATTGCTTGTGGTTGTTTTTACTATTTGTACAAATAGCTGCAGCACAAGAATCAATTTCCGGAAAAGTAACAGATAAAAAAGGCCTGCCAATTCCCGGAGCAAATATTGTAGTACAGGGAAAAAATATCAGTGCTCAAACTGATTTTGACGGTCTTTTTAAAATCGCCGCTAAAAAAGGCGAAATATTGGTTGTAACTTATGTAAGTTATAAAACTGTAGAAGTTCCTGCTTCTAATAATATTACAATCCAACTCGATGAAGTTCAAAATGAACTTGAAACCGTAGTTGTTGTAGGTTACGGAACACAATCGAAAAGAAATCTAACGGATAATATCGCGCGTGTAACTGCAAAAGATATCCAGCAGATTCCGGTTTCAAACGTACAAAATGCTTTGGTAGGTAAACTGGCCGGAGTTCAAATTACACAGACAAACGGTAAGGTCGACGGAGGTATTAATATTCGTGTGCGTGGTGCGGCGAGTATTAGTGCAGGCACGCAGCCTTTGTATGTTCTTGACGGAATTCCGTTAATTAATGATGATGAATCAAGCAACGGTGCGCCAACCAACCCGTTATTGACTTTAAGTACTAATGAAATTGAATCTATAGACGTTTTAAAAGATGCGTCTTCGGCAGCAATTTATGGTGCACGTGGAGCAAACGGAGTTGTTTTAATTACTACTAAAAAAGGCCGTGAAGGAAAAGGAACTTTTACGGTAAACCTTTCGCAAGGAGTTAGTGAGGCTACCCATAAAAGAAAATGGCTTAATGCAAAACAATACGTTGAATTATTGCAGGAAGCCGGAAGAAACGTTAACGACTTAGAATCTGTTGAAGATGAGTTAGAATATCTATCTCAGGGAACGGACTGGAGAAATGGTGAAGTCGATACAAACTGGCAGGATATTGCTTTAAGAACAGGTTATACTACAGATGCTGATTTTTCTGCTTCTGGAGGAGATGAAAAAACAAAGTATTTCTTTTCTGGTGCATACAATAATACAACTGGTATTGTTGACAGTAATACTTTAGAAAGATTTACAGCGAGAACAAACGTATCACATAAAGTTACAGATCGTTTAACTTTAGGAATGAACCTTGGTTTTTCGAGATCTTTAATTCACAGGGTTCAGGATGATAATTCATTTTCTTCTCCACTTCAATCTGTTGCTCAGGCGCCAATTTCGCCTGCAAGATTAGAAGACGGAAGTGCAAACCCTAATACAGAATATTCAAACTACCTTTTAGCAAAAGATAATACGTTCTGGAAAACGATTATGCGCAGACTTACAGGTAAACTTTTTGCTGAATTTAGAATCCTTAATTCATTAAAATTTAATTCTGATTTCTCATACGATCTTTTATCACAAACAGAAGATTACTGGCAAGGTAAAAACGCTCCTTTTATGGCCACAGACGGAGCTGTATTTGCGACTTCTGTAAATACAGAAAATTATGTTTCGAGTAACTATTTTACATTTGATAAAACATTTGCAGAAAAACATACTTTTAACGTTGTAGCTGGTATGGAATTCAACAAATACAACAGAAGATATCAGGATGTAAACAGTATTTATTTCTCAAGCGATGATTTTCAAACTGTTGACGGTGGAGCTGAAGTAAATGAAGGTCACGGAAATGAAACGGATTATGCGTTTGTTTCTCAATTTGGAAGATTGAATTATTCTTTCCAGAATAAATATCTTTTAAAAGCGAGTATTCGTCGTGATGGTTCATCTCGTTTTGGAAAAAATGAACGATTTGGAGTTTTTCCAGCCTTCTCTGCCGGATGGGTTATTTCGCAAGAAGAGTTTTTAAAGGATAGTAAAGCTATTTCCAACTTAAAAATAAAAGGAAGCTGGGGTAAATTAGGAAATGCTGAAATCGGGAATTTTGCTTCTCGTCAGCTTTACAGACCAAATCCTTATAACTTAAAATCAGGTCTTACATTTGATCAGCCTGGAAATGATGATTTGACTTGGGAAAAATCAGCTCAAACAGATTTTGGTGTTGAAATTGGTTTTATAGACCGATTTTCAATCGAAGCAGATTATTACCAAAAAGATACTGACGGATTATTATTTGAAGTTCCGTTACCAATAAGTTCCGGAGCGGCTTCTATCAATAAAAATATTGGAAAAATAAGAAGTAATGGTTTTGAACTTACTATCAACACTAAAAATATTGATACAGAAAACTTTAAATGGAATACGAGTTTTAATTTGACAACAAATGAATCAAAGGTTAAATCGCTTCCAAACGATAACAGAGACATTATAGTTGGATACAATATAAACAGAGTTGGAGAAAACATTTCATCTTTCTATTTAGTTGAATATGCAGGAGTTGACCCTGACAATGGAGATGCTTTATTTTACAAAAACACTAAAAAAGCCGATGGTACACGCGACCGTACTACAACAAGAAATTATAGTGAAGCAGAACGTATTATTGCAGGAAACCCTTTCCCTACTTTAATGTCTGGTTTAACAAACACAATTCTTTACAAAGGTTTTGATTTTACCTTTACATTTCAGGGAGAATGGGGCGCGAGTATTTATAATTCAGCAGGAATTTATCAATCAACTGCGGCTGATTATTTTGACAACCAAACAGCTGATCAGTTAAACAGATGGCAGAATCCTGGTGATATTACAGATGTACCTCAAGCCAGATTTGGAGGCTCAAATGGTACACAAGATTCTTCTCGTTACCTTGACAAAGCCGATTTTGTTCGTTTAAGAAATTTAACTTTAGGATATACACTTCCTAAAGATGTTTTGAAAGATTTAGGAATGAGCAGTTTAAGAGTTTATTTTACGGCTGTTAACTTATTAACCTTTACAAACTACGAAGGAAATGATCCTGAAGCAAGAAGAGATGACAGCGGAATTGGAGAAGATTTTTATTCAGCACCTCCGGCGAGAACAACAGCAATTGGTGTAAACTTTAATTTTTAAAAAGAAAAAGATGAAAGCAAATAAACTAATCCTATTTATATTTTTCGCTGCGTTTTTTACAAGCTGCGAAAATGAATTAGACATAGAACCTAAACAGAGAGAAGACGCTAATACAACATTAAGTACCGAAACCGGAGTAACAAATGTACTAACCGGAACTTACGCTCTGGCAGCAAATGGAAATGCTTATGGCGGAAGGGTTTTACTTTACGCAGACTTACTTGGTGTAACAGGAGTTTTAAGCACAACCGATTTAAGATGGCGTGGTACTTTTGGAGAATTAAGACAAATGTATAGTAAAAACATGTTGTCTGATAACGTAATTATCGAAGGCACATATGCGAGATTATATGAAATTATAAACGCATCAAACACGGTTATCGAAAATATCGACAAAGTAAAAGATCCGGACAGACAAGCTGTTATGATTGGCGAAGCTAATTTTTTAAGATCATTGGCTTATTTTGATTTGGTTCGTTTTTTCGCAAAACCTTATGAAACGGGTCAGACAAATAATCAGCTAGGAGTTGTAATAAGACCAAATGCTATTTACGACTTTAGCGTAGATTTATCAAAAGAAAGAAGCACGGTTGAAGAAGTTTATAAAGTTATTATAGACGGTTTAAATCTTGCTTATACAAACTTACCGGAAGATAATGGTTTTTATGCCGATAAATATGCTGCACAAGCTTTATTAGCAAGAGTGTATTTACAACAAGGCAGATACGATTTAGCCAGAGATGCGGCAAATGACGTTATTGAAAACAGCGGACATGCATTGTCACAAAATTACGCAGCTGCTTTTAATCATGATACAGATCAGGCTGAAGATGTTTTCTCAATTCAAATTACCAAACAAACGGGTGTAAACGATGCTGTAACTTTTTATGCATCTGAAGGTAACGGAGGACGAGGCGGAGATTTTTCTATTCGTGATGCTTATCTGGAAAAATTCAGTGATCCTGATGACAGAGCTGAGTTTATCTATGAAAATGAAGATAATGGCAGAATTTTAACTTCTAAATTTACTGATCAGTTTGCCAATGTTGGAATTATTCGTCTGGCAGAAATGTATTTAATTAGAGCAGAAGGAAATTTTGAAGAAGGAACTGCAATTGGGAATACTCCTGTTGATGATATTAATATTATCAGAGAAAGAGCTCATGCTGATGATTTGGCAACAGTTACAATCGATGATATTTTATTAGAAAGAGAATTAGAACTTGGAATGGAAGGATTTTTAATTCACGATATTAAAAGAACCAAACGTTCCATTTTGACAGAAACCCCAGATGGAGATCCGTTATTATTAACTTATGATGCTGATAAATTAGTATTCCCAATTCCGTTAAAAGAAACAGATGCTAACAAAAAAATCACTCAAAATCCCGGGTATAGAATTTAATTGAAGGTTTCTTAAATAAAAAAAACATTCGTTTTCACGAATGGTTTTTTTATTTAAGAACATTTCTCATTTTAGATATATAATTTTAGTACAAACACTTATGTAATAAACCAAAAAAGCCATTCTCCCCACAGAATGGCTTTTTCATTTAATAACAGATTCTAAGTAATATATAAAAGGTAATTTTTAATCAATAATCATCCCAATTATGCTTCAGCTGGTACTTTCATTAATTCCTGAGCAATTGTCAAGGTAACCGGATCTAAATGCCCCGAATAAAAAGTATCTAAAAGTTCCTGAAATATTGGGTTTGCATTTTCTACTTGCGAAAACAAACTCAAAGACGAACGCAATTTACGTGCATCCAAATCTCCCAAAATAGTTTCAATAGATTTGGTCTTAAAGTTTAAAAGAAGCTGTGCAATCTCAACCAAATGTTTAGCTAAAATTGGATGATTCAAATAAGCTTGTGCTTCTTCAAGATCAGCAATGGCGTAATATTTAGCAATATCACTTTTTCCTAATCCTTTTATCTGCGGAAAAATGAACCACATCCAGTGTGTTTCTTTTTTACCTTTTTTCAATTCAGAATAAGCAGTTAGGTAAAGTTTATTTTGTGCATCCAAAAAGCGCGTTAAATCATTATTTGCGTAAGCCATCTGTAATAAATTTATAAAGGTTCAACAAATATTTGCCGTCTTAAATTCTACAGTCAAAACTACTCAGGAAGTTAATTTTTAAATTACATAATTTTCGTCTGTTGTTATATAATTTATACCTCATAAAAAAAGCTGCATCATAAATGCAGCTTTCATTAATAACAAATTGTAACCTTTTATAATTTAAATTCATTCAAAGATTTCTCAATAATTTCAAGACATTCTTTAATTTGATCTTCAGTCATAACTAATGGCGGAGCAAATCTAATTTTATTTCCGTGAGTTGGTTTTGCCAATAACCCGTTGTCTCTAAATTTCAGGCAGATTTCCCAGGCTAAATCAGAATCTTCACCGCTATTAATCACAATTGCATTCAAAAGACCTTTTCCACGAACAAGCGTAATTAAGTTATTTCTCTCCGCAATTTCGTTTAAGCCTTTTCTTAAAATAACACCTAAACGTTCTGCGTTTTCAGCCAGTTTTTCTTCTTTCACCACTTCAAGAGCCGCAATCGCAACCGCCGCCGCAATAGGATTTCCACCAAAAGTAGATCCGTGCTGACCCGGTTTAATAACATTCATGATTTCGTTATTACACAAAACTGCCGAAACCGGATAAACACCGCCAGAAATTGCTTTACCTAAAATCAAAATATCCGGCTGTACATTTTCGTGATGAACCGCTAATAATTTTCCCGTACGTGCAATTCCGGTTTGAACTTCATCGGCAATAAATAAAACATTATGTTTTTCGCATAACGCTTTTGCTTTCGCCAAATAACCTTCTGACGGAACATAAACTCCAGCTTCACCCTGAATTGGTTCCACTAAAAATCCCGCTATATTTTTTGATGAATCTAAAGCTTTTTCAAGAGCTTCAAGATTATCATATTCAATTTTTATGAATCCATCAGTAAATGGCCCAAAGTTTTTACGAGCCGTTTCGTCATTTGAAAATGAAATGATTGTAGTGGTTCTTCCGTGAAAATTGTTCTCGCAAACAATTACCTGCGCTTGGTTTTCTGGAATTCCTTTTACTTCATACGCCCATTTTCTACATACTTTCAAAGCTGTTTCAACAGCTTCTGCACCCGTATTCATTGGCAGTACTTTATCAAAACCAAAATACTTCGTGATATATTCTTCGTAATTTCCTAATTTATCATTGTAAAAAGCACGAGAAGTCAGTGTTAAAGTCTGTGCCTGATCAACCATTGCTTTTACAATTTTAGGATGGCAGTGTCCTTGGTTTACTGCAGAATAAGCCGATAAAAAATCGTAGTATTTTTTTCCGTCAACATCCCATACATAAACGCCTTCTCCTCTTTCTAAAACCACAGGAAGCGGATGATAATTATGAGCTCCGTATTTATTCTCTTTTTCAATCAAAATTTCTGATTTTGACGAAAGGGTGTTTTCTGTATGTGTCATGATATTTAACTTTAAAAAAGCAAAAGTAATAAATTTTTCAAATCTACAAGCCTAAAAAGTATATTTTGACTTCATAATAGCAATTAAAAAGTCAAAACAGCAGTTTTTAAAACAATACAGAATCAAATTTAATTTTTAGAAATTTTGACTTTATAATCTTTTATTAAAAAAAATGGCTACTTTTATGGCTATATAGTTTTGTCCCTACGGGACAATTTGTTGGGGGCGCTATATTTAATGCTACCGATATTTTATCTCTACGAGATATTTTTGAAATAATGGATAAATATCATGAAACGGTAATATCATCAATAATCCATGATATGATTATTAGAAATTAAATCAATAGCAACGTAACTCCGTTAGGAGTTAAATATCGGTAGAAAAAAGAATAAGATAACGGTAAAATGTCCCGTAGAGACTATACAGTAAAACACGAATTTATTTCAAACAAAATATTTAAAAAATAAAACGTTTAGCAACTTAACTCCGGTAGGAGTTACAGATCGGTAGAAAAAAAAAGAATTTGATCACGCTAAATGTCCCATAGGGACTATATAATAAAACACGAATTCATAATATTCTAAAAACAAAACGTATAGGGGTTTAACTCCGTTAGGAGTTGCGGATCGGTAGAAAAAAATGATTTAATTACCGTAAAATGTCCTATCGGGACATCTGAAAAAACGTATTTATTTTTAAACAATATTTGGAAAAATAAAATTTAACATTACAAAATGGATAGTTTAGACGAATTTGATATCAACATAATTAAAGAATTAGAAAAAGACGGAAGAATGGCTTTTTCTGCCATTGCGGCCAATTTGAAAATATCAAATACAATGGTGCATCAACGCATTAACCGATTATTGGAACAAGGAATAATTGGCGGTATAAAACCTATTATTCAGGAGAAAAAAATTGGTTTTGACTGGGCATCTTTTACCGGAATTACTTTAAATAAAGATTCTGATTCGGATAGAATTATCGAAGAATTAAAAAATATTCCCGAGATTACAGAATGTTATTATGTAACAGGTTCGTTTACACTTTACATCAAAATTGTAGCGAAGAATCACGAACATATGCGAAGAATTCTTTACGAGAAAATCGACAATATTCCGGGAATTGCAAAAACGGATTCTATTATTGAATTAGGCTGCGCTTTTAAAAGAAATATCATTTTATAATTAATTTATCTGGTGAAATATGTATCTACGTATATTGCTTTTATTTACCTTTTTTTGCTGTAAATCTTTGCTGTTTTCGCAGACTGCAGTTTCAAATCCATCTAAAAGTGATTTTACAAGAACACTTTCTATTTTAGCTTCTGACTGGTTGCAAGGACGTGGTGCAACTCAAAAAGGCGGTTATATGGCCTCAGAATATATTGCGTCGATGATGGGTTTATATCAGCTGAAACCTTATAGTCCTGACAGGTATTTTCAAAATTTTAAAGTTTTAGAACATACCGTAAAAAAAGCGTCTTTTGAAATCAAAAAAGGAAACAAAACTATTGCACTTTCAGAGAATGATTTTGAATTAACACCAATCTCACAATCTTTACAAAAAAATACTCAAGTCGTTTTTGCTGGTTACGGATTGAGCGTTCCTGAGGAAAATTACGACGACTATAAAAATCAAAATGTAAAAGGCAAAATAGTTGTTGTTTTGAGAGGTTTTCCAAATCATAATGACACAACTTCGGCCGTATATCAGAAATTTAAAAAATTATTTCCAGAAGAAAATAATTTAGAAGAAATGAAACTGAAAAATGCAATAAATAAAGGCGCTGCTGCTTTAGTTATTATCGATTATAATCAAAACTTTAGACTAAAAAATTCAAATCAAAATGATGTTTTTCATTCTTTAAAAAATGAATCCAGCGTTTCGATACCGGTTTTCAGATTGAGCAAATCAACAGCTGAAAAACTTTTATCAGACAATAAAATTTCATTAGAAACATTCGAAAAAAAAGCACAAAACCTTCAAACGGCTTCTGCTCTATTAAAAAACACAATTATTAATTTCTCTATTGATTTGCAGACTAGAACTTTTTCTGTTCGAAATGTTTTAGGAATGCTTCCCGGAAAAGACACCACAAAAACTATTATCGTTGGTGCGCATTATGATCATTTAGGGATTAAAAATGATTCGATTTATCATGGTGCAGATGATAATGCATCGGGAACATCAGGAATGCTGGCTTTGGCAAAAAACTGGTCAGAATCTAAAATACAGCCAAAATATAACATCCTTTTTGCAGCGTGGACTGCCGAAGAAATGGGACTTTTGGGAAGTGAATATTTTGCTCAGAATTTAAAAAATCAAAAAATCCTGCTCTGCATCAATATGGATATGATTTCTAGAAGTGCTCCCGAAGATAAAGCGCGTAGAATTCTCAGTATTGGAACGCAAAAAGAAACCGAATATTTAAAGAAAATTGCCAATGAAAGTAACGCTAAACTTCAAAACCCGTTTAATTTAGATTTATGGGAAACTAACGGACATTCTGGAAGTGATTATGCGTCGTTTACCGCAAAAGGAATCCCGATAATGACTTTCTTTAGCGGTTTTCACGAAGATTATCATACACCGCGCGATATTGATTCAAAAGTAGATTTAGATAAAATACAGGATGTATTATTTATTGTCAACAATTCTCTTTTAAAATTTATAGAAAATCAGCCAAACTAAACCAAGATAGACCATGAAAAATAAGCTACTTCTCAAATCGTTTACAATTATTTCTTTGCTATTAACGAGCTGTTTTGTTCAGGCGCAGAACCCGAAGGGAAAATTATTTATTATTGGCGGCGGCGATCGTTCTGATGATTTAATGAAACAGGTTTTAGATGTAGCAGAATTAGGCAAAAAAGATTATATCGTGGTTTTACCGATGTCAAGCGAAGAACCGGACAGTTCGTTTATCTTTTTTAAAACACAAATGGTAAAACTAACTTCAAATCCAATTGTGATGCTGAATTTCAATAAAGAAACAGCTCAAAATAAAGCCCTTACAGATTCTGTTCAAAATGCTAAATTGATTTTTATAAGCGGCGGCGATCAAACCCGTTTTATGAAAGTCGTTCATAATACTCCCATAAAAACCGCAATTTTAAAAGCCTACGAAAACGGAAGTACAATTTCCGGAACAAGCGCCGGAGCAGCCGTAATGTCTGAAAAAATGATTACCGGAAACCAGAAATTACAAAAAGAATATACAGGAACTTTTTCTGTTATTAAATACGATAATCTCGAAACTGATAAAGGTTTGGGTTTATTAAAAACGGTCGTTATCGATCAGCATTTTTTAAAAAGAAACCGTTACAACCGTTTACTTTCTGCTTTAATTGAATTTCCTGATTTAACGGGAATTGGTATTGACGAAGCAACTGCCATTATTGTTAGAAATAATAAAGTGGAAGTTGCCGGAGAAAGTGAAGTAATTGTTTTTAAGAATCCAAAAGGCATTGTAAAAGCAAAAAAAGACAATCTAATTTCGATTGAAAAATTAGAAATGAGCATTTATACTGCCGGACAAAAATTTAATATCAAATAAACATGTTTCCGTATTCTAAAATCTTAAAAATAACTTTTTTAATCTGTTTTGGTTTTCAGCTTTCGGCACAAAAAATCAGTACAAAAGAAAGCAGCCGATTAGAAAAACTGGCTGAAAAAGCTACTATAATCCGCGATAATTGGGGTATTCCGCACGTTTACGGAAAAACCGATGCCGATGCTGTTTTTGGTTTATTGTATGCACAATGTGAAGATGATTTTAAAAGAATCGAAATGAATTATATAGAAAAACTTGGTCGTCTTTCTGAAATTAAAGGCGAATCGGTTTTATATAATGATTTAGAAATTAAACTTTTAATTGATGTTGATGAAGCCAAAGCTGATTATAAAAAAGCACCAGACTGGCTTAAAAAACTTCTAAACAGTTATGCCGATGCCATCAACTTTTATCTCTATAAACATCCCGAAGTAAAACCTGCACTTTTAACGCATTTTGAACCGTGGTTTCCGCTGCTTTGGACAGACGGAAGTATTGGCGCTATTAGCACCGCAGATCTTTCTACCGGAGAATTAAAAGCTTTTTATTCTGGGAATACTGATAAAGTGGCGTATGTAGAAAGAGAAAAATATGTGCAAACAGGATCAAATGGTTTTGCTTTTGCACCATCAAAAACCGAAAGCGGGAATTCGATTTTATATATTAATCCGCATACAACATTTTATTTCAGGCCAGAAGTTCAAATTTCAAGTGAAGAAGGTTTAAATGTTTATGGCGCCGTAACGTGGGGTCAGTTTTTTATTTATCAGGGATTTAATGAAAATTGCGGCTGGATGCATACGTCTTCAAATGTAGATGTTGCGGATATGTATGCCGAAAAAATCACCAATAAAAATGGAAAACTTTTCTACGAATTCGATTCTAAACTTTTACCTGTTATCGAAAAAGAAATCACGATAAAATATCTGGAAAAAGGAAAACTAATTCCGAAGAAATTCAAAACCTACGCAACAAATAACGGTCCAATTATGGCCAAACGCGATGGAAAATGGATTAGTTTAAAATCAAATAATCGCTCGATGACAAGTTTGATTCAGAGCTGGATTCGAACTAAATCGACCAATTTTGACGATTACAAAAAAGCAATGGATTTAAAAGCCAATACTTCTAACAATACGGTTTATGCCGACAGCAAAGGAAATATTGCGTATTGGCATGGCAATTTTATTCCAATTCGTGATAAAACTTTAAACTGGGCAAAAGTTGTTGACGGCTCAATTTCTGCAACACAATGGAAAGGTTTGCACGATGTCAATGAAACCGTTCATTTATACAATCCAACAAATGGCTGGCTTCAAAATTGTAACTCTACCCCATTTTCTGTCGCAGGAAATAATAGTCCGAAAAAAGAAAACTATATTCCTTATATGGCTCCTGATGGAGAAAATTTTAGAGGTGTAAATGCCGTTCGAATTTTCAGCAATAACGAAAAATATACTTTAGACAAAGTTATCGCGAATGGTTATGACACTAAATTATCCATTTTTGAAATATTAATTTCGAGTTTAATTAATGTTTTCGAAAAAAATATAAAACCGGAATCTGTTGAATATTCAGAATTAGCTGAACCTATTTCAATTCTAAAAAGCTGGGATTATTATGCTAAAGAAAATTCTGTTGCCACAACTTTAGCCGTTGAATGGGCATATAAATTAGACCCAATTATTCAGAAAGCTTATATAGATGAAGGAGAATTAGATCAGGTTGAAAACACTAAAAACTTTGCAAAAAATGCGACTGCAGCACAAATGATTCCGCAGCTGCAAACGGTTATAAAAGAATTGAGCTCAAAATGGGGAACCTGGAAAATGGCTTGGGGCGAGGTCAATCGTTTTCAGCGTTCAAGCGGAGAAATTGATTTAAAATATGATGATAACCAACCGAGTTTACCAATTGGTTTTGGTCCCGGTTCGTGGGGAAGTTTGCCTTCTTTTAAAGCGAATTATCAAAATAATTCTAAAAAACGATACGGTTACAACGGCAACAGTTTTGTGTGCGCGGTTGAATTTGGTTCAAAAATAAAAGCAAAATCATTATTAGCCGGCGGAAACAGCGGCGACGCCAATTCAAAGCATTTTACCGATCAGGCAGAAATGTATCGAAACGGACAATTTAAAGATGTTTTGTTTTATAAAGAGGACGTTCTTAAAAATGCCGAACGAACTTATCATCCCGGAAAATAATTTTGTTTGATAAAATGTGTTAAATAAACCTCGCGAAATAGCTTCCGAGGTTTTTTTGTAACATAATATTTCTGATATTTGTTAAAAATTGTAAAAAAATGAAAAATTTAGCCACCCTTATTTTTGCTGCAATATTGTTTTCAACTACTATGAATGCACAATTAAAACCCGTAAAATATTCTGAAGGAAGCCAGGCATTGAATGGCTTATTTATAAAATCTGCTAAAAAGAGCGCTAATAATCCCGGAATCCTGCTTTTACCAGCTTGGTTAGGAATCGATAATGCTTCAAAAGGAATTGCTGGAGAGTTATCAAAATTAGGTTACCATGTTTTCATCGCTGATATCTATGGTGAAGGAAATTATCCAACAAACACTTCTGAAGCAGGAAAACAAGCCGGATTTTATAAAAGCAATCCTGAAGCTTACCAAAAACGAATTAATGCAGCTTTGCAGGAATTAGTAAAATCCGGAGCAAATGCAGATAATATTGTTGCTATTGGTTATTGTTTTGGAGGAACCGGAGTTCTTGAAGCAGTACGTGGACATCTTAACGTAAAAGGAATTGCTTCTTTTCACGGCGGTTTAGGTAAAGATGCAGCAAGAAAAACAGAACCAACTCCAGTTAAAGTTCTAATTTGTCACGGAGCTGATGATCCATTTGTTCCAAAAGAGGAAATTGTATCATTCCAACAAGAAATGCGTGATGCAAAAGCTGATTGGCAAATGATTTATTATGCAAATTCTGCACACTCTTTTACAAATCCAGAAGCCGGAAATGACAATTCAAAAGGGGCTGCTTATAATCCAGTTGCAGCAAAAAGATCTTTTGAGCATTTACAGCTTTTTTTAAACGAAGTTCTTAAAAAATAATACTTTTTATGGCGCACGGATGACACTAATTAAACAGATTTACGCTGATTATAATAAAATTAATTCGTGTAATTTGTGGCAAAAAACCAGTGCAAACCCGTTCAATCAGTATAATCCGTGGGCCAAACCAATAACCAAAATCAAATCAACCAAAAATAACCAATGTCACACAACAAAATTAGAGAAGACAAAACCTGTTTAAACTGCAGGCATGTTGTTGAGCAAAAATTTTGTCCAAACTGCGGACAGGAAAATTCAGATTCCAGAAAAACTTTTCATCATTTGTTTATTCACTTCTTTGAAGATTTAACGCATTATGAAAATGCTTTTTGGAAAACAATACGCAACCTTCTTTTCAAACCGGCAACGCTGACAAAAGAATACCTTTCAGGAAAAAGATTATCTTATCTGGCACCGGTTCGTCTTTATATTTTTATCAGTTTTATTACTTTTCTTTTAATTGCCATATTTCCAAGTAAAGTAGGCGATCAAATTAGTAAGGGTGAAAAAGAAATTTCTACAAAACTCATTAATCAGGATAAAAAAGGAACTAAAGGTGCCTACAAAACACATTTTGAATTAAAAACGATGAAAGAAATCGATTCGATTCAAAAGTATGGCAAGGAAGATGAAAAACTCTCAGAGCTTGAATACTGGCTTTATGAAAAATCAGTTCATGTTACAGAGAATAATTCTAAAAGAGAAATTGTAGAAAAATTCATTGAATCGTTTTTCCATAATATTCCTAAAATCTTGTTTATAATAATGCCATTTTTCGCTTTCTTTCTATGGATTTTCCATAACAAAAAGAAATGGTATTATTTTGATCACGGAATTTTTACGCTGCATTATTTCTCGTTTTTACTGCTCATTTTCCTCATTATGTTTATTGTAGAAAGAGTCGTTGGATTATTTGGAGAAGACAGCCCCATTAGCTTTATTGCGAGTATCGTTAATGTTGTAGGCACAATATGGATGTGTTACTATTTTTATCCGGCGCATCATCGTTTTTATGGAGAAAGCAGAATAGTATCGTTTGTTAAAAGCGTAATATTATTCTTTATTAATTTCTTTTTTATTCTATTTTTACTAACATTTTATGTTTTATACACATTTATCAATTTACACTAATATACTATAATGAAAAAAATTGTAATTCTATTATTAATTGCTTCGGCTTTTTCATGTAAAAATGCGCAGTCTGTTGCTTCGAAGGATAATTCAGATCCAACGAAATACGTGAAACTTATCTCTGAAAAAGACCTTAAAAAAATGCTTTATACTGTTGCTTCTGATGAAATGCAAGGTCGTGAAACCGGATCACCAGGACAGAAAAAAGCGGGTCTTTATATGATCGAGCAATACAAAAAAAGCGGTGTGTCATTTCCTAAAGGCGCATCTGATTATTACCAGCATATTCCTGCATCCTATTTAAATGCAAGACGTAATCAAAATTTACCTGATTCTGAGAATATCTGGGCTTATATCGAAGGTTCTGAAAAACCGGATGAAGTTTTGGTAATTTCTGCTCACTACGATCACGTTGGTATTAAAGATGGTGAAGTTTATAACGGAGCTGACGATGATGGTTCTGGAACTGTAGCGGTTATTGAAATGGCAAAGGCTTTCGCGAAAGCTAAAAAACAAGGCCACGGACCAAAACGTTCTATCTTGTTTTTACACGTAACTGGCGAAGAGCACGGTTTACACGGATCTCGTTTTTATTCTGAAAATCCTTTGTTTCCTATTGCAAACACAATTTCAGATATCAACATTGACATGATCGGACGTCGCGATGTTGAACATGCTAACACAAACAATTATGTATATGTAATTGGTGCCGACAGATTATCATCTGACTTACACAATGCGGTTGTGGCTCAAAATGAAAAATACATCAAAATGGACTTAGATTTTAAATTTAACGATCCAGCAGATCCAAATCACTTTTACGAGCGTTCTGACCACTACAACTTCGCAAAACACGGTATTCCAGCAATTTTCTTCTTCAACGGAGTTCACGAGGATTACCACGGAAAAGGCGACGAACCTCAAAAAATCGAATACGACGCTTTAACTAAAAGAACAAAACTGGCTTTCGTACTAGCTTGGGAATTAGCGAATAGAGAGAATAGACCGGTGGTTGATGAACCGATTAAATAATAAGTGACAAAGGTTCAGAGTTTTTTGAAACTTAAATCATAAAAAAAGGATAAGCTAAGCTTATCCTTTTTTTATTTATATTTTATAATTTAGCTAAAGCTCCAAAATAAAACCTTTGTCACTTTGTCACTTTGAGCCTTTGCACCTCTTCCTAGTCATTCATAGAAATCAAAAACTCCTCATTGTTTTTTGTTTTCTTGAAACGGTCGTTTACAAAATCCATAGATTCTACCGGGTTCATATCTGAAAGATATTTACGCATGATCCACATTCTTTGTAATGTTTTCTCGTCCAATAATAAATCATCGCGACGTGTACTTGAAGAAGTAAGATCGATTGCAGGGAAAATACGTTTGTTTGCAATTTTACGATCTAACTGAAGTTCCATGTTACCGGTTCCTTTGAATTCTTCAAAGATAACCTCATCCATTTTAGAACCTGTTTCTGTCAATGCAGTTGCGATGATACTTAATGAACCTCCGTTTTCTACATTTCTGGCCGCTCCAAAGAAACGTTTTGGTTTTTGTAATGCATTAGCATCAACACCACCACTTAACACTTTTCCAGATGCCGGCTGTACTGTATTGTAAGCTCTTGCTAAACGTGTAATTGAATCTAAAAGAATAACAACATCGTGTCCACATTCTACTAAACGTTTTGCTTTTTCAAGAACGATATTGGCAATTTTCACGTGTTCTTGCGGTTCTCTGTCAAAAGTTGACGCGATAACTTCTCCGCGAACACTTCTCTGCATATCTGTAACCTCCTCAGGACGCTCATCAATCAAAAGAACGATCAAATAAACTTCTGGGTGATTAGCAGCAATTGCGTTGGCAATATCTTTTAAAAGCATTGTTTTACCTGTTTTTGGCTGAGCAACGATCATTCCACGCTGTCCTTTTCCAATAGGAGAAAACAAATCGATAATACGGGTTGATATAGAACTGCCTTTTTCGGCTAACTTGAATTTTTCAGAAGGAAAAACCGGGGTCAGGTGTTCAAAAGAAACTCTGTCACGAACCACCTGCGGATCATGTCCGTTGATTTTTAATACACGAACAAGAGGGAAAAATTTCTCGCCTTCTTTTGGAGGACGAACCACACCTTTTACAGTATCTCCGGTTTTTAAACCAAATAATCTGATTTGTGAAGTTGATAAATAAATATCATCCGGTGAAGCTAAATAATTATAATCAGAAGAACGTAAAAATCCGTAACCATCAGGCATCATTTCAAGAACACCTTCACTTTCGATAATTCCGTCGAATTCAAAATCTGAATCCCTGAAATTATTGTTCTTTTTATTTTTATTGTTTTGGTTTTGATGATTCCCATTATTTCCGTTTCCGTTCCCATTTTGGTTTGGGTTTTGGTTTTGATTCGGATTCTGGTTAGGATTTTGGTTTTTATTCTGATTAGGATTAATCTTTTTAACCGAGGCAGTATTTTCAGTTTTTTCAGCAACTGGTGCTGTTGTATCATTTTCTGTAACTTCTTCAGCAGCAACTACTTCTTTTACAGTTTCTTTTTCCTTTTGCAGAGCGACCTTTTTTTCATAAGCTGACTTATTGAATTTTACAATTTTAGGTCCTTTTTTCTCCGGAGTTTTAGTTTCGACAGCTTCTTCAGCTTGTGCTGTCTGCTTTTCTTCTACAGCCGCAGGAGTTTCAATTTCCTTTGGAGCTTCCTCTACACTATCAAATTCAAGAACAGGGGCATTTTTACTGACTGTTTTTTTAACCGGAGCAATTCGGGCTCTTTTTGGCTTGTCATTATTTGCTTCCTTTTCTGCAATAGTTTCTGCAGGCGGTGCTGATGCCGCCTCCTGGTGCGCTAATATCTGAGTAATCAGAGTATCTTTTTTAACGCCATTAATCTTTATTGTTTTAGCTAATTTAGCTATTTCTTGAAGCTCAGAAAGCTTCATTTCTTTTAATGCAGAAATATCAAACATGAATTGTTCTATGAGTTTAATTATTTTAAAGGAAATACTGTAAAAAGAATAGGTAGATATTTTTTTTCAATTGCCCGCAGTATGAAGTGCTTACGGTATTATGATGCAATAATACGAATAAAATTTAATCATACAATAGTATTTTAAAAAAAGAAAATATATTTTTGTAAAACAATTTTAGATCATGATACAAAGAATTCAAACCGTATATCTAATTCTTACCTTTGTTGTTACAGGGGTTTTAATGTTTTTTATGCCGCTTTGGACATTAAATACTGGGAAAGCTTTCTATTTTATGCAAGACCAGTTTTACACAATTTTACTAGGCTTAAGCACAATGCTTACGATTGTTAGTATTATTTCATACAAAAAGAGACAAAATCAGTTTGTGATGAATCGACTGAACATAATATTAAATTTAATTTTATTAGGATTATTTGTTTACCGCTCTCTAAATTTATCTGGAGACACAACAACAATTGTGTCAGAGAAAGGTATTGGGATGTTTCTTCCTATTGTTGCTATCGTGTTATTAGTTCTTGCTAATAAGGCCATCAAGAAGGACGAAGATCTTGTAAAATCTGTAGATCGTTTGAGATAAACCTATAAACTTAATTTTTTTGTGCGAAGAGAACCCGAATTTATATTCGGGTTTTTTTGTGCCTGATTTTTAAAACAAAAGGTAAAATCTGAAATGATTTTCAAAAAACAATTTTGTAAGATAATTTATTCATAAATTTGCTTTTTGTTCTAAATTACTTATGGCAGATAAAATAAAGATACACCTTGCTGATGATCATCAGGTTCTTATTGATGGACTGACCAATTTACTGCAGACAGTTCCAAATTTTGAAATTGCCGGCAGTTCTTTGAATGGTCTCACTATATATGATGATGTAGTCCGTAATAAGGCTGATATTTTAGTTTTGGATATCAGTATGCCGCAAAAAGACGGAATTGAGGTTTTAAAAGAATTCAGTCAAAAAGGATTTCCTTGTAAAGTAATTATTTTATCCAGTTATGATGATTTAAAAATCATTAAAGAAGTAATGAAATTGGGTGCCAAAGGCTATTTGACTAAAAAATGTGCCGGTGAAAACATCATTGAAGCTATCGATGCTGTATATCAGGATCAGGAATATTATTCTGATGCGGTACGGGAAAAAATCTTTAGCATGTTTTCTCAAAATAATCCCAAATTAAGCAAGAATGTTTATACTGAAAATCCAATTTTAAGTCCGAGGGAAATGGAAATCATAACACTCATTTGCTTAGAATACAGTGGAAAAGAAATAAGCGAGCAGCTTTTTATCAGTATAAATACAGTCGAAACGCATCGCAAAAATATTATGAAAAAACTCAATATAAAAAACACCATTGGGCTTGTAAAATATGCTTTAAAAAACAACCTAATAAACCCATAAATTAAAAATCAAGAGAATAATATCCCGAAATATGTTTTTTATTAGAATTTTAATATCGCTTATTATGCTTATCTCTACTGGAGATAAGGTTTTCAGCCAGCAAAATACTACATCAAAAGAATCTAATATTTCTATTGTAAAACCAGCAAAAAAAGAGTTTTCTGAGCAATCAAAAAGAGAACAGTTACGAAACAAAAAAGTGGTAAGTCTATTTGTTGTTCTAATCGTGATTTTATTTTTTCTTTTTTATCTCGTTTATCAAAACAATAAACTAAAGCAAAAAATTAAGCGAAAAGACACCAAACAAAAAATCCTTTTAGATGTAATAAATGCAGGGATTGACAGTCAGGAAACTGAACAAAAAAAGATCGCAGCTTTTTTACATGACAATATCAATTCGCTTCTCTCTTCTGCCGGATTACATTTGAATGTTTTTACAGCTAAAAACAATATACAATCCGAAGAAATTCAAAAGGCAAAAGCTATTTTATCAGAAGTCCACGATCTGCTGCGTGATATTTCGCATGATCTTGTGCCAACTCTTTTAGTTCGTTTTGGATTGATTTATGCTTTAGAAGACTTATGCGAACGAAACTCCAATTCTAGCATTAATTTTGAGTTTACAAGTTCTGTTGCAACAGATACGCGATATTCTGAAAAATTTGAAACCAAACTCTATTTCATTGTTTCAGAATTATTCAACAATATTATAAAACACAGCGAAGCGCAAAAAGCCCAAATTTCAATACATGAAAACAACAACCAGTTAATCATTATTATTCATGATAACGGAATAGGTTTTAGTGCCGAAAAATTAAATGAAATTGAAGGTTTTGGTTTAAACCGAATTCGGGTGAGAATTAAAAAATTAAAAGGAAGTTTTTCTATAATTTCAAGAGCAGATGAAAATACGGGAACCTCAATTAAAATAAAAGTTCCGATTTCATAAAGCCTTATTTTTTACCAATCTCGATAATTTCCAAATCCTTTATTTTATCATCGTCAATAACAAAACGAAGCATAGTTCGCATTTGATGGAAACCGCTTTTTCCTGCCGCACCGGGATTCATATGCAATAAATTGTTTTTTTTATCAAACATCACTTTTAAAATATGCGAATGTCCGCAGATAAATAATTTCGGTGGATTTGAAGCCATTTCTTCCCTAATACCAGGATTGTATTTTCCCGGATAACCTCCAATGTGCGTAATCCAGACTGAAACATTTTCGCATAAAAATCTATTATGAAGCGGAAATTCTAATCTTGCCTGCGCATCATCAATATTTCCGTAAACACAACGAAGCGGTTTTAGCTTTTTTATAGTATCTGTAACATGTAAATCGCCAATATCTCCAGCATGCCAGACTTCATCAGCCTGATTGACATATTTTAAAATAACATCATCAATATGAGAGTGAGTATCGGAAAGCAGAAGGATTTTTTTCATTCTTTTTTAAAGGGACAAAGGTTCAAAGAAACAAAGATACAAAGGTTTTTTCTGTAGAGGCGCACAGCAGTACGTCTTTCGTCAGGTTTTCATTTCTTTATAAATACAAAAAATCCGATCTGTTAGATCGGATTTTTATTTACGGTTGGTTTAGACCTGACAGGTTTTTAAAACCTGTCAGGTCTGCAGCACTGTTTTTATTTCTTCGGATTTTGATTTTTAACTTCTTTCAAATCCTTAGAGTCTTTGGTATCCATCATTTCCATTAGTTTTAATCCTAATAAACCACTGATTGAACCATCAGAACCACCATTTCCAGAAATTAAAACATCTGGAATTACTTTGATGTTTCCTTTACCAATTTCCTCGGTTACTTTATATCTCGTAAAGTTATCGCCTCCCATTGCGCTAACCTGAAGCTGGTATGCTTCTGCAGTAGATTTACCAATTGCCATAATCTTTTCAGCTTCTGCAAGACCGGTTTTTGAAATTCTTTCGGCTTCGGCACTAGCATTCAGTTTAGTTGCTTCTGCCTGTGCTCCTGCTCTTGCTTTTGTTGCTTCGGCCTCTGCATTGGCACGCATTTTTGTAGCTTCTGCTTCTGCGTTTACATTCAGTTTTAAACTCGTTGCGTCCCCTTCTGCTTTCTTAACTGTAGCATCTGCAGTACGCTGAGCGATTTCAACACTTTGAGAAGCACGTACAATTTCTTTCTGCATATCAGCAATTGCCGTTTCTTTCTCCATTCCCTGACGCTGCTCTTGCGCCATTCTTTGGGTTTGGTAGGTTTTTTGCTCTTCTTCAGCCAGTTTTCTGTCTGTTAAAGTTTTCATTAATGAATCTGGCGGAACAATATCTCCAATCAGGGTATCAACCGCATTTACGTTATATTCATCAAGTACTAATTTGATATGATTTTTAGCCGATTCCTGACGCTCTTTTCTGGTTGTCAGGAACGAAATCACATCGCTGTCCTGAGCCGAGTTTCTGAAATAGTTACCAATTGTAGGCTCTAAAACCTGAGAAACCAAGTTGTTCATGCTTCCGAAACGAGCAATTACTTTTGGAGCTTCTGCTGCCGGTACGTGAATAATCTGCGCAACGTCAAGATTGAATGGGAAACCGTCTTTTGAACGAACCGTAATTGTAGAAAGATTTTTATCTAAATCGTGTGATTCGCTGCGTGCGTTTGCCCAGTTTAAAACTAAGTTCGTTGTTGGAACTGCTTCTAATTTTGTGGTGTATTTATTCAACGCATATTTTCCAGGTCCAAAAGGTTCCATCCAAACACCACGCTGTCCTTTTGAAACAATATTACCGTGTTTAAAAGTATCTCCGGTTACATCTTGTCCGTCTTCTCCAATATAAGAAATCACAACTCCAACATAACCAATTGGCACATCTGTCATTGGGTTTTGCTCAATTAAAACTCCCCAAGTATTGATATAGTAAGAACCGGCTAACATAACCTGAGGCTGCAAACCACGATTCCCGCCATGTTCCAAAAATTTATCAAAATCCTGAAAGTTATTATGATCGTTAACAAATTTACCTGCAATTTGTCCCTGCGGAATTGGTTCACCGTCCAGAGCAGTTACAATACCAATCATGTTTTCAAAAATTTTAATTTGATCTGCAATTACAATCTCAAACAAAAATGTATTAATACGGTAAGAACCCGTTGTGATAAAAGCGGTCTGACGTCCTTTTTGACCTCCATTGTCTAAAAAGGCAGTTGCATCCTGAAAATTATCACTTTCTACTTTTCTGGCTAAGATTCTTCCGGTTGGAATTTCTTTTCCGTCTTTACTTAAAACCAGTCCAATTTTTCCTTCCGGAATTAATGTAAAACCAGTCATATCTATTGAATACTGCCAAATCCACATTCCCCAGTATAAACCCGGAGCAAGTGTTTTTGCCTGATAACCGGCTTCACCTTTTGTAGCGATAATTCGGCCGTCTGGTAATGATTTGTCCGTGCCAAACAAAACGAATTTTTTGGTCACTAAACCAATTTTATCTTCTGGAACTATTACCATTCCGAAGAAAACACGTAAAATAAATTTGTAAAAAAGAATGGCAAATACAATTAAAAGTATCCACCAATAAGAGGTAATTTCATTCATAGTTTTAGATATTTAATGGTACAAACATAGGAGAAATATGAAATGTTAAAATGAAAAATTTTAAAAATTAACATTTGGAATTTTCTGACCAAAAATGTTAAAAAATGATTTTAATTATATCGTTGGAATTGTCAATTTGTGACACGATTTTTAGCTGGGCAAACTATGATTTGCATTTTGGGTTTTAAGGGATTTTAACAAAGATTCTGAGATTCTGAGAAGCTAAGGTTCTAAGTTTTGTTTTTAGATTTTTATTGAAATGGATATTTATCGATTTTAAAATATATCGGAAATATTATACCTATAATATATAATGCATTTCCAATCTGGCGTTAGACGCACTGCTGTGCGTCTCTACCCATTAATTGAGGATAAAAAAACTTAGTCCCGATAACTATCGGGATAGCAACTCAGAATCTTAGCATCTTCAAAAAAACCTTTGTACCTTTGCACCTCAGTACCTCTGTACCTTAAAAAAAACCTCTGTACCTCACAATGAGATATTTTATTCATTTTGCTTATAACGGAACTCATTATCATGGCTGGCAGTTTCAGCCTAACGCATCATCAGTTCAGGAAACTTTAAATAAGGCACTTTCAGTTTTATTGAATTCGGAGATAAATGTGATGGGTGCCGGAAGAACAGATACTGGTGTTCATGCCGAGGAAATGTACGGGCATTTTGATTTAGAAAAATCAATTGATATTCCGGTTTTGGTGCACAAGCTGAATTCGTATTTACCAAAAGATATTGCGGTTTATAATATAATTCCCGTTCACGATGATGCGCATTGCCGATTTGACGCTACAAAACGAACGTACGAATATCATATTAATACAGTAAAAAATCCGTTTTTAGAGGAATTGAGCTGGTATGTAAATCAAAAGTTAGATATTGATTTAATGAACAAGGCAGCAAAGCTTTTATTAAACCATACCGATTTTCAGTGTTTTTCGAAAGTGAATACAGATGTTAATACTTTTGACTGCACGATTTTTGAGGCGTATTGGAAAAATGAAAACAACAAACTGGTTTTTACAATTTCGGCGAATCGTTTTTTACGAAATATGGTTCGGGCAATTGTGGGAACTTTGATTAATATAGGATTGCACAAAATTACGCTGGCTGATTTTGAAAATATTATTGCCAGCAAAAACAGGGAAAAAGCCGGGTTTTCGGTTCCGGCGCATGGTTTATATTTAACCAAAATTTATTACGATTATTTATAGCTGTAGGCTATAGGCTTTAAGCAGTAAGCTTCAAGCACTTTATTAAAAGCCTATTGCCTAAAGCCTAAAGCTTAAAGCTTAAAGCATCAAAAAAAAATGAAAGCAAAAGCATTTGATACTGGTTTATTTAAAAGAATTTTAAAATATACGAAACCTTATAAGTGGCGTTATTACGGCGTTATTATTTTTGCGGTTTCGCTCTCCATATTTGCAGCACTTCGACCATACTTATTAAAGCAAACGGTCGACGGCTATATCAAGACACACGACAAAGAAGGTTTACTATTATACATTATTTTAATGGGAGGCGTTTTGTTGATGGAAGTTTTTTCTCAGTTCTATTTTGTGTATTGGGCAAACTGGCTTGGGCAGGATATTGTAAAAGATATTAGGAACAAACTTTTCAAACATATTTTAAGCTTTAGAATGAAATATTTTGATTTAGTTCCGGTTGGACAATTGGTTACCAGATCCGTTTCAGATATCGAATCGATTGCACGTATTTTCAGTCAGGGATTATTTATGATTATAAGTGATTTGATGAAAATGCTCGTGGTTTTGATTTTTATGTTTTACATGAACTGGAAGCTGACTTGGATTGTCATTGTTGCAATGCCAATTCTGGTTTACATTACCCGAATTTTTCAGCGTAAAATGCAGGTTGCTTTTGAGGAAGTAAGAACACAGATTGCCAATATGAATTCCTTTGTTCAGGAACGCGTAACGGGAATGAAAATCGTTCAGCTTTTTAACCGTGAAAAAATCGAAGCCGAAAATTTCAGGGTTATTAATGACAAACATAGAGTTGCTTGGATTAAAACCATTTTGTACAACTCCATCTTCTTCCCTATTGCCGATATTATTTCCTCGATTACTTTAGGTTTAGTAGTTGTTTTTGGCGGGTTCAAAATTTTAAACGGCGATAACTTTACCACGTTTGGAGATTTGTTTTCGTATACTATGTTCATCGGAATGCTTTTTAATCCGCTGCGCCAAATTGCAGATAAATTTAACGAGATGCAGTTGGGAATGATTGCTGCCAATCGTGTTTTTGATATTATAGATACCGAAGATCATATTCAGGATACAGGAAAAATTGAAGCTCCGGTTTTTGACGGAAGCATCGAGTTTAAACAAGTTCGTTTTAGTTATATTCCAGAGGAAGAAGTAATAAAAGGGATTGATTTATCTGTAAATTCCGGACAAACCATTGCAATTGTGGGTTCTACTGGAGCCGGGAAATCTACCATTATCAATTTGCTGAACCGTTTTTATGAAATCAACAGCGGAACAATTTACATTGACGGGCAAAATATTGAAGATTATACTTTGGCTTCATTAAGAAAACAAATCGCAGTGGTTTTACAAGATGTGTTTTTGTTTGCCGATACGATTTACAATAATATTACGCTTCATAATCCTGAAATTACCCGCGAACAGGTTTTAGATGCTGCAAAGAAAATTGGTGTTCATGACTTTATTATGAGCCTTCCTGATAATTATGATTTTGATGTAAAAGAACGCGGCGTTATGCTTTCGTCCGGACAAAGACAGTTAATTGCATTTTTACGCTCTTATGTAAGTAATCCAAGTATTTTGATTTTGGATGAAGCGACTTCTTCAATTGATACCTATTCTGAAGAATTGATTCAGCGTGCAACGGAAACGATTACTAAAGGAAGAACTTCGATTATTATTGCGCATCGATTGGCAACAATTGTAAATGCTGATAAAATTGTAGTTATGGATAAAGGTTTAATTGTGGAACAAGGAACACATCAGGAATTGTTATCGAAAACTGATGGTTATTATAAAAACTTATACGATTCTCAATTTTCGGTTGCGAATTAATTTATAAAACAATTTGAGATTTAGATTAAAAAAAATAACATCCCGACGTGCATTTTTAATTTATGTAGCCGTCTCTATTCTTATTACTGTTTCTTCTGTATATATATTGAGTAATTTGATTACTGATCTTACCGAAAAAGCAAATGAAGAGTCAGCACAGCGCAACTTTATTAAAAAGCAGGAATTTTTGTCTCAGGAATTTTCGAAATTTCTGGAACAGGAAAACAGAATAAAGCATGTTTTAAAAATAAGCCGACCAGAAGAACTGGCTTCTAACTTACATGTTTTGTCTTCGGTTCAAAACACCAATTTATTGGTAGCCAATAATTGGTTTCAGATAAATGATAATAAAATTCAGTTTGGAACCGATTCTATTTCGGATGACCTAAAAAAAGATGCAGAAGATTTTATCCAAAAAAATAAAGATCAGGATCATATCAATGTTATTATTCCGCAGGGACAAGAATGGGTCTGGAGAATTTATTTCAGACTTACTTCAAAAAATACAGTTGTTCGTTATGGTTACGATATTAACTTAAAAAAACTTGTTGATTATTTTTCCAGTATAGATGTCAAATCGACTAACAATTATGCTTTTATTTTTGATAAATCAGGAAGATGTATTTATCATCCCGAATTGAATTTTATAGGAAAAAATATTTATGAGATTTCCTCTACCCGCGCAATTGATACCATATTTACTAAAAAGCAGGATTATGCAAAAAGAGTTGCGATGTCTGAATATTTAGGGCTGGATGTTATTCGATTTACAAAAAAATTAGACCTTAGAAATACACATTGGTTTATATGTGTTAATTTCCCAAAAAATGTTAGTGACGAAAATGTAGCGTTGATTAATAAATATTCAACTTGGATTTATTCGATTACAACGGTTATGCTTTTGCTGATTTTCTATTTATTCTCATATGCAAACAGACGCGCGTATAGAGAAAAAGGAATTGCAATTAAAGAAAAAAACCGACTTCTGGTAGAGAACGAAAAAATTATAAAAGAAAAAGCCCTTATTCAGCTTCAGCATTTAAAAGAACAGATAAATCCGCATTTTTTATTCAATTCGCTTAACTCCTTATATATGTTAGTGGGAAGCGATGTAAAAACGGCGCAGAAATTTACGCTGAATCTTTCTCGCATTTATCGTTATTTAATTGATCCGCCAGAAAAAAATGTCGTTTCACTAAAAGATGAATTATTATTTATTGAGAAATATATCTTTTTACAGCAAACCCGTTTTAAGGAAGAATTGTTCTTTTCGATAAAAATCGAAGACGAAGAAGCTTTAGAAAAATTTATTCCATATCTGGCATTTCAGGTAGTGGTTGAAAATGCTATTAAGCATAATATGGCAACGGTCGAAAATCCGTTGACAACAGAAATTTTAATACAGAAAGATCAGGTAATTATTAGTAATAATCTTCAAAAAAAGGCTCACAGTGAACCCAGCACTAATTTTGGTCTAAAATACCTGTCGAGCATCTATACTTTCTACTCCAGAACCAATTTAAAAACCTCAGAAAAAGACGGCAATTTCGTTTGTATTTTACCTTTAATATCCATTCACTCCTAAAAAAAAGCCATTCACTCCGTTTTGTTTTTTTTCTGAACTAAATTCGAATAGTTTCGATGAAAATTAACTTAAACTTAACACCAAAATGAGGGAAAAGGCATTCCTACATAATGTAAAATTACTTTGCTTATTAATTTTATTATTATTCATTCCTGTTACAGTTCTTTCGCAAAAGAAAAAGAAAAAAGAAACAGAGACTGAAGTTGTAAAAGATTCTACTGACTCCAAAAAAGGAAAAAAATATAGTGATCTTATAAAAAAGGGCACATTAAAAAAAGGGCTGTTCAATATCATTCAGGTTAAGACTGATGTTTATTTTGAAATTCAGGATAGTTTATTTAAAAGAGAATTTCTGATTGTAAACAAATTATCACAAGTTCCTTTCCAAATTAACGAAGCTGGTTTAAATAAGGGAATGAATTATGAAAACAAAATCATTTCTTTTTATAAAGATACAATTGCAAAGAAAGTTTGGGTAAAAACATATGTTCCTAAAGTTTCTTCACCAAAAGAAGATGCCATTACAGCATCTGTAATTGACAATTTCTCTGAATCTATAATTGAAGTTTTTGATATTGAAACCAAAAACAACGATTCGAGCGCTGTAGTAATTAAAGTAAATAAGATTTTTGACGGAAAACAAAAAAGCTTCAATGATGTTTTGAGCAACACTGGTATTGGAGGTTCTGTAAAATCTGATTTATCGTACATAGAAAGTTTAAAAGCTTTCCCAAAAAATATTGTAATAAAATCGCAGCTTTCAACTTCTTTCGTCGAAGGCACATCGTCATTACCAATTACCCTTGGTGTGACAAGTAATATTATTTTATTGGATAAAACTCCAATGAAACCTCGTTTTTCTGATAACAGAATTGGTTACTTCTCTGAAAAGCATTGGTATTTTGCCGATGCACAGCAGGCAATGCTTGAAAAAGAATTGATTACCCGCTGGCGTTTAGAACCAAAGAAAGAAGATGAAGAACGATATTTGAAAGGTGAATTAGTAGAACCTAAAAAACCAATCGTGTATTATATTGATCCATCGACCCCAAAACAGTGGAGAAAATATATTATTGAAGGCGTACACGATTGGCAGGTTGCTTTTGAAAGAGCGGGATTTAAAAATGCAATTATTGCTAAAGAACCTACTGAAAAAGATTTAGACTTTGACATTGATGATGTACGTTATTCGGTTATTACCTATGCGGCATCACCACAATCCAATGCTATGGGCCCTTCGGTTGTTGACCCAAGAAGCGGAGAAATTATTGAAGCCGACATTATTTGGTGGCACAATGTTATGACTTCGCTTCAAAGCTGGATGCGTATTCAAACCGGAGCAATCGATCCGAAAGCAAGAGGAAATGTATTTAGTGAGGAACATATGGGCGAAGCAATTCGTTTTGTATCGTCTCATGAAGTTGGACACACATTTGGATTAAAACATAATATGGGCGCTTCTTTCGCTTATGATGTTGAATCTTTACGTTCTAAAGAATTCACGGAAAAAATGGGCGGCACTGCTCCTTCTATCATGGATTATGCCCGTTACAATTATGTAGCACAACCGGAAGATAACGTAACTGCAATTACCCCAAAAATTGGTGAGTACGACAAATACGCTATCGAATGGGGGTACAGATGGTACGGTCCAAACGAAAATGAAACGGCAAGACTAAACGAAGCTATTACAAAACATCAAAACGACCCAATTTATTTTTACGGTGAGCAAGGCTCTCAAATCGATCCTCGTTCGCAGTCTGAAGATTTAGGAAACGATGCTGTAAAAGCAAGCGAGTACGGATTGAAAAACTTAAAACGTGTTGTAGATAATATCTTAAACTGGTCCTACGATAAAGATAAGTCTTATTACGAAACTGGTAAACTGTATATTGGAGCTATCGGACAATGGCAAACGTACAATGGTCATGTATTAACCAATATTGGCGGTGTTTACTTAAACCCAACAGTTCACGGTGATAACAAACAGAGTTATGTTCCGGTTCCTGCAGCAATGCAAAAAAGAGCAGTAGATTATCTAGTAAAAAATGTAATTACAATTCCGCAATGGTTGTTTTTTAATGACGTTTTAGACAAAACAAATCCGCTGAAAGATTCTCCTTTTGGGCCTTATGAGTACACGCCATATACAATGTCAAGAGCATTACAATATGATGTTATATATAGTTTATTCAGCGATGACCGTTTACTTCGAATGACAGAAAATGAATTATATCAGCGAAATAAAACCACCGAGAAGGTTTTTACCGTAAATGAATTGTTTAAAAAAATGCATCAGAATGTATTTGCAGGAACTATCCAAAACAAATCACTTACTATTCTGGAGCGTATGACACAAAAGAATTATGTAGATGTTTTAATTATTTCGACAAATAAATTATTTGAAAAAACGGATGTTAAAAAAACAATCCAAATACAAGAAACATTACAAATGCCTCATTTATGTTCTTTAGATGATGCACATATGGCGAGAAACATTAATAATTCTTTCTTAAAAAGAGTTACAGAAGTAACATCAGATAAAAAAGGGGAATTAACAAAAGTACTTCAATTATTAAGAACAAAAAGAAGTACCGGAGATGAATCGACCCAAAATCATTACCGCGATTTAATACAACGAATCGACAAAGCTTTGAACAATACAACCTTTTAATACATAACCCAAACCCAAAACATGAAAAAAATTCTACATGCCCTACTGCTGTTCCTGGCCATCGCAGGATATGCGCAGGAAACCCGAACTATTACGGGGATCATTCAAGATGAAGCTGACTTGTCGCCAATTCCTGGTGCATCGATCTTTGTTGAGAACAATTCTATCTCAAACAAAACTGCTATGGCAGGTATTATTCAAAGTGAAGGAATCGGAACTACTACTGATTTCGACGGTAAATTCTCTTTGAAAATTTCAAAAAACATTACTTCTTTGAGAGTTACTTTCATGGGATACAAATCGTATACTCTTGAACTTTCTGCTCAAAAAAATTATACGATCAACTTAACATCTGAAACTGCAAAACTTCAGGAGGTTGTTGTAACAGGTTACCAAAAAATTGAGAAAAGAAAACTTACTGCTGCGGTTTCAAAAATCGACATGTCTGCAATCCAGCAAACAGGGGTTTCTAGTATTGACCAATTATTAGTTGGACAAATTGCCGGAGTTGCTGTAAGCACACCATCTGGAGCACCTGGAGCGCCTGCGAAAATCAGAATCAGGGGTACAGCTTCTCTTAACGGTACACAAGATCCTTTATGGGTACTTGATGGATTGCCATTAGAAGGAAATGAAGTTCCTAAAAACTTTGACAAAGACAATATCGACGTATTAGGCAACTACTCTATTGCTGGTTTAAATCCAGACGATATTAAAGATATTACGATTTTAAAAGATGCTGCTGCAACTGCTATTTACGGTGCGCGTGCTGCAAATGGTGTAATCGTGGTAACTACTAAAAAAGGTAGAGCTGGTAAAATGGTAGTAAGTTTCAATACGAATACATTTATCACACAAAGACCTGAGTTTTCTAAATTAAACTTGATGAACTCAAATGAGAAAATTGATTTAGAACTTAACATGGCAAGCCGTGCAGATTTGACTTACAGAGACACTGGCGGAGATATTTCTCGTATCCTAAACGGAGCTGGTGAATTAGACGCTTACAGAGCTGGAGGATTTTCTGCTTTAAGCCCTGCATCACAACAATCTATCAATTCTTTAAGAGGAAACAACACAAACTGGGGTAACTTATTATACCAAACAGCTATCAACACGCAGCATGGTTTAAGTTTATCTGGTGGTGGAGAAAAATCAGATTACTATTTCTCTTTAGGATACTATGATGAAAAAGGAGCGACTATTGGAACTGGTTTCAAACGTTACAACTTAACATTAAAAAACAACTACCAAATAACAGATAAGTTTAAAGTTGGTGTTGGTATTTTTGGTTCTGAAAACAAAACTACATCTTACCTTACAGATACAGATGCGTTTACAAACCCATCAAATTACTCAAGAAACGTAAATCCATATTTAACTCCATACAACGAAGATGGAAGTTATAAATATGACCCGGACATCGCTGGTTATTCTGGTCGCTATGTTCCTTTTAATATCTTGGAAGAAAGAGCAAATACTTCTTACGATTTAAAAACAAGAGCTATTAAAGCATTATTAGATGCTGAATATAAAGTTACTAAAGACTTAAAAGTAACGTCTCAATTAGGTTTACAATTAGACAATACTGCTAGCGAAAAATTTGCTGGTAAAGAAACTTATTACACAAGAAAGCAAAAAGAAAAATCACGTTATTTTACTAACGGAGCTTACAATTATTTCCTTCCGGAAGGTGGAATTATTCAAAACTCAAATACAGACTTTTTTCAGTATAACTTGAAAACAATGATAAGTTACAAAACTGAAATTGCTGAGAAACACGAAATCGAAGCAATGGTTGGTAATGAGTTAAGAAGAAACTACACAACATCTGTTTCAACTAAAGGATTTGGTTTTGATGAGAAAAATTTAACTACACAGCCAATTCTTTTCCCTAACGCTGGTTTCGCTAAGGAATCTGATTATAAACAATATGCTAAAAGTGAAAATGAAAATGCTTTTGCTTCTTTCTTCGCTACAGCAGCTTATACTTACAACAGAAAATATAGTGTATTTGGAAGTGTGAGATACGATGGTTCAGATTTATTTGGTGTAGATCCTAAATACAAATATTTACCACTTTGGTCAACATCTGCATCTTGGGCAGTGTCTGAAGAAGATTTCTTAAAAGATAACTTAACACTTTCTAACTTAAGACTTCGTGCTTCTTACGGTTTACAAGGAAATATTGACAAAAATACTTCTCCTTACGTAATGGGTACTAACGGAACAACTATTATTTTGCCAGGACAAACTGAGCCAATTATTACAGTTGACAGCCCGCCAAACGAAAAATTACGTTGGGAAAAAACTACTAACACAAACGTTGGTGCTGATATAGGTTTATTCAACAATCGTATTAGCCTTGTAACTGATTTATACGGAAGAAAAAGTTCTGACTTAATTGGTTTAAGAGCGCTTCCATTAGAAAATGGTTTCGAATATACTAACATGAACTGGGCACAAGTAAGCAATAAAGGTTACGAAATTACTTTGTCTACAAAAAACATTGACCGTCCAAACTTTCAATGGAATACAAGTATTAACTTTTCTCATAACAAAAGTAACATAGACCGTATCGAAGTACGTGATACTGACTACTTACCTAATAGAGAAGGACGTCCGGTAAATGCAGTATTCGGATTTAAAACAAACGGAATCGACGAAAACGGATATCCTTTATTTATCAATAAAAAAGGAGAAACTGTAAACTCTCAAACATTCTTTGGTTTATATGATCCATTTGCAGATATTTTCCCGGGAGAATTGGCACAGTCAAACTTATCAGCTGCTGAATTTAGAGATTTGTTTACTTACTTAGGAGACAGAGACCCTAAATTTACAGGAGGTATTACCAACACATTTAAAGTAAGTAATTTTGACTTAACAATTGCTGCTTCATTTAATATTAAACAAACTGTTACAAAAACTCCTCCATACAACGGAACTATCGTAGACAGAGGACAAAACTACAGTAGAGATATTTTAGATGCATGGTCACCAACTAATACATCTTCTAACTTACCAGGAATCACTAGTAAAGATTCAGGAACAGGAGATTCTTATATGGCATACCTATGGTATTCTGGGCAAAATCAAATTCCAACCTACAATTATTTAGATACATGGGTTAGCGAAATGAGTTATATGAGATTAAGCAGTTTGCGTTTAGGTTATACATTCCCTAAAGCATTTACAGATCAAATTAACATTTCAAGCATCAGACTTAATGTTGAAGCTAGAAACTTATTCGTAATTAGTTCTGATTACAAAGGTTACTTTGACCCTGAAACTTTCGGAAACATTTATGCACAACCAGTTCCTAAGTCATTCACTTTAGGATGTAATGTAACTTTCTAATAAAAATAAAGATGAAAAAATTCTCAAAATATATACTACTTTTTGCTGCAGCACTTGCAGTAACAAGCTGTGATGACTATCTGGATATCCAACCAGTTGGTCGTGTTATCCCGGAAACATTAGAGCAGTACCGCGCAGTTTTAACAAAAGGATACGACGTATATCCTGAACACAAATCATTAACGGCAGTTCGTACAGACGAATTAACGATGAATGAATTTAGTGATGACGTAACATACTATAGAGATATTTATATTTGGAAAGATGCAAATCCGGATCGTATTACAACTACTTTTCAATATGCAGATTTATACAAAACTATCTTTTATACGAACGTAATCATTAACGAAGCGTCTAAAAAATTAGATGTATCTCCAGAAAGAAACCAGTTAGTTGGAGAAGCGTATGCTTTAAGAGCAATGGCTTACTTTGATTTAATTAACCTTTTTGGAAAACCATATAATGCAGCAACAGCAGGTTCAGACAAAGGAGTTCCTTTAGCGTTAGAAATTGATTTAGAGCAAGCTTTCGTACCTCAGACAGTAGAAGTAATTTACAATCAAATTATTTCTGATACTCAGGAAGCTGAAAAATTCATCAACAAAGATTCTCAAACAAAAGGTTTAAACTACCGTTTCTCTAAAGTTGCTTTATACAGTTTAGAAAGCCGTATTTATTTATATGTACAACAATGGCAAAAATCGCTTGACGCTGCAAACAAAGCGTTAGCAATTAACAACGCTTTAGTTGATTTAAAGGCTACACCTGTATTTGCAACAAAATACGATTCAAAAGAATCTATTTTAGCTCTTGAAGATGGTTTAATAAACAACTTAAAAGGTGCCGTTTATGCTTCACCAGATTTAATTGCTGCTTACAGCAAAACAACTGATTTACGTTTTCCTCTATATTTCTTAGCAAGCGGAAGCCGTTACAGAATTCAAAAAGGTGGAAATATTGATCAAAAATGTTCTTTCAGAACTTCTGAGTTATATTTAACAAAAGCAGAAACTTCATTAAAACTGAACAATATTGCTGATGCTAAAACAACTGTTTTAAGTTTTATCAAAAACAGATACACTGCTACAGCTTATGTACAACTTGAAATTGAAGTTAACGCAATGAATGCTGCAGATTTAACAAATTTCATTTACGAAGAAAGACACCGTGAGTTTGCTGTTGAAGGACAACGTTGGTTTGATTTGAGAAGAACATCTCAAAAACAAATCGTTCACACTTTTGACGGTGATAATTATACATTGATACAAAACGATCCGCGATATACCATTATTTACCCAGCAGACGCGAGATTAAACAATCCCAATCTATAAATACCTATTGTTTTTTTTTTAAAGAGGTCCAGTTGCAAAGCTGGGCCTCTTTTGCATTTATTTACATCAAGAACATTGTGAACGGTTTCAAACGTTAGAACACAATAAATCACGGTTCGTTTCCTGTGGTTGAAACCACAGGCTATATTTGAAATAAAATTAAATTTTGATTAAAGCTTAAATAAACACAGCCCGTGGTTTCAACCACGGGAACACGATATAATCACAATCCATAACCCATAGTTAAAACCACAGGCTATATTTGAAATAGAAACATTGAATTTTCATTAACAATTTAATAAACATAGCCCGTGGTTTCAACCACGGGAACACAATATAATCACGATCCATAACCCATAGTTGAAACCACAAGTAATATGTAAAACATAACAAAAAAGATTAAATAACAACAAAACTGCAAACTCCTATAAAAACTTGTTGTAAAAAAACTATAGACAATTATATTTGCAAAATCATTTAAGAGCTTCTCACTTAAAAATGAAACTTTTTAACTTATCTCAAAAGGAAAATGAAAATTGCCATTGTCGAAGACGAATATCTTGCATCCACTTACCTAAAATCAATTTTAGAGCAGCAGGACATTTTACAGATAGCCGAAATTGCAGTTTTAAAATCGGTAAAAGAAGCAGTCAAATTTTTTAAACAAAACAATGTTGACTTAGCCTTTATGGACATTCATTTAGGCGACGGAAAAAGTCTTGAAATATTTGAAAAAGCCACAATCTCCTGCCCTGTCATTTTTGTTACCGCTTATGATTCTTATGCCATTTCGGTTTTCAAACACTTTACTATCGATTATCTTTTAAAACCTTTTGAAGAACAAGAACTATTAGAAGCCCTAACCAAATTCAAAAAAATAAAAGACAGTTTCAATGCCGATGCAACACTGCAATCTTTAGTTGCTATCGAAAATCCTGAAACAAACAAAATACAACGTCACTTTTTAGTAAATCACGGTTATAAACTAATTTCAGTAAACGAATCTGAAATTACCTATTTTGCCGCATCGGGAAAGCATTTATTTATCTATGTAAAATCAGGAAACAGTTATTTGTACAACAGCACGATTACTGATATTATAAACAGTCTCGATCCGTTTATCTTTTTCAAAATAAACAGAAAATATATCGTACATCGAAATATTATAAAAGAAGTCGTAAAACATTCGCATCAAAAAATCGAACTAATTCTTACCGTTCCTCCTATCGAAAACGACCCGATAATCATCAGTAAAAAAGAAATAAATAATTTCAAAAACTGGCTCGATCAATAAAAATTATTATTTCTGAAATACTAAAAATGCTAAAATTTACGCTTTCGTAGAAGATTGAAAACTGCATAATTCACAATTTGAAGTTTTAAACTGACCAAATAAGTGTCAAAATCATTCTAAAAAGTTAAAATAGCGTTATAAGAATCATAAAGTTGATATTATGTAACTTAGAATATAACTTTCTTCATTTCATAATTCTTTATCTTTGAGAGACAAAAATTTAAATGAAAAAGAAAATGCCACACAACAGATTTTATCCTAACGAAGAATTCAAAGAAATAGAAATAAACGCATCATTACAACTTAAATACGCAATTTCAAACAGAGGAAGATTAATAAGCTTTACAGACGAAATTGAAAATGGCCGAATTCTTAAAGGCGGTTTAAGCGATGGATATCCTACTTTTAGATTTAAGGTTAAAAAAGATGACAAAATCATTAACAAATATTTATTTCTCTACAAATTAGTTGCCCAATACTTTCTTCCAAAACAATCAGAAGATCAAACCTATGTCCTGCATCTCGATTACAACCGAAGCAATGACGATATCAGCAATTTACGCTGGGCAACAAAACAAGAAATGATGGCGCACAGCCGCAAAAGTCCGCGTGTGATTCAGGCAAAGAAAAACCTGATCGAACACAACTTAAAAGCCGACGGACGAAAATTAACAACCACAAAAGTCATGTTAATTAAAAAAATATTAGCAAGACCAGAACAAAAAACACGTCTTAAAATGATCGCTAAACAATTCGGCGTAAGCGAAATGCAGATCCGCAGAATTGCCAGCGGTGAAAACTGGGGACACGTGAAGGTTTAATTATTAATTGTAAATGGTTAATTGTGAATTATTAATTGACCTAACGATTGTCAGGCTGAGCGAAGTCGAAGCTCTCGCAAAACTCTTCCATATAGTTCCACGAAAGTTTAATGGTTAATTGTAAATTTGTTAATGGCTGATAATGCTTAATTAATAATTTACAATTAACCATTATTTTGTCAGGCTGAGCGAAGTCGAAGCCCGCGCAAAGCACATCCACATAGTTTCATAACAACAAAATATATAGCCACAGATTACACAGATTAAACGGATTTTAAAAATCTTTTTAATCCTGATAATCTGTGGCTTTATTATTATTTAATAATTTCTGTCACTCTGAGCGAAGTCGAAGAGCTTTTTTACAAGTAGCAGGGCTTCGACTTCGCTCAGCCTGACAAATGAATCAATATTTCAAATTTTCCACATTTTACCTTTTTACTTTTTTACATGATACTCTTTTTAAAATAAATCATTAAATTCGCAAGCACAAATAACAAAAGAAAATCGATAAGTGAGTTTCGGAATCCATAAACCTCATTTTCGATAGTTAATACTAAAAACACAAAAAATGAAATACGACGTTATTGTTTTAGGAAGTGGTCCTGGAGGATATGTAACAGCGATTAGAGCTTCACAATTAGGCTTTAAAGTAGCTGTAGTTGAAAAAGAAAACCTTGGTGGTGTATGTTTAAACTGGGGATGTATCCCAACAAAAGCATTATTAAAATCAGCTCAGGTTTTTGATTATTTAAAACACGCTTCTGACTACGGATTAAAAGTTTCTGAATTCGATAAAGATTTTCCTGCTGTTGTTCAACGCAGCCGTGGTGTTGCAGAAGGAATGAGCAAAGGTGTTCAATTCCTAATGAAAAAAAACAAAATTGACGTTATCGAAGGTTTTGGAAAACTAAAACCAGGAAAAAAACTTGACGTTACAGATAAAGATAATAAAGTTACTGAATACAGCGCTGATCACATTATCATCGCAACCGGAGCTCGCTCTCGTGAGTTACCAAACTTACCACAAGATGGTGTAAAAGTAATTGGTTACCGTCAGGCAATGACATTACCAACGCAGCCAAAATCTATGATTATTGTAGGTTCTGGAGCAATTGGAGTTGAATTTGCTCACTTCTATAACTCAATGGGAACAGATGTTACTATTGTAGAATTCATGCCAAACGTAGTTCCTGTAGAAGACGAAGATATCTCAAAACAATTTGAGCGTTCTTTGAAAAAAGCCGGAATTAAAGTTATGACAAGCTCATCTGTTGAGCGCATTGACACAACTGGTGCAGGAGTAAAAGCATTTGTTAAAACTGCAAAAGGAGAAGAAGTTCTAGAAGCTGACATCGTACTTTCGGCAGTTGGAATCAAAACAAACATTGAAAATATTGGTTTAGAAGAAGTTGGAATCGCTGTTGACAAAGATAAAATCTTAGTAAACGCTTACAACGAAACTAACATTCCTGGATACTACGCAATTGGAGACGTTACTCCAGGTCAGGCTTTAGCTCACGTAGCTTCTGCAGAAGGAATTAACTGTGTAGAAAAAATTAAAGGACTTCACGTACAGCCAATAGATTACGGAAACGTTCCGGGTTGTACTTACGCAACTCCAGAAATTGCTTCTGTAGGTTTAACAGAAAAACAAGCAAAAGAAAAAGGATACGAATTAAAAATTGGTAAATTCCCATTCTCAGCTTCAGGAAAAGCAAAAGCTGCAGGAACTCCAGACGGATTCGTAAAAGTAATTTTCGATGCAAAATACGGAGAATGGTTAGGATGCCACATGATTGGTGCTGGTGTTACAGATATGATTGCAGAAGCAGTTGTAGCTCGTAAACTAGAAACTACAGGTCATGAAATCCTTAAATCTATCCACCCTCACCCAACTATGAGCGAGGCAGTTATGGAAGCTGTTGCAGATGCTTACGGCGAAGTAATTCACTTGTAAAAATATACCGTTTTACGGTCATATATAATTTTCAATTTAAAAATCCGATTTGTGAAAGCAGATCGGATTTTTTATTTTATCATTTCGAGGAACGAGAAATCTTCACAAGAAACTCGACAAAGATTGGCGATTTACTTTGTCGAGTTTCTTGTGAAGATTTCTCGTTCCTCGAAATGACAAAAATTGGCGATTTTGTTTGTGGAGTTTCTCTGTCGATATACAAGTGCGATTTCTCGTTCTTCGAAATGACAATACTTTGTCTTAAAATCTAATTTGTGAAAGCGAGTCGTTTCTTTATGGCGTGTCCCTCCGGGTCAGGCTGTCCGCTATATCTTTTATGGCGAACCCCGCCATAAAAGGATGCCGCTCCCATCCTTCACGCACAGTAGTTTTCAAAAGATAAATTATAAATTATAGGCAATTATGATACATCTACCTGCTTTGTGAAAGCAAATCGGTTTTATTATTTCTGCATATTAAAAATCTTACTTGTCAACTTTTAAGTTGACAACATTCTCAACTATTCGTTAGACATTTGGTCATTACAAAACAAGATAGTTTTGTCATTTCGACCGAAGGGAGAAATCGCACAAGAAACTCTACAAAGTAAATCGCCAATCTTTGCCGATATACGAGTGTGATTTCTCGTTCCTCGAAATGACAATACTTTGTCTTAAAACAAAAACAATGAACAACGAGAGAAAACTTAAAATTCACACCAAATATCAAAAAAGAACACACAAACACATTACAATTCCATCAATTAAACTAGAAGGCAAATGGCTTGAAAAACTTGGATTTAAAAAAGGTGAAGTTGTAATTGTAGAGCAAAAGAAAAACAGACTTATCATTACTAACGAAAAAGATAAAAATTAAAGGCAATCTTTGTCATTCCGAGGAACGACAATCCTTTAACTAAAAACATAAACTTTAAAATTTATAAAGAAAAATTTGTTAAAAACTTCACATTAAAAAATTTCACTATCGTCTTATAATTCTTATTTTTATTCTTTATAAATAAGATTTTATGACATTACCTTTTACAGAAATAATTGAAGCCACAACTAGTGATCCTAATTTACTAATGTGGAAATTTTATGATGAAGATAAAGAAATAAAAAACGGAGCAAAACTAACCGTTCGCGAAAGTCAGCACGTAATGCTTTTAAACGAAGGTCAGCTTGCTGATGTTTACAAACCGGGGCTTCACACTTTATCTACAGAAAACATCCCAGTTTTAAGCAAGCTGAAAGGCTGGAAATACGGTTTTGAAAGTCCGTTTAAAGTCGATGTATATTTTTTCAACACACATCAATTTATCAATAATAAATGGGGAACTCCCGCACCTATTCTGCTGAATGATCCACAATTCGGGCAAATCAGAATTCGCGCTTTCGGAAGTTTTGATATTAAAATTGTTGATGTTGCCAAATTCTTCCGTCAGTATGCAGGAACTTATGAGCAGCTTACGATTTTTGAATTGCAAAACCAGTTACGAGATTTCGTTGCTCCAAAATTTGGAGAAGTTCTCGCAAACGAAAACATAACCGTAACCGACATTGCCGGAAATATTACCCAATTAGGCAAAAAAATCGAACCGTATCTTAAACCTTATTTTCTTCAATTAGGAATTGAATTAACGCAGTTTGTAATCACCAGCGTTACATTACCAGAGGAAGTTACAGCACATTATGATAAAATCACCAATATGAATATGGTAACCGATATGGATAAATTTACCAAATTCAATACCGCAACCGCAATTGGCGATAAAGGAACCGCGCTTCACGATGCAACCCAAAACGCATTGAGCATGGGAATTCTTTTAAATCAATTACAACAAAATAAAGAAACTCCGAAAGAAGAAGTAAAAGACGATTTAACATCTAAACTTCAAAAACTAAAATCTTTATTTGATGCCGGTTTAATCGACGAAGACGAATTCAAAACAAAAAAATCTGAATTATTAAGTCAATTATAATGGAAGAGAAAAAAGTCAATTCGTTTTTAGACAGACTAAAACAAAAAGCGCAAAACCAAACTAATTACGGTGGAGAAACAGAAATCAACGATGCAAAAATGAATGCAAAAGATTGTCCAAACTGTGGCGCCGGAAGAGCAAAACAAGACGGCGTAACGCATTGCGCTTATTGCGGATTTGAGTTTATAACCGTAAAACTTACAGACGGAGTTTATATTAAAAAAGAAGATAATTCAATTTAAAATCATATCACGTGTTCGGACTATTTAATAAATCAAAAGACCCAGAAAAAAACCAAAATAATAAAGAAGTCAATAAAGAAACATTTCCAGATTGGTACGCAGAACTTCAGGAAGCGCAGCAAAGATGGTTTGCCTTTTTAGAAAAACTCGAAGCAAAAATGGAAGAACTGGCAACAGCTTCGATTCCAGAATTGAAACAGCTTTTACAAGAAGATGAAGACCTTTATAAAAGAACTTTTCACAGAGTTTTTTCCGGTATTAACGGTCAGTTAAACAATATTAGAGACAAAGCCAGAGATACATACGAAGAAAAAATAAGCCGTATTTATTATGATCTCGATTCACAGATTTCTGTTTTAGATAAAAATCATGATTTACTTTCAGATTTTAGAAGCGCTTGTTCAGATCGATACAATGATTTTGACGACAAATTTGATTATTGGAGAAAACAAATCGAAAAAACTCAGGAACGCGATCTCGAAATCGAATACAAAAAAATATTAGACGAATACGAAGCCATTAAAAACAAATTCAGCTGTACGCAATGCGGCGGAAATATCGAAATCGAAAAAATATTTTTAATCGAAACCTATATTTCATGTCCATATTGTCAAACGCAAAATACATTTGCACCAAGTACACAAGGCCGAAATTTACAAAACATTGCACGAGGACTTGCCGAACAAAGAACCGCACATTTATACGAAGCTTTTGAAACCGAAGATAAAAAAGAGCGTGAATTGTATCACCAACGTCACGAATTAAGTCTGAGCAAAATACACGAATCAGACAAAAAAGTGCTGAGTGAAATTCAGGCAAAAATGGACGATCTCGAAGAACAAAGGCAATTTGTAATTAAAAATGCTCCAAAACTTTATCAGGTTTATCTGCGCGCCATGTATGACGAATGGAATAAAATTACGCCCGATTTAAAAGAGCACAACGAAAAAATGTATCAAAATCAAGTACCCAATTAATAATTATTAATCCTTAAAAATCAACAAATGTTTAAAAAACTTTTTGGAGCTCTAACTGGAGACAACAAACAAGAAAATCAAAATTACGAGCAGACACAAACATCAAATGAAAGTCATGAAGATAGTTATGAAGATAACTACGAAAATGAATATCAGGAAGTAGAATACGATCCGGAAACTTTACACGGAACGCATTATGATGTTGAAGATTTTGATGCCGAAGTTGCAGAAAGAGCCGAAGCATGGATTGCAGACGAACGCGCAAGCGGAGAAAACCTTGACGAAAAAGACATTCAAAACATATATTTCAATTACAGAAGAACGGTTTATACAGAATGGAACAATTGCGACTCTGACCAAATGATTCGTTTTGAGCACGCAAATTCTTTAAAATACAGCGGAGTTCAAACTTCAGGGTTTGTAAAAGTTGATGAAAACAATCCGTTTCTTGAACCAGTTCACGGTGTAGATTTAAGAACCTATACAGCGATGTGCCTTAAAATTAGTGCAGGAGTTGATTATCTTGAAGTTTGCAAAGCAATGGGCTTCGAATCTGTAGTTTGGGAAGAATTAAACACAATCTGGCCACAGCGTATGGGCGAAGATACTTCGTTTACAGTTACAACTTTGTTCGGACAATATTATGCTGAAAATGTAACCGTTCCGCAATTAGAAAACCTTAAAGCTGAAATTTCAGAAGAAGGTGCTGCAAATTTGGAAAGAATCAGAACAGACCGTTATTTCTACGAAGAATTAGCCGGAGCAAGACAAGCTGCATACGAATACGGAATCGATGGTGCACAATGGATTTTAGAGAACTTTGGAATCAACCTTGCCGATTTCCAATCTGTAGCAATGCAGTGGATGACAGAGCAAAACCAAAACTGGAATTCAGCAGATATCACAGAATTCCATGATTATCAACAAGCAAAGCAAAAAGAATATGCTGCAAAATTTGCTGCAGAACAAGGCGGAAATATCGCAGACGATGTGAATTTCTAAATTGATTTCTTTTCATGATAAAAAAACCGATTTGCCAAAACAAATCGGTTTTTTATTCGTTTAAATTTAACCGAATTTCAAAAGTCACTTTAAAAATATATACAATGGAAAACACACCCATTTTTTTCGCCGATGGAGAAAATCCAAAAATGATCGAAGCGTTTAAAAAAGCGCAGGAAACCTTTAAATATTTCTGGAGAGAGTTATCCTGGGAATACCGCAGAATAATTCCCGGACTTGATGTTGCTTGTGTAAAACTCGCTTTTACTCAGGAAATAGACGGAGAAACTGTAGTGGAACACATGTGGATTAATGATGTGAATTTTGACGGCGAAACTATTTATGGCGTTTTGGTTAATCAGCCAAGCGAATTAACCAATGTCAATAATGGAGACGAAGTACAAATTCCAATCAACCAAATCAGTGACTGGTTATTTGCAATTGGAGGAAAAACATATGGGGCATTTACCATTCAGGCAATGCGTTCCGAAATGAGCGACGACGAAAGAGAAGATCATGATGAAGCCTGGGGATTAGATTTTGGAGATTTCAACGATATTTTAGTCGTTAACGAGCAAAAAGAAAAACCGGAGAATCTTATAGAACATCCTATGAGCAAAAACATGAAAGACAGTCTTATAGACTTCGTAAAAAATAATCCGGAAGAAGTGACTGCACAAGATGAATTAGGTTATACTTTTTTACATAGAGAAGCCGTTGCAGGAAATCTTACTTCGGTAGAAATATTATTAGAATCAGGAGCAGATAAAAATGTAAAAACTGCCAGCGGAAAAACAGCACTTGATTTTGCAAAACAATTAAATTGGGAACATTTAATTCCTGTATTATAATATTTTTATTCAAAATCCGATTTGTAAACAAATCGGATTTTTTCTTTACATAAATATCAATTTATCTTTTTATCCTAAACCAATAATGTGGTATTTTTGCAGCACCAAATCTAATCTTCGCCTGCGATGAAAAAAATATTTTTCCTTGTTATAATAATCTTGTTCCCGGCAAGTATATTATTTTCTCAAACAAAAAAAGAAAACACAGTTACTGACGCTCAAAATGTTTTTTCAAGACCTTATGACTATGTAAATGATTTCGAAAAAATCTTAAATCCAGATCAAATTACAAACCTCACAAATACTTTAAAGGCATTTGAAAAACAATTTCTATACAAAATTACAGTTGTAACAACTTCAACAATACAGCCTTATACCTCTTTCCCTGATTATTCTTTAGAATTAGACAAATATTTGGCAAAAGATCCAAAACTAGATCCAACAATTCTAATCGTAGTAAGCAAAGAATTAAGACAAATTCAGGTTCAAAGTATTGATCTTATTCGTTATAAACTTAGCGATAACGATACCCAAAATATCATTACAACCTATGCCGTTCCCGAATTTAAAAAAGGAGATTATGGCAAAGGCTTAGAACTTGCCGTTGATCAAATTATGAATAAATTAAAAACATATTAATTTATTCTTTTAACGAAAAATCTTATATTGTATTCGTTTTAATCATAAAAAGAAAGTATGACATTAGAAGAATACAAAAAACAATTTTCAGAAGATGATGCTGTAGGATGGCTTGAAATCGATAAAGAATTTGAACGTCTTTATCCAGATCAGGAACCTAAACATTTTGCTCCGGCCATAAGTTATATGCTTGGCGGAGAACATCCGCTGGACGGCGTAAGCATTTACGAAAGCAAAAAACAAACAGATCATTTTCACTTTGTAACCTACGGATTTTCTGAGTTATATTATGATGAAAACAAAATCGAAGATGAATTTAGCAAATGGGGATTTGAACTCACTTTTAGGCTAAAACCTTTTGCCGAAGATAACGGAAACCCAAGCTGGGTAATTGCCCTTTTACAAAACATTGCCAAATATGTTTTTGACAGCGGCAACTGGTTTGAAGAATTTCATTACATGCCCGCAAACGGCCCTATAAGACTCGATACCGAAACCGATATTACAGCTTTAGTAATCGTTGCCGATCCTGAAATCGAAAAGAAACAAACTCCGCATGGTGAACTTTCTTTTTTACAAATAGTAGGAATAACTTCTGCAGAATACGAAGCCATAAAAGAAAATTCCGGAATTGTCGAAGAATTAGTTAATAAGCTAAAAGAAAACAATCCGCTGTTAATTACAGATTTAACTAGAAAATCATAAAATATCAAAAATCCGATTGGTGAAAACAAGTCGGATTTTTTGATTTCCGTCTGTTAAAAATAATTTACCCCAGCATTAATTTTAATAACTTTATCGGTAAATAATAACGCTATGAAAGAAATATGCATTGTTGAATTCACTTCTAATTTAGGTCTAAAAGAACCGAAACCAGGAAAAGAACCAGGCGTAAATCGTTTACCGGATTGGTTATGGAAACATAATTTGCATAAAGCAATTAATCCAAAAAACATCATAAGGGTTGACCCTCCAAAATATTCGAATATAAAAGATCCCGAAACCAATATTCTCAACGCAGATTCATTAGTTACCTACGCCAGAGAACAAGCCTATTTAATAAACAATTTATTGAGTGCCAATAAATTTCCGTTTATTTTAGGCGGCGATTGCAGCATTCTTTTAGGCCCCGCAATGGCTTTAAAACAAAAAGGAAATTACGGCTTATTTTATCTTGACGGTCATACTGATTTTATGGATGTTTCGCTGTCTGAAACCGGTGGCGTTGGCGGCATGGCAGCTTCAATTGTTACCGGAAACGGGCATCAAAAATTAACCAATATTCTCAATTTATCTCCTTATATAAAAGAAGAAAACCTTTGGTGCGTTGGCAATCGCGAATACGATGATGAATACGAAAATGAAATCCAAAAATCTTCGGCAACATATCTAAGTCTTCAGGAACTGCGAAAACAAGGTATTGCAAAAGCTGTAAAAACATTTCTTTCAGAAGTTGAAAACAAAAACTTAGATGGTTTCTGGCTTCATATTGATGTCGACATTCTTAACGACGATATTATGCCGTGCGTGGACAGCAGAACGCCAGACGGTTTAACCTATGATGAATTTAATGAACTTACCTCCTATCTATTTGAAAGTAAAAAACTAAGCGGACTTGAAATAACAATTCTCGATCCGGATTTAGACGAAACCGGAAAATATACCAAAGATTTCGTAAACAATATTACACTTACTTTCAACAAACATTTCAACACTTGATTTAAAAACATAAACACCAAATAATCAATATTTTAATATTATTTTTACTTACTGACAAACCGTTGTCACAATGCCATTTTACCTTTACTAAAAATAAGATTTATGGAAACGAAAGACGGAAAATTAGCAGTTTATGCCGAAACCAGAGCAGACTGGCGCAAATGGCTGACAGAAAACAGTGTAAACGAAAAATCAGTCTGGCTGATTTTGTTTCATAAAAAAAGCCAAACTAAAAGCGTAAATTTAATCGAAGCTACAGAAGAAGCACTTTGTTTTGGCTGGATCGACAGTTTGTGCAAAAAACGCGACGGCGAAAGTTATTATCTCACCTTTTCGCATCGCAATCCAAAAACCAGCAAATGGAGCAAACCCAACATAGAAAGAGTCGAACGAATGATCCAGGAAAATTTAATGACCGAACACGGACAAAAACTAATCGACATTGCCAAAGAACAAGGAAAGTGGATTACGGATTAATAGAATAATTTGGGTGTACCTATAGATCATTTTTAAAACAAAATACAACAACCCAATTTGATGAAAATAACAGAAATTACAAAAAGTGATTTTGAACCTTTAAAAATCCTGTTTTTAAAAGAAAGACGAAGAACATTTTCGTGGCTTGATACATCAGAATTTAAATTAGATGATTTTGAAAAACATACGCAGGGAGAATATATATTAGTGGCACATATTAATGAAATTCCGGTTGGTTTTATTTCGATTTGGATGCCAAATAGTTTCATTCACCATTTATATGTTGATCAGGAATATCAAGGGCAGAAAATTGGAACTGAATTATTAAAAGCAGCCATTCAAAAAACTCAATTTCCACTCACTTTAAAATGTTTAGAAAACAATATCAAAGCCGTTGAGTTTTATAACAAAACAGGATTTATAGAAAAAGAAAAAGGACGCTCTGAAAACGGAACCTACATTTTATTTGAGCTTTCAAAAGATATTAATTAAAATTCAAAACCATGAATCAGGAAATCCAGGCATACAACGATTCACAAAACGCTGAAGACAAAAAAATATGTGATATTTTAAGTGTCGAAATTAACGATTTCCTGCAAGAAGCCGAAAGCAAAATCTGGCATCGGCATCCGGTTTGGTTTTTAGACGGAAATCCTGTTGCCGGATATAGTAAACTTAAAGATTCTGTCAGACTGCTTTTTTGGAGCGGACAATCTTTTGAGGAAAGCGGACTTCAAAATGAAGGAAGCTTTAAAGCCGCCGAAGCACGTTATACAAGCCCGGATCAAATCAATATCGACGATTTAAAAAGATGGCTTGATAAAGCCAGAAACATTCAATGGGATTATAAAAATATTGTAAAACGTAAAGGCCTTTTGATTCGGCTGAAATAATTTAAACTTTTTAAAACACTTTAAAGCAACCATTTAACTTTTTTTTCATCTATAAATAAACTACCAAAATTTAAACCGATGAAAAAATATTTACTTCTTCTTGTTTTAATTGCATTCTCTTCCTGCAACGATAATGATGATAACCATTCTGACGAAAATCGTTTAGAAGGCAAATGGAGCTGGATTCGCACTTCTGGCGGATTTGGAGGACCAACCAGTTCAGAAACATCAGATCAAAAAGTTGTAATTGAGATCTCAAATTCTACAATTAAAACCTATATAAACGGAAATCTGTCCCAACAGCAGAAATTTTTTATCATAACAAAAAAATCTGTTTTTGGCGGAGACAGAAAAATGATTGTTATTGATAAAGGCGACTTCATTACACAAGAATATTATTTTGACAGGTCATTTGAGTTTCATGGCAATAAACTGTATTTAATACAAGAATGTATTGATTGCTCTACATCAGAATATGAACGCGTCAAATAATTGTAATTTGTTAATTATGAATTGTTAATTCAAAACTCAATTAAGTTAATAATCAATAATTAACAATTAATATTTAATAAATTTTTATCGATAAACAATAAATTACTATATTTGTTGCATACTTATTTTAAATCAAAATATTATGTCAACAAGATCAACTTACATTTTAAAGCTCCTATACGTAGTGTCATGGATTGCTTTTATTGGGCTTTGTATAAAAGCAGGAACACTTTTAGCCTCTTACGGAGTTAGTATGTTTATCAGCGAAGTTGGAGCAAAAAACCTGCAGTTAGGTTTAGATTTATCTTCGTTAAAAGCGTACGACGTTGTCGATTACTCTATTATGGTTTTCTCTATTACGGTAATTACAATTTTAGAAGCTTTGGTGTTTTATTCTGTCATTCAAATTTTCCTGAAGATTAATTTTGTCAGCCCGTTTCATGAAACAATTGGAAAACTGATCCAGAAAATGAGTGGATTCTCCTTACTTGTTGGCATTTTTAGCAACATAACCGTTAATTATTCTCAAAAATTTACTGCAATGGGAATTCAGCTTCCCAATCTTACCGAACATATTGGACTTGGAGATGCGTTCTTATTTTTTGCCGGAATTTTATATTTTATCTCACAGCTTTTTGCAAAAGGAATCGAACTTCAAAAAGAAAGCGAATTAACCATATAAGTTATGCCAATTATAGTAAATTTAGATGTAATGATGGCGAAACGAAAAATGTCATTAAATGAACTTTCAGAAAAAGTTGATTTGACCTTATCTAATCTTTCCATATTAAAAACTGGCAAAGCAAAAGCCGTTCGTTTCAGCACGCTCGAAGCAATCTGTAAAGTTCTGGAATGCCAGCCGGGAGATATTTTAGAGTTTGTCGAAGAATAAGGTATTAGAATTTTATTCGTAATTTCGTATTAAAGAGAACTTTAGGTTCTCTTTTTTTGTTTAATAACTTTTTAAAACCGTCAAAATGAATATCTTAATCGTATACAGCCATCCGAGCAAAAAGTCCTATACATTTCAGGTTTTAGAACAATTAAAATCTGCAATTGCAAAACAAAACTGGAATCTTGAAGTTTCAGATTTATACGCTTCTAATTTTCAAAGCGATATGTCTGAAGAAGAATATGATAGAGAAGGTTTTGCAAAACTTAATCTTCCCATTTCTAAAGATGTTTTAGCAGAACAGCAAAAAATCGAAAAAGCCGATTGTATTATTTTTCTATATCCAGTTTGGTGGAGCGATTGTCCTGCAAAACTAAAAGGCTGGTTCGACCGCGTTTTTTCGGTTGGATATGCTTACGGACAAACCGACGATTTCCCGAAAATGAAAACAATTCCATTTGGACTTGTAATCTGCACCGCCGGACATCCAAATGCTTTTTTAACCGAAATTAAAATGGCGCAAAGTATGGAAACCATAATGCTCGAAGATCGTTTAGGAAAACGCTTTGAAAATAAAGAAATGCTGATTCTGGGCGGAACTTTAGATTTGGAAAATGTGATGGAAAATCATTTTTTACAAATTCAAAAAGCCGTTGAAAATATTAAAAGTTATATTGCCTAAAAAATAGAAACTCATATTATAAAACAATCCCAAATAATGACAATAGAAGAAATAATGGACATTCAAATGTCAGCATTTAACAATAGATCCATACAACAAATGATGCCTTTGTACAGTGATGATATTAAAGTTTATAATTTTCAAGATCTTACATTAGCAATAAACGGCAAAAAAGAATGCGAAGAAATGTTTATCAACCTTTTTAAACAATCCCCAAATTTGAATGCCGAAATAATAAAATCCATCTTTTTTGATAACAAAGTAATACTTCACGAATATGTTTCTGGCCGAAATGGCGATGAAACTAAAAAAGAACAAGTTGTTATTTTTGAGATAACAAATCAAAAAATAAGCAGAATGGATATCATGAGATAATTTGAAAATTAGAAAATTAGAAAATGAGACAATTATATAATTAACTCAAAGTAAAATCTAAAATCAAAACATCTGTCCGAAATACACCTCATAATTGTCTAATTAAAACCTAACTTATTGATTTTTAAAGAATAAATTTGATATACAACTTAAAAACCATAAAAATGAGTGCATCAGATTTTACTACAGCAATATTAGTCAATCAATCTCCGGAGGAAGTTTTTAATACCGTTACAAACGTGCGCGGCTGGTGGTCAGAAGAAATTGAAGGAAATACAGCCAAACAAAATGATGAATTTAATTATCATTATGAAGATATTCATCGTTGCAAAATTAAATTGACAGAAGTAATTCCGAATCAAAAAATTGTCTGGCTGGTTGAAGAAAACTATTTCAAATTTACCGAAGACAAAACCGAATGGACTGGAACAAAACCAACTTTTGAAATCAAAGAAAAAGACGGAAAAACAGAACTTCGTTTTACCCATTTTGGTTTAACTTCAGAATACGAATGCTTCGAAATTTGCCGTGATGCCTGGACAAATTATATTCAAAACAGTCTTAAAAAACTAATAGAAACCGGAAAAGGCGAACCAAACGCAACCGGAAAACCCCAAACCGAAAACGAAAAAAAATTATCTCAAAATTAAAGGTTTTATTTGGCCCACGGGTTTTACGGATGAAACGGGTTTTCGCAGTTTATTTTAAAATATGCCACAGATTTAAAGGATTAAAATGATTAAAAAAAATCTGGGCTAATCCTTTAAATCTGTGGCAAAAAAAATAAAAAAGCAACCAGTGAAAACCCGTTTCATCCGTAAAACCCGTGGGCAAAAAAAGCAAAACCTTAGCATCTCAGCATCTCAGTAACTTAGAATCTTTTTTTCAGCTACAACAATAGTAGATTTGGCTACACCTATCTTTTTGATGTTACGCAACTTTGTAATATCAAAATTTAGAACTTATGAAAATTATAATTACAGGTTCTCTAGGGAACATCAGCAAGCCTTTGGCAAAAGAATTAATTGAAAAAGGACATTCCGTTACCGTAATTGCCAGCAGTAACGAAAGAAAACAAGAAATCGAAACCGTAGGCGCAAAAGCAGCCATTGGTTCTGTAGAAGATGTAGATTTTTTGGCTAAAACATTTACAGGCGCAGATGCCGTTTACTGCATGATTCCGCGTGCCAATTATTTTGATCCTAATTTGGATTTAGATGCTTTTACACGCAAAATCGGAAACGCTTATGCCCAAGCCATTAAACAATCTGGTGTAAAACGTGTTGTTTTCCTGAGCAGTATTGGCGCACATTTAAAAGAAAAATCAGGAATTATTCAACGTTACAATGAAATCGAAGCCGTTTTAAATCAGCTTGCAGATGTTTCGATTACGTTTATGCGTCCAACATCTTTTTATTACAATTTGCTGGCTTACATTCCTGCAATAAAAAATCAAGGTTTTATTTCTGCAAATTATGGTGCCGATGAATTAGTTCCGTGGGTTTCACCAAATGATATTGCAGAAGCAATTGCCGAAGAGCTTACAACTCCGCTTGACGGAAAAAAAGTTCGTTATGTAGCCAGCGAAGAATTAAATGGACATGAAACGGCTCAAATTTTAGGAACAGCAATTGGGAAACCAGATTTAAAATGGAATTTCATAAGTGATGAAGAAGTCCTAAACGGATTAATTTCAGTAGGAATGCAACCCAAAATCGCAGCAGGTTTGGTCGAAATGTACGCTGCACTTTACAACGGTTTATTGGGCGAAGATTATTATAAAAACAAACCGGCAGTTTTAGGAAAAACAAAGCTGGCAGAATATGCAAAAGAATTTGCAGCAATATATAATCAAAAATAGGTAATTTAGGCTATGGCAAATCAACAACCACATCGAATAAAAAGTATCAGCGAATTTCATGAGTTTAGGGATTTGCCAAAGCCTGAACATCCGCTTGTTAGCGTATATAATTTTGAAGATTTAAAATTTCTCAACGAACAAGAACCTAAAAGCCTTATTCTTGATTTTTATTCTATCGCATTAAAAAGAAATGCCAATGCTGTAATGCGCTACGGACAACAGGAATATGATTTTAAAGAAGGCGTTTTGTTGTTTATTGCGCCCGGTCAGGTTTTTTCTATTGAAGGAAATTCAGAACTGCAGCACACGGGATATTCATTACTCGTTCATCCCGATTTTTTATGGAATACGCCGCTTGCCCAGAAAATCAAACAATACGAATATTTTGGATATTCGGTTTACGAAGCGCTCCATCTTTCTGATAAAGAAGAAAAAATGATTATCGATATCATGAAAAATATTCAGCAAGAATATCAATCTAATATCGATAAATTCAGTCAGGATGTTATTATAGCGCAAATAGAATTACTTCTAACCTATTCTGAACGTTTTTATAACCGACAATTCATAACCCGAAAAATAAGCAATCATGAGATTTTGGCCCGTTTAGAAAAATTGCTGGAAGAATATTTTACAAACGATTCTTTATCTAAAAAAGGTTTGCCAACAGTTCAGTTTATTGCCGATAATCTAAACGTTTCTCCCAATTATTTAAGCGGATTACTAAAACATCTTACCGGACAAAGCACACAGCAGCACATTCACGACAAACTGATCGAAAAAGCAAAAGAAAAACTTTCGACTACAAACTTATCCGTAAGCGAAATTGCTTATGAATTAGGCTTTGAACATCAACAGTCATTCAGTAAATTATTCAAAACAAAAACAAGCATTTCTCCTTTAGAATTCAGACAGTCTTTCAATTAAAAAAAATCCAGGCAAAACACGCATAATTTTCCTATATTCGTAACAATAAAATCAAAATTATGAATCCCGTTTTAAGGAATACTTTGGCTGTTATTGCCGGAATTATTATTGGAAGTATTGTTAATATGAGTATCATTTTAATCAGCGGTTCAATTATTCCACCGCCAGATGGAGTCGACAACACAACCATGGAAGGTTTGCAAAAAACAATGCATTTGTTTGAAGTACAGCATTTTATTTTTCCATTTCTGGCTCACGCAATCGGAACATTTGCAGGAGCAGTTACAACCGCTTTAATCGCGATTAATCATAAAAAGAAATTAGCCTTGGTAATTGGAGCTTTCTTTTTACTAGGCGGAATCGTAAGTGTTTGTTCTCTGCCAGCACCAATGTGGTTTACCTTTATAGATTTGGTTTTTGCTTATATTCCAACTGCCTATTTGGCCTTGAGATTAGTTTGTAAAAAGACGCAGAAAACAGCCTATTAAAATTCAGTAAAATGAGCGGGAAACCATCCAAACAAAAACCGGCAAAAATGTGTTACGAACATATTAGCGGAAAACTTGGTCAATTGCTCGCTGTAACTTTTGCAGAAAAAGGATGGATTGCCAAGAAAAATCCCGCCGACAAACACTTTTATATTACCGATTTAGGCGAAAAAGAATTCACAAAATTAGGCATCGATATAACACAGATAAAACCTGAAGATTTATAAAAATTTTCAGGTTTTTTTAATTCAAAAAGTACTTCTAAATTTCATAACTTAGTTTGCTGTTTAATCCTGTAGATTATGACTAAGAAAGAAATCGTAGAAAACTTCTTAAAACTTGCTGCAAGCGGGCATCCGCATGAAGCCTTTAGACTTTATGTAGGCAAAAATTTTAAGCATCATAATATTCATTTTAAAGGAGATGCCCAGACTTTAATGCTGGCAATGGAAGAATCAGCAAGAAAAAATCCAAATAAAATTTTTAAAATTCATCATATCATTGCTGAGCATGATTTGGTCGCTGTACATTCGCATTTAAAACAAAATTCAACCGATTTGGGATTTGTCGTAGTTCATATTTTTAAATTCGAATCAGATAAAATAATTGAACTCTGGGATTTAGGACAGCCTATTCCGGGTGAAATGGTTAATGAAAATGGAATGTTTTGAATTAATTGTGAATTGTTAATGGTGAATTGTTAATTATTAACTGAGTCAAAAACTGAAAACTGCGACTGCGACTGAAAACTAAAAAAAATCGAGACTGAAAAATGAACCTTAAATACAAAATTCCTGCTTTATTACTTTTGACTTTTCTTTTGTCATACTGCTATTCTTCTGCACAAAAGAAAGATGCTTACACTTCTAAAATTGACAGTCTGGTTGAACATACAACTTCTCCGGTTTTTAACGGTGTTGTTTTGATTTCTAAAAATGGAAAAACAGTGTATTCAAAAGCAAAGGGTTTTGCCAATTTTGAAACCAAAAAACCTTTAACGGTAAACTCTCAATTTGAGATCATGTCAAACAGCAAACAGGTTGCTGCGGTTTTACTTTTGTTAGAAGTTGAGAAAGGCAAAGTCAATTTAAATGCTCCAATTAAAAAATATCTTCCGGAATTAACGCAGCCGTGGGCAGATTCGGTTACGGTTCATCAGCTTTTAAATCATACACACGGAATTATTGATTTGCAAAAACCTTTGGCTTTTAAACCCGGAACTCAGTTTAGCTACGGAAATTTAAGTTTTAGCCTTGCTGAAAAAATTGTTGAATTAAGTACTAAAAAAAGTTATACCGAAGTGGCGAATGTTCTTTTTAAAAAATTAAAAATGAACAATACTTTTTGTTATGCAAAAGATAAAACCCAAAATTTAGCTACGGGATATTTTAACTCAAATGGAAAGTTTGAAGCTGTAAAAACTACACAGATTACACCGCAAAGTTTAGGCGCAGACGGAGTTGTTTCTACTGTGAATGATTTATCGATTTGGAATAATAATCTTCATAAAGGAAAAATCCTAAAACCGGAAACGTATCAATTAATGTTGAAATATAATATTTCGGCACAGCATGATTTCTTCGGAAAAGCAGATGAAGGTTATGGCTACGGAATTAAAATTATTGAGAAAGAAGCGGTAAAATATGTAGGTCACACCGGTTTAGGCGACGGATTTTCATCAGTAAATTTATATTTCCCTGAAAGTGATGTCAGCTTAATTGTGTTAGAAAATCAAATGAACGAAAGCCGCGATTTGTTTTATATTTCTGAATTTAAAATCAAAAATATTTTACTGAAAAGCGATTTAGTACATCAAAAATAAAAGACAATGGCAAAGAATAAAACAGCAGAAACCCAAAGCAGTGTTATTGATTTTATAAATACTGTAGACAGCGAAGCAAAAAGAAATGATGCTTTTGAACTGGTAAAAATAATGAAAGCGATTACAGGTTTTGAACCTAAAATGTGGGGACCAAGTATTATTGGCTTTGGAACTTATCATTACAAATATGCCACGGGACACGAAGGCGACGCACCTTTGGCCGCTTTTTCTCCCAGAAAAGCCGCAACAACAGTTTATTTTTATTTACCCGAAGAAAAGAGAGAAGAACTTTTTTCAAACTTAGGAAAATATAAAGTATCTAAAGCATGTATTTACATCAAGAAATTAGCTGATATCGACGTTGAAATCTTAAAAAAGATTATTTCGCTTTCGATTGAAGAAGTTAAAAATTTATATCCCCAAAAATAAAAATGATCACATTCTTAATCGTACTATTAATAATAGTGCTTCTCGTTTACAATTTTTTACAACATCCAAAATTCGGAAAAAAGCCTTCCGGCGAAAGGTTAGCTTTAATTGAAAAATCGCCTCAATATAAAAACGGAAAATTCGAAAACCAAAATTTCACACCAGATCTTGCTGAAGGCGCGACTTATTTTAGCGTTTTAAGTGAATTTTTCTTCAAAAAAGTCGACAGGAAAATCCCAACCGATTTAATTCCGTCAGTCAAAACCAATTTACACGAAATTCCTCTCGATCAGGATGTTTTAGTTTGGTTTGGACATTCCTCTTATTATATTCAGTTAGAAGGAAAACGATTTTTAATCGATCCTGTTTTTAGCGGTAACGCCTCTCCTATTGCGGGAACTACAAAATCGTTTAAAGGAACAGATATTTACGCCGTTGATGACATTCCTGAAATTGATTATTTGCTGCTTACACATGATCATTATGATCATTTAGATTATAAAACAATTCTTCAGCTAAAGCCGAAAACTAAAAAAGTAATCACAGCACTTGGCGTTGGTTCTCATTTTGAGTTTTGGGGATTTCCAAAAGAAAATATTATCGAAAAAGACTGGCATGAAAAAATAGAATTAGACGAAAATCTAACGCTTTATACAACTCCGTCAAGACATTTTTCTGGCAGAAGTTTTAAACGCTGCAATACACTTTGGACTTCTTTTGTTTTAGAATCCAAAGATTTTAAAATGTATTTGGGCGGAGACAGCGGCTACGACCAGCATTTTGCAGAAATTGGCGAGAAATTCGGCCCTTTTGATATTGTTTTAATCGATAACGGTCAATACAATAAAAACTGGAAATACATTCATAATATGCCCGAAGATGTGATACAGGCGATTCAAGATTTAAAAGCAAAAAGAGCATTTCCGGTTCATTCGTCAAAATTTTCATTATCACTGCATTCCTGGGATGAGCCCTTAATTAGAGTTACAGAACTAAATGCAAATTCAGCAAATCCAGTTCCTTTAATTACACCAATGATTGGAGAATTAGTTGAACTGAAAAATGAAAATCAGGAATTTAAGCAATGGTGGAAAGGGGTGAAATAATTTTAGATTGCAGATTTTAGATTTTAGATTGAAAACCTGAAACTTGAAACACTCCTTTGTCACCCTGAGCGAAGTCGAAGGGTACGCAAAGGGCTTCGACTTCGCTCAGCCTGACAAGACTTGAAACTTGAAAAACCTGACACAAAAAAATGAAACAAAAAATAAACTTCCTAACGATTGTATTTCTGATAACATGCAGTATGTTTTCTCAAAATACTTATGTGTTTTTAGGATCATACAATCGAGATAAAACGGCAGAAGCGATTCAGGTTTATCAATTAGATACTTTAAACGGAAAACTTTCAAAAATAGCCTCAGCAAAAGACATTATAAATCCTTCGTATTTGACTGTTTCGCCAAATGGAAAATATGTTTATGCCTGCACGGATACCAAAACGCCAAATGCCGGAAGCATAAGTAGTTTTGAATTTAATCCAGAAAATAAAAGTCTGACTTTTTTAAACAGCCAGAGAAGCGGCGGTGAAAATCCGGTTTATGTTACGGTTCACAAAAGCGGAAAATGGGTTGCAAATGCAAATTATACAGAAGGAAGTGTTTCGGTTTTCCCAATTCTGGAAAACGGAAAAATTGATTCTATAGCGCAGAATTTTCAATATATGGATGGAAGTACACATAAGGAAAGACAAACAAGATCTCATATTCATTCGGCCATATTTTCACCTCAATTCGATTATTTATTTTTACCTGATTTAGGTGCCGATAAAATTCGCAGTTATGCTTTTGATGAAAATAAAAAACAGCCTTTAACTGAAGCTCAAACTCCATTTGCAAAAACGGATTTAGAAGCCGGACCAAGACATTTTACTTTTCATCCAAATCAAAAATTTGGGTATTGTATTGAAGAAATGGCGGGGCAAATAAGTGTTTATAATTATGAAAACGGAACTTTAAATAAAATTCAGCGTATTGCGACACATCCTGATAAAATAAAAGAAGGTTTTGAGAGTTCTGACATTCATATTTCACCAGACGGAAAGTTTCTATACGCCACAAATCGCGGAAAGGAAAATAACATTGCCATTTTTTCTATTGATGAAAATGGATTATTGAAAAACATTGGTTATCAATCGACTTTAGGAAAACATCCAAGAGTTTTTGCCATTGATGAAACCGGAAAATTCTTAGTTGCTACAAATGTTATTTCTGGAAATATTATCGTTTTTAGAAGAAATCCTAAAACCGGATTATTGAAGAAAACTGGAAAAGAAATTAAAATGGAAAACGTTTCTTGTGTGCAGATTAGAAGAATTTGATTGCTTGATGGATGGATGGATGGATGGCACACGGATTTTACGGATTGAAACGGGTTTACGCAGAGGTTTTGTCATTTCGACTGAAAGGAGAAATCGCACAAGTAATTCCGCAACGAGAATCGCCAATCTTTGTCGATTTACGAGTGCGATTTCTCCTTTCAGTCGAAATGACAAACTTTATGTACAAAAAACAAACTATAAAAACGCTATAAAATAACATTATAAAAAATGAAAAAAATAACTGTTTTCTGCGGATCTAGTTTTGGTACCGAAGAAATATATAAAGAACAAGCCGAATTATTGGGGAAGACTTTAGCCAAACAAAATATTGGTTTGGTTTATGGCGGAGCAAATGTGGGTTTAATGGGCGCTGTTGCAGATGGAGCTTTGAGCGAAAACGGAACTGTAATTGGAGTTCTTCCAAATTTTTTAAGATCAAAAGAAATTGCACATCAAGGTTTAACCGAATTGATTTTGGTAGAAAGCATGCACGAGCGCAAAACCAAAATGAATGATTTATGCGACGGTGTAATTGCGCTTCCGGGTGGTTTTGGAACTCTTGAAGAGCTTTTTGAAATGCTGACTTGGGCGCAATTAGGCTTACATAAAAAACCTATCGCAATTTTAAACATCAACGGATTTTATGATTCGCTTTTAGAATTACTTCAAACCATGAGTGAAAAGGGTTTATTGAAAGAAGCCAATCAAAAAATGCTTTTGGTAAGCGATGATATTGACGATTTATTAAACCAAATGAAAAATTACACTCCGCCAACGGTTGGAAAATGGATTGAAAAAGACAAAGTTTAAATTTAGATTTACCTTCAATTAAACTCTTTTAAACTGCTTTTTATAGTCACTTGGATTCAATCCCGTATGTTTTTTAAACAAGCGATTCAGGTGACTTGCATCGCTAAAACCAAATTCATACACAATTTCATTAATCTGCATATTGGTAAATTTTAATCTCGTTTCGATTAATTTTACTTTGTAAGCCATTGTGTATTCCTGAATACTCTGCCCTGTTTTGGTTTTAAAATATTCGCTGATGTAAGTTGATGAAACATTAAATGCTGCCGCCATATTCGACGCTTTTAATTGTTCCGGCTGATAAATATTCTGATGTACATAATTCAATAAATCCAAACTGGGAACTACGTTGTTTTGATTAAGGTTTAAAGGCGCAATAAGCGATATATTTCTGGCTGCAATTGTAATAATTGTATTTAGAATTTGCTTAATTACTTCCTGCTGCTGCGGAAAATTAGTACTTTCTTCTCTAATAAGTGCTTCAATCATTGCCCTTACCAAAGGTTTGTCTGTTACTGTTTTTAAAATACAGCCTGGCCTGTGGTTGTGATTGTGAAAAATAAATTCAAGTTTTTGGATCCAGTCGCTGCTTTGTGTTTTAAGATAACTGTCGTGAAATCGTATAAAGAAAAATTTCGTTTTCTCTGTAACTTCAAAACTATGTGTATCTTGCGGAAAGATTAAAAAAAACTTATCGCTGCTGTAAGGCCATCGATGATCGTTTATAATTTGAGTTCCTTTTCCTTCGAGAACAAAAACCATTTCAAAAAAAGTATTTTTACGTTCTTTCGCTTCATATTCTAAAACTTCTAAAAACTGAAGTTCAAAAGGATGGTATAAATTTCTAATTTCCATCTCGCAAAAGTACAAATTATTCCAATGATTGTACAAATTTTAAAAAGCTGTTATCCGCAACTTTGTAGTATAAAATCACTTAATATGGAAACAACCTCTTTTTTATTATTACGTCTTGCAATTGCAATCAGCATGTTTGGCCACGGATTAGTCCGACTGCCAAAACTTACAACTTTCAGTAATTGGATGGTTGGCACTTTTGAAAATTCAATGCTGCCAAAAATCCTTGTAACACCGTTTAGTTATATTTTACCAATAGCCGAATTTACCATTGGTCTTTTGTTGTTATTAGGCTTGTTTACCAAACCAGCTTTAATTGCCGGAGCTGTTGTTATGCTGGTCTTATTGTTTGGTACTTCGATGATTGAGAACTGGGAAGCCGTTCCATCACAATTAATTCACATTGCTTTTTTTGCTTTGCTATTGCATTTTGCAGCTTATAATAGCTGGGCTATTGATACCTTAATTAAAAAATAAATAGTATGAGTTCTAGAAGAAATTTTATTAAACAAACGGGAATAATAGGAATGGTTGGAATGATAAATCCTATAGAAGCTTTTTCAGAAGTTTCAAAAAATGCTCCAATTTTCTCTCCGCAAAAAACAAAATGGGCAGACGGTTCAAGATTAGTGGTTTCGATTTCGATGCAATTTGAAGCCGGAGGACAACCGCAAAATGCCGAAAGTCCATTTCCTCAAAATATACAAAAAGGCTTTATTGATCTTCCTGCCGCAACCTGGTACGAATATGGATATAAAGAAGGCGTTCCTCGTATGCTGGACAATTGGGATAAACTAGGTGTAAAAGTAACGTCGCACATGGTTGGAACTGCGGTTTTAAAAAATCCTGAATTAGCCAAAGAAATTGTACAAAGAGGCCACGAAGCCGCTGCACACGGAATGAGCTGGAGCACACAATACACGATGCCTTATGACGAAGAAAAAAAGTTTATAAAAGATGGTGTCGACGCCATAAAAAAAGTTACCGGTTTTACTCCTGTTGGTTATAATGCAAACTGGTTACGCCGAGGACAAAATACGCTTGAGATTCTGCAGGAATTGGGATTCAAATATCATATTGACGATCTTAGTCGGGATGAACCTTTTATTATTCAGGTAAAAAATAAAGATTTTGCAGTTGTTCCGTATACTATTCGATGCAATGATATTGTTTTGATTGAAGGGAAAAACTTTTCGGCAGATCAATTTTTACAGCAAGCCAAAATGGAATTTGACCAATTATACGCCGAAAGCGAAACACAACGCCGACAAATGTCAATTAGTTTTCATGATCGTATTGGCGGAACTCCGCAAATGGTAAAAGCGACAAGTGACCTTATAAAATATATGCAGCAGCATCAAGGTGTGAGTTTTAAACGTAAAGACGAAATTGCAGAGATTGCGCTTCATGATAAAACTACCATCAGAGAGTAAATTGCAGATTTGGAATTTGGAATTTTTCTTCTCACACATAAAATTATAATCCACATGAGTTAAAAAGCTTGTGTGGATTTTTTTATTCCCTTTTTTGGAATTTCTTTCTTAAATTAGAAGTCCAAAAATCAACTCATTTTCATCTCTCACATTTTACTTATCAATCATGAAACCAGAAAACAACAAATTCGCAAAAGCCGAAATGCTGATTAGAAAACCTGTTTCAGAAGTTTTTCAGGCTTTTATTGATCCGGAAATTACCAGTAAATTTTGGTTTACAAAAGGTTCCGGAAAATTAGAAGAAGGTAACAAAACGGAATGGACTTGGGAAATGTATGGTTTTTCGCTTTCGGTTACGACATTAGTTTTACAGGAAAATAAAAAGATTGTTATTGAATGGGGAAATCCTGATGAAACGACTTTGGTAGAATGGATTTTTACGCCGTTAAACGAAAATGAAACTTTTGTAAGCATAACAAATTCAGGTTTAAAGGGAGATTCAGATAAAATTATCGATCAGGTTCGCAATTCTACCGAAGGTTTTACGTTAGTTTTAGCCGGAGCAAAAGCGTATCTGGAACATCAATTGCAGCTAAATTTAGTTTTAGACAGATTCCCAAAAGGATTAGCATAAAATGCGATTTTTAACGCAAAGAGCGCAAAGATTTTTCGCAAAGTTTTTAAAGTATTAGAGGCTTTGCCTTAAGAACGCCAAGCTAAAAAAACTTTGCGCCTTCGCGACTTTGCGAGATTCAAAAAAATAAACTTAAAAATAAACTTCGCTAAAAATGGAAACTAAGAAACCCGAAAATATCGACGAATACATTGGCGGATTCCCTAATGATGTTCAGGAAATTTTAGAGAAAGTTAGAATGACGATTCAGAAAGCAGCGCCCGATGCCAAAGAAAAAATCAGTTATTCGATGCCAGCTTTTGAGCAAAACGGAATTGTGGTTTATTTCGCGGCTTTTAAAAATCATATCGGATTGTATGCTTTGCCAAGCGGTCACGAAGCTTTTGCCGAAGAACTTTCTAAATATAAATCAGGAAAAGGTTCTGTTCAATTTCCTTTAAAAGAAAAAATGCCGTACGATTTAATTACTAAAATTGTAAAATTTAGAGTAAAGCAAAATCTGGAAAAAGCGAAAAAGAAATAACCAAAATGGATTTAACAGAACATTACAATCAGCTTTATAAAACTTCTTCTGAATCCATTTTAAAGCAAAATTACAGCTTAGATTCTAAAATAAATGATCCTTCAGATTCCCGATTTGGCATTACGCTTCTCCTCCGCCCCAACGAAAAAATAAAAAGCAATATTCAGCTGTTTTTAAATGAATTAAAAGCAATTGAACCTAACCAATATTATTATCCTGATTCTGATATTCATATTACAGTAATGTCGATTATTTCATGTTATGAAGGTTTTAATCTGAATAAAATTCATGTTGAGGATTATATCAAAATCATTGAAAAAAGCTTAGAAGATTTGAGCAAAATCAAAATTGAATTTCGCGGTGTTACGGCTTCAAATTCTGCAATAATGATTCAGGGATTTCCTTCGGATGAAACTTTGAATACTTTAAGAAATAAACTTCGGGAGAATTTTAGAAATTCAACTTTAGAACAAAGTATCGACAGCCGATATTCAATTGCTACAGCGCATTCTACTGTAATGCGTTTTACAGAAAAGCTTCAAAATCCTGAAAAATTAATTGAAGTTGTTGAGCAATTTCGGGATTATAATTTCGGAGAATTCACACCTGATAAACTGGAATTAGTATTTAATGATTGGTATCAGAGAGAAGAAAATACAATACTGTTGAAGGATTTTGAGTTGTGATTTTTTTGCCACTAATTACACGAATTTCCACGAATTAAAAATAAAAATTAGTGCAAATTCGTGTAATTCGTGGCAACCTTATTTTTTAAATGTTCCGAAATGCCACAATACCCCAGACGGATCATGCAGAAAACATTCACTTCCCCATTCTAAATGGCGGGTTGGTGTTAGTTTTACGCCGTATTTTTCAGTTAAGTTTAAGGCTAAAAGTTCCTTATAATAACGATCTGCGTCATCAACTTCAATAAAAATCATTGTGTTTTCAATCCAGTTTTTATCATAATAATCTTGGAGATAAAAGGCAGTTTCACCTGATTTAAAAACCGAAAAATTAGATTCTAAAACTACTTCTTCAAATCCTAAATCGTGATAAAAACTTCTCGAAACTTCAAAATCTTTAGCGCCAATAAATGGTCGGATTGATTTTATATTGTGGTTCATTTTTATTGTTTTTTGAAATTATTTATCAAACCCAAGCTGTTTTCGTAAATCTAAATTCAGACTGTATTGTTCCTGAACCGGAATTATTTTTCGTGAGTTTTTATTAATATCACTTCCTTCGGCAGTCCATAAAAATGGATAAAAATTGAACACTTCGTCGCCTTTTAATTTAGACACTTCTGTTCTCCATCCATTCCATCTGTTGCCTTCATAAAACTTATCCAAATTATTGCTAAAACAAAATCCTAAAAATTCAGAATAGGTAATATCAAGCTGTTCAAACTCCAGATTATCAGGAGAAAAATAATAAATTTTCCCAACATCAGTTCCTAATCCTCCTCCATTTAAAAAATAAAAACCTCCAATTGCATCATCGGCAATTAATAAAAAAGCAGGTGTTTCTCCAAACTCATTAAATGTTTTTCCTTTGTTCCAATCTGGCAGTGAACGATTAAATTTTGAACTTCCGGAACCTAAAATCCTAATCCACCCATCATCAATTAAAATTCCTCCAGTATTAAAAATAACTGCTCCCATTGTCGAGCGGGTTGTCACCTGAGTTTTGTACAAAGCGTCTTTTGCTTTTACAGCATCAACCGGTAAAACCTCCACTTTATTTGTTGCTGTTTTAATCCAGTCTTCTACAAGAGTCCAGCCCGGATCTGCTTTATCTATAAGTTCTTCGGCTTTTTTCATTTTGTTTTGTGCAGTCGCTGCAAAAGTTAAAAATGTCAGTACTAGTAACGGAAACTTTGGTATCATTTAATGGCTTATAATTATTTAAATCTAACCCTTCTTCAAAATACTTCCTAAACCGCGGCCAATCTGTTCAATTGCTTCCAGACTTTTGGTTAACGGCGATGCGGTAAAATCTTCGTAGGCATCCATAGAACTGATTTTACGATCGTCCTGCGGATAAACCAGAATGATATTATTATTGCTGAAGAATTTTTCGAATTTTTGCGGAAGTCTGTCAAAGATAGAATGATATGAAACAGAACCTTTTCGCGATAAGTTGAAAACAATTAAATCAGTTTCACGAATCTCATCTGAAATTGATTCAAAATCATCCCATTCCATTACACTTTTAAAACCTAATTTCGCATTCAATCGAAGATTATTAGTAATCTGCTGAATGGTTTGATGCGTTTTATATTCGGCATGAACTACAATCGGAATACTTAGTTCTTGCGACAACCTGCATATTTTTTGTAATAAAAGCTGAAATCCAATTCCTCTTTCTGAAAATGGCGGGCAAATAAATACCAGTCTCTTATCTTCAATAAATGTTTTTTGAAATCTGCTGATAAACAAACTTTTGTCAACATTGTTTATAATTGAATCTACATTTTCTCCAAAAATTTTATCTAGGAAACCTGTTTTCTTTGGCCAGCCCACAATTACAATATCCGACATTATTTCTTTAGAAGTTCTTGCAATTCCACTCGCCGGATTGTGGTCAATTCTTGCAATCGTATTTATTTTTACTTCTGATGCCGAACCTTGAATTACAAATTTATCAACTGCTTTTCGGTATTTTAAAATGTTCTTTTCAGCCTGATCGTTATTTGGAACAATAGTCAAAAGCGTAATTGGATTCGATGATTTTTTATCTTTTATTAAAAGTGCAAAATCCAGTAAACTGGCTGCTGCCGAAGTTTTTGCTAACGGAATTAAAATATGTTCGTCTAAAATTTGATCTTTATCTGTGTCTGCATGTGAAATTTCTTCTTCGCAGATCGCTATTTTTTTAGCCGCTTTTTCGGTTGCAAAAGAAGCCACAATACAAGTAATCAGAATTAAAATAATAGTTCCGTTTAAGATATTTTCATCCAGGATTTTTGCTTTAAAACCCACTAAAATTACGGCCAGAGTTGCAGCGGCGTGCGCACTGCTCAAACCAAAAATAAGCTGTCTTTCGGTTTTGCTGTATTTAAAAACAACCTGTGTAAAAAAGGCTGCGATCCATTTTCCAAAAATAGCCACAACACTCAAAGTTCCGGCAACAATTAAAGCAGTTGGCCCGCTTAAAATTACGCTGATATCAACCAGCATTCCAACAGAAATTAAGAAAAACGGAATAAATAAAGAGTTCCCTATAAATTCAATTCTGTTCATTAAAGCCGACGATTGCGGAATTAAAGGATTTAAGGCTAAACCGGCAACGAAAGCACCAATAATAGGCTCTACTCCTGCTACTTCTGCCAAAAAGGCCGCAAAGAAAACTACAGAAAGAACAAAAATATAATGGGCGTGTTTTTCACTTTCCAGTTTTTTGAAAAACCATTTGGCAATTCTCGGAATCAATAAAAACATTATGGCAGAGAAAATCGCCAATGAAACACCTAATTTGATCCAAAACGCCTGATTTAAACTTCCCTGACTGCTGCCCATAATTACGGCCAGAATGATCAAAACGGCAGTATCTGTTAAAATAGTTCCTCCAACAGTAATGGCAACTGCCTGATTTTTTGCAATTCCAAGTTTACTCACAATTGGATATGCTACTAAAGTATGTGTAGCAAACATACTAGCCGTTAAAAAACTGGCGTTGAAATCGTATTGCAGTAAATAAAAGCAAACCGGAAAGCCTATAGAAAGCGGCAGGATAAACGTAAAAAATCCGAATAATAAACTCTTATTTCGGTTCGCTTTAAACTCATTCATATCCAATTCCAGACCCGCAATAAACATAATGTACAAAAGCCCGATTGTCGAAAATAAATCGACAGCAGAGTTTTTAGCCAGAATATTAAGCCCGTGAGGCCCAATGATAACGCCCGAAATAATTAAACCGATAATTCCCGGAATATTTATTTTTTTAAGTAAAATAGGTGACAGCAGAATAATGAAAAGTATTAAAGAGAAAATCAATACTGGATTGCTGAGAGGTAATTCAAATTCGTGTAAAAAATGCTTGAAAAATTCTATCATAATATAATTTTATCTTTTTATGGTATTCTAAATTTTCGTAAAAAGACATTGGTAGAATTAAAACGAAATCATCTGACGTTTCGGTTAATTTTCAATTTTGGTAATTAAAAGAAACAGCAGATTTTGATAGTTGCATCTTTACAAAAATACCTAAAAAAGGTGAACTTTTTACGAAAACCACATATTAAGGAATTAAATTTATTTCGTTGCCGAATTAATAAAATTTAATATTTTTTTTAACAAATACGCAAGATTAACATTCAAAATTAATTCTTCATTGCATTATTCAATTATCTTTGTCTTAACAAAAATTGCACAATGGAAGAATGTATCTCTGTTTTTGATATGCTTAAAATTGGCGTTGGCCCTTCTAGCTCACATACTTTAGGTCCGTGGAGAGCCGCCGAACGTTTTTTAGAAGAGCTAAAAAATGAATCAATTTTAGATCAGGTTAAACGTGTAAAAGTCGATTTGTACGGTTCTCTTTCCTTAACTGGAAAAGGCCACGCGACTGATTTATCTGTTATGCTGGGTTTGAGTGGTCAGGATCCTGAATATATTCCAGTCGAGAATATTGCCGGAATTATTAAAACCATTGAAGATACAAACGAGATCAATCTTGCAAATGAATATAAAATTCCGTTTTATTTTCTTCAGGATATTGTTTTCAATAAAGACTTTCTTCCTTTCCATGCAAATGGATTAAAATTTACGGCTTATAAAAATGATGATTCTGAATACGAATCTACTTTTTATTCTATTGGCGGCGGTTTTGTTGTAAAAGAAGAACGTGAAAATGCCAAAATCAAAGAAGTCATAAAATGTGCTTTTCCGTTTCCGATTCAAAATGCGGTTGAGCTTTTAAATTATACCGTTTCTGAAAACAAATCGATTTCTGAGATTGTTTATGAAAATGAAAAATCAATGCGTTCTGAAGAAGTAATTCATTCCGAATTAATGCGCATTTGGAATACAATGCTGGAATGCATGTACATTGGCTGTCATACCGGAGGAATCCTTCCGGGCGGTTTGCATGTTCGCAGAAGAGCTTTTGATATGCACCAAAATTTAATTGGACTTTCCAATTATACTAATCCGCAATCATGGCTGGAAGAAATCAGAAAAACGGAGGTAAAATTTCGTCAGATTTTAAAATGGGTAAGCTGTTTTGCATTGGCCGTAAATGAAGTAAATGCTTCGTTAGGCCGCGTTGTTACAGCTCCAACAAACGGAAGTGCTGGTGTTATTCCGGCTGTTTTAATGTATTATCTGGTTATTGAAAATCATGATGCGGGCGAAAAAGAAATCAAACAATTTTTGATGGTTGCCGGAGAAATTGGAAGTATCTTTAAAAAAGGTTCTACGATTTCTGCTGCAATGGGTGGTTGTCAGGCAGAGATTGGCGTTTCGTCATCGATGGCAGCGGCGGCGCTTTGCGAATTAATGGGCGGAACTGCTGCTCAGGTTTTAATGGCGGCAGAAATTGCAATGGAACATCATCTTGGTTTAACCTGTGATCCAATTGGTGGTTTGGTTCAAATTCCGTGTATCGAAAGAAATACAATGGGCGCTATAAAAGCTATAAATGCTGCTGAATTGGCTCTTGAAACGGATTCCAAAAATGCAAAAGTTCCGTTAGACAAAGTAATTAATACGATGTGGCAAACAGCAAAAGACATGAACTCTAAATACAAAGAAACCTCTGAAGGCGGACTTGCCATTGCGGTAAACATGGCGGATTGTTAAAAATATTTGCTTGCCACAGATTAAAAGGATTAAAATGATTTTTTCACGCAGATCCTGCAGATTTAAGCAGATTTAAGCAGATTTTATTTAAAATTAAATCTTCTTATTTTTTAAAATTTGTATAAATAAAAATCTGTGAAAATCCTTTTAATCTGTGGCAAAAACTCAAAACTACTTCATGAAAAAACTCTACTTTCTAATTGCGATATGCTTTTCTTTTTTATCGCATTCACAGGAACGTTATTTTCTTAATTCAGATACCAGACTTTATATTTCAGCGAGTACTTCGGCTGATTTTTTGGGTTATTTTAAATATGGGGCAGAAGTTCGGTTATTATCAGAAAACCAAAATGGCTGGTATAAAGTTCAGGCGGATAATTTTAACGAAGGATATGTCCCCGAGAAATTTGTTGCTACAAGATTAAATGCAAAAGATATCAAAATAAAAGATCCTGAAAGTCCTATTCTCGAAGGCGGTGATGCATATTACGGCGGAAATCATTTATTTGTTTTAGTCGCAGGTTTAAAAGCCAGAGCGCTGCCGGATAAAAATTCAAAAATTAAAGAAATCCTTTTTACCGGAGATCCGGTTGCTGTAAACTATCTTCCTAAAAATCAAGAAGACTGGGTTAATATTAATGGAAATTTTGACGAAGAATATGCTAAATATACGTTGAGAAAATTCATTGGCGTAAGACCTGATTTTGAAACTTTATTGAAAGATTTTGATAAACTTGATATCAATGCAGTTTCCGAACGAAAAACGGTAAGCGAAAGACTTGTTGAACTAGCATGGAACAGTGAATATTTTAAATTAGAACCAGCTTACAAAAGATACTACGAAGTTGTTAAGCAGATAAATGATCCTAAATTACTTGCTGAAACTGAATTAAATATGGGTATAGCCAAAGGTTTAGCGAAACATAAATTATCGGAACAAATTGTTTCTTTTGTCAAAAAAGCAGAATTTAGTTTAAAAGGAACTAAAACCAAATCGTTGTATTTATCACAAAATGATTTAGTTAAAGTATTTGGCAAACCAACAAAAAAAGCAAATGTTGGTGACGAATGCGGAATTTATCTTAGTGATTTATTCTACTATTATCCAGACTTGGAAGTTTCTGTTGATGAAAAGAAAAATCAGGCAGAAATCGTAAAAGTTTTCATCAACGAAAACAACAAATTTATAATAAACCCAAATGCAGTTTTAGATAATTCAATGTCCGAAAAAGCTTTCATTGAAAAATATGGAACTTATATCGATGCTTCGATAAAATCACCACATAAATATTCTATCATAATGGAAGACAGTCAGTTTAGATTAGAATTTAAAGACGGGAAACTTTTTTCTGTCGAAATATTCTTTTATTGCTGATTCTCAAGTTATAATTATTCAATACTTTTACATCTTCAAAAAAAAATAAAATGTCAGTAGCAAAAAAAGATTATAAAAGAATCACAACAAAGTCATTGATTGAAATGAAAAGCAACGGAGAAAAAATCTCTATGCTTACCGCGTATGATTATACAATGGCTAAAATTGTTGATACCGCAGGAGTCGATGTGATTTTAGTGGGAGATTCGGCATCAAATGTTATGGCGGGTCACGAAACGACGCTGCCAATCACTTTAGACCAAATGATTTATCACGCTTCGTCTGTAGTTCGTGCTGTAGAAAGAGGTTTGGTTGTGGTTGATTTACCTTTCGGAAGTTACCAGTCTGATCCTAAAGAAGCTTTGCGTTCTGCTATCAGAATTATGAAAGAAAGCGGCGGACATGCCGTAAAACTTGAAGGCGGAAAAGAAATTAAAGAATCGATCAAAAAAATATTAAACGCAGGAATTCCGGTTATGGGACATTTGGGTTTAACACCTCAGTCTATCTATAAATTTGGAACATACAGCGTTCGTGCAAAAGAGGAAGAAGAAGCCGAAAAATTAATTGAAGATGCTAAAATGCTGGAAAAAGTTGGATGTTTTGCAGTAGTTCTGGAAAAAATCCCTGCTGATTTGGCCGAAAAAGTAGCTAAAAGTATCTCGATTCCAGTTATTGGAATTGGTGCCGGAGGCGGTGTTGACGGACAAGTTTTAGTTATTCACGATATGTTAGGAATGAACAATGAATTCAGTCCTCGTTTCTTACGTCGTTATTTAAACTTATACGAATTAATGACAAAAGCAATTGGCCAATATGCTGCTGATGTTAAGTCGAGTGATTTCCCTAATGCTGGGGAACAATATTAGTTTTTTAAGATGCTAAGTTGCTAAGGTTCTGAGACGCTAAGCTTTTTTTGGTACAAAGGTTCAAAGTGACAAAGATTCAAAGGTTTTAAAAAACACAAAAATTTAATTGCCTCCAGCTTTAGCTGGAGGTATTTTTTAAGCTTCATTGAAGGCTTTAGCCAAACTTTTCCAATCTACAATCATAAATCTAAAATCTAAAATTCCTCCATAAGTCTAATATGAAAATTCTTTCGGATAAAAATAATCTACAAATCTTGCATGAAGACAATCACATTATTGTGGTTAACAAACGCGTAGGCGATATTGTACAAGGTGATAAAACAGGTGACAAACCTTTATCTGATGTTGTAAAAGAATATATAAAAGACAAATACAATAAACCGGGCGATGTTTTTCTGGGTGTGATTCACCGTTTAGATCGTCCTACAACCGGAATTGTAGTTTTTGCAAGAACAAGTAAAGCATTGACGCGAATGAACGAATTGTTTAGCAATCGCGAAACTAAAAAAACGTATTGGGCTGTTGTCAAAAATAAACCTGTTGAAGCAGCTGCTAAATTGGTTCATTATTTAAAAAGAAACGAAAAAAACAATACTTCAAAAGCGCATTTAAAAGAAGTTCCGGACAGCAAACCAGCAAGTCTGGATTATAAAATAATCAAAGAACTTCAAAATTATACAGCTCTGGAAATCAATCTTCATACGGGGCGTCATCATCAAATTCGTGCACAATTGTCTGCCATTGGATCTCCAATAAAAGGCGATTTAAAATATGGAGCCGACAGAAGTAATCCCGACGGAGGAATTCATCTTCATGCCAGAAAACTGGTTTTTGTTCATCCTGTTTCAAAAGAAAACATTACAATCATTGCGCCAACTCCAGATGAAACGATTTGGAATGCCGTCTGATTTTTATGATTAAATTGTTAATTTTTTAAATTTTATCGATTAACTTGCATATCCTAAAAAACAAGCTGATCATAAAATGGAATTCAAAAACGACATTGGTTACAGAAAAGAAACGCTGAAAAAGTTATTATATAACATTCAAAAAAGCGAAGATTTAATTGTAAAAGCTTTGTACGATGATTTTAAAAAACCAGAATTCGAAGCTGTTGTAACCGAGACAAATTATGTTATTTCGGAATTAAAAGATACTATCAAAAATCTTAATTCCTGGGCAAAACCCAAACGTGTCTTCCCTTCCCTTCTTAATTTTCCTTCTTCAGATTATATTTATAAAGAACCTTACGGAAATGTTCTGGTAATTGCTCCATGGAATTATCCGTTTCAATTGGCTTTGTGCCCGTTGATTTCAGCCGTTGCTGCCGGAAACAGGGTTGTTTTAAAACCATCAGAACTTACGCCGCATACTTCTTCAATTATTACTAAAATTATTGAGAAAACATTTCATATAAGCCATGTAGAAGTTTTTGAAGGCGGTGTCGAAGTTTCAAACAAATTACTGGCGCAGCGCTGGGATTATATCTTTTTTACCGGAAGTGCTCCTGTTGGAAAAATCGTAGCAAAAGCCGCTGCCGAAAACCTAACTCCTGTAACACTCGAATTAGGCGGAAAGAATCCTTGCGTTATTGATGAAACTGCTAATTTAAAACTGGCGGCAAAACGAATTGTGTGGGGAAAATTTATAAATGCCGGACAAACCTGTATTGCTCCGGATTATGTTTTGATTCAAAAAAACATGAAAGTCAATTTCATCACCTTTTTAATGGAAGAAATTGTAAAAGCATACGGTAAAAAAATAGACAAATCACCAGATTTTGCCCGAATCGTAAATACCAAAAACTGGGTTCGTTTAGATCAAATGATTGAAAAAGAAAAGGTGATTTTTGGCGGAGATACAAATGCTGATAAATTGTACATTTCTCCTACTTTAATTGAAGAACCAAGTCTGGATAGTGCTGTAATGAAGGAAGAAATCTTTGGACCAATCTTACCAATTTTAATTTATGAAACCGAAGCTGACATTCATAATGTGATCAGTAAGTACGAAAAACCTCTCGCTTTTTATATTTTTAGTGAAAATAAATCATTTGCTAAAAAATTAATTGCAAATTACTCTTTTGGAGGCGGCTGCATAAACGATACAGTAGTTCATTTTTCTAATAAAAGGCTTCCTTTTGGCGGTGTTGGCCACAGCGGAATTGGAGCTTATCACGGAAAATTGAGTTTCGACATTTTTTCGCATCATAAAGCAATAGTAAAAAAAGCAAACTGGCTTGATCTGCCTATGCGTTACGCGCCATACAAAGACAAACTGGCTTCAATAAAACGAATTTTAGACTGGCTTTAAATTAGGGAAACAATTTTGTAATATTTGTAGATTTTTATTCGGAATTGATTTAAAATATTATATTTACGTCAACTAATTTATTACGACGAAGAATATAAAACAACTTTACTTTTAAAATGAAATCTACACTTGAACAAATTGAGGACATCAAAAAAGATGGCTATTCGATAGACTTTTCTACTGTTTTTACTTATGCTTTTGAAAATTACAAAAAGATAGCTTTGTATTCCGGATTGATAATTCTTGTGTTTTCAATTCTTGCTTTTATAGTAATCATGGGATTAGCCACCGTAGTTTATGGTATACAAGCTCTCTCAGAAGATTTTATTAAAAACTTCGAAAATCAAAAACTTACTTATCTTGAACAATTATTTTCAACAGTTGCTGTTGCAGTTGTAAGCGCAATATTTGCACCGCTTGGAGCCGGGTTTCTTAAAATGGCTGACTGCGCAGATAAAGATGAAGAGTTTAATGTTTCTACAATTTTTACCTATTATAAAGCACCGTACTTTTTTCAATTATTCTCTTTAGCATTTCTGTTAGCTATTGTAAGTACTGGAATTTCGTATGCTTTAGACAGTACCGGAATCATGTTTTTAGGCGGCGGAATATCAATAATGATTTCGTTTTTTACTTATTTTGCAATTCCCTTAGTGATTTTTGGAAATCTTAAAGCAATAGATGCCATTAAATCAAGTATTGTTATTGTAGGTAAAAATCCATTAATAATTTTCGCTCTGTTTGTCATAGGATTTCTTGGGTCATTAGTGGGTCTTGTTGCATGCTGCATCGGAGTAATTTTTACTGTTATTTTCAATACATCAGTAACATATGCTACTTATTATTCAATTTTTACCGAAGAAGAGCAAGCAGATTCTATTGATTCAATTGGAAGATCGGATTTTGAATAAAAACAAAGTTCTAGTAAATTTCAAAGGGCTTAACCAACTCTATTATTAGAATTTAAATTGCTATTTACTAAACCAAACATATCCCAAAATCTATGGTAGAAAACTATAGTTTTTTCAATCTATTGGTTTCAGGTATTACCTGTTCTGGTAATACTCTGAAATCAATTATGACAAACTGGTATGTTTTCAATTCAGATATTATTTTTTATAATAATCCCAAATTTATAGTTCTGGGTTTTTCCTTACTGGGCTTTTTGGGGCTTTTGGTTTATCAATTTTTTCGCATCAAAGCAAAAATTGGAAATTTCATCGAAAAAAAGAAAGAAGCAGAAACCGCAGGAAGGGAATATCAGCTTTATATTTTATTTTTTGGAATTGCAGTTATTGTAATCGAAATCATAAATGAAATTTTTAAAATCAGGCCAAAAAGTTTATTGGTCGTAAACGTTTCAATTGGTTTTTCTGTTCTTCTAGCTTATGTTATAACAGATAAAGTAAAATGGCTGAGAGATAAAATTCAGTTTATTTTTATTTTTTGCTTCTTTATTTACATTAGTTACGTTTGTTACAACATCATTTTTCTGGCAGAAGATGTTGTTCCCATAATCGTTTTTTTAATCTCCTTTTTCTTTTCTTACAACATTTTAAAACCAATTAAAGTTTACTGGTTTTTTGTGGGTCTCGTTTTTATATTTCTCTTTTCAACAGTTACTTTTCAATTAATTCCTTTAAAATCTTCTATTTTATTAATTAATTTCTGCATCCTGATTTTTATTATTAATCAGGTAAAATATGCCGTTTTACAAAATAATCGGGACAACTTCAGGTTTGCAAACGAAATTGTGCACAAAGGAAATTCACTCACAATTGCAACAGATCAAAAAGGTGAAATATTATTTTGCAGCGAAACCGTAACTTCTATTTTAGGTTATCAGCCCGAAGAAGTTATGGGGCTTAATTTCTGGAAGCTTACAAAAGGAGACGAATACAACAAAAATATTTCTATCATACATCATGAAGAAAATAAAATTTATACCCGAAAACTAAAAACTAAAAACGGAGAATACAGATACATACAATGGAAAGATAAAAAATTCTCTGAGGATTTAATTATAAGTATTGGTCAGGATGTTACCGAGCAGATTATTGTTCAGGATCAATATAAAAACTTAATTCAAACGGCGACAGATATTATTTTTGAAGTTGATGCCGACGGTTATTTTACTTTTATAAATGAATTTGCATATTCGCTTTTAGGTTATTCTGAAGATGAAATACTTCAAAAACATTATTCAAATTTCATTCATGAAAAGTACTCGATGAGTGCGGTTGATTTTTATGAGAATTTTGAGAGTAACGGAAATAAATTCCCCATAATTGAACTTCCTATTTTAAAGAAAAACGGACAGGAATTATGGATTTCGCAAAAGATCATTATTCGTAAAAACGATTTAGATCAAACCATTGGTTTTGCAGGAATTGCAAGGGATATTACCGAAATTAAAAATGCAGAAAACGAAAAAAAGAGACGTCTTGAAAAAATCGAAGCCTATAATAATTCAACTAAAAAACTATCAACGACAGACTTTAGCACTTACAATAATTTAAATACGGTTATCGATTATATTATAAAAGAAGCCTCAACTGTAAGTCAGGCAAATCGCGTAAGTTTTTGGAAATATTCCAGAGATTTGATTAGCTGCAAAAATCTATATAGTGTTGACAATCAAAATTTAAACGACAAAAACATTCTAAACAAAGAATCCTATCCAATCTATTTTGAAACCTTAAAAAACAAAGCGATTATAAATGCTCCGGACGTTTTTAATAAATTAGAAACATCTGAATTTGAAAAGCTTTATTTTACTAAAAACAAAATTAAATCAATGCTGGATGTTCCCATTTTTTTAAGCGGACAATTGGCCGGTGTTGTTTGTTTTGAAAGCACAGAGGAACAAAGAGATTGGGATAATGAGGATATCAATTATGCCAGAACTATTTCTGATGTTGTTTCGCTGGCCATTTCGATGCAGATGCGTTTGGAAACAGAACGAAGATTAGAATTTAAAAGTCAGCTTTTATCAGCACTTTCCCTTTGTACAGAGAAATTTTTGATGAGTAAATCAACAGAACAAATGTTTCAGGAAACGTATGATTTGATTGGAAAAGCTTCAAAAGCAGATCATATGTTTTATTATGAAAGAGATTTTACGACCAATACTGTTGTTCAAAAATACAAATGGTCGCGAAAAGGAATTCCGCATCAAATCACGCCTTTGCGGCATATGACCGAGGATAATTTGAAAGAAATCTTTGAAGCCGCAAAAAATAAACGAATCGTAAATACGTATACCAGAAAGCTTGAAGACAGGTTTTTTAAACAATTACTGATCAATAATGAAATAAAATCAATTCTAATCCTGCCGTTGTACATCAACGATATTTTTACCGGATTTATTGGTTTTGATGATTGTACCAAAGAACGAAAATGGTCTGAAGAGGAAATTTATATCTTTCAGGTTTTGGCCAATAACATTTCATCTGCATTAGAAAGAAACCGAAACGAAAGTAAGATTATTGAAAGCGAAGAAAAATTCAAATTAATCGCCAACAATATTCCCGGAACCGTTTATTTATCGAAGTTTGATGCATTTTCGACTAAAATTTTCCTAAACGACGAAATTCAAAACTTAACCGGATATTCTAAAGCTGAGTTTATCGAAAATAACCTTTCGTTTTTATCCCTTATTCATCATGAAGACCGCGATGAAGTTATTAATAATCAAATTGATAATCTTCAAAACGGAATTCCGCTGCATAATGTTTACCGAATTAAAAGAAAAACAGGAGAATATATTTGGGTGGAAGAATTTGGTGACGTTATTAAAAAAGGTGATGAAATTGAATTTGTGGGTGGAATTTACTTTGATATCACCAATAAAAAAGAAACCGAAGACGCGATTAAAGCCAAACAATTGGCAGAAGCCGCCAATAAATCAAAATCTGATTTTCTGGCGAATATGTCGCATGAAATTAGAACGCCTTTAAACGGAATTATAGGTTTTACGCATTTATTGATGAAAACTGAATTAGAAGAAATTCAGGAAAAATACATGACCACCATTAATCAATCGGCACACTCTCTGTTAGAAATTATCAATGACATTCTTGATTTTTCTAAAATTGAAGCCGGAAAACTGGAACTTTTTATTGATTTATATGATATTAAAAAAGTATTGGGTCAGGTTTTCGATTTAATTGTTTTTGAATCCAATCAAAAAAACCTGCAATTGGAACTCAATGTAGATCAGGATGTTCCTAAATATATCTGGACAGATATTGTTCGAATCAAACAAATTCTGATTAATCTGCTTTCTAACGCGGTAAAATTTACCAATGAAGGTTCTATCAAACTGAATGTTTCTGTTTTATCAAAATCAAAAAATAACTTTTCGACCATCCGATTTTCTGTTATTGATACGGGAATTGGAATTATGGAGAAAAATCAGAAGAAAATTTTTAAAGCCTTTTCACAGGCAGACAGCTCTACAACAAGAAAATTTGGCGGAACCGGTTTAGGTTTAACAATCTCTAATCAGCTTTTAGCCTTAATGGAAAGCCGATTACAGCTGGAAAGTAAAATTGGTGAAGGAAGTAATTTCTTTTTCGATTTAAATTTAAAAACCAGCAATCAAAGCATCAACGAAAAATACAATACAGAATTAAAAAACTTACAGGCTCTTCCTGATGAAAATTATAATGAAGCAAACAGCAAAAACATACGTTTTTTAATTGTGGAGGATAACAAAGTAAATATGCTGCTTTTAAAAACGATTGTAAAAAACCTGTATCACAATGCTTTTATTTTTGAATGCGAAAATGGTTATGAAGCTGTAAAACAATTTGAAAGTATTAATCCAACGCTTGTTTTCATGGATATTCAAATGCCAATTATGAACGGCTACGAAACAACAAAAGCCATTAGAAACACTTCTGCAGGCAAAGATATTCCGATTATTGCCGTAACTGCGGGCGCAGAAAAAGAAGAGCGCAACAAATGTATTTCTGCCGGAATGGATGATTATATTTCAAAACCAATTATGAAAGGCACTGTGGAGGAAACTTTGGTAAAATGGCTAAAATAATTAAAACTAAATCATGACAAATCACAAGTTATTCCCAAAAATTATATAAATTCGTACAAGAAAAACATAAAAAGCTTAAAATAAAAATACTATGAAGTGGCTAGGCAGAAGACAAAGTGATAATGTAGAAGACCGCAGATCAATTTCTGGGGGTAAAATCGCTGTTGGAGGCGGAGTTATTGGTATTATTATTTTGTTATTGAATGTTTTTGGCGGTGAAAACGCAAAACTCATTACACCTGTCTTAGAACAAATGCAAGGCGGACAAACCCAAACTGAAGCTGCTACACCATTAAGCAAAGCAGACGAAGAAATGGGTGATTTTGTGAGAGTTGTTTTAGCAGATAACGAAGATATCTGGGGAAAAATATTTGCCGAACACGGAATGACTTATAAAAATCCAAAATTGGTGCTTTTTAGAGGTTCTGTTCAAACTTCTTGCGGAGGCGCTTCATCAGCTTCAGGACCATTTTATTGTCCGGCAGATCAAAAGGTTTACATGGATTTAGATTTCTTTGAAGAACTAAAAACAAAATTTGGTGCTAAAGGCGGAGATTTTGCCATTGCGTATGTTATTGCCCATGAAGTTGGACATCATATTCAGACTTTATTAGGGACTTCTGCAAAAATGCATCAGGATCAGGAAGGCAAAAGCCAGGCAGAAGCCAATAAACTTTCTGTAGCCTTGGAATTACAAGCCGATTTTTATGCGGGAGTCTGGGCGCATTACAATCAGCAAAATTTAGATGAAGGTGATATTGAAGAAGCATTAAGTGCAGCAAATGCCGTTGGTGATGACGCAATACAAAGCAAAATGCAAGGACAAATTGTTCCGGATTCCTTTACCCACGGAACATCAGAACAAAGAATGTACTGGTTTAAAAAAGGTTTTAAAACCGGCGATATTAAACAAGGAACAACTTTCGAGGAAATTTAAAAACACAATAAGCCAAATATAATAACCACCAAAGCATGATTTAACCGTCATGCTTTTTTTTGTTTTTATTTTTAACCATATAAGTTATGTAAGGTCATTTTAGATTGGTTTGTGATTATTTTAATGTTATAATTATTGTAGATCATATAAAGTATCATAGCCAGCGGTTTTAACCGCTGGAACGCAACGTATTTCACATCTCAATACAGCAACGAATATCACAATACGTACCCTGAACGTCCTCGCGGTTGAAACCGCGGGCTATATTTGAAATACAATAACATTTTAGATGAAATTTAGATAAGCTGCATCAAACATAGCCAGCGGTTTTAACCGCTGGAGCGTAATGTATATCACAAACGCAATATCACACAACGCATATTATATATAATACGCATTTCTTAAACGTCCTCGCAGTTGAAACCGCGGGCTATATTTAAAATAAGAAAGATTTTGAGATACAAGAAATACTAAGCTATTCTCTTTAAACTTATTAGTTACAGCATTCAAGCCTAAATCTAAAATGACCTTACATAACTTATATGGTTCAAAACAAATAAGCACAAAAAAAGCCTTGAATTTCTTCAAGGCTTTAAATTTCTGGGTGGCTGACCGGGTTCGAACCGGCGACCCGCGGCACCACAAACCGCTACTCTAACCAGCTGAGCTACAACCACCATTTTTGCTTAGCGAGTGCAAATATATAACAAAGGTTTACTTCTACAAAGAAAAAAATGAAAAATTTACATCAAATTTTCTAAGCTATTGACTGCCAAACACCTTTCAACCGTAAAACCTTCTGCAAAATCTTTCCCAACGAGCCTTCCTAAGTCCTGCGCACGATAATTTAAGCTCTCAAAGAAGTTTTTACTTGTAATTGGCGTAGCAGGTTCTTTTGAATTTGGATCGTAAAATTGAGTTTTATATGCTGAAATTGCTTCCACTTTTTTGGCTTCAAAACCTGTAATATCGACTACAAAGTCTGGAGTAAGGTTTTTCCATTGAATATAATGGTACACCACTTTTGGTCTCCAGGCATCTTGTTTCTCTCCATCTATTGAAGTTTCGATTTTCATCAATCCCGATAAAAAACACGCATCAGAAACTAATTTGCTTCCTTTTCCGTGATCAATATGGCGATCGTCAACTGCGTTGCACAATACGATTTCAGGTTTATATTTTCGGATCATTTTAATGACTTCTAATTGATGTTTTTCATCGTTTACGAAAAATCCGTCGCGTAAACCTAGATTCTCACGAACTAAAACACCCAAAATCTTTGCTGCGGCTTTTGCCTCTTCATCTCTGGTTTCAGCAGTTCCGCGTGTACCTAATTCGCCACGCGTTAAATCTACAATACCTACTTTTTTCCCAAGGGAAACTTCTTTTAAAATTGTTCCGGCACAACCCAATTCTACATCATCCGGATGTGCGCCAAAGGCTAATATGTCTAGTTTCATTATTTTTATTTTTAGTCTCAGTTTACAGTCGCAGTATTCAGTCACAGCAAAACTGAAAACTGTGGCTGTAAACTTATTTTTTTTTAATCTATTTTTTTAAAACTCTTTTCATCGTCATTGATTTATTGACGCTTTCCTCCCATTCTTTTTCGGGAATACTTTCTCTCGTAATGCCGCATCCCATATATAAAATCGCTGTTTTATCCTGAATCTGCATGCTGCGCAAATTTACGAATAAATCAGAACTTGTTTTACTGCCCGCAAAACTGCTGTTTAATTCCCCCAGAAAACCAGTGTAAAAAGTTCTGTCGTAATTTTCATTTTCTATAATAAAAGCTTTTGCTTTTTTCTTTGGCAATCCGCAAACCGCAGGCGTTGGATGAAGCGTATCAATAACTTCTTGCAAAGTTGAATTCTCGTTTAAAACTCCCGAAATATCTGTTTTAATATGCCAGATTGATCCGGCTTTTAAACTATACGGTTCTGTAACTACAACAGAATTGGCAACTTCCCGTAAACGTTTTACAATAAAATCGGTTACATATTGCTGTTCGTCTTTTTCTTTTTGTTCCCAGCGAATTTCGGTTTCTAAATTTGCTTTTTGTGTTCCTGCCAAAGCTGTTGTTTCAAAAACATTTCCGTTTGCTTTTAGCAGTTGTTCCGGTGTTGCCCCCATCCAAAGTCCAATTTTAGGATGAAAAAAACAATAACAAAAAGTCGTAGGATATATTTGAACCAAATGTTGGAAAGTCTGAACAAAATCAAATTCAGATAAATTTACTTTTTCGCTTCGGGATAAAACTACTTTTTTGAATTCTTCGTTTTTAATTGCCTCAATTCCTTTTGAAACTAAATCTTCATATTGAATTTTAGCTTCTGCATCAAAATTCAGATCATCAATTTCAGCTGTTTCAAATCCAGTAACTTCTTTGTCAGCACTAATAATTTCCGATTCATTTTCGGGAATTAAAACAAGCTGTTTTTCATCAAAAGAAGCAAAAACGAATCCTTTTTCACTGTAATCAGTAATTTTATATAAAGTGTCATTTTGCTGTAAAAGCCCAAAAACACTTGAAGTATTAGGTTTAGAATAAATTACAAAAGGTAAATTTTGATTGTAATGTTGTTTTGTTTTTGAGAAAAAATTATTCATATTCATTATTCTGTTTTCTTCTTCTCTAAAACAATATTTGTAAGCTTACAAAGCGAAATTAAATTCCCGGCTTCATCCGTGATTTTAATTTCCCAAAGATGAAGACTTCTGCCTTTGTGAATAATTCTGGCTGTACCAAAAACTACGCCTTCGCGAATGCTTTTTAAATGATTTGCAGAGATTTCTATTCCGCGGACTTCTTGTTCTTTTGGATTAATAAAAAAGTGTGAAGCGGCACTTCCAACGCTTTCTGCCAAAGCTACAGAAGCTCCGCCGTGAAGTAGTCCCATTGGTTGGTGAACGCTTGGATTTACAGGCATTTTTGCAGTTAAAAAATCTTCTCCAGCGTCGATATATTCTATTTTTAGCGTTTCCATCAAAGTGTTTTTAGAAAACTCATTGCAGTATGCTAAAATTTGTTCTTTTGTATAATTCATTAAAATGGACTTTAAAATCGTAAAATTAAAGAAAAGATAAGATACAAATTCGAAAATCATATTCTAAAATTAAAATTCAACTTCAAACATGTAAGTTTTTTGCTATTTTTACAAAAACATTAATATTGATCTGTTGCTGAGAAGTTTTTTTCTTATGCCACAGATTTCACAGATTTTCACAGATTATTTTTTTTATGCATTGTGCAGAAAATCATTTTAATCCTTTTAATCTGTGGCAAAAAAAATAAACATATTCAAATGCGTCAATACTTTGCACTCTTTATTTTCGGAATAATTCTAGCTTTTAGTTCTTGTCGAACTGATTTTGATACCGTTGCCAGTACCGGAGATTTAAAGTTTTCAAAAGACACTGTTTATTTAGATACTGTTTTTAAAAACATTGGTTCAAGCACGTATCAGCTTAAGGTTTATAACCGAAGTAAAAACGATATTTCAATCCCGATTGTACAACTTAAAAAAGGGCTTAATTCAAAATACCGAATGACAGTTGACGGAATGAGCGGCAACAACGGAAAGATTTTTAAAGATGTTACGCTTTTAGCAAAAGACAGTCTTTATATTTTTATAGAAACAACTGCAGATATTACAGACGCTAATCCTACTGATTTTTTATACACAGATGAAATTCAGTTTGACAGCGGTGCGAATCTGCAGGAAGTGGCTTTGGTTACTTTAATTCAGGATGCTGTTTTTTTATTTCCAAAACAAAATGCCGACGGAACTAAAGAAAAAATTCAGATTGAAGGAAAAGATGTCGACGGGTTTTATCTGGACGAAAATGATCCTGAAAACGGAAATGAACTAATTTTTACCAAACAAAAACCATACGTTATTTATGGTTATGCCGGAGTTCCGGAAAATAAAACCGTAACTTTTGAAGCCGGAACAAGAGTTCATTTTCATGCTAATTCTGGTTTGTATGTTGGCGATAAAGCTACACTTCAAATTAACGGAACTGCCTCTACAACCGAAAAACTAGAAAACGAAGTTATTTTTGAAGGCGATCGCTTAGAATCTCTTTATTCTGATATTCCCGGACAATGGAAATCTGTTCTTTTTGCAAACGGAAGCACAAATCATTCGATCAATCATTTGACTTTAAAAAATGCAGTTGTTGGATTAGATTTTAAAAATCCGTTAAATACAATTGAAATTAAAAACACACAGATTTACAATTGTGTTGAGTACGGAATTTTAGCCCAAAATACTCACATCAACGGTGAAAACATCGTAATCAATTATGCCGGAATTGCAGGTTTATCTTGTGTTTACGGCGGAAATTACAGCTTTACACATTGTACCTTTAATAACAACTGGCAAAACAGTTCGCATTTTGCCGTGAACTTAAGTAATAGTTTAGCCGGAGCCTCACCGGAAACAAATCCGTTAACACAGGCGACTTTCAATAATTGTATTATTTATGGTTCCAGCACGAATGAATTCAATTTACAAAAAAATGCAAGTGCTGGTTTTGTTTATCAGTTAAATAATTGCCTGTTGAAATTTGGTACAACATCAAATTCTGATTATCAGTTTAAAACAGATACGGAACATTATAATAATATTATTGTAAACGAAAATCCAAAGTTTTATAATGTTTCTAAAAATCAGTTAAATATTGATAAAACTTCTGCCGCTTTCGCGAAAGGAAATCCGGCGTATATAATTCCATTAGATATTTTAGGAGCTACAAGAACTTCTCCGCCAGATTTGGGTGCTTATCAAAGTAAAGATTTTCCAAAGTAAAATTTTTAAACCATATAAGTGATATAAGAAATTTAAGTTGTGTGTGAATTTTGCTCGCAAAACTGCAAATCTCAAAGTTTAAAAATGCAATACTATCCAATGAAAAAAAGTCTTTTAACCATTATTTTTTTCTTATCCTGTATTTATATATTTGCTCAGAATACACAAACAATCAAGGGTGATTCTATTTATAAAAACAAAGGAATTACAATAAAACTTATAAATTTTGAAACTGAAAAAGAAGGTTATGATGATGAAAAAAATTCAATTTTAATTATCAGTCAAAAACTAAATGGTAAAAATTCAGTTTTAGTAAAAGACTCGATTTTTAGCGGTACTCAACAAGTTGAATTTAGAGACTTCAATAACGATAAAATAAAAGATATCTTAATTCAAAACATTTCTGATGTAAGAAGCAATTGGACATATAATTTATATTTATACAACTCTAAAACAAATAATTTCAAACGTGTAATTGGTTTTGAAGAAATCAAAAATCCCAGCTACAATTCAACTTATAATATTATTGAAAGCCATGTAATTTCTAGTACTAATTGGGCTGCATTTTATAAAATCAAAAACTATAAAGTTTTTGATTACCAAATTGAAATTACTGATGATGGCAGCAAAAAATCCGATAAAGAATACCGACAGGCTTTAAAAAAGATTTCAGAAAAAAAATAAAACTTCGTGCCTTAGTGTCTTCGTGTCAATAAAATCAACACGTAAGAAAATATACCTCAAAATTAAACATCACTTAACGTTTCGTATTCATAAAAGTAATAGATTTGCTACAATACTTATTTAAAATTCTAAAATTCAGAACTTTAAAAAGTATTACAACCAAACTTAAAACCCCTATTTTTATGAAAAAAAATTACTTTTTACTGTTATTGCTGTCTGTTACAATTGGCTTTGCCCAAATTCCTTCTGGTTATTACAATACCGCAACCGGAACAGGTTATACTCTAAAAACGCAATTGTATAACATTATCAAAGGTCATACTGATAATGGATATGCTGGTTTATATACCACGTATCAAACATCAGACGTTGATAATTTTTACGAAAATGACGGAACAGTATTAGACATGTATTCTGAAAATCCATCAGGAACAGATCCATACAATTACAGTACAGGAAGTACGCAGCGTTGTGGAAATTATTCTGCTGAAGGCGATTGCTACAACAGAGAACATATTATTCCACAATCGGTTTTTAATGAGCAGTCTCCAATGGTTGCCGATGCGCATTTTATAACTCCAACAGATGGAAAAGTAAACGGAATGCGTTCCAACTATCCGCACGGAACCGTAAGTTCTGCAACTTATACTTCTCAAAATGGAGGAAAATTAGGATCGAGTTCTGTATCTGGATACTCAGGAACTGTTTTTGAACCTATCAATGCTTTTAAAGGAGATATTGCCAGAATGTATTTTTATTTTGCAACTCGCTATGAAAATACTGTTGCCGGATATTCTTATGCGATGTTTGACGGTTCAAGCAATAAAGTTTTTACAACCGCTTTCTTAAATCTTCTTTTGGCATGGCACGCGCAGGATCCTGTAAGCGCGAGAGAAATTGCAAGAAACAATGCAATTTATACTCGTCAAAATAATAGAAATCCATATATTGATCATCCGGAATATGTGAATCAAATTTGGGGCGGAACTCCTTCTGGAGATACTCAGGCGCCAACTACTCCAACAAGTTTGGCTTCGACTTCAAAAACAGCAACTTCAATTTCACTTTCGTGGACAGCTTCTACAGATAATGTTGCCGTAACAGGTTATGATGTTTATGCAAATAGCGCTTACAAAACCACCGTTTCGAGTACAACTGCAACTATTACAGGTTTAACCGCTTCTACAACTTATTCTATTTATGTAAAAGCAAAAGATGCTGCCGGAAATGCTTCTGCGTCAAGCAATACCATTTCGGTTACAACCAACAGCAGCGGAACAGGAACTGCTACAGATTTGCTTTTCTCTGAATACATTGAAGGTTCTGGAAATAACAAAGCTTTAGAAATTGCAAACAACACAGGAAGTTCTGTTAGTTTGTCTGCTTACACTATAAAAAAACAAACCAATGGTGCTGGTTCATGGAGTACAGGTTTAGCTTTAAGCGGAACTTTAACAACAGGAAGTAAATTTGTAATTGTAAACAGTTCAATTTCTTCAAGCTGTTTTTCTCCAAGTTCAGCTAACATTTCAACAACGGCAACTGAATTAACTTTTAACGGAAATGATGCTGTAGGTTTATTTAAAAATGGAGTTTTAATCGATATCATCGGAACTTTTAATGGCGGAACTGCAAATTTTGCCATCGATGTTACTTTAAGAAGAAAATCAACGGTAACTTCTCCAAGCACAACATTCAATTTAAGTTCACAATGGGATTCATTTTCACAAGATACCTGTAATAATTTAGCAAGCAAAATAGCGAAACCAATTGAAGAAGGAGTGGTAGAACTTTCAGATGAAATTGTGGTTTTTCCAAATCCTTCAGATGGAATTTTCAATATTGTTTTAGACAATTCTGATTCTCCTTATTCGATAGAAATCCTTTCGTTTTCAGGTCAAAAAGTTTTCGAAAAACAAAACGCAACAGATTCTGTAATTTCAGTAAGTCATCTTTCAAGCGGAATTTATATTGCTAAAATTACAAGAGATTCAAAAACTACAATTAAAAAGATTGTAATTAACTAAATATTTTTGTTCACACAGATTTGGCGGATAAAGCAGATTAAAAATTTAATAAATATTGACACAGATTTATTAATAACTCTACCCAAAAAAAATCTGCATAATCTGCTGAATCTGCGTGAAACAAAAAAACTTTGCATACGAGAAGATGCAATGCTGTGCGCCTCTACACTGTAATAAAAAAACTTTTTTTTCACGCAGATTTGGCAGATATAACAGATTTAAAAAATCTAATAAATATTGACACAGATTTATTAATAACTCTACCCAAAAAAAATCTGCTCAATCTGCTGAATCTGCGTGAAACAAAAAAAACTTTGCGTCTTAGCGCCTTTGCGAGATTAAAACACTTCCCTTTTTTCAAGAAAACCTAACATACGAGAAGACGCACTGCTGTGCGCCTCTACTAAAACATTGACACAGATTTATTAATAACTCTACCAAAAAAAATCTACACAATCTGAATCTGCGTGAAACAAAAAAACTTTGCGTCTTAGCGACTTTGCGAGATTAAATACATTTTTTGCGAGAAAACCTCACATACAAGAAGACGCACTGCTGTGCGCCTCTACTAAAACATTGGCACAGATTTATCAATAACTCTGACAAATTAAATCTGCACAATCTGCTGAATCTGCGTGAAACAAAAAAACTTTGCGTCTTAGCGACTTTGCGAGATTAAAACACTCATTTTTGCGAGAAAATCCTACATACCAAAAGACGCACTGCTGTGCGCCTCTACACATGGTAAAAAAATACCCATCTTTTTTAAAAGAGTTTGTTATCAAATTTGTGCTTACTATTTATTTACACTAAATTTGCAGCTCAATACAACAAACTACACATCACAATGATTCATTTCTTTGAAAACCAAAGCAAAACTGTTTTTGCCGTACAAACGCAAAACGAAATTTCAGCTCAAGACATTTCAAAATTAAACTGGCTTTTTGCCGACTCGAACAAGATCGAAAAATCCGCACTGACGGGTTTTTTTGTTGGTCCCCGCGCCACTATGATCACACCTTGGAGTACAAATGCTGTAGAAATCACTCAAAATATGGGTGTTCCGGGCATTATCAGAATTGAAGAATTTCACCCGGCAACGGAAGATTTCGCTGATTTTGATCCGATGCTTTTCCAAAAATTCAATGAATTAGATCAGGAGATTTTCACTATCAACATTCAGCCGGAACCAATTCTGGAAATTGATGATATTGCAACTTACAATAAAGTAGAAGGTTTAGCTTTAAGCGAAGAAGAAGTAGAATATTTAAACAATCTTTCAACAAAACTTGGAAGAAAATTAACTGACTCTGAAATTTTCGCTTTCTCTCAAGCCAACTCAGAACACTGCCGTCACAAAATTTTCAACGGAACATTTGTTATTGACGGTGAAGAAAAAGAAACTTCTCTTTTTAAATTAATCAAAAAAACATCTCAGGAAAATCCTAACGATATTGTGTCTGCTTACAAAGACAACGTTGCTTTTGTAAAAGGACCAAAAGTGCAGCAATTTGCACCAAAATCAGCAGACAAACCTGATTTTTACGAAATAAAAGAATTTGATTCGGTTATCTCTTTAAAAGCCGAAACACACAATTTCCCAACAACAGTTGAGCCTTTTAACGGAGCTGCAACCGGTTCTGGAGGAGAAATTCGTGACCGTTTAGCCGGAGGACAAGGTTCTTTGCCATTGGCAGGAACTGCGGTTTATATGACTTCATACTCTCGTTTGAACAATGACAGAAAATGGGAAAATGCACTTGAAGAAAGAAAATGGTTGTACCAAACGCCAATGGATATTTTGATCAAAGCTTCAAACGGAGCTTCTGATTTCGGCAATAAATTTGGTCAGCCGTTAATTACAGGTTCTGTTTTAACTTTCGAACATTCAGAAAACGACCGTAAAATTGGTTACGATAAAGTAATCATGCAAGCGGGTGGAATTGGTTACGGAAAATTAGATCAATCAATTAAAAAGAAACCACAAGAAGGTGATAAAATCGTAATTCTTGGTGGAGAAAATTATAGAATCGGAATGGGTGGTGCTGCAGTTTCATCAGCAGATACTGGAGCTTTCGGTTCAGGAATTGAGTTAAATGCAATTCAGCGTTCCAATCCTGAAATGCAAAAACGTGCCGCAAACGCGATTCGTGGTTTAGTAGAAAGCGACAATAATCCAATTGTTTCTATTCACGATCATGGAGCTGGAGGACACTTAAACTGTCTTTCAGAATTGGTTGAAGAAACTGGAGGATTAATCGACTTAGACAAATTACCGGTTGGAGACCCTACTCTTTCTGCTAAAGAAATTATCGGTAACGAATCTCAGGAAAGAATGGGATTGGTTATTGGTCAAAAAGATATTGATACTTTACAAAGAATTGCTGACAGAGAGCGTTCGCCAATGTATCAGGTTGGAGATGTAACAGGAGATCACCGCTTTACTTTCCAATCACAATCAAATGGTTCAAAACCGATGGATTATGCTTTAGAAGATTTCTTCGGAAGTTCGCCTAAAACGGTTATGACTGATAAAACTATCGATAGAAAATATGCTGATGTTGCTTATGACGCAGGAGATTTCGAATCATATTTAAAAGACGTTTTACGTTTAGAAGCAGTTGCCTCAAAAGACTGGTTGACTAATAAAGTTGACCGTTGTGTTGGTGGAAAAGTAGCGAAACAGCAAAATGCAGGTCCGTTACAATTGCCTTTAAATAATGTTGGAGTTATGGCTCTGGATTATTTAGGAAAAGAAGGAATTGCAACTTCTATTGGGCACGCTCCTATCGCGGCTTTGATTGATCCGGTTGCGGGAAGTAGAAATGCTATTGCAGAATCATTATCAAACATTATTTGGGCTCCAATTAAAGATCAGTTAAAAGGAATTTCATTATCTGCAAACTGGATGTGGGCTTGTAAAAACGAAGGTGAAGACGCTCGTTTGTATGCTGCTGTTGAAGGCTGCTCAGATTTTGCAATCGAATTGGGAATCAATATTCCGACAGGAAAAGATTCACTTTCGATGAAACAAAAATATCCAAACGACGAAGTAATTGCGCCGGGAACGGTTATTATTTCGGCTGGAGGAAACTGTACAGATATTAGAAAAGTAGTGGAACCAGTTTTACAGAAAAACGGAGATTCTATTTATTATATCAATTTGTCTCAGGATGATTTCAAATTAGGAGGTTCATCTTTTGCACAAATCAGAAATACAATCGGAAACGAAACTTCTACTATAAAAGATGCTTCTTTCTTCAAAAATGCATTTAATACGATTCAGGAATTAATCGGCGAAAGCCAAATTTTAGCCGGACACGATATCGGAAGTGGTGGTTTGATCACTACTTTATTAGAATTATGTTTTGCTGATGTGAACCTTGGAGCTAAAATTGATTTCAGCGCTTTCGCGGAAAAAGATTTATTGAAAATCCTTTTCGCTGAAAACATCGGAATCGTTTTCCAAGCTAAATCTGATGCAGCGGTTGAAGCTAAATTGAAAGCTAATAATATCGAATTCTTCAAATTAGGTACAGTTCAAAGCAAAGCAAGTTTGGAATTTGGAATTTATAATTTGGATATTGCAGAGTACAGAGATGTTTGGTTTGAAACTTCTTATTTATTAGATCAAAAACAATCTAAAAACGGAAGAGCTCAGGCACGTTTTGAAAATTATAAAAATCAGGTTTTACAATATACTTTCCCTGCACACTTTACAGGCAAAAAACCAGAAATCGACAATTCTAAACCAAGACCAAAAGCGGCTATTATTCGTGAAAAAGGAAGTAATTCTGAGCGTGAAATGGCAAATGCAATGTACTTAGCTGGATTTGATGTAAAAGACGTTCACATGACCGATTTGATTTCTGGTCGTGAAACTCTTGAAGATATTCAGTTTATTGGTGCTGTTGGAGGATTCTCTAACTCAGATGTTTTAGGTTCTGCTAAAGGTTGGGCCGGAGCATTTTTATACAACGAAAAAGCAAAAACAGCTTTAGATAAATTCTTTAAAAGAGAAGATACTTTATCTGTTGGAATCTGTAACGGATGTCAGTTGTTTATGGAATTGGAAGTGATTAATCCAGAACATGAAGTTCACGGAAAAATGCTTCATAACGAAAGTAACAAACACGAAAGTATCTTTACTTCTGTAAAAGTTCAGGAAAACAATTCGGTTATGTTATCAACTTTAGCTGGAAGTACTTTAGGAGTTTGGGTTTCTCATGGAGAAGGTAAATTTAAATTACCTTATGCAGAAGACCAATACAATATTGTTTCTAAATATGCTTACGAAGGTTATCCTGCAAACCCTAACGGTTCTGATTATAACACAGCAATGATGTGTGATAAAACGGGAAGACATTTGGTTATGATGCCTCATATTGAGCGTTCGACTTTTCAATGGAACTGGGCGCATTATCCAAAAGACAGAAATGACGAGGTTTCGCCTTGGCATGAAGCTTTTGTTAATGCCAGAAAATGGATTGAGAAAAACTAAAAAATATATTTTTATTAAAGCGCCCGAATTTTATCGGGCGTTTTTTTTGCCACGAATTACACGAATTTTCACTAATTCTTTTTTTTATAGCCACAGATTAAAGGATTAAAATGATTATTTTTTTTCCATTAATGCTGGTATTTAAAAATTAATTCGTGAAAATTCGTGTAATTCGTGGCGATTTTTATATAATCTTAAAATGCTTTTTTTAGTCTTTAAATAAAATAAAAATACCCCGACGCTATCCCTAAATCGAGGCATTTTTTTTAGTCTTTAAATGCTGATGCAATTCCGGTTATGACATTGGCTGTCCCAAATGCAAATAGCCCTGAAGCGACTGCATTTTGGCCTGCAAAAAATTGATTTTCTGCAATTGCATTACTAAAGAATAAGCCGCCGGCTGCTCCCGCAACCAGTCCGATTCCAATTAATGCAATAGTCCACCAGGGTTCCGGATCCGGGGGCGGCGGAGGGCTTCTCCAAAAGCGTTTCCACCAGCCTGGATATTTGGTACCGCACCAGCCCATTGCTAAATAGAAGGCAGTTTCCATAATTATTTTGGTTGATTAGTGCCTACTCTATGTGCTTTTCGGCTTCCGCATTGAACGGGGTAAAAATAGAATAAGCCAAACCTAAATTAACAAGGTAATCTACTGTTTTTAAAAGGGGAAAAACACGGTATTTTTTAGTTAAATCAAATTCTTCTGTTTTAATCAAAATTTAAGTTATATTCGCTACATAAAAATCTGCCGCTGATTTTTATAAACGCCAAAAAACACTTTTAAACCTTCATACAAATGAAAGCCGTACATTTATTACTTATTACGTTATTTTTTGCTGCCTCAAAATCATACTCACAAGCTGAAGTAAATGTAATCACCCATAATTCAAAAGAGCGTTATATTACAACCACTATTGGTTATCCTGTTCAGGGAACTTATGCTCCTATTGGCCTAAAACAGCCAATTACAGTTTTAAATCCTGATGGAACAGGTACTATTCAGGCCGAAGATTTAAGCAAGCAAAAAATCAATTGGGGAATTGAATGTAATGAAGATGGAACTCCAATTTTTAAAGAAGGTTTCAACAGTAAGTCCTACACATTTTGGTACAGACCCGTTGAAGGTAACGAATGGTTCTATTCTCAATTCTCGATTCATTTTGTTAAGAAAAAAATGTTCTTAATGGGTGAAAGAGTAAAAGAATACGAAGATTATAACGTACAATAGTCTTTTAAAACATCCTCGCAAATTAAATTTTTCTTGGTTTTTGGGAATATTCGCTATAAAAAAGAAAACGTTTTCGTAAATTTTTAATAGTGTCTATAAATTTTCCCATAAAATTCCATAAAATAAAAAATCGTACCTTATTTTTATTTAATTTGCAGTAAAATTCAATATATTAAACATGGTTTCAATCACACGACTTTTTGATTTTCCCTATTATCAACAAGAAACTTATAACCTTCCGGTTGCACTTGCAACTAAAAAAAACGGAGTCTGGGAAAAAACATCCAGCGCAGAATATATTGCAAAAGCTAATGCCGTTTCGAGAGCATTATTGCGTATGGGCGTTCAAAAAGACGATAAAATTGCCTTAATTACTTCAAATAACAGAACTGAGTGGAATGTAATGGATATTGGTATTTTGCAGACTGGTGCGCAAAATGTTCCTATTTATCCAACAATTGCTGAGGAAGATTACGAATATATTTTAAACCATAGCGGCAGTATTTATTGCTTTGTTTCTGATGATGAAGTATATCAAAAAGTACAAGCCATTAGAGCTAACGTTCCTACTTTAAAAGAAGTTTATTCTTTTAATGAAATTCCGGGCTGTAAACACTGGTCTGATTTATTATTAGCCGGAGAAGACGACAGCAACCAAAGTGAAGTTGAAGCCAGAAAAGACAGCATCAAAACAGATGATTTAGCTACTATTATTTATACATCCGGAACTACAGGAAGACCAAAAGGCGTTATGCTTTCGCACAACAATATTGTTTCTAACGTTTTAGACAGTGCGCCAAGAATTCCGTTTGATCCGGGAAAAAGTTCGGCTTTGAGCTTCTTGCCAATCTGCCATATTTTTGAGAGAATGATTTTATACATTTATCAATATTATGGTGTTTCGGTTTATTTTGGAGAATCGATTGATAAAATCAGTGATAACTTAAAAGAAGTTCGTCCGACAGTTATTACGGCTGTTCCGAGGCTTTTAGAGAAAGTTTACGATAAAATTTATGCAAAAGGAACTGAATTAACCGGCATCAAGAAAAAATTGTTTTTCTGGGCTATTGATTTAGGTTTAAAATACGAACCATACGGAGCAAACGGCTTTTGGTATGAGTTTCAATTAAAAATTGCCCGTAAACTTATTTTCAGCAAATGGAAAGAAGGTTTGGGCGGAAATTTAGATTTAATGGTTTCCGGAAGTGCTGCTTTACAGCCGCGTTTAACTAGAGTTTTTGCTGCTGCAGAAATTCCGGTTATGGAAGGTTACGGATTATCTGAAACTTCTCCGGTAATTGCCGTTAACGACCAAAGAAACAAAGGTTTTAAAATTGGAACTGTTGGAAAACCAATCCGTAATATTGAAGTAAAAATTGCACAAGACGGAGAAATTCTTTGTAAAGGGCCAAACGTAATGTTAGGTTACTTTAAAGATCCTGAAAAAACAGCCGAAGCTTTACAAGACGGATATTTCCACACGGGAGATATTGGCGAAATTGACAGCGAAGGTTTCTTAAAAATTACCGATCGTAAAAAAGAAATGTTCAAAACATCAGGAGGTAAATATATTGCACCGCAAATGATCGAAAATGCCATGAAACAATCTCGTTTTATTGAGCAGATTATGGTTATTGGTGAAGGCGAAAAAATGCCGGCAGCCTTTATTCAGCCAAACTTTGAGTTTGTAAAAGAATGGGCAAAAATCCATAAAATTACTGTAGGAAGTACAGATAAAGAAATCAGCGAAAATCCAGATGTTATCAAACGTATTGATGAAGAAGTAGAAGGCATCAACAAGAAATTTGGGCACTGGGAACAAATCAAACGTTTTGAGCTTACTCCGGATGTTTGGTCTATTGATGGCGGACAGCTTACTCCTACTCTAAAATTAAAACGTAAAATCATTAAAGAAATCTATAAAGATCTTTACTCTAAAATCTATAATCACAATTAATCAAAATAATTTAACCAAAGAAAAAGGCTGTCTTAATAAAGACAGCCTTTTTTAATATCTAAAAAAACAAAAACTGCAAACAATATATATTTGCAGTTTCTTTGCACAGTTATCTGCTATCCTTTAGATAACTGTTCTTAACAAATTAAATTCTAATTTTTAAGGCACCAATGCAAAATCTTAGCGATGTTTTTGGCATCGTCAATTCCGCGGTGATGTGTTCCTTCAAGCGGAATATTCAGCATCTGTAAAGCTCCATTCATTCCGGTTGACCTTTGCAGACCAAACTTTTCGGCAAAATGTTCTTTTACGTTGATATGCTCGTCTCCCATAGGGTATGAAATACCAAACGATTTACATTGTTTTTTAAGCATATTCAAGTCGTACTGACCGTAACTTGCCCATGTATATAAATCGGGATTATATTCGTCGATTAACTCGTTAATGGCATCTTCAAAACTTACTCCGTTTTTGTCCAGTAAATCCTGAGTTATAGTCGTTAATTCGGTACAAAACGGACTCACATGCGAACGCTGTGGTTTTATCAAAATACCTTTGTTCTTGGTAATTTGTCCGGTTTCTGAATCTAAAACGGCTAATCCGATTTCGATAATTTCATTTTGCTGGCCTTGCGGGACCGCGCCCTGCCAACATGTGGCTTCTAAATCAATGATAATAATTTTATCTGTAGTTTTCATTTCTTTAATTTTTAAATATTTTATAATTCTCTATCTCCAAAAGGAGCTTTCCAATCTTTCTTCATAATGATTGCTTTTACTTCATCATAAGAAAGTGGTGCATAATTGTGGCAGTCTACGCCAACATCAAAAGAGCGTGATGTTTCATCGTCAAACAAATGACCGTGAGAGTGGCCGTATAAATGCCATGTTCCTCTAAATGAACTTCTCCACACTTTCATGGCGTAGTGAAACAAGATTATTTTCTGTCTTCCGTTTGGTGCATCTGCATCTTCAATACTTAATTCATAATAATCTTTAATCCACTCAAATCGCTTTTTATAACTTAAAGCCGATTTATCGTGATTGCCTTGTACCAGAAAAATTGAACCGTTTAACTGGTCTAAAATTTCTTTTGTTTGTTCTGGTCTTGCCAAAGAAATATCACCTAAGTGATAAACAATATCTCTCTGACTCACCTTTTCATTCCATCGTTTAATGAGCTCCGAATCCATTTCTTCTACTGTAGCAAATGGACGCTCGCTAAACTTAATTATGTTTGTATGACCAAAATGATGGTCAGACGTAAAAAATATTTTTTGATTCATTTTAATTTTAATTTTTAAACTAAAACCACCAGCGTTCCCGTTGATGGTTTTTCTTTATTTCACGAAGATTTCCTTCAATTGACCAATTACGTTTCCGCTTCCTGAAATTGTGATTTCTCCAATTTTATCGGCGATTTTTTCAACGTATTCCATCTCTTTCAATTTCCACAACATTTCGTTTTCTTCCATCAGCTTTGCTGTGTTCAATAAACTTCTTGTTGAAGCGGTTTCTTCTCTTCGCATAATACTGTTGGCCTGTGCTTTTTTCTCAGCAACCAAAACCTGATTCATGATCTCTTTCATATCTCCAGGCAGGATTACGTCACGAATTCCGGCATCAGAAATCGTTAAACCTAAATCTTCTATTTTAGTTGTTACTTCTGCTAAAATAGCTTCGGCAATGGTATCTTTTTTAGCCAATAATTCGTCTAAGGTCAATCCGCCCACAAAAGCTCTTAAAGCTAACTGCATGGCAACATACAATTGTTTTTCAAAGTCTTTATTGTCAACTAAAGCTTTCATGATATTCACAACTTGGTATCTCACAAAAAAGTTGATTCTTAATCCTGCTTTATCTTTAGTCAATAATTCTTGCCCTGAAATTTCAACTTGCTGCTGTCTCACATCAATTGTTTTAACTTCGATTGTAATCGAGTTATTCCAAAAGTAATGTGTTCCGGATTTTAATTCTTTAACGAAAGTTCCATTCACAAACAACAAAGCTTTGTCGTTACTTGCTACAATAAATTTTCTAACAAAGTATTTCAATTGATTATGTTCCAATAAGTTTACCGGAATATTCTCTGTGATTTCAATTTTAGAAAGATCTGCTTTTTTGAATTCGTTTTTCACAATTCCTTTCCAGAAAGGATGTCTTCCCGGAGTCAGCGTTCCTTTGAAATTTCCGTTTACGAAATGTAAAACAATCTCATTATCGGCAACCTCAACAACTTCAAGCATTGAAGCCAAAACTTCATTTTGCAATAAAATGTTCAATTCAAAAGGAGCATGAAAAATGGCATTCATATCATAGATCATCACATTTTTGTCTCCAAAAATCCAGTGCAAACCTTCTTCTAATACTTTAATTAATTTTCTGTTTTCAAAAAGCAAACCCACTTGGTATGCTTCGATTTTGATTCTTTTTATCATGTTGTTTTTTGTTTCAAGTTTTTCTTGTTTCAAGTTTCAGGTTATGAAACAGTCGAAAATCTTTGTTTATTTTTTTGCCACAGATTTCTCAGATTAGAATGATTCTCTTTATTCTATTCTTTATCTTCTATTATCACTTTCTAAATAAAAAAACCTCTTTGCCTTTCTCCTCCGAAAAAAACGGATGAAGAGTTTGTTATTTGTTTACCCGAATTGTTTTCGATTGTATTTTGCAGCGACGATCCCCAAATCATCTTAACAATCAAATCGAGAAGAAAACAAGTATTTCAAAAAACATTGCTTTTCGCACTGGCTTTATCATGAGTGTGAAATTTCAGGTTCAAAAACCTTAGTTTCACTGACAAAGACAAATCAGTTTTTTTTCTGGTCATCTTTTTAAGAGTGATGGTCTCTGTAAAGACAGATTTTCAGTCTGTTGTTGACTTACCGCTCGTCCAACTACCCCATCGGGAGTAGTGCAGGATTCGAACCTGCGTTGACTTCTATTGCTCTACCGAACTGAGCTATCGCATTGCTGCGAATGGGAGTCGAACCCATGACACATAGATCTTGGTGGGATAGTTTTTTGGAAAACCATCCAAAACCTCCAAACCAAGCTGCATAGAAAAACATAATTCGCTTTCGCGGAAAGTTCCCTACAATGGTGCTATACAGAAACACGCAACTGGGCTTGTTTGATATTTTTAATCAAAGCCAAAACTTTGATGTATTTCATTTTATAAAAGAACTTGTTTTAATTCCTGAACAAATATTCAAATTGCACTGCGCAGTAATTTTGCGCAGTGCAAAAATCTTTAGTTAATCCATTCTATTACAGTCGATAAATAGACTTGTCTTACCTCTTCAAATCGGGTTATATTGGGAATATGATTGACTTCTAATAAATATTTAGTACCGTCTTTTGCAACGATGTAATCATTTCCTATCATGTCCATTTGCAAAACATTCTTGATGTAAAGCGTATCTTCTAACAAATCCTGATCGACAGGCATAAAATTGGCATTATCAGGATGAATAGATTTTAACCAATCGTCACCTTCTAGTTTTATTTGCCAATACGTTTCACCAATCATCATAATACGAACAGCATCGCCTTCAAAATAAGGTTCAATGGTTGCGGTAAATTCGCTTTCCCATTCTCCTGTAAAACGATATTTGTTTTCACCGCAATGCCAGTTTCCCCATTTTGCAATGGTATCTCCGGTTGTGTTAACAGAAGCGCCTGCACTTATAAATCCGCGTGGGGCACTGAATCTTGAAAGAGACAGTGCTTTTACCAGACAAGGAATTTTAAAACGACAGTCGAGCATTGCTGAAGCCTTTGGATAACAATCTCCATTCCAGATCGCAAGACCCGTAATGAAATCAAAATCATTGTCGTAAATTCCGTAATAGACGACTTTATCTACAGGTAACATTCCAACTCCAATCGATTTTTCCATATACAAAACCTCATCCTTAACCACAATTTTTGGTATAGACTGATGCCAGATAATATGTCCTGAATACTGGGCTTTTATAATATCATATTCTTCCTGTTCAATTCCAACAAGAGCTATTCGGTTGTATTTTTGTTTCATCGTTTTTAATTTTTTATTTCTTTAAAACTTTATACAGCAATTTGGCTGCATTGTAAGCATCATCCGCTCCATTATGATTCTCTCCTTCAAAAGATTCTCCTATTAACTCTAGCTCTTTCAATAATCCTTTAGGTTTCTCCTGAAGGTAAACTAAATTAAAAAGTGTCTTTATATTCAAATAGTCATTTCTAAATGGGTTTTCAATTGCTTTTGATTTACATTCTTGTTCTAATATTTCTTTATCAAAATCGCCATAACCGGCAAATGTTCTATACTTTGCCGAATATTTGGAATTAATTTTCTTCAATGCTTTCTCAAGTGAAGTTCCTTCTATCTGTAGTTTTTCATTTGTAATTCCAGTTAATTGGTGACAAAAAGAAGAAACTTGAGAAACTTCTGGTTTGATATAAAAACTTTGTTTATCTTCAATTTTTCCCGACGATAATATTAACTTGCATACTCCTATCTCGATAATTTCTCTCTGATTTAAGAGTGTTTCCTCCTTAGATTCCCAGCAAGTTGCTTCAATATCAATCACTATAATTTTATCATATAACACCATGATTTCTAAATTCTTAATTATTACTTTTAAATAAATACACAATTTCCCGATTACTCGCCAGCTCTTTTTACAATACTTTATCATCTTTCGCAAAGTCGCAGAGTCGCAAAGTTTTTACTTTAAGTAAATCTGCTCAATCTGCGTGAAACAAAAAACTTTGCGTCTTTGCGCCTTTGTGGCTATAGTACAGGAAGAGAGACTCGAACTCTCAAAAAACTGATTCTAAGTCAGCCGCGTCTACCAATTGCGCCATTCCTGCATTTTTTTCTGCCGCTAAGGCACGAAGACACAAAGGTTATTTCTTTGCGACTTTGCGACTTTGCGAGATAATTGCTCGCCAGTTCTTTTTACAATACTTTGTCAATCTCTCGCAAAGTCGCAGAGTCGCAAAGTTTTTACTTTAAGTACATCTGCTCAATTTGTGGAAATAGTAAGATTCGAACCTACTCAGTCAAAAGACAACGGTTTTACAGACCGACCTAACTCTCCAACTTTAGCGTATTTCCATTTGTCTGGTCCCGATAGCTATCGGGAGAACCTGCGAACTCCCGCGTCCAAAGCGGGTAAACAACCACCGTTATCTTCCCAGATTTTTTTTATTTTGCCACGAAGACACTAAGACACAAAGCTTATTTTTCTTAGCGTCTTGGCGACTTTGCGAGAAAATTGCTCGCCAGCTCTTTTTACAATACTTTGTCAATCTCTCGCAAAGTCGCAGAGTCACAAATTTTTTACTTTAAGTAAATCTGCTTAATCTGCGTCAAACAAAAACCTTTGCGCCTTAGTGCCTTTGCGGCAAACTCGCGGCTCATACGGGAGTCGAACCCGTTTCTCCCGAGAGACAGTCGGGAAGGTTAGCCAGTAACCCCAATGAGCCAGTTCCTTCTAGAGAACAATGCGATTTCGGAAGGAATCGAACCTTCAACCTATTGATTAACAGTCAAGCGCTCTGCCAATTGAGCTACGAAATCATAATTTTTGGGCATAAAAAAAGCACCCGGTTAAAGGTGCTTTATAAATTCAATATGATATAACTATCCTATTGCCTGTATTGATGCACCTGTGTTGTTAAACATCCAAGATCGAATCTCGGGTCTAGCAGTTGTGTGTTATATATGTTGTTATGTAAAGCCATTTTATATGTTGTATTATATTTTGAAATTGTTGTTGCTATTTGAATTTCTGCTTTCAGATTTTCTTCGGCAAAGATAAAGTCGAAAAAATCAATTATCCAAATCATTTTTAAAATTATTTTATTGATTATCAAATAGTTATACCTAAAATTAAAACATAGAAATCCTTGTCCGCATACTGGTGCAGATTCCTTTTTGTATCAAATGACTGTCTCTCATCAGATTACTTTTCAAGATTATATTTCAATATTTAGATTATGCATTAAACATTTGGTCAATTATTTTTTTAATTATTTTTAGTTATGGTTTCTTTTTTATCATTTTTCTTGTCATTCTCGCCAATTTTTTTGTCACACTGAGCGAAGTCGAAGTGCTTTTTAACCGAAATCGAAATGCTTAAAAACAAAAAAAGCGTCCCGAAATAAGGACGCTTTTATATTTTATGTTGAGTTGAACTCTAAAATTTACATTTCAATTTCATAAAAATACATGATACATCCTGATATTTTAGCCGGAAGATTTCCTGCTAAGTGATCAAAATATTGTCTTACTGAAAGTATCATCTGTATTTTTTGTTTTTTTATTACGGGTGCAAATGTAGACGTTTTTTCTATTTATATAATTCTCTTGTTAATTTTAAAAATGTTTTTTTAACTAAAGTAAGAAAAAGAGTATTTTTACTCTTTCAAAAAAGCAACAAAATTGTATTTTATCAAATCGATCTTGTATTTTACGGACAGTTATTTTTGTCAAAAATTTTAAATATCTTTGAATTATGAGCACAGAAACCAGACCCAGAAATATTGGCCGAAATATCAGCCGAATAAGAGAGCTTCGCGGAATGAAACAAGGAGCACTTGCGGATGCTATTGGCACAAGCCAGCAGACTATTTCCAGCATTGAAACCAGCGAAACTGTTGATTTCGAAAAATTGGTGCAAATTGCAAAAGCACTTGGCGTGACGGTAGAAGCTATTGAAAATTTTACAGAAGAATCTGTTTTTAATTTCTTTAATAACTTTTATGATAATAGTGCTAATAATGGTAATCTAAATAATTCTAATAATCATTGTACTTTCAATCCTCTTGATAAAGTTGTGGAACTTTATGAGCGTTTGGTTCAGGCTGAAAAAGATAAAGTTGAGTATTTAGAAAAATTAATGAAATTGAAATAATATTCTTGACCAACGAATTTCTTATATATATAAAATGCGTAAAGAGATTTACACATTTTATATATAATAAATTTTATTGTCACTTTAATGAGAAAGACTTTTTTATTGAATTTAATTAATTTATCCAATTAGTTATTTTTTCTTCTTTAAAATATTTAGATTTTAAAATCTTTTGTTTCTTCTCTCCTACTTTCTCAATGTTATTTGGAATCGAAAGCAGTCTGTTTTTAATATCTTCTTCTATTTTATCACTTTTTGCTACTAAATTTTTAATTATCAAATATGAAGCAAAAAATCTAAAACTTTTGACATCATCTATTATTTCGTGCAAATATTCAATTCCTCTATTCTCAATTACTAACATTGCATCTATATCAGGTTTCAACAGCTTATACAAATCTTGAAAAAGAAAATTTTTGTCAAAAATTTCAAAAATATCATGCTTATCAGAAGTTTTCTGTAAAACTTCAATTTCATCTGAAATAATTTTCGTGAAAATTTCAAACTCATTTCTTTGTTTATATGCAAAAACTAAAGTTTTCATCATTTCAATAGTTCCACTCACATAAATTGCGCTTTTTGAAATATTATAAATTACTAAATAAGTTAAATAATTAATATTCTTGGAATTCAAACATATTTTGCGCCATAATAAAAAATTTTCAGATCTATTAGCCCAGATGTTATGACCTATAAAATCTTTTATGCACAAAGCAAAATATGGTTCAACTTCAAAATACATGATATAATTAATCATTTTCTTCCAAAAATCTGAAAGATAACTTGGCCTTAAAAATTCAAGCTCATAAGGCTGTGCATAAATAATTTTCAAACAATCTTGAACTAATTCTTCAGGCAATAATTCAAGTACTTTTTTTGGTTTTAATGAATAAAGATTAATATCACCTACTATTTTAACTTCAATTTCTTTTGGTATTTCATACTTCGCAAGTAACATTGCCTTAATCCATCTTAAATCAATTCTATTTGAATCTACTATAGATAAAACTATTTTTTTTTCGCTAATATCTAAATCGTTCCAAAAAGTTATAATTAATTTTAAATTGTATAAACTGAAAATTGAATTAGTATTTGATAAAATTCTTTCTATTAGATTTTTTCTTATCTTAAAATTACCTTTAGTGAATTTAATTAATTCATCACTAATTCCCATTTCATAATCAGATAGCTCTACATTATTTTTAATTCTAACTTCTATTCTATCTAACCAAGTTTCAAATACTTTTATTCCGTTATTAAGAGTTAAATATTTCATTGCTGTTTCCATAGTCACACCATATCTTCCATAATTTAGAAAAATATTTGGTGGCAAACTATTTGAAAAAACAGGGAAAATTTCTGCCCAAACATTCCATAACTCAATAGTTTCTGCCTTAGAGAAAAGTTTCCAATCAATACACTCTCCTGCATAATCAATTGAAAAAGTAGTCATTAAATTATTTGCTCTTATTGCAATTTCTTGTCTGCAAAATAGTTTTTTAAGATGTTCAAAAATTATTGTTTTTATTTGATCTGATTGTTTATTCCAACTTAAAAAACTTCCCCATATACCATAAAAAGAAACAGTGGCATGATTGTCATTAAAAATTTTTTTGATTAGATAAATTTCCTCTTCGCTTATTTTTGACAAAAAGAATAGTTTCGCAACTTGTTTTCTTATAAAAACCTCCTCATGTGTTAGAAGTGAGTTTATTATATTATGATTAAACTTAGTATAAACTTTACTAATACTTACAATCTTATGATAATTAATATAGCGCCAAATATCAAATAAATTTACATGGTGATTATTTAATATTTTATTCTCAATTTCTTCTATTTCACTTGGCGATATATTATCTATAAACAAATTTCTTAAATCATCATCTCCTTTACTTAGGAAAGGTATCTCATTATTAAGCCATTTTATTGAACTTGAATCAGTGTTTCCTCTATTAACAATATTGATAATTTTATCCTTCTGATCTTCATTATCAATATCTTCAATTATGTTAATAAGATTAATTGAAGAATAGTCTTCAACCGCAGGAAAAATTGATCTATTTGATAAAAACATTAAATCCTTAATATCGTCTTTAAAATTTGAATGTACTGTACGATAAATCCATGTTAATAATTTACAAGCAATTAACGTAGTTACTGGACTTATACAAATTATCGTTTTTTTTAAATATCCAATATTTTCTTTTTGCTCTTGACTACTTTTTCTAAAGAACAATTTTTTTCCAGCTTCAAAATAATTAGGATGAGAAAAAAAATATTGATTATTTTCCAACTTTATGAATCCTCTTTCTTCAAAATAAGAAATACTTGACTTAAAACCTTTTTTTAACTTATTTGTTTCTAAATATTTTGGAAATTTACTTTTACTTTTTTTAAATTGGAAAACTTTAGATTCTTTAAAAACAGAATATCCATTTTCATCATCAGATAAAATATATTTAAAGTCTTCGACATTTATTCCAATACTATTACTACAGCATATCGACATAACTGCAAGAATTTTTGATTCTTTGTTATTTTCTTTTAATACATCATTTGCAATATCTGTAGAATTATGTCGAGCTATACTGATTAATTCAGATATGCTTTTTGATTTTAATTTATTTAAATCATATCGCGAAAGATAATCTAATTGTCCAACTTGAATTTTATGTTCAGTTTCTCTTAAAATATATTCACCAACAATATTTTTTATTTCATTATTGACATTTTGCGCATTTGAAAATTTTTCCCAAAAATCTAATATTAGTTTATTATCATCTTCGGTTAAGTCTAACACATTTTCAATAATATTGCAACTATTAAATGCTTCCTCCAAAATTTCTATTCTACTAGTAAGGATTATTTTATGGTTTAATGGTAAACATTTGACAAGATTAATGATTTTGTTTTTAATATCATTGGATTCTTTCTTGGGCTTTATATGTCCGAATGGATCTTCAAAAATCAAAATCTTATCTTCTATTTTATTTTGATTGAAAAAATTTTCAACTTGAAAAAAATCAGTTGAAATTGGTGCTGAAGTATATCCTTGATCTATTAACTCATTGGCAACTTTTTTCGCTAATTCTGTTTTGCCACATTGTGAAATTCCTGTTAATAATAATAAATTTGATTTTTTTAAAATATCTATCGCCTGCGCTTCTTCTTTTCTAATAATATTATTTTCAGATAGAGAATATCTATTTGTCTTTAATTTTAAAATTAAATTTTTAAAAAGTGGAATAATATCTTCTTTTAAATCCCTACCTTGTTTTACAACTTCCAATAGTTTCAGATACAAATTTTCTGAAAGTGATTGTGGTATCGAGAATTTTTTATTTAAACATTTTAAAACCTCATTATCAATCTTTTCTTCTTCTATTTGTTCCCAAATCAAAGTATTGTTTATCAATATTTCAATATCTGATTTGTTTAAATTATTTGAAATATCACTACAGAGTGATTTTCTTTTTATGTCTAATTGAGTTTGTTTAAATTTTACAGCTTTTAATTCCTTTTGAAATTTTAAAATAACTTCTTTTGAAATGCTATTCTCATTGGAATCAATTAATGGAAACAGTTTCAAAAATATTATTGCCTCATCACTGCACCGAGAACGGGTAATGAATAAACATTTTGACTTTTTATCTTTAACTCTCAATAATAAATTATTAGTACTACTTCTTTCTTGGAAATGTGATAGCCATTCAATAATTTTTGGAAAACCAATACTATTTCTTTCTCTTTTAATCTGTATCTCTAAATAATTTTTATTTTCATCTAAAAAAGTAATATCCTCACTTCCTATTTTCTCAACATAAAGCTGTGATTTAAAATCATTAGAATGTAAAAGTGCAAATAATACAGTTACTTTATACTGATATTCATAACCTTTAACACCTTCAGTAGCTACACTCATTTTATTAATTTAAAAAAGATTTGTTGTAAATAATTACTCAGACTAATTAACAAATAAAAAACCACAAATTCACAAAAAAATTTGTAAATCTGTGGTCTATAAATAATTTGTTTTTTTGTTAAATCCCAAAAAAACTTTTAGCATTCCTAGTCGTTTCATCCGCCACTTTATCTAAAGTAATTCCTTTAAACTGAGCAATTGTTCCGGCAACAAAAGGCAGAAAAGCAGGTTCACATCTTCGTTCGTGGTATTTCTTTAAAAGACTGTTCGGAACATTTTTTGGAAGCATAAACGGCGCATCGGTTTCGATCATCATTCGATCAAGCGGAACATATTGAATGACTTCTTTTAAATGACTGAAACGTTTGGTATCAGAAATCGCTCCGGTAAAACCAAGATAAAATCCGTTATCGAGATAGATTTTGGCTTCGGGCAGCGTTCCCGTAAAACAATGCACAACGGCTTTTGGCAATTGCGGTAAATAGTCTTTGGTGATATTGATAAAACTATTAAAAGCCGCTCTTTCATGCAAAAACAAAGGTTTCTGAACTTCGATTGCCAATTCTAATTGGGCTTTATAACATTGTTCCTGTTTGTTTCTGGGCGAAAAATCACGGTCAAAGTCGAGTCCGCATTCACCAACAGAAACTACTTGTTTCTGCTTTAATAAATTCCGCAGTTTCGAAATGCTTTTTTCGTCAAAACTCTTCGCATCATGCGGGTGAATTCCGGCCGTCGAATATAATATTCCCGGATATTGTTTTGCGATTTCTAATGAAGCTTCGCTGTTTCGTATGCTTGTTCCGGTCAGGATCATTTGCGAAACGTCGACGTCGAGCGCGTCTTGTACAACATCGTCTATGTCGTTTTGGAATTGTTTATTGGTTAGGTTGATTCCTATGTCTATGTATGTTTTCATTTTTTTTATTTTTTTGCCACTAAGGCACTAAGACACAAAGTTTTTTATTTTTAAGGTGATTAAAATTGGAATTTGGAATTTAATCTTTGTCCATTTTCATATAAATCACCTCATTCTTAAACTCGCCCTGAATTACTTTTCCGTAAATGATTTTTGTCCAGCCATTTTCGAATCCGTGATTGTTGGCGATTAGAAAACCTTTGTTTGTGTCGGTTTTAATGATTTTATGGGCGTCGATGTATCTGCCTTTTACTTTGCAGAATACGATATCGCCTATTTGGTAATTTTCGCTTTTTATAAATGTTAAGAGACTTCCGCTTTTTAATATGGGCCGCATTGAGTCTCCAAATGCTTTCATTTTTCCATTGCCGACTGTTTCTAATTCTGTTTTCAGTCGTTCGTATTTGTTATTCATATTTTTATTTTTGCCACGAAGGCTCTAAGACGCAAAGTTTCTTTTTGATCTTTGGTTTGTTTTTAATCTCGCAAAGTCGCAGAGTCGCAAAGTTTTTTACACAAAGTTTGTCATTTCGACGTAAGGAGAAATCTCCGCAAGAAACTCTACAAAGATTAGACTCAAGTTGCGGAGCTACTCGTGGAGATTTCTCCTTACGTCGAAATAACATAAAATGAGGATACGTTGTGTTAGACGCACTGCTGTGCGCCTCTACACTGAAAACTGCCACTGAGACTGATCACTAAAAACTGAACACTAGTCTTCTCTACTTCCATCATCGGCCATTCTCACTAATTTTGGGGTAAATTTGGCGACAACGTCGACTAAATCTTGCTGCGCTTCCATTACCTGATTGATATCTTTATAGGCCATTGGTGCTTCGTCAAGTCCTGCACCAATAAGCGTAACGCCATGATCTTTCAGGATGGATTTCATCTCGGTTGGTGTGATGTTTTTTATGGCCTGAGTTCTGCTCATTTGTCTTCCTGCTCCGTGTGAAGCAGAATTTATGGCGTTCTCCTCGCCTTTTCCTCTTACCAAAAATCCTGGTGCGGTCATACTCCCCGGAATGATTCCCATAACGCCTTTTCCGGCTGGGGTTGCTCCTTTTCTATGTACGATTACTTCTTCGCCGTTCCAGATTTCTTTCCAGGCAAAATTATGGTGGTTTTCGACTTTGGCTAAAATTGCAGCGCCTAAAGCTTTTTCCATTTTATTATGGATAATTTCATGACAAGCCGAAGCGTAATCTCCTGCAAGATTCATCGCAAGCCAATATTCTTGTCCTAATTGTGAGTTCATATCTAAATAAGCTAAGTTCCTGGCTATTTCTGGAAGTTTGCATTCGTCTTTCGCAATTTTAGTATAATGTCCAGCAATTGTTGCACCCATTCCGCGTGAACCTGAATGCGTTAACAAAGCGACGTATTTTCCTTTTGGAATATTCAAAACGGCATCGTCTTTTGCAAATTCCATGATTCCGAATTCGACAAAGTGATTTCCTCCACCTGAAGATCCTAATTGTGACCAGGCTTTATCTTTTAAATTCTTCACAAACGGATTCATATTAAATGTATCGTTCTCCAAAACCGCATGATCTGATTTGTATTGTCCGTGAAATCCGTGACCTGCTCCAAAAATAGAATTCGCAATTAATTCTTTTTTGAATTTGGCTTCATTTTCAAAGTAAAAATCTTCCGGAATATCGTAAACTGACAATGCCATTCTACATCCAATATCAACGCCAACACCATACGGAATAATGGCATTTTTGGTGGCTAAAACTCCGCCAATTGGTAATCCGTAACCTTGATGCGCGTCTGGCATTAATGCTCCGGCAACTGTAACGGGAAGTTTCATTGCTACTTCCATTTGTTTTCTGGCTCCGTCTTCGATATGATCTAATCCGTACGCAGAATAAGCATTTGGATTTTCATTTAAAGCAATGAAATCTTCCGGTTTTTCATTTGCTTTTTCGATTAAAGCAACGGCTAGTTTGCTGAAGATTTTATCGTCTATATAGTTTTCCGGAGTTTCTAATACGTTTTTAAAATTTGTGATCATTTCGTCACGCGTAAAACCGTTTCTTTTGCTGTTTATTTTTAATGCGATTCCGATTATTTTTCCTTCTGGGAATCCTAATTCTAATATATCTGTACCGTTTATTTGTGTATTCATTTGTTTTGTTTTTTTGATAGTACAAAGGTTGTTTTGTACTGCGCAGTTATTTTGCGTAGCTATTTTAATTCTAAATTTTTTGCTCAGCGAAGACATATTTCTCGCAAAGTCGCAAGGGCGCAAAGTTTTATTTTAAGTGATTAACACACAGTTTGTCATTTCGAGGAACGAGAAATCTCCACGAGAAGCTCTACAAAGATTGGACTCTCGTTACGGAGTTACTTGCGCAGATTTCTCGTTCCTCGAAATGACAAACCTTGTGTTTAATTTTATTTAGTTGATGTTTTTTTCTACATCCATTTTAATTAATAATTTTAAAAGAGGCAACATTTAGGAATGGTTTAATTTTCTTTTTGGACGAAGGAACCATTTCCTGACGACACTCTTTTTTTAAGAGCAATATTGTATAAGTGATAATTTAGGACTCGAACCTAATAAATCAACCAACGAAGTAGCACTTTATACACGGCATCTTATTTTTTGAAAAAGTAATAATTGATGAGAGTATTTTGAACCCTATACGAAGTAACTCTCACACACGACATTTTTCATTTTTTAAAAGAAGTAAAAAGCAATAAGAGAATTGGGCGGGGCTTTGTCTGTGCCAGAGTCGAACTGGATAGCCTTGCTGATTTTACAACTTCGCTATTCCTCCCCTAAATTGGAGACGAAGTAACTCTTATTTACGACATTCTTTTTATTTTATCGGGTTATGAGCGACAAGAGACTATTTATGCGTGTTTCCACTTACACCATCAGATTACCTGAACAGGATTCGAACCTGTAACACAATTCCCTCGAAGTAACTCTTGTCTACGACACCAATGTTTTTTTCAAAACAAGACAACATTCAAAAAGAAATTTCTGCTCTAACCAGCTGAGCTACATCTCTAATTTTTAAAATAGAGTTGATGGGAATTGAACCCACGACACGAAGTAATTCTTTTTTACGGTACTTGTTTTTATTTTCAATGAACTTATTTCTTTTACAAATATTCAAATCATACTGCGCAATTATTTTGCGCAGCAGATTCTTTTTTTACAATTCTATTCGATTGATGTAATTCAACGCACTATTTTTATCTTCTAAAGCATTCAAAACATCAAATACTTTATCTGACCAGCCGGCTATTAAATATACATCGTTTTTTTCGATGTTTATTGGTGACTGACCGTAACCAGCCAAATCAAACAAATATAATTTTGCGTTTGGTGCGATAGTTTTGTATCGGTTCCAGGAATTTGCAAATGAGTCTTTTGTGTATGTATTATTCCACATTTGAACATCTGTAAACAACATTACTTTATCTACAATTTCTTTTCGGCTGATTAAATCTTCTACAACCAAATGACCGTTTGTAGCATAACCTACTTCACCTTCGCGTTTGTAATATTCGTTAACGTTGGCCAATATGCTTCGTTTTGGCATGTTGATTATTTTCCAACGGTCACCAAACATACCGCTTACTACATTTTGGCAGCGACTTTGCATCAACATACCTAACATCAAACCGATATCGTAAAGCATTACTTTACTTTTTGGTGAGATTGCTTTTTGCATTGAACCCGAAACGTCGCAGGCAATTACAACCGATGTATTAACATCAAAACCTTTTATGTTTTGTGAACTCGCCATAACAGCATCTTCTAAAGCATCTAAAACCATTGAAGTGTATTTGAAATTCAAATCTTTCACTTCACGATACGCTGCTAAAAATCGGAATGGCAATTGTTTTGAGTTGGCGACTGCTTTTTCGTTAGAAAGGTAATCGCATACTTTCAACATATGAGAACCTGAAACATTTGCTTCTAAGATATTTCGTAAGTTACGTAACAAAGCCATGTAACCTATTTTACCGCTATCGATTAATTCCTCCCATTTTTGTTTGAATGCTTTTTGTTTTTCAATGTGGTTGTAAAATTTTACTTGACCTAATTGCGACAATTCTGTTTCCCATGTATATGGCGTTTGCAATGTGTTGTTTACCAATTTATCAAAGATTGCTTGCTGTGCTTTATCTTTTGCTTTTGGATGTACCAAAAACAAGGCATCTTTTAATTTAACAACGCCATCACGATTGTATTTTGCGAATTGGTATTCGTCAAATTTGTTGAACGAAACGGCTAAACCTTTTTGTATTTGTTTTGATAAACGGTTTAATTTCTTAACACCATTTCGTTCGTTTGCCATTTGGTAATAAGCCAATAATTCTGTTATTTCGTCTGCACGTTGTATAACGTGTGTGATCATTTTACTGATTAATGAATCGCCAGAATATATTTTGGCTAATTCTACTACCAAAACTAATGGTACAGAACGCATATGCATTTCGTTACGGGCATAAACAGCCAATTTTGCTACAAATACCGGATTGCTTTTTTTGATTAGGCTTTGTATTCTTTGTAAACGAGTTGTATCTTTTTCATAAAATGAAGCGTTTAAACTTGTTGTTACAACTGCTGCGTACAATTCGTATTCTGATGTTAAAGAAAAAGCTGGTGCATTTTCATGATTAACTATATTGCTTTTATTGTTTTTCTCTTTTGCTAAAAAATTGAATTTCATAATTTCTGGTTTTTAAAATTAGACAATGGTTATTGTTTTATTTCCTGAGCAAAGATTTCAGAACTACTGCGCAATTATTTTGCGCAGTAAAAAAGAAATTTTAAATCTTAATAAAAAGATTATGATTTTAGAGGAATTGTATACGTTAAAATACTGTACATAAAGGTGTTCTGTAGAGACGCACAGCAGTGCGTCTACGCAAAGTAATTCGACATCAATATGACGTAATAATTAAACCCGACAGGTTTTAAAAACCTGTCGGGTTTGCTGTATGTGTTTAACGTTGTGGATCATCGTTGCGGAGACGCACTGCTGTGCGCCTCTACGATATGTTTGTGTGGAATATTAGAACGGAATAAAATTATTGTTTAATATTTAGAAAAGTATAGAAACGTACGCAGTCGGATTCGAGGTACGGAAAAAATAATTCACAAAGATATTCCGTAGAGACGCACAGCAGTGCGTCTACACAGAGTAATTCGACATCAATATGACGTAATGATTAAACCCGACAGGTTTTAAAAACCTGTCGGGTTTGTTTTATTTTTAACGTTGTGGATCATCGTTGCGGAGACGCACTGCTGTGCGTCTCTACAGTATATTTGTGCGGAATATCTAGATAGAAAATTGAAATCATTTTATAATTATTAAAAACGATTTTTTTTGTTATCTCAGATGCGTGAGGGATTGAGGCGGTATCCTTTTGTGAAGAGAAACGGAACAAAAGATATAGCCGAAAGCCCGACCCGAAGGGACACGCCCAAATTATTATTCTTATATTATTTCCCTGAATAGTTAGGACAACCGAAACATTTTCTGCTTAAATCAAACTGATAGGTTAACGAAAGTTCGTAGATTCCGCCTGTTTTCCCAATTTTGGTTGTGTTTAAATCGTATGAAAGTCCAAATCTTAAATGCTCATATTGCAAGCCTGTGAAAAGGTTTACAGACGTTAACAAATCTCCGTTGATTCCGTTTTTTGCGGGATTTGTTACGGCTGTTGCGCCAAAGAATATTTTTTCGAATAATATCGAAGCTCCTAAATCAAGTCGGTTGTATCGGCCTTGCTGCATGTAGTTTGAGGTTACAAAAAACTTGGTTTCATACGGAAGCAATAATACATCGATATAATCTATTACAAGGAATTCGTAACCTGCGCTTAAGGAGAAAAAGGTGTTTAATGGCACATTTCCTTCTGAACTAAAGGCAATATTCGGTTTATTAAGATGTTTCATCGAAAGGCCAACCCAAGCATTGTCGTTATTGAAAACCATTCCGGCAGAAACATCAAAAAATGTCATTTTTCTGTTTAACAATGTCGGATCCATTGTGCTTGAATTGATAACACCTGTTCGGATATTAATTTGATCTTCGAGCAATAAATTTTGAAATCCAAATGATTTAAGTCCGAAACCAGCTTCGACAGCAGGTCTAAAATACCAGTCGTCGTTTAGTCTTACTTTATAGGCATAATTTGCATTTATCTGCGAATAGTTATAGCTGGTCAGGTTTTCTCTTTGGTTTAAAAAACTGATTCCTAAACCGCTGTTTAATTTATCACTCCAGGTATTTACAAATGCATAATCAGTATCAATCCTTAAATCTAAATCCGGCCATTGTTCACGGTGAATTATACCTGCATAAGTGGTTTCCATAAATCCTGTAAATCCCGGGTTTAGGGTTTCCGGAATTAGAAAATATTGTGTAAAAACAGGATCTTGCGCTTTTGCCTGAGAATAGAAGCAACATGTAATAATTATAATAAATAGTTTTAATCTCATTGGTTATTCTGTTGCTTATTTAATTAGTGTAAATGCTCCTTTTTCTACTACAGTATGGTGATAAAAGGTATTTAAGGTTATTTTATAATAGTAGTTTCCGTTTTCGGCATCTATGTCTTTTACTTTTCCATTCCAGCCTCTGATATTTGTTCCGGTTTCTGAATAAATAACAGCGCCCCAAGTGTCATAAACGTCTAAGGTAATGTCTGATAAACCAAGGAATACCGGCGCAAACGTATCGTTCATTCCGTCATTATTTGGTGTAAAGGCATTTGGCATAATTAAGCTGTATCCTTTTTCTACTTTTAAAGTTGTAGTATATGTATATTGACAGCCAAACGGATAGGTTACGGTTTGCTTTATAGTATACGTTCCTTCTTTAGTATAGATATGTTTTGGATTTTCTTCGTCTGAGAAATTTCCATCTCCGAAATCCCAGGAAATTAAAGTGAAAGTTCCAGTCGCTAAATTGGTAAATGTGATAGGATCGTAAATTGAATACAAATCGTACATGTCTTTTCCGTAAGAACCTGTCGAGAAGTTCGCAATACCTAAAACTGGCGTATCTACATTATATGAAACATCAGCAGAACAGCCAAAACTGTCTTTTACTGTAAAGATTACCAAACCGTTATTGTCGGTATTCATAATTTCACCATTGGCTCCAGAAACTACTCCATCTGACCAGCTCAATGTATAAGGCGGAATTCCTCCTTTTACATGACCTACAAATGTTTGTTTTACATGTTTGGTATCGCAATTAAAGTCTGTTAAGACTTCGATTGATGGTGTAAGCTGTTCGAAACGGGTAATTTTAAACGATGCCGATTTATTACAGCCATTTGCATCGGTTACTTTTACGGTATAGTTATTTGGTATTAAATTTTCTAAATCTTCAGTAGTTGCACCATTTGACCATTCGTATGTAAATGGCGGCGTTCCGCCTGTTACTACCAGATTGATTGAACCTGTATTGGCATTAAGGCAGTCTAGTGGATTTTTAACATCGGCATTTAATTCTAAAAGCAAAGGATTATCAATGATCCATGAACCTTTAATGATACAGTTTTTACCATCTGTAATGGTTACCGAATATGTTCCTGGTCCTAAATTATTTCTTTCGATTCCGGCTGTTGCATCATCATCCCAAACTAATTTTACCGGCGCTTTTCCGCCTACAAGATTTAAACGGATATGAGCGTCTTTTTCGCCATAACAAGATATTTTTTTAATATCTGGATCAATTTTAAAAATTGGCGCGTTGTCAATTACTATTGTAAAATCTTTAGGACAGCCAACAGCATCTGTGATAGAAATAATATAGGTTCCTGCTGATAAATTATTCTGTACAAGTCCGGTTCCTAAATTGCTCCATTTAATAATGTACGGATCTCCGGTTGCAAATGGAACTCCGCCAGTTATCTTGTTAATCGTTATCGAAGCATCGGCATAATCATAACAAGCAATTTCGGTTTTGGTATATTCTAATTTTATTTCATCGTTTTGAAGTAAAATGACATCAAGATCATCTGTACAACCCGAATTATCTGAAACGGTTAGATGGTAATTTCCGGCTGGAACATTTCTTAGGTTTTGAGAATAACTCGTATATCCGTTTGGACCTGTCCAAAAATAGCTGTAGCTGTAAACACCCGGAGAAGTTTCTGTTACTCTTCCTCCTACAGTTTTCACATCAATTTCTCCTGTTGAATAGCCATAGCATAAAACATCTACTTTGCTTACAAAACTAAGTTCTAATAATGGCGGTTCTTCGATCTTGTAATTTCCATGTAGAATACCACAGTTATTTTTTTCTGTAATGGTTACATCATAAACTCCCGGCTCCAGATTACTCAGGTTTCCGGAATTTGCAGTAAAAGGATTTCCATCTTTTGTCCATACATAGGTATAAGGTAAATTTCCGCCAGATACATTTACATTAATTCTTCCGTCATTAAGACCAAAACAGGTTATATCTTGTTTGTATTCTCCTAAAATTTGGAATTTACCAGGTTCACCCACATAATACGATCGTGAAAACGGACAATTTCCATTATCTCCTACCGTTAAATTATAATAACCCGGTTTTAAGTTCGAAATATTTTGGTTTGAACTCGTGTATCCGTCAGGTCCTGTCCATGTATACGTATAAGGTGCGCCTGTTGTAAACGGAATTCCTCCCGCAACGGTTATGTTTATTGCACCATCGTTAGCTCCAAAACAAGTTCCCTGTTTTATAATTTCTGTTACATTTATCAATGGATCGACTGTTACTGTAATCGTAAAATCTGGTCCCGGACAAAGTTTAGAAATTGGAGAAACGGTATAAACAACTGTTGCACGATTATTAGTAAGATTAGTTAAAGTCTGACTAATACTTGTTCTTGGTGTTGTTTCTGCAAATGCACCGCTTATTGCTCCCGCAGGAGTAACTACCGGATTCGACCAAACAAAAGTTGTTCCGGCTGGTACATTATCTGTAGTTCCGTTGCTGACTGGTGTGATCTGAAATGAATTGCCACTGCAAATTACTGCCGTTTTAGGTGTTATTACAGGCGAAAGAACCATATCTACAGAAAAATTTCTTGATACACTTGTTGTTCCACAGCTATTTGTAACACTAAAAGTAGCGGTATAATTTCCAGTTTTGGTATAATTAATAGAACCCGGATTTAATGATGTAGATGTTGAAGGTGTTCCTCCCGGAAAACTCCATAAATAAGTAATCTCTGAACTTGGTGAACAAGTTTCTACCACAGTACCTACTGGTTTGATAGTGGCTGATTTACAGAAATCAGAAATAGGATCTAACTTGATTACTGGTTTCTTTTTTACATCAATATATCTTGTAGTATATTGATAAACACCACAAGAGTTTAGTGTTCTTAACCTTAGTTCATATGTTCCCGGAATACTGAAATTAATAACTGGATTTCTAACATACTGACCATTTACAAAATAAGATTGTCCCTGCCCTTTTCCACAAAATCCTTCATAATAACTCAAAACTTCCCAATAGTAACTTTCTGCACCACAGCCTAAACTTGTATCTGTTGTATTCGTTATCTGAACATTTTCTGAAGCACAAGCTGTTGCATAAGTAAAACTTGGTACTAATACAGGCTCTACACAAATAGTCTGTGTGGTTGATCTTCCAATTCCGCAGGGAGTTTGAGCAGATAATTTTATGGTATAAGTACCCGGCTGAGTATAGACGTGAGAAGGACTTACTTCTCTGGAAACAGGTGTTCCGTCTCCAAAATCCCAAGTGTATACATTATAAGTGCTGCAATCATTTGTATAACCTGCCTGAGTTGTATTATGAAATTGAGTATATGTATTGGCACATGCTATACTTTGTACGTTGAAACTTATTACAGGAACATCTAAAATAATAATTGGTCCGGCTGTTAAATAAGTGCTTCCGCAAGAAGTTGTTATGGTTAATGTAACAGTATTTCCTGACGGACAATTAAATCGTGTGAACGTATGGGGAATAGGGAAATTTTGTGACGCCTGCGGATTTAAACTGTTATAATATGGAGAACTTTCTAATTGTGCCTGTGTATAACTTTGGAACGTTCCATCGCCATAATTTACCTGATAATTAGTATCGGATGGGTTAAGTCCCCAAGATCCAATCGCAAAATCCATTGGCGATACAGGCGTACACAAGTTTGTAGTGTTACCCGGTGCGATAAGTGCCCCAATTGGGTTATTAGAATTTTTTACAACATAGGTAATCGAATTATTGCAACTACTAGTTCCCATTCCAGTAATTACCATGTTGAACGAACCTAATTTTTTATATTCATGTTTTTTAGGAAAAACAACATTAGTTTCTGTACTGCCGTCTCCCCAATCTACATTGTAAGATGTGACACAAGAAGCAGAAGCTGAGCTGTTTCCAACATTTATAGTATATTTTGGATTCGAGTTATTATCACCACATCTTTCAAAAGGTTTTGCAGATGTTGGAGCACTTAAATCAACGAATTTTAAATCTGGTTTTTGCTTTACCGAAACAGTTTTGGTAACCGAATTTATTTCGCCATTAGCATCTGTAACAGTAAGTTTTACAGTAAAATTTTGAGACCCGCAGCCAAGTGCTGTAAAAGCATGGTTCGGGTTATTTATTGCTGCTGAAGTACCGTCTCCAAAATCCCATTTATAAGTAAAAGGTGCCGCGCCGGTAACTACTGCATTGAATGTCACAGGAGTACCTGAACAGGCATTGTTATTGGTAAAATTAAAATCAACAGTTGGAGGAACAGTAAGATTATAACAATCCTTAAGGGCTAAATTACTTCTGTCATTTGTATTAAAGGCAAATAATGAAGTAGTAATAAAAAAAACACAATATATGTGCAGCGAGTAAAGTTTCCCCATGTGGTATTGTTAAAATTTGAGCGGTAAAAGTAGACGATTTTATTTAACAAAAAAATAGTAGAAATACTCATTTTGAATAAGTTTTAAAACTACTACGCAAAGCTGTTGCGTATTACAATAAAATCAGTATTTTTATCTGTAAATAAATATAAACTATGTTTTATTTATGCCACCGATTTAAGAGATTTCAGCAGATTTTTTTAATCCTTTTAATCCTTTTAATCTGTGGCATAAAATAAAAATTAACGCTTTTGCGACCAAAACCCATATAATATATGTCACAAAATAAAAACGCCTTAATTCGGTACAAAACGATTGACAAATGTTTGCAGAATAAATACCGGCAATGGACTTTAGAAGATTTAATCGAATGCTGCTCTGAAGCTTTATTTGAATATGAAGGTCGGGAAAATCCTATAAGCAAACGAACTATTCAAATGGACATTCAATTGATGCGAAGTGAAAAGCTGGGTTACAATGCGCCAATTGTTGTTTACGATAAAAAGTATTATAAATATGAAGACGAAGATTTCACGATAACTGATATTCCATTGACGGAAACAGATATGAATGTTTTGACTGAAACGGTTTCGATGTTAAAACAATTTAAAGATTTCTCTTTATTTAATGATGTATCTGATATTTTACAGCGTTTGGAAGATAAAATCTACGCCGAAAAATCACATACAAAACCCGTAATTTATTTGGATAAAAATGAGAATCTAAAAGGTTTACATTATTTAGATGAAATTTATCAGGCGATTATAAAGAAAATGGTTCTTATAATTACTTACAAATCTTTTAAATCGAGAGAAGAAACTAAATTTCATTTTCATCCTTTTATATTAAAGGAATTCAACAACCGCTGGTTTTTAATCGGAAAGAAAAAAGCATCACAGCCAATTACAAATTTAGCTTTGGACAGAATTATTTCTATTGATTACGATTTTAATCTTCCTTATTTAGAAGAAGATTTTGATGCAGATAATTATTATAGGGATGTAATTGGAGTTACAGTCAATTCAGGATTAAAAGCAAGGAGAATTGAATTGTGGGTCGATGCTTCGAATGCCCCGTACGTCATCACAAAACCTTTGCATACTTCTCAGCGTGTTATTAAAGAAAATGAAGATGGAAGTATTATCGTGCATTTGTTTGTAATACCAAATTATGAAATGGAAAGGCTTTTTCTGGGTTTTGGAAGCTGTGTTGAAATTTTAAGACCCGAAGGACTCAGAAATCGTATAAAAAAGATTTTTCAGGATTCAATTTCAAGATACGAGCCTGAAAATTCTATTGAATTAAATTCATAATTTTTTGAAGAATGAAGAATTAAACCCGATTTTAAAATTAAAAAAAGATTTTGACACCATTAAAAATGTTAAAATCCAAAAAAAGAATAGTATATTTCACTCTAAATAAACCACCAAAACACTCTAAATCAGTGGGATTTTTTAACTAACCAAAAATTTATTAAAAAATTATATGCATGCATAGTATTTTTTAATTATATTTGAAATCGATATAGTTACCTATGAAAGACAAAACAATAGATTATATTTTGAGAGCTACATGGCAGGCTGTTTCAAGAATGTATAATGAAGAGGCTGCAAAGTACGATGCTACCATGGCAACAGGATTTGCTCTTTTAAGTATGGATAAGGAAGAAGGAACTCCATCAACCGCTTTAGGCCCAAGAATGGGTATGGAAGCAACCAGCTTAACAAGAACACTTAAATCTATGGAAGAAAAAGGTTTAATTGTTCGCAAAAAGAACCCAAGTGACGGGCGAGGTGTTTTAATCTACCTAACCGACTTTGGAAAAGAAAAAAGAGATTTATCTAAAAATACAGTTCTGAAATTTAATGAAACGGTTAGAAAACATGTATCAGACGAAAAACTGAAACATTTTATCGAAGTTTCTGAAATCATAAACGAATTAATTCAGGATAAAAATATTTTCAATCACACGAGCGCCAGCGATCTGGCGAAGCAAACAGAAAACCCAGAAAATGAATAATCTTTTTTAAAGGAAAATTCAGATTCTACCCAAAAAAACAAATTTTACAAATATGAAACGCACAATTAAAAAAGTTGCTGTAATTGGATCCGGAATTATGGGTTCAGGTATAGCTTGTCATTTTGCTAACATTGGTGTTGAAGTTTTACTTCTGGACATCGTACCTCGCGAACTGACTGAAGCTGAAGCTAAAAAAGGATTAACACTTGAAAGTAAAGCCGTTCGCAACCGTGTGGTAAACGAACATTTGGCGAATTCATTAAAATCAAAACCCTCTCCTATTTACAGTCAAAAATTCGCAAACAGAATCACGACTGGAAATACAACTGATGATATGGCAAAAATTGCCAATGTTGACTGGATTATCGAGGTTGTTGTAGAGCGTTTAGACATTAAGAAATTAGTTTTTGAACAAATCGAGAAATTCCGTAAACCGGGAACTTTGGTTACTTCTAATACTTCTGGTATTCCAATTCATTTTATGAGTGAAGGAAGAAGCGAAGATTTTCAACAACACTTCTGCGGAACACACTTTTTTAACCCTGCGCGTTACTTAAAATTATTTGAAATTATTCCTGGCCCAAAAACTTCAACTGAAGTATTGGATTTCTTAAACGAATACGGATCTAAATTCTTAGGAAAAACTTCGGTTGTTGCTAAAGATACTCCGGCGTTTATTGGAAACAGAATTGGTATTTACGGAATCCAGAGTTTATTCCACTTGGTAAAAGAAATGGGATTAACGATCGAAGAAGTTGATAAATTGACAGGACCAGTAATTGGTCGTCCAAAATCAGCTACTTTCCGTACCGTTGACGTTGTTGGTTTAGATACTTTGGTACACGTTGCCAACGGTATTTACGAAAACTGCCCTAACGACGAACAACACGAATTGTTCAAACTTCCTGATTTCATCAACAAAATGATGGAAAATAATTGGTTAGGAAGCAAAACTGGACAAGGTTTTTATAAAAAAGTAGATAAAGATATCCTTTCTTTAGACTTAGATACATTAGAATACCGCGCTGCAAAAAAAGCAAATTTTGCTACTCTTGAATTAACAAAAACTATCGATAAACCAATCAATCGTTTTAAAGTTTTAGTTAAAGGAACAGACAAAGCGGGAGAATTCTACCGTAAGAGTTTCGCTGGAATGTTTGCTTACGTATCAAACCGAATTCCTGAAATCTCAGACGAATTATACAAAATAGACGATGCCATGAAAGCTGGTTTTGGATGGGAAAATGGTCCATTCGAAATCTGGGATGCAATTGGTGTTGCCAAAGGAATTGAAATCATGAAAGCAGAAGGTTTAGAGCCTGCTGCATGGGTTAATGAAATGTTGGCTTCTGGAAGCGATAGTTTCTATTCTGTAAAAGAAGGAGCTACTTATTTCTATAACATTCCAACAAAATCACAAGTAAAAGTTCCTGGACAAGATTCATTCATTATCCTAAACAACATTCGCGAAAGCAAAAAAGTTTGGAGCAACAGTGGAGCAATTATTCAGGATTTAGGAGATGGAATTTTAAACTTAGAATTCCAATCTAAAATGAATACAATTGGCGGCGATGTACTTCAAGCTATCAATAAAGCAATTGACTTATCTGAAAAAGAATATCAAGGTTTAGTTATTGGAAACCAAGCAGCGAATTTCTCTGTTGGGGCTAATATCGGAATGATTTTCATGATGGCAGTTGAGCAGGAATACGACGAATTGAACATGGCAATTAAATTGTTCCAAGATACAATGATGCGTGTTCGTTACTCTTCTATTCCAGTTGTGGTTGCGCCTCACGGAATGACTTTTGGTGGTGGATGCGAAATGAGCTTACACGCTGATAAAGTAGTTGCTGCTGCAGAAACTTATATGGGATTAGTTGAATTTGGTGTTGGAGTTATCCCTGGTGGTGGTGGTTCTAAAGAAATGACTTTAAGAGCATCAGATTTATTCCGCAAAAATGATGTGGAATTAAACGTTCTTCAAGAATATTTCTTAACAATCGCTATGGCTAAAGTTTCGACTTCTGGATATGAGGCTTTTGATACCGGACTTTTACAACATGGAAAAGACGTCATTGTAGTAAACAAAGATCGCCAGATTGCTGAAGCTAAAAAACATGCTTTATTATTAGCTGAAGCTGGTTATACACAGCCTATCAGAAGAAACGACATTAAAGTTCTAGGAAAACAAGCATTAGGTATGTTCTTAGTTGGAACAGATCAAATGGAAGCTGGAAAATACATTTCTGAGCACGACAAGAAAATCGCTAACAAACTAGCTTACGTAATGGCTGGTGGTGATTTATCTGAAGCAACTTTAGTATCTGAACAATATTTATTAGATATCGAACGTGAAGCTTTCCTGAGTTTATGTACAGAACGCAAGACGTTAGAAAGAATCCAGTACATGTTGACTAAAGGAAAACCTTTGAGAAACTAGTATCAAGTAATAAGAATTAAGTATTAAGAAATGCACCAGTTTGAAAAATTAAAGATTTGGCAAAAAGCAATGGATATAGCGGTTTATGTTTATGAAATCTCAGCATTGCTGCCAAATGATGAAAAATTCAATTTAATTCATCAAATAAAAAAATGTGCTGTTTCTATTCCTTCAAATATTGCTGAAGGTTCAGGTAGAAATTCAGATAAAGAATTTATGCATTTTTTAGGAATTGCAAATGGTTCAACTTTTGAATTAATAACCCAATTAATACTTGCAAAAAGACTTAAGCTTGTTAATGAAGATTTAATTCAACCAACTATTAATCAATTAGTAGAAGTTTCGAATATGAATTTTTCATTTCAAAGATCACTAAAGGATAAAATCAACAAAACAATTGGAAAATCTTAATACTTAATTCTCCAATCTTAATACAATCATTTATGAAAACAGCATATATAGTAAAAGCATATAGAACAGCAGTTGGAAAAGCTCCAAAAGGTGTTTTTAGATTTAAAAGACCTGACGAATTAGCTGCAGAAACGATCCAGTTTATGATGGATGAACTGCCTGATTTTGATAAAAAACGTATCGATGACGTTATGGTAGGAAATGCCATGCCGGAAGCAGAACAAGGTTTAAACGTTGGACGTTTGATCTCTTTAATGGGACTAAAAGTGGAAGATGTTCCTGGTGTAACAGTTAACCGTTATTGCGCTTCTGGATTAGAAACTATCGGAATGGCGACTGCGAAAATCCAATCAGGAATGGCAGATTGTATCATTGCGGGTGGTGCAGAAAGTATGAGTTTTATTCCAATGGGAGGTTACAAACCAACTCCGGATTATAAAGTTGCGGCTGCAGGTCACGAAGATTACTATTGGGGAATGGGTTTAACTGCTGAAGCGGTGGCTAACCAATACAAAATCTCAAGAGAAGATCAGGATGAGTTTGCTTACAACTCTCACATGAAAGCCTTGAAAGCACAGGCAGAAGGAAAATTTGACAAACAAATCGTTCCAATTACTGTTGAGCAGACTTTCATCAACGAAAATGGTAAAAAAGAAACAAAATCATACGTTGTAAATAAAGACGAAGGTCCAAGAGCAGGAACTTCTAAAGAAGCTTTAGCAGGTTTAAAACCAGTTTTTGCTGCTGACGGAAGTGTAACTGCGGGGAACTCATCTCAAATGAGTGATGGTGCAGCATTCGTTTTAATTATGAGCGAAGAAATGGTAAAAGAATTAAACCTTGAACCAATTGCACGTTTAGTAAACTTTGCTTCTTCTGGTGTTGAGCCAAGAATTATGGGAATTGGTCCTGTAAAAGCAATTCCGAAAGCGTTGAAACAAGCTGGTTTAACATTGAACGATATCGAGTTAATTGAATTAAATGAGGCTTTTGCTTCACAAGCTTTAGCAGTAACTCGCGAATTAAACATTAACCCGGAAATCGTAAACGTAAACGGTGGAGCGATCTCTTTAGGACACCCTCTAGGTTGTACAGGAGCTAAACTTTCTGTTCAGTTATTTGACGAGATGAAACGCAGAGGTAACAAATACGGAATCGTGAGTATGTGTGTGGGGACTGGACAAGGTTCTGCGGGGGTTTACGAGGTATTATAAGAAAGTAATCGTTTAGTTTGTCATTTCGAGGAACGAGAAATCGCACTAGTATTTCGACAAAGTAACCATCTAGTTTGTCATTTCGGCGAAGGAGAAATCTCCGCGACGATTTTCCACACAGCTGATAATCTTTGTAGAGCTGCTTGCGGAGATTTCTCCTTCGTCGAAATGACAAGATTGAGGTAATTATATCATAAAAAAACATACAAAAAAACATAAGCAATGGCAGATACAATCGAAAAAAACGTAACCCGTGGTGGTCAGTTTTTAGTTAAAGAAACAAAGAGCGAAGATATCTTCACACCAGAAGATTTCTCTGAAGAGCAGTTAATGATGCGTGACTCTGTAAAAGAGTTCGTAGACAAAGAATTATGGGCGCACAAAGATCGTTTTGAGAAAAAAGATTATGCTTATACAGAATCATCTATGCGTAAAGCAGGTGAACTAGGACTTTTAGGAGTTGCAGTTCCTGAAGAATACGGCGGATTAGGAATGGGATTTGTTTCTACAATGTTAGTTTGCGACTACATTTCTGGAGCAACAGGTTCATTCTCAACTGCTTTTGGTGCACATACAGGAATTGGAACCATGCCAATTACTCTTTATGGAACCGAAGAACAAAAGAAAAAATACGTTCCAAAATTGGCTTCTGGAGAATGGTTTGGAGCTTATTGTTTAACTGAACCAGGCGCAGGATCTGATGCAAACTCAGGAAAAACTAAAGCTGTTTTATCTGAAGATGGAACTCATTATTTAATTACTGGTCAAAAAATGTGGATTTCGAATGCAGGTTTCTGCAGCGTTTTCATCGTTTTTGCTCGTATTGGTGATGATAAAAATATTACAGGTTTCATCGTAGAAAACGATCCATCTAACGGAATTTCTATGAATGAAGAAGAGCACAAATTAGGAATCCGTGCTTCTTCTACTCGTCAGGTTTTCTTCAACGATACAAAAGTTCCTGTTGAAAACATGTTATCTGAAAGAGGAAACGGTTTCAAAATCGCAATGAATGCTTTAAATGTTGGTCGTATTAAATTGGCTGCTGCATGTCTTGATGCTCAAAGAAGAGTTACTACTGGAGCTGTAAAATATGCTAACGAAAGAATTCAGTTTAATACTTCTATTTCATCTTTTGGAGCTATCCGTTCTAAATTAGCTGAAATGGCAACTAGCGCTTACGCTGGAGAAAGTGCTTCTTATCGTGCTGCAAAAGATATCGAAGACAGAATCGCTGCTCGTGAAGCAGAAGGTACTAGTCATCAGGAAGCAGAATTGAAAGGTGTTGAAGAATATGCTATCGAGTGTTCTATCTTGAAAGTAGCCGTTTCTGAGGACGTTCAAAACTGTTCTGACGAAGGTATCCAGGTTTTCGGCGGAATGGGATTCTCTGAAGATACTCCAATGGAAAGTGCCTGGAGAGATGCTCGTATCGCTCGTATCTACGAAGGAACAAACGAAATCAACAGAATGCTTTCTGTAGGTATGTTGATCAAAAAAGCAATGAAAGGCCACGTTGATTTATTAGGTCCTGCAATGAAAGTTCAGGAAGAATTAATGGGAATTCCATCTTTTGATACTCCAGATTTCTCTGAATTATTTGCAGAAGAAAAAACAATCGTTGCTAACTTGAAAAAAGTTTTCTTAATGGTTGCAGGAAGCGCTGTTCAAAAATATGGTCCGGATTTAGATTCTCACCAACAATTATTGATGGCTGCTGCTGATATCTTAATCGAAATCTACATGGCAGAAAGTACTATTCTTAGAACTGAGAAATTAGCTAAAAGAGAAGGTGAAGATAAAGTAAAAGAACAAATCGCTATGGCAAAATTATACTTGTACAAAGCGGTAGATATCGTAAACTTAAGAGGAAAAGAAGGAATTGCTTCTTTCTCTGAAGGTGACGAACAACGTATGATGTTAATGGGATTAAAACGTTTTACAAAATACACCAACTTGCCAAATGTTGTGGCATTAAGAGAAACAATTGCTTCTAAATTAGTTGCAGAAAATTCATACTGCTTCTAATTCAAAAATAGTTTTTAGCTTTTAATTTGTTTAAACCCGCACAAGTCCGAAACTGTGCGGGTTTATTTTTTTATTTTTTTTGAACCATATAAGTTATATAAGTTCATTTAAAAGATTGTGTTTTTTTTGTAGAGACGCACAGCAGTGCGTCTAACTATGTGTATTTTTGTTTTGCCACAGATTAAAGGATTTTCACAGATTTTTTTAATCATTTTAATCCTGTAATCTGTGGCATTTTTTGTAGAGACGCACAGCAGTGCGTCTACGTTATGTTAGACGCACTGCTGTGCGTCTCTACGGAATATTGGAACGGAATAAAATTCTGTCCACTCTAAAATGAACTTATATCACTTATATGGTTTCAACCAATTTCACAAATCTTTATTAAAATTGAGGTTATGTTACAGGATTGATGGCAAAATTTAAATTCTAATGTTTTATATTTAGCGTTTTAAATCTTCAAAAAACATAAAATGAAACAAATTAGCCTAATTGCCCTTTTATTTATCTGCCTTATATCCACAAACATTTTTGCGCAGAAGAATAAGAAATTAGACATCATCGCTTATTATACTGGTGATTCTAAACTAATTGACGAGTACGAAGTCAATAAACTAGATCAAATTATCTTTAGCTTTTGTCATTTAAAAGATGGAAAACTAAGTGTTGATTCTCCTAAAGATTCTATTACCATAAAACATTTAGTTTCTCTAAAAGCTAAAAATCCAAAATTAAAAATCGTTTTATCTCTTGGCGGCTGGGGCGGCTGCGAACCATGTTCTGATGCATTTTCTACTGCTGATGGTCGTTTGAAATTCGCAAAATCAGTAAAAGAAGTGAGCGATTACTTTAAAGTGGACGGTTTAGATTTAGATTGGGAATATCCTGCAATTGAAGGCCTTCCTGGACATTTATATCAAGCTGTTGACAAACCAAATTTTACCGAATTGCTTAAAATTCTTCGTTCAACTTTAGGTAAAAAATATGAGTTGAGTTTTGCTGCCGGAGGTTTTCAAAAATATCTTGATGAATCGATTGATTGGAAAGCCGTATCTCCATTAGTAAACCGTATCAATATCATGAGTTATGATTTAGTAAATGGATATTCTAAAGTTACAGGACATCACACACCATTATACAGTACAAATCCAAAAGAAGAATCTACAGACAGAGCGGTTGAGTTTTTATTGAAAGCTGGAGTTCCTGCTGAAAAATTAGTAATTGGAGGTGCATTTTATACCAGACAATGGAAAAATGTAGAAAATATCAATAACGGATTGTATCAGGCAGGAGAGCATTTTCAAGGTGCTGACTTTAAAAACTATGCCACAACTTATACAGAAGCAAACGGCTGGAAATATTTCTGGGATGATAAAGCAAAAGCTCCATACTGGTATAATGAAGGAACGAAAACTTTTGCAACATCAGATGATATTAAATCTATTAAGGCAAAAACAGAATATGTGAAGTCTAAAAAATTAGGCGGAATCATGTTTTGGGAATTGACTTTAGACAGTTTCCGTGACGGAATGGTTAATGCCATTTATGAAGTTAAAACGTCTAAATAAATTTCATTAAAGCAAATAAAAAACGGCAGTTATTTTTTAAGTAACTGCCGTTTTATTTTATAAAGATGTTTTTATTGGATTTTTGATTTGTCTAATTCTCCAATAAACGGAATCGATTCTAAAATTTCTGCTCTAATTATTGTCTGCAAATAAACTTCTAACTGAATAAATTTTGCGGCATTTATTGCTCCAACCGCTTTCTTTGCCTGTCCGTATGTTTTAGAGAATAATTTTTCATAAGCCAGATGATTTTTTAAAGTTCCTTTTGCTAATTCATCTGCCTTTGCATCTGTAAGCGTTGCATAGTTTTGTGCATAATCATTTATTAATTGAAATTTTTCCTGCCCGAGATTTTTTCGCTCTGTTTCATAATTATCATACACTTTCGTAAAAGCTGCTGATTGAGCATCTGATAAATTCATATACTGTTTTACTAAATCGGCTTTAGATTTTCCGTAAACACTTTGTAAAACATCTACATCTTCTTTAAACGAAGATTGTGCATAAGATGAAAACACGGCAATTGCCATAATAAAAATAAGACTTAATTTTTTCATAGTATTGATTTTTAAATTTGTTTCTAAATAATTATGCATTCTAAAATATATTGATTTAAAAAATGGGAGTTATATTATAAAAAAAAGTTTTTTAATTTTTCGTTTCTTGTGTTCTTGGTGCGCTTATTTCTCCATCATAAGAAATTGGTGATCTATTATTACTGGTGACAGAAAGTGAAGCTCCTCCATCAAAAAAAATAGTAAATATTAAATCATAAACATCGTCTTTGCCTTTTACGGTGGCTCTCACACTATAATTTTTAGACTTCTTCCCTATTTTAATATTTTCGGGTATTCCTTCAAATTTAATTCCGCCGTCACTTCCGTAACCAACATTATATCCACGGCCAAAAAAAGGAAGATCACAGGTTGTTTTTTCAGCATTAAACTTCAAAAAATAAGTATTATAATCTAAAATAATAAGCCGTCCGCCTTGTGGTGTGACCTTTTGGGCTTCAAAAACAAAATTTTTAGAATCAATTAAAGCTTCTGTTTCTTTTTGTTTTTGCAGTTCTTTTTCGGCTTTGAGTTCTTTTTTGCTTTTTTGCTGTGCAAATACAGAAAAATTCAAAAAGCCAAACAGTACTAATAAAAGGAATAATTTAGTTTTCATCTCATATTATTTTAAGTAAAACAAGTCGTTTACTTTTTCGTAAATCTCATCATTGCAATATCTCCTGAAATCAAATTCAGCGTTTTCCCATCATCTGTAATATCATACGATGTAATTTTTTGAAGCGTACTCATATAAGTTTGTTCGCCTTGCTGTCCGTCAATGCACATCATTTTAGTAACTGCCATTGGCTGTGTAAAATCAATTTTATTGCCGTTTACAACCAATTTTCCAGTATAGGAATTACAACTATTGTTTCCAGAAACCTGATTGTCTTTTGTATTGAAGGTTATAGTCGGTTTTTTATTCGGATATAAACCATCAAAAGTAATTCGAGGTCCGGTAATATAATTGAGTTCCCAGGTTCCGTCGAGTTTTGCGGCCGAATCTGTTTTTTGACACTTACAGGAAAATAAAATCGAAGTAATTAAAACAAGGATAAAAATCTTTTTCATCATAACATTAAGTATTAAATATGAACGAATTAGAAAAATTTAGTTTCAGAAAATTTTCGTTAAAACTATTACGAATTTAAGCAATATTTTTTGTTTTTGTGCTCAATCAATCTTAAATTACGACGTATAGTTTGACTTTTTTTTAACTTTTAGAGTCAAATTATTCCGTTATTTTATGTTAAATTTACTTAATCTTTAATTTAAAATGCCCGTATATATGAAAAAACTGATCGTATCATTCGCTATAATTACAGCTTTAATCATTGGCTGTAAGACTAATACAAAATCAAATGATGCTAAAACTTTGACTGTAGCATTAGAACCAAAAAGTGGTAGTAACGTAAGCGGAACTGCAACTTTTACGGAGAAAAACGGTAAAGTAACTTTTACGGCAAAAGTTTCTGGTTTACAGCCTGGAGTTCATGCAATACATATTCATGAAAAAGCAGATTGTACTGCTGCCGACGGAAGTTCTGCCGGCGGACACTGGAACCCAACTTTTAAAAAACATGGAAAATGGGGAGTTGGAGAATATCATAAAGGTGATATTGGAAACTTTACCGCTGATGAAAAAGGTAACGGAACTATAACCTTAACTACTGACGAATGGTGCGTAGGCTGTGGCGATGCAACTAAAGATGTGTTAGGAAAAGGTTTAATTGTGCATCAGGGAACAGATGATTTTACAACTCAGCCAACCGGAAATGCCGGAGGAAGAGTTGCCTGTGCCGGGATAATTAAATAATAAAAAATAATAAAACGCTAATAACCACTATATTTCACAAAAATCTAGTGGTTATTTTATTTTTAATTCACTCTAAAACAAGAAAAAGATATAGCTTTGCAGTTATAAATATAATTCAATGATTAACCCATCAGCACACGGCTGGATCGATAAGTTTTTTAGTGAGCAGAAGTTTTCAGAGGCAATTCCTTTTGAAACTACAGATTCCTTTTACTATAAAGTTAGAGAAACTGGTTTTATCTACGGTCATATCATTGCAATTGATTCTCAAATCCCAATTCCGATAAAAGGCTGGTTTAAAACCGAAATTTCTAAAATTGCCTTATTAAATACCCTTTATCACGTTTTTTGTTTAGAAAAAAGAAATTCTGAACCAAATAATTTTATTACCGAAGTTTTAAAATTCTACAAGCAAATGAACCCGGAAGGATTTAATTTGTTTAAGATTCTGCTTCCAAAAGACACACCTTCTCATTCATTAGAAAGTATAATTGATGAAAGAGTACAGACCAATGACAGTATCATCAGCAAAAACTTTTCGCATTTAGTAACTAATGCGCTTTTGTTTATTGATGTTTTGGCCTTTAGACAATATTTAGAACACGGACAAATTCCGGAAAAATATTTAAAAAGAATTGAAGAAACGGTTCTTGGAATCGTAGGTTTGGCTTTAAAAACAAAAACAATCAAATCGCAGCACGACGATTTGCTGATTAAACTTTTTGAGGCTTCTATACGTTATTCTAAATTTTCGAAAGTTACCGTAGATACTCTGGAAACTTTACAATTAGATTATTTTAAAAATACTTTAGAGCATTATTATTTAATTGACATGGCCGGAATGGCATTGTGGAGCGATGGTGTTGTCGAAAATGAAGAATCTTATTTCTTGTATTCTTTAGGTTCAATGATGGGTGTTTCTGATGATTTTGTAAAAACAAGCATCGACACAACCCATGATTTTATTACGACTCATAAAAAGAAAATCCCATACTTTAATTACTCCAATCCGGTTAAGCATTTCTACGACCAGATGACGCACAGCGTTGTAAAACTGATTATAAGAAACAAAAACAGATTAATTAAGGAAATTGTTCAGAGTAAGGAATTAATGGTTCTATTGGCTTATTCTACAACAAGGGATTTAGATGCGAAGGAAAAGAAAAAAGTAAAAAAACAGCTTTTAGATATTTGTAAAACGATTCCGTCCCTGACTATATTTCTACTTCCGGGCGGAAGTTTATTACTGCCGATTTTAATTAAGTTTATTCCAACGATGTTACCATCTGCATTTAATGAAAATCTAGACGAAAATGAATAAAAAAAAATCGCCCTTTTGAGGCGATTTTTTATTTTTATAGATTACTCAACTGGTAAACGTCATCAAGTTCATCATTCGAAGAAATGGTCACATTCAAATCGGTTACAAAACCAGAATTCAATCCGTAAACCCATCCGTGAAGCATCAAATCCTGACCGTTTTTCCAAGCAGATTGCACAATTGATGTTTTAGCTAAATTGTAAACTTGCTCTTTAGCATTGATTTCTACAAAAGCATTAAAACGTTCTGTTTCATCTTCAATAGAATTCAAATATTTATCATGTAAACGGTATTCATCTTTAATGTGACGAATCCAGTTATCGATAATTCCAACAGATAAATTACCCATAGCCGCTTTTACACCACCACATCCGTAATGTCCGCAAACAATAACGTGTTTTACTTTTAAAACGTTTACTGCATAATCCAGTACGCTTAACATATTCATATCTGAGTGAACAACCATGTTAGCAATGTTTCTGTGTACAAACACTTCACCAGGTTTTGCCCCAATAATTTCGTTTGCAGGAACACGGCTGTCAGAACATCCAATCCATAATAATGGCGGAGATTGCCCTTTTGCTAAATCAGCAAAATAATTAGGATCTTTTGCTAATGAATCTTCTACCCATTTTTTATTGTTCTCTAATATTTGTTCATAGAACTTTCTCATCTTTCTTAGGTTTTTTCTTGGTATTATCAATGCTTAAGCATATCAAAAAGACTTTTTTGTAAAGTTATTTAAATTTTGATATTTCTCAAACCTGAATAATATCTTTATTTATATAATTTGTTTAAAATTTTTCTTTTTGTTCTTTCTTAACCAATGCTCGTTTTGCAACATCATAATAATGTTCAATCGTAACGTGATTGTTATTATCCGGAGTATTTTCTAATTCGTATGCTTCTTTAAAACCTTTTAGCTTTACTTTGATATTTTCATCGATAGCGCGGGTTTCCTTAAATTCACGAATTAAATCTAATACATCATGAGCAATATATTCTGTATCATGCGCATTAATAATTACTTTAGAATTTTCCGGAATTTCACTTAATGTTTGTTTGATTGCGGCTTTATTTAAAAAAGAAACTTCCTGCGCTAAATCGATATGAATGACATCGCCATCTTCATATTCTTCTTTTTTGAAGATGTAAGCTCTTTTTAAATTTCCTCTTAAAACAAAAATGATACTAATGATAATTCCTAAAGCAACTCCCTTAAGCAAATCTGTCGCAACCACAAAGACCAAAGTTGCGATAAAAGGGACAAACTGGTATTTCCCCTTTTCCCAGAAATGCATAAAGGTTGCTGGTTTTGCTAATTTATATCCAACCAAGATTAAAACCGTAGCCAAAGTTGCCAAAGGAATTTTATTTAAAATTGCCGGAATCGACAATACACTTATCAATAAAAGTACACCATGAATGATAGATGACATTTTAGATTTTGCACCTGCGTTATTATTTGCAGAAGATCTTACTACAACAGAAGTCATTGGTAATCCGCCCAAAAGTGAACTTGCAATATTACCTATACCCTGCGCTCTAAGCTCAACATTGGTATCAGTATAACGTTTTTGAACATCCATTCTGTCTGAAGCCTCAATACACAAAAGTGTTTCGATAGAAGCTACAATGGCAATTGTAACAGCTACAACCCAAACCTGCGGATTTGTTACTGCAGAAAAATTTGGTGTAATTATAATGGATTTAAAATCATCAAAAGACTTTGGAACTGGCAAAGAAACCAAATGTTCTTTTGCAATTGCCAATGAGCTTCCTGTTGATATAAAAAATTCATTTAATAAAACTCCCAGGATAACAGCTACAAGTGCACCCGGAACTAATTTTAATCTCTTTAAAAAAGGAACTTTATCCCATGAAATTAATATTACAAGTGAAACAAATGAAATCACAACTGCTCCTAAATTGATATGATTTAAGACATCAAAAAGAAATGAAAATGAATTGCTTCCGTCGTTTTGAATAAAAGCCTGATCGCCTTCAAAATCAGCATCGTAACCAAATGCATGCGGAATTTGTTTCAGAATAATAATGATTCCGATACCTGCAAGCATTCCTTCGATTACGTTTGTTGGAAAATAGTTTGATATACTTCCCGCTTTTAAAAATCCTAATGCCAATTGAATTAGTCCTGCAATAAACACAGACAGTAAAAACACATCAAAGGCACCAAAATCAGTAATAGCTGTTAAAATAATTGCTGTTAAACCAGCCGCAGGGCCAGAAACGCTAATATGTGACTGGCTTAAATAACCTACCACAATACCTCCAATAACACCCGCAATAATTCCAGAAAATAACGGCGCTCCAGAAGCCATTGCAATACCTAAACACAATGGAAGAGCCACCAAGAAAACCACTAAACCTGAAGCAAAGTCAGACTTAAGGTTGGCAAAAAGATTGATTTTTTTTGTCATAATACAATACTAAAAATTGATACATTAGAACCATGCTGCATTTGCTGTAAATACAGTTGTTCTTTAAATAATCGGAAGTATTATGCCAAGTTGGGTGGTGGAGCAAATATGCTCGGAGAAATATTATCTAGTTTTACGATGTTTTCAGAAACTATCGTTTTCTTTTGAATGTAAACAGGAAGCGGTGCTTCGTGTTCTAAAATTACAGGATGCACTACAGATTTTAGTTCTTTATGCACTTCTTCTTCAGAAAAATTAAAAGACACGCACGAACTTCCTTTCTTAATCGCCTGAACAATTGTCGGGGTCGATAAGAAGGCAATAAATATGAATAATAATATGCGTGCTAATATTTTCATTGTGGCAAAAATAGCGTTAAACAAATAAAATCAAAGCGACAAGGCAAAAATTTTATACAATTTTAACAAAAACATAAAAGCAGAATAATCAAACTAGACCATTCTGCTTTTTAATACATTCATAAACAATAAATTATAGCGATTCATCAAGCCATGCATTCATCATCCAAATTGTTTTTTCCTGCTCTGCAATAAAGTCACTCATCATTGAATTTGTACCTTCATCATTAATTTCGCCAGATTTATTCAGGATTTCTCTTTCAATTTTTAACAAATCCGATAATGAATTTACAATTAACTGAACTGCTTTTTCATCGTTAGAGATATTTTTTCCAACTGTCAATTTATTGTTCTTGATATAATCTTCAAAAGTGTGCAGCGGAGTTCCGCCAATTGTTAAAACCCTTTCTGCAATCATATCTATTTTTAATTGTGAATCTGTATATAGTTCTTCAAATTTTACATGTAAATCGAAGAAACGTTTTCCACGAATATTCCAATGAATTCCTCTTAAATTTTGATAGTATACCTGAAAATTTGATAATAAAACATTTAATTCTTTCACTAACAATTCTGACTCTTTTACAGGTAATCCTAAAATATTTGTTTTCATAATCTTCATTTTTTATAACTAAGTTTACTACAAATTTAAATTATCTTCATTAAAAAAATTATAAAAAAAAATTATATTTACTTATTTTTGTATCAAAAATTACTATCAAAATGACGATAACTCAATTACAATATGTGTTAGCAGTTGCAGAGCATAAAAACTTTACTCTTGCGGCCGAAAAATGTTTCGTGACACAACCCACATTAAGTATGCAGATTCAAAAAATTGAAGAAGAACTTAATATTTTAATTTTTGACAGAAGTAAAAAACCTATTCAGCTTACAGATATTGGACAAAAGATTGTAAATCAGGCAAAAAATATTGTAAACGAAGCAGATCGTATTAAAGATATTGTTGAACAGCAAAAAGGTTTTATAGGAGGAGAATTTCGTTTAGGAATTATTCCGACTATTATGCCAACGCTTTTACCAATGTTTTTGAATAATTTCATTAAAAAATATCCAAAGGTGAAGCTTTTAATTGAAGAGCTTAATACAGATGAAATTATTGTAAAGCTAAAAAATGGTCATCTTGATGCAGCAATTGCAGCAACTCCGCTTGAAGATGAAAAGATAAAAGAAATAGTCTTATACTTTGAGCCGTTTGTAGCTTACATTCCGGAGCATCATCACAGCTTTCAAAAAGAAGAAATCGAAGTGGCTGATTTAAACATTAATGAGATTTTACTTTTACAAGACGGACATTGCTTTAGAGACGGAATTTTAAATTTATGTAAAAACGGTACTGATGTCGAGCAAAATAATTTTCAGATTCAAAGCGGTAGTTTTGAAACTTTAATAAAATTAGCCGACGAAGGTTTGGGTACAACATTACTTCCGTACTTGCACACCTTAGACTTAAAAGAATCCGATAAACTGAAACTACGAAACTTTAAGGAACCAAAACCTGCCCGTGAGGTAAGTTTGATTTACCCAAAGAGCGAATTAAAAATGCAAATCATTGACGCAATTCGATCTACAATTGCCGGCGTTGTAAAAGGAGCAATTGTTTTTCAGAACGTTCAAATCATTAGTCCGCTGCAAAAGAAATAAGCATAAAAAAAGGAGCCAATTTGGCTCCTTTTCTTTTATACTTTAATTAGTAGTAGACTTTGTTTTAATTCTGGTTTTTCAATAATGAAATTTAATAACCATTCTTGCAATTGTTCCATTTCGTATGGTAACAGTGTTTTGATAGCTTTTTCTAACTCTCTGCAGAAAAGTACCGGGTCGAAACTAACTCTCTCAAGTATTGATTTCGTGTAATCAAACATCATTTTTGACATAATAAAATAAGATTTTTGGGGGTTATCTATATTTTTAAACTCGCACCAAATGTAAACATTAATCACATATAAAGTTTCTTTTTAACTTATTTTTTTAAAAACTTTAGCAACGAATACGTTTTCTTAGTACAGATAAATCAATATAGAACCATTCTAAACAACTAAATTACACCTTTTTAAAGGCTCTAAACATTTCTCGTTTTCCCGGCGGGCCTGCTAATTTTTCGACTGTAAATCCAACAGAAATCATGCTTCTTTTAACAACTCCGCGGGCTGCATAAGTAACAAGGACTCCATTAGGTTTTAAACTATTGTACATTTTCTGAAAAATTTCAGTACTCCAAAGCTCCGGCTGCACGCGATATCCGAAGGCATCAAAGTAAATCAAATCAAAAATTTCAAAATCGTTTATTTCATCAAAAAATTGTTTCCTTTTAGTTAACGAGAATTGGCTGCTAATTTCGTTTTTCTCATTCCATTCCGTTTTATGCATTTTTTCGAAAATGTTCTCAAATTTCAATGCCTCAAGTTCGGCAACATAATTCATTCCCAGAATTTCTTCGGCATTTACAGGATACGCTTCTACCCCAACATAATTTATTTGTTGCTGTTTATGTTCTGATTCTAAAAAGGTTATAAAAGCATTCAAACCCGTTCCAAAACCAATTTCAAGAATTGACACCGGATTACTCTCAAATAAGGACAAACCATTTTTTATAAATACATGTTTTGCTTCTTGTATGGCACCATGTTTTGAATGGTAACTTTCGTTCCATTCTTCTAAATGAATTGTAGTTGAACCATCTAGCGTTTTAATTATTTCTCTTTTCACAATTTTCGAATTTTGCAATGGATAATTATTGATCTGTAACCCATTTTCTAAGTCAAAATTACTCAAAACAAATGCGTAAAGCCTTAAAAAATGATAGTTTTTTCATAAATTCCTTATAAAACTCCGCAAAAATTTTCGGTTTATTATAAGATAAATAAATCTCAGTTAAACACAGGAATTAATGCAGTTTTACCAAGTAAATTATATATTTTTCCGTAATTTTGCATTTAAGAAAACCTATTCTTCATCAGATCATTACGTTATATTTTCATCTGTTAAGAATACAAATTAGATAAAAACTTTACATAATTATGAGTACAACTCAAACAAGCAAAATTGAAATCAGAAAAGCTACTTCGTCTAAGATAAGTTCTGTAGACTTTGAAAACTTAAGCTTTGGTGCTGTATTTACAGACCATTTATTTGAATGTGATTACAAAAACGGACAATGGCAGACTCCGGTCATTAAGCCTTATGCACCGATTTTAATGGATCCTTCTTCAAAAGTCTTTCATTATGGACAAGCGATTTTTGAAGGAATGAAAGCTTATAAAGATGAAAATAATGATGTTTGGTTGTTTAGACCTGATGAAAACTACAAGCGTTTCAATAATTCTGCTGTACGTATGGCTATGCCTGAAGTTCCGGAAGATATATTTTTAGAAGGTTTAAATGAATTGTTGAAAATCGATCAGGAATGGATTCAAAGAGGAAACGGTGCAAGTATGTACATTCGTCCTTTTATGATTGCTACTGGTCCTGGGGTTATTGCAAATCCATCTGACGAGTATAAATTCATGATTTTACTTTCACCTGCAAAATCTTATTATGGTGGTGAAGTAAAAGTAATTATTGCTGAACATTATAGTAGAGCTGCAAATGGTGGAATTGGTGCTGCAAAAGCTGCCGGAAACTATGCTGCTCAATTCTATCCAACTAACCTGGCAAACAAAGAAGGTTTTCAACAAGTTATTTGGACTGATGATGCAACGCACACTAAATTAGAAGAAGCTGGAACAATGAACGTTTTCTTCAGAATCAACGATACTTTATTAACAGCTCCAACAAGCGAAAGAATTTTAGATGGTATTACCAGAAAAAGTTTAATTGCAATGGCTGAAAAAGAAGGATTGAATGTAGAAGTTCGTCCGGTAATTGTTTCAGAATTAGTTGAAGCTGCTAAAAACGGATCTTTAAAAGAAATCTTCGGAGCCGGAACTGCTGCAGTTATCAGTGTTATCAAAGGATTCTCTTATAAAGATGAGTATTTTGAATTAACGCCAATCGAGAATTCATACGCCTCATTCTTAAAAGAAAAACTAACAAGTCTTCAAAATAAACTTTCAGAAGATACTTATGGATGGACAGTTAAAGTTCAATAATCCAAAATCAGAATAAAAACAAAAACCCGACAGCATTTCGTTGTCGGGTTTTTTATTATATCTCTATTACTTATATCTAAACACATAGAAACATAGATTTAATGTGTTTAATTAAAGAATACAAAAAGAAACACGTTTCTCACACATAGCTATGTGCATTAATGCAAGTGAAACGCCTTTTTTATAAGCACCAAAAAACTATGTCTCTATGTGTTAAAACATTTGCACACAGAATTTTATTTTTATAACAACTTTGAAAAATCTGGTTTAAAGTAATTCGGACCTTTCATTACTTTTCCGTCTTCGCGATAAATTGGTTTTCCGTCTTCGCCAAGTTTACTCATATTACTGCGTTGGATTTCATCAAAAACAGCTTCAATTTTATCCTGCAAACCGTGTTCAATAATAGTTCCGCATAAAATATACATCATATCTCCAAGAGCATCAGCAATTTCGACTAAGTCATTATTTTGAACCGCTTCAAGATATTCTTCATTTTCTTCTTTCATTAAATTATAACGAAGTAGTTTTTTAGTTTCTCCTAAATCAGCAATTGGAGTCTGGCTGTGACCTATTTTAAAAGCAGTATGAAATTCAGTAACTGCGTCTAGTTGTTTTTTCATGTTTTTATTCTATTAAATGAGACGGCAAATTAGCAACAAATCGTATACAATTCTCTAAATTTGTCAAAAATTATTTTTAAGTATGTTTAGTCAAGGACAATTAATATTCGGACTCTGTTTTTTTATTGCATTTGTAATCGTAATGATTTTTGCTTACCGCAAAGATCTTGCACTTCACAAAGTTTTTTATAAAGGAAATTATAAAGTATTACTTGTATTTCTTCTTTTTATTGCCCTTTTATTTGTTATCAAAATCTTTTTAAAAAGATAATACAATCTATTATTTTTAGTTATTAGTTTAGACTCCCAAGAAAATTTATAACTTTACGAAAAACCTGCACCAATGAAGATTCTAAAATATTTATTTCTTTTACTTTTATTAAGTTTAGTTGCTCTTACCGTTTTTGTTGCTACCCAAAAAGGGATTTTTTCTGTTGAAAGAAGCAAAGTAATCAATTCGCCAAAAGCTACTGTATATAATTATGTAAATGACTTTAGAAACTACGAAGATTTTGAATCTTGGGCAGTTGAAGATCCGTCTTTAAAATTTACTTTCCCAAATAAAACTTCCGGAAACGGAGGTTCATTTTCATGGTCCAGCGAAGAAGAAGCCGGAAATGCCATTACACTAAAAACAAAGGACGGAGAAAGTATTGAGCAAAAAATGAAATATGACGGCACAGAAGCTGATGTAACATGGACTTTTAAAGATACTCTTGCAGGAAAAACAAAAGTGACCTGGAAAGCAAAAGGAACAATGAGCTTTTTGTTTAAAATATATGCAGCATTAAATGGCGGTTCAGATAAAGTTATTGGAACTATTTACGAAAAAAGTCTTGTAAACATTGACAAAAACCTGGATTACGAAACCAAAACTTACGCCGTAAAAGTAGATGGAGTGGTTAAAAAAACCGAAACTCCATATATCAAACAAACATTTACAAGCGAAATTGCTAAGATTAATAAAAATGCGAGAATTGTAATTCCGAAACTGATTCATTTTAGCGAAACCAATGATTTAAGCGCAAACGGAAAACCTTTTATTATTTATCACACTTATGATACTGCAAAAGGATTAGCAAAAATCTCCATTTGTTTACCTATTAATAAAGAGATTTCGATTAGTTCCGGAAGTGATATTTTATCAGGAAAATTAAATGGTTTTGATGCTGTTAAAACAACTTTAAAAGGAGATTATACGCATACAAATGAAGCTATTGCAAAAACAACAGCCTATATCAACAATCAAAAAATTATCCCAGAATTAGGATGGTCACATCTTGAAATTCTGTCTGTAAGCAAATTAGATGTAAAAAGCCCTTCTAAATTAGTTACAGAAATTTATTTCCCAATTAAGCCAAAAGTAGTTCCTGCTTCTGCACCAACAACTGTTACATCACCAGATTATCAGGCTGAAACAGAAACTGACGCTTCAGGAACAACTACACCTGCGACAACTGTACCAAAACCAGCAGTACAGAAACCAGCAACGCAAAAACCTGCAGTTCAAAAACCAGTTACACCAAAACCTGCAGCACCCGCAACAACAACTCCTGCAAAAACAGAAGAAGACTCTGAATTTTAATTTTTTTTAAGGTTGGATTAAACCTTTTGCTTAAAATTCATTCTAAGTTAATATAAGGATTGATAAATCAAGAAGTTTGATCGACGAAAAGGAATTTATACAACAATTATTAGATCCTAAAACGCAAAACACAGCGTTTCAAAAACTTATATCTGATTATCAAAGACCGCTGTATGCTCATATTCGAAATATTGTTTTGAATCATGATGATGCAGACGATGTTTTGCAGAATACTTTCGTAAAGGTATTTCAGTACTTAAAAAACTTTAAAGGAGAAAGCAAACTCTTTTCCTGGATGTATCGAATCGCAACAAACGAATCTTTGACTTTTTTAAATCAAAAAGCAAAATTAAAAGGTATAACTTCTGAAGATTTACAAAATAAAACGATCGACAATCTAAAAGCAGATGTTTATTTTGATGGAGATGAAATCCAGATCAAACTTCAAAAAGCAATCGTTACACTGCCGGAAAAACAGCAGCTGGTTTTTAAAATGAAATATTTTCAGGAATTAAAGTACGAAGAAATCGCAGAAATTCTTGGCACATCCGTTGGTGCATTAAAGGCATCTTACCATCATGCGGTAAAAAAAATAGAATTATATGTTACAACAAATTAAACCTTTTATAGCTAATCTTATCTTACAGACATTATGAAAGAATTTAAATTAGAAAACGAACCGAAAGTAAAATCAGGATTTAAAACTCCGGATCATTATTTTGATACCCTTTCGGCAAAAGTTTTAGAACAGATTAATGAAAGAGAAGTAAAAGTAATTCCTCTTTATAAACGCAAAAAAGTTATTTCGATAGCTGCTGCGGCCGCAATTTTTATTGCCTTTTTGATCCCAACTGCTAATCACTATTATAAAGCATCAAAAGAACTTGACGAAGCAACATTAGAAACCTATCTGGCTTATCAGTCAAACTTAAATCAATACGATTTAATTAAAGAATTAGATACTAAAGATATTGACAAACTAAATAAGAATGTAGCCCTTGAAGAAGAGACATTAGAGGATATTTTGGCTACAAATCCTAATATTGAAAATTTAATTTCTGAATAAAAACAAAATTATACAAATATGAAAATCAAAAATATATTAGCATTACTTCTGTTTTTAGTTACTTTTTCATTTTATGCCCAAAATGATAAAACAGATGAAAAACGTGAAAAAATTAAAGCTTTTAAAGTTTCGTTTTTGACTACAGAACTTGAGCTTACACCAACAGAAGCAGAGAAATTTTGGCCAATTTACAATGCATATGATGACAAACAATATGAATTGCGTCATGATAAAATGAAAACGTACCTGAAAAAACTGGACGATGACAATATAAATTCAATTTCAGAAAAAGAAGCTACTACGCTATTATCTCAAATTGAATGCACGGATAAAGAATTATATCTTTTACGTGAAAAGTTTATGACAAATATAAAAAAGGTATTGCCGGCAAAAAAAATATTAAAGCTTAAGAAATCTGAAGATGATTTTAACCGAAAATTATTAAAACAATATCGGGATAAAGCAGGAAAATAAATTCCTTTAAAGAAACAACAGTGATAAGAACCCTATATAATAATACTTACTTTATTATTTAGGGTTCTTGTTTTTTATTTAAAGTTTAAACGAACTACTTTGTTATAACCTGCAGCAATTGCAGTATTTCTGTTCACGAAACGAATCGTGAAAAGTTTAGAATCTGTAGATAATTGTGTCCAGTTTTCGCCTCCGTTTTGAGAATATTGAATTCCTTCAGAACCAACACAGATAATTTCTTTACCATTTCCACCCGGAACATATTGTATGCACGAAGCATATCCAAAGCCCAGATCCTGACCAATTAATTCCCATGTTTTTCCGCCATCTTTGGTAAAAGCTTTATTGCCTGTTTTTTTATTTGGAAGATCATAATCACCGCCTGCAATAAAACCATGTTTTGCATCATAAAAATCAGCTGTGTAAATACCTGTCATAGCTTTTCCCTGAACAATAGGAGTTTCTACAACTTTCCATGTTTTTGCTTTATCAGGAGAATAAAATACACGAGCCTTTTTTCCTCCAGACACCAGCCAGGTATCATCTCCTTTTACAACTATATTCGTATTACTTGCTGCAAAAGCGGCTTCTCCGGTTGCATTTGTAGGCAATTTATCAGACAATAATTTTGTCCACGTTTCTCCTCCGTCACGAGTTACAATTACAGAAAAAGTATCTTCTGTAGGATCTCCAATAGCAATTCCTTCTTTATCATTCCAAAACTGCATACTGTCATAAAAAACCTTTGCGTTCACTTCTTTATACACTAACTTAACTTTATGGTCTTTTTTAGAAACTGAATAAAGCAAAGCCGGATTAGAAACACTTAGTAAAAATATGTTTTTTGAGTTTTGTGCAATACTTCTAAACTCTAATTTTAACGTATCACGATAAATATGTTCTTCAAATTTTTCTTTTTTAGTTAAATCGTAATAACCAAAACGTGAGTTATCTCCTCCATACCAAACTTTGTCTTTATCAATTAAGATTGCTCGTATGCTAATTTTATCCTGAAATAATGTATCGATTTTTACTGATATAAAACCACTATTATAAGCTTTTTTACTGCTGATATTAAGCGTTCTAAAAGACATTAATAAAATAAAAACACCAAAAAATAAAATTAGTTTTTTCATAAAAATTAAGATTTGTTCAATGCTAAAATACAATTATTTCTAACATCTCAAATATGTTTTGTTTATTTTCAGAAAATAATAATTTCCTGTATTTTTTGTTCAATCAAAATTCAATTACAATTCAACAAAAACATAACAAACTACAAACGTGCTATTTACAAACCAAAAACAGCTAACATTAATTTGTGGCACAGTAATTGGATATCTCCTATCACAAATAATTTAATATGATTTAGTCATGAAAACGAAATTACTTTTAATAGCGGTTGTAGCATTAGTTTTTGGTTCATGTGCGGCACAAAACCAAACTACTGTTTACGCAAAAAACTCAGATATAAGTGATAATTTAGATTTAAGAGCAGTTGCTTCAATGTTTGGAGAATCTGCTAATCTTCAGGATTTTGAAAGAAGATTAAATGATCCTAAATATCAAATATCAAACCTTGACCTAAATGGCGATGACGAGGTTGATTATTTACGTGTAATTGAATCTGTAGAAGACAGAACTCACGTTGTAATTATTCAGGCCGTTTTAGATCGCGATGTTTATCAGGATGTGGCTACGATTGATGTTGAAAGAGACAATTATAATAAAGTAAGCGTTCAGGTTGTAGGTAATACTTATTTATATGGTGACAACTATATTTATGAGCCGGTTTATAGTGTAGCTCCGGTAATTTATACTTCATTTTGGGTTACTAATTACAGACCATACTACTCTACCTGGTATTGGGGTTACTACCCTACTTATTACTCAGCATGGAGACCTTATCCTGTATACAGATACAGAAATAATGTAAATGTATGTATTAATGTTCACAACAATTACAATTATGTAACTACAAGAAGAAGTTACAGAGCTCCGGTTCTTTACGAATCAAGACGTACTTATGGTTATGAAAGAATGAGACCAAACAATAGTTTTGCTCAGAGACACGCTAATGTAAGCAACAGATATGATTTAGATCAAAGAAGAGTTGCAAGCAGAGAAGCTAACAGATCTCAAAACAATTACGATTCTAACAGATCAAATACAGGAAGAGTAACTTCTACTGAAAATAGAAATACAAACAGAGATTACAACAATAGCAGCAGAAATAATTCTGACAGAAGTTACACAAATCGTGCAGCAGCCAACAGAGATAATGCCGGTACTGTAAATACTCCTGTAAGAACTGATAATACTCCGAGAACAGAGCCAAGAGGTGATTATAACAGAAACAACTCAACAGCGACTGCTCCAAGAGCAAACTCAGAAAATAGAAATTATAACAACAGAACTTCTTCACAAACAAATGAAGCGCCTAGTAGAAGCTATTCTGAAAACAGAGCAAGCAGACCAGCTCAAACTCAATCTGCTCCTGTTCAAAGAACTGAAGCTCCAAGAGGCTACGAAAACAGATCAAGCTCTCAAAGCAATTCAAATGCTTCAAGACCGCAAAGTGCTCCACAACGTTCTGAATCACCAAGAATGAGTCAGGAATCAAGAGGCAGCCAGCCGCAGAGAGAAAGCAGTTCAAGCTCTAGAGGCGGCGGAAGAAGAGGTTAAGAATATCTCAATTTATATCAAAAATTAAAAGCACAATTTGGGGATTGTGCTTTTTTTTATCTTTTTAATTATAATAGCGGCTAATTTGTTTTAAAAGAGTAAATTTGCAACCGTCTTTTATTAAAAATATACATGAGCGCATCGCATAAAAACTTACATAGTAAGTTGTCTATAGGGGGTTTATTGATAACATTAGGGATTATTTATGGAGACATTGGAACGTCTCCTTTGTATGTAATGAAAGCTATTCTTGGCGATCATACCATAAATGCTGATATTGTACTGGGAGGTATTTCCTGTGTTTTTTGGACTCTTACTTTACAAACTACAATAAAGTACGTACTAATTACTTTAAGTGCCGATAATCATGGTGAAGGTGGAATTTTCGCATTATATGCTTTAGTCAAAAAGACAAAAATTCAGTGGCTCATTGTGCCCGCCATTATTGGAGGAAGCGCCTTGCTTGCCGATGGTATTATAACACCGCCCATCTCGATTTCGTCTGCAGTTGAAGGTATTAGGGCATTCTACCCTACAATGGAAACAAAGACCATTATTTCTATTGTAATCACTATTCTTTTCATCTTATTTACCATACAACAGTTTGGAACTAAGTTAGTTGGTAAGTTTTTCGCACCAATGATGCTGATTTGGTTTGCTATGCTTGGAACTCTGGGTTTTATACAAATTATCCATTTCCCGGAAGTTATTAAAGCTATAAATCCTTATTATGCTTACCATTTACTTTCTGTTCATCCTGACGGCTTTTTTGTTCTTGGATTTGTATTTTTATGTACAACAGGAGCCGAAGCTTTGTACTCAGATATGGGACACTGCGGTAGAAAAAACATTAGAATCAGCTGGATATTTGTAAAAACTACTTTAGTATTAAATTACTTTGGTCAGGCTGCTTATTTAATTCATCATGAAGGAAGTACATTACAGCAATTAGGAGGAGAAAATGGGAATCCGTTTTATCTGATTATGCCGCATTGGTTTTTACCATTCGGAATTGTAGTGGCAACTTTAGCTGCCGTAATTGCATCTCAGGCACTTATCAGCGGATCATTTACTTTGATAAATGAAGCAATGCGTTTGAATTTCTGGCCGAAAGTAAAAATCAAATACCCTACAGAAGTTAAAGGACAATTATATATTCCGTCAATCAACTGGTTATTGTTTTTTGGTTGTGTTGGAATTGTATTACACTTCGAAAAATCAGGAAATATGGAACATGCATATGGTTTAGCGATCATTTTATGTATGATTATGACAACCATTTTGCTGAATTATTATTTAATTATGAAGCGTGTGAAATTGTATTTCATGGTTCCGCTTATCACAATTTATTTATTGATCGAATTCAGTTTCCTGATCGCGAACATTACAAAATTTGCCGAAGGAGGTTATGTAACTTTAATCATTGCAACACTTCTTATTTCGATAATGACAATTTGGTATTTAGCTAAGAAAATCAACAAAAGCTATACTAAAATCATCAAAATTGAGGATTATAAAAAAGTATTAGTAGAATTAAGCCAAGACTTATCGATTCCAAAATACGCAACGCATCTAGTTTATATGACAAACGCGAACCGTGTTGATGAGCTGGAGGAAAAAGTAATTTATTCGATTTTACAAAAACGTCCAAAAAGAGCTGATATTTACTGGTTTGTACACGTAAATATTTTGACTGAACCTTATAAAACACAATATAAAGTTACCGAAATCGCGAAAGACGATATTTATAGAATCGATTTTAACTTAGGATTTAGAGAACCTACAAAAATCAATTTAATGTTTAGAGAAGTAATTCGTGACATGGTAAAACGCGGAGAAGTTGATATAACCAGCCGTTACGAATCATTAAACAAAAACAATATTATTGGTGACTTTAAATTTGTATTGTCTGAGAAATTCTTATCAAATGACAATGATTTAAGATGGCACGAAAATATTATCATGAACTCTTATTTCTTTATTAAGAAACTGAGTTTATCTGAAGAAAGAGCTTTTGGATTAGACAGCAGCTCGGTAAAAGTAGAAAAATTCCCGATGGTGCTTCACGCTCCGGAAAATATCGGATTGACAAGAATAACTGCAAAAGAATAATCTGCTTGCAGAAATCTCTTCAGAAAAACACTCTTTTAAAACTTTATCAGAGTGTTTTTCTCTTTTAAAAAGGAAAGCTAAATAACAATCATAATTAAAAATTTAACTTTCAATCAATTAATAGTACCTTTGCAACTCAAATAATTAAAATGAGATTACACAGAAATTTAGTTTATACTACCATCGACTCTTTGAACGCAATTTTCAATGAAGGAGAATATGCAGATAAAGTGGTAGCAAGAGCATTAAAAAAAGACAAACGTTGGGGAAGTTCTGACAGGAAGTTTGTTGCTGAAACGATATATGAAATTGTTCGCTGGAAACGTTTATATGCAGAAATTGCAGAAGTAAAAGAACCTTTCGACAGAGACAATTTATGGAGAATGTTTGCGGTTTGGGCAGTTTTAAGAGGATATCCAATTCCGGATTGGAGACAATTAGAAGGAACACCGGAAAGAAAAATAAAAGGACGTTTTGACGAACTTTCAAAAGTTAGAGCTTTAAAAGAATCTATCCCGGACTGGATGGACGAATTAGGCGTTAAAGAACTTGGCGAAAAAGTATGGGCAAAAGAAATTGCTGCTCAAAACCAGCCTGCTAAAGTTATTTTAAGAACCAACACACTTAAAGGAACTAAAGAAAACCTGAGAAACACCTTGATGGATTTAAATATTGAAACTGAATATTTAAAAGATCAGCCTGAGGCTTTAGTTTTAAAAGAAAGAGCAAATGTATTCTTGACAGATGCTTTTAAACAAGGACTTTTTGAAGTTCAGGATGCTAACTCACAATTAGTTGCCGGTTTCCTTGATGTGAAACCTGGAATGCGTGTTGTTGATACGTGCGCCGGAGCGGGTGGAAAAACATTGCATATTGCTTCTTTAATGGAAAACAAAGGACAATTGATTGCAATGGATTTGTACGAAAGCAAACTAAAACAATTGAAATTAAGAGCAAAAAGAAATGGTGCTTTTAATATTGAATACCGCATTATTGACACTACAAAAGTGATCAAAAAACTGCATGAAAAAGCAGACCGTGTTTTAATTGACGCACCTTGCAGCGGTTTAGGAGTTTTAAAAAGAAACCCGGATTCTAAATGGAAATTGCAGCCTGAATTTATCGATAACATTCGTAAAGTTCAGAGTGAGGTTTTAGAAAGTTATTCTAAAATTGTAAAACCAGGAGGGAAATTAGTTTATGCAACTTGTTCTGTTTTACCATCAGAAAATCAGGAACAAGTAGAGAAATTCTTAAAAACAGATATCGGAAAAGAATTTACGTTTATTCAGGATCGTAAAATACTGGCTTCAGAATCTGGTTTTGACGGATTTTATATGGCGTTATTAGAGCGTAAAACAAAATAAAAATTTAATATTTTAAATTCCAATATTTTAAATTCCAAATTCCAACATAAAAATTGGAATTTGGAATTTTTATTTTGGGATATTTTACTGCCATAATTTGTTTAGTCCCTACGGGATATTTTTATGGGTCGTCTTTATTTTTCTACCGACATGTAACTCCTAACGGAGTTTTTTTCTCATAGAATATTTTTTTTCTGTTGCTTATTTTTTTATATACCCCTAATTCCTAATAGAGTTTCTCTTAAGAATGTAATACCTTAAAAATACTCCACACTCTTTTAAAATATCTCGTAGAGATTAAATATCGGTAAAAACATAGAAAGACGCCGTCAACATTTGTCCCGTAGGGACTTAACATTCCACAAAAAAATTCCAAATCCCAATATAAAAATTGGAATTTGGAATTTAAAATATTGGAATTTCCTTATCTATCTTAAACTCGACTTACGCAATAACTTACCATTTTCATTTTCCTTAAATTTCGGAACAAAAACAATTTCTTTCGGCTTTTCGAATTTCCCTAAAATATCAAAAAAGTCAGCAGAGAAATCATATTTTTCACCTTCAATAACTAAAATTAGTTTTTCACCTAAAACAGTATCGGGAACACCAGTTACAAAAAAACGATTACTAATTCTGCCGATTAACTTCGCTTCAATCTGCTCTGGAATCAGTTTCACTCCTCCACTATTAATTACATTATCGATTCTTCCCAAAAATACAAACTGATTTTCATTTACTAAATCAACTAAATCATTAGTAACAATTGGCTCTTCAGAAATAGAGGAAACATAAATTACCAGACAGCCGCGATCGTCTTTTTCAATTTTTACATTTGGTAAAATTGTAAAAGCGGTTTCTCCTACTCTTTTAGCAGCAATATGCGTTATCGTTTCGGTCATTCCGTACGTTTCGTAAATCTCTGTTTTAAAAGGCAGAAGTTTCTCTATAAGGTCGCTGTCTGTTTTCGCTCCGCCAATAATTAACTTTTTTATATTACTTAATTTTTCAAGCGAATTCCGAACCTGTAAAGGAACCATCGCAGCAAAATCATATTTTTTATTATTGTAAGCCAAAGGTTCTGTACTCGGAACTACAACATCTAATTCTAATCCTAAAATCAAACTGCGAACCAGCATCATTTTTCCGGCGATAAACTGAGTTGGCAGACAAAGCAAAGCTTTATTTCCCGGTTCTAAACCGAAGAAATCCCCCGTTGCTAATGCCGACTGAATCATGGCTTGTTTTTCTAATCTAACCAACTTAGGAAGTCCAGTAGTTCCCGAAGTTGTCATTTCGATATAATCTTTATGATCAAACCAATCCAGAAAAAACTCTCCAATGGCACGTTCGTAGACATCGCCTTCTTTGATAAAACTATATCCAATGCGGCATAAATCTGCAGCGTTTAGATGGTATCCATCAAGTTTAAAATAATTATGTACATTTTTATGTGTTAAGTTTGGCATGATCCTGTTAGTTTAAATTTAAAAATTCTGAAACCTCATTATTTGATTCATCGATTTTACCCGTTAATTTCTCTTTCCAATTCGTCCATTTATACTTTTTACTAAAAATAAAAAGCAAAATAGGATAAACGATCACAACCGGCAAAATAACATCTGCTCCGGCAGAAGGATCTGACATATCTTTAAAAATAGAATGTGTTTGAAAAACCGACCAATCTGAAGTGACCAATAAAGCCCCAATAAGATTATTTGCAGCATGAAAACCCAAAGCTAATTCCATTCCATCGTCCATTAAAGTAATGACTCCGAGGAACAATCCCGTTCCTATATAATAAACCATGATAATATATCCCATCTTGGTCACTTCGGGATTAAGAATGTGCATGGAACCAAATATCAGTGAAGTCATAACTAACGGAAACCATCTATTTTTAGCCAGATTAGCGAAACCCTGCATTAAATATCCTCTAAAAACATATTCTTCTGTACTGGTTTGAATGGGAATTAAAATTGTTCCTACAACCACTAAAATCAAAAAAGGAACTAATTTAAAATTCCAGACAAATTTTTCCGGAGATTGAAAATAAAGCACCAAAAAACTGATTACAGAAAATATTGTCCAAAGAAGGAAAGAAAATAAAATCCTGTTCCAGTCTACTTTTTTTCTTCCCGTTGTTACCGATAAAAGTGTTTGATGATGCATATATTTTATCACAAAATATATTCCTGCAAAAGCAAAAACAAATGAAAGCATTACTAAAAATAAGGTAAGATTGGGCTCAAACATTTTTAAAGCCGAATCATTATCCGTCGGGAAAGCAGCGTGCTCTTTAAAACTTTTATAAAGAACTGCAATAGAAAAAGGAATTTGACCTACAAATGAAGCTGTAATAATAAAAACAGATCCTAAAAGATATTTCCAAAAATGATTTTCAGGTTTAACTCCTTGCTCTAAAAACATATATTTAAAATTTTTGAAATGAGAATTCGATTTAAATAGGAAATCCTATTTTTGTTGTACTAAATAACGACTGTTTTTAACAGATCTTATTCTAGCAGACTTTAAATATAAGAAAATGATACAAATTTACCATAATCCACGCTGTGGAAAATCAAGAAGCTGTTTGGCTTTTATTGAAGATACCAAACAAGAATATGAGATAATTCCTTATTTAACAGATACTCCGAGTTTTGAGGACCTAAAAAAACTTCTTAAAGAATTAAATATTCAGCCCAATGAATTGGTTCGAACCAAAGAAAAAATCTGGATTGAAAACTACAAAGGAAAAGATTTGAGCGATGACCAAATTATTCAGGCAATGGCAGATAACCCAATTTTAATTGAAAGACCTATTGTTGTAAAGGACGGAAAAGCTATTATTGGAAGGGATTTAGACAAAGTTGCTTCTTTTTTAGATTGATTATAAAATGATCAATTAACATTTTTTTGTGATCTTGCTTTTTAAACCAAAAGGTACATTTGCTGTCTAAGAAGAAAAGAAACCAGAAAAAAATGAAACAAATCAATTTTGTTGTAATGCTCGTGATGCTTTTTACAGGCTTTTACAACTATGCGCAACAAGGACCACAAGCAAGAAATAAAGTAAAAGTTACCGGAAAAGTTTTCGAAAAAGTAAGCAAGCAGCCGCTTGAGTATGCTACAATTTCGATTATGGCACCAAATGACACAAAAGTTATTGCCGGCGGGATAACCAATCCTAAAGGTGAATTTGAAGTAGCTGTTGCTCCGGGAACTTACGATATAAAAGTAGAATTCATTTCGTTTAAATCGACTGAAATTAAACAAAAAAGTATTCAGGAAGACACTAATTTAGGTGTAGTAAATTTATCTGAAGATGCTGCACAATTAAACGAAGTTGTGGTTCGTGCCGAAAAATCATCAGTTGAAATTAAACTGGATAAAAAAGTTTATAATGTTGGTCAGGACATGATGGTAAAAGGCGGAACAGTAAGTGATGTTTTAGACAACGTACCATCTGTTTCTGTTGATACCGAAGGAAATGTAAGTTTAAGAGGAAGTGACAATATCCGAATTTTAATTGATGGAAGACCTTCAAACGCGATAAATGTTGCCGAAGCTTTGCGTCAGCTTCCGGCAGATGCCATTGATAAAGTAGAAGTTATTACCAATCCATCAGCACGTTATGATGCCGAAGGTGGATCAGGAATCATCAATATCATTCTTAAAAAAGGAAAAAATCAGGGTTTAAATGGAACTTTTATTGCTTCGACAGGACTTCCTGAAACGTATGGTTTAAGCGGAAATTTAAATTATAAAACAGAGAAATTAAACTATTTCACTACTCTTGGTTACAACCGCAGAACAAGTGAAGGCGCAGGTTTAACTAACACAGAATATTTAAATGCTGACGGAACTTCAAAAGGATTTCTTGATGAAGATCGTGATACTAAAAGAACTTCTGACGGATTTAACGGAAGAGCTGGTATAGAATGGACTGTTGCTCCAAACACATTCTGGACAAATGCCATTAATTACCAAAAAAATTCTGGCGACACAAGAGATTACATTACGTATAGTAATTTTGGCGCAGCGCATGATTTTACAGGTAATTCATACCGTTTAAATGATGGGGTTACCGGAAGTGAAAACGTAGAATATACCTCAAACTTAATCAAAAATTTCAACGATAAAGGACATAAACTTACTGCCGATTTATCGATTTCAAGAAATACAGATGATAGTAACAGTACCATTACAGCATCACCAAATTTCAATAATACCTTGAACGATCAGGTTCAGAAACAAGTACAATTACAAGCAGATTATGTATTACCGTTAGGCAAAGGAAGCCAGTTTGAAGCCGGATATAAAGGAAGTTTTGGTGACCTGAACAACGAATATGTAATAACTGGGATTGATGGTCAACCAGATCCAAAATTATCAAATACTTTAGAATACAAGGAAAACATAAACGCGATTTACACGCAATACGGTTTCAAAGTCAATAAGTTTTCTTATTTATTTGGATTACGTTGGGAAGACACTAATATTCAGGTAAATTTATTAGATAGTAACGATTTCAACACTAAAAAATACAACAACTTGTTTCCGAGTGCTTTCATTAGTTACGAAATTTCAGATCAAAGTAACTTCACAGCAAGTTACAGTAAGCGTTTATCAAGACCTAGAGGACGTTTCATGAATCCTGCGACAAACTACTCCAGTAATGTCAATATCTTTCAGGGAAATCCGGACTTAGATCCATCTTTGACAGACAAATACGATATTGGATACATCAAACGCTGGGAAAAATTAACCTTTAATACCTCTGCATATTTCGAAAACACAAAAGACGTTTTCAGTTTCGTGAGAACTCCTACAGGTGACGTTGTAACTCCTGATGGTGATGTTGTAACTCCTACACCGGATAATCCAGTTGATGGAATTCCGGTTATTTTAAGCCGTCCAATTAACTTAGGAAGAGAGCAAAAATTTGGTTTTGAGTTTACTCTTAATTATACACCATTTAAAGTATGGAGAATCAACAGTAACTTCAACTTTTACAATGTAAAAACTACCGGCGAAAATACTTATATAGACACTAAAGGAAATACAGTTGTACAAGATCTGGATAATCAAGCTAATACATGGTTTGCCAGAATCAACTCAAAATTAACGTTACCTTACAAAATAGACTGGCAGTTAAGTGCTGTTTACAATGGTGAACAAAAAACAGCTCAGGGTAAAAACTTAGGTCAGTTTGGTATGAATACGGCGTTTAGTAAAGATGTCTTAAAAGACAAAGCAACAATTGCATTCAATATTAGCGATATTTTCAACTCACGTATCATGAAGTCTGACACCTATCTTCAAAATGATGTCACTCGTGAAAGTCAAAAATCGTATAGCGAAATGCAGTTCCGTAAACGTCAGTTCAATTTATCATTTACGTATCGTTTTAACAAACCAAAAAGTGATAGAGACCGAAACGCACAGCCTAAAAATGATGGCGGAGGAGATGGCGGAGGAGACTTCCCTGGATAATATAAGTTAAATTTCAAATACTAAAAATCCCAAATTCCAATGAGCTAATCAATTGGAATTTGGGATTTTTTTATTGGAATTTTTCTTTAGTTTTCAGCATAAAAAAAGGACTCGTTTTCACGAATCCTTTTATGAAATCAATTCAAATTAAATTGATTGTTCTTCTTGTCTTTTTTTAGCTCTCTTTTCTTTGAACATTTCCCAGCTAGCTCCCGTAACCCAATAAGATACGAAACCAACCAAGAAAAACATTAACCAAAACCCTATAGTTAGTATGGTTAAGAAAAGTAAAAAGCCTAAGTACTGTGAAAATTCAAACATGTTTTCCGGAATTTTTGAATGTTACCACAAATGTAGGCTATATATTTTTCCTCAGCAATAAAATCTAAATCAATTTTCGTGAAATAACATTTATCCGTATATTTATACTCATTTTAAATAAGCTTATTTTTTGATAAATTATTCAACTATCTAAATCAGAAGTACATGAGTATTTTCAGGAGCTATTTCCCGCTATCCGCTGCAATCTTTTATGTTTTTAAAGAAAAAACATAAAAGGATTTCCGCTACTATCGGGGCTAGAATCCGTATTCAAAAGAAATCTTAAACACCAAAATAAAAAATCCGTTTCAATCCGCGTCTTTACGAAGTAAATCAGTGTCAGCCGCGTTCCATTTACCCAAACAAAATACATTTTTACAAACAACATATTTACACAAAATGAAATACAGAATAGAAAAAGACACCATGGGCGAAGTTCAGGTCCCAGCCGATAAATATTGGGGTGCTCAAACAGAACGTTCAAGAAATAATTTCAAAATTGGAAATTCAGCTTCAATGCCGCAGGAAATCATCGAAGGATTTGCCTATCTTAAAAAAGCAGCTGCTTACGCCAACTTTGATCTGGGAGTTTTACCAATAGAAAAAAGAGACGCAATCGCTGCCGTATGTGACGAAATTCTGGAAGGAAAACTAGATGATCAATTTCCATTAGTTATTTGGCAGACAGGTTCAGGTACACAAAGTAACATGAACGTAAACGAAGTAATTGCCAACCGCGCCCAAGTATTAAAAGGTTTTGAAATTGGCGAAGGCGAACAATTTATAAAAGCAAATGATGATGTAAATAAATCGCAATCATCAAATGATACGTTCCCAACCGGAATGCACATTGCAGCCTATAAAATGGTAGTTGAAACCACAATTCCGGGAGTTGAAAAACTGCACGCAACTTTAGTAAAAAAAGCAAATGAATTTAAGGATGTTGTAAAAATTGGCCGTACGCATTTAATGGACGCAACTCCTTTAACGCTTGGACAGGAAATTTCAGGATATGCAGCGCAATTAGCTTTTGGATTAAAAGCACTTAAAAATACTTTAGCACATTTATCTGAAATCGCTTTAGGCGGAACCGCAGTTGGAACCGGATTAAATACTCCAAAAGGTTACGACGTAAAAGTTGCTGAATATATCGCTCAATTTACCAAACATCCTTTTATTACTGCCGAAAACAAATTTGAAGCTTTGGCTGCACACGACGCTATTGTGGAAACACACGGAGCATTAAAACAATTGGCTGTTTCCTTAAATAAAATTGCCAATGATGTTAGAATGTTAGCTTCTGGCCCACGTTCAGGAATTGGAGAAATTCATATTCCGGAAAATGAACCGGGATCTTCAATTATGCCCGGAAAAGTAAATCCGACACAATGTGAAGCTTTAACAATGGTTTGCGCCCAGGTTATTGGAAACGATATGGCAATCGCCGTTGGCGGAATGCAGGGACATTATGAATTGAATGTTTTTAAACCGGTTATGGCAGCAAACTTCCTGCAATCGGCACGTTTGCTTGGAGACGCTTGTGTTTCATTTGATGAACATTGCGCACAAGGAATCGAACCAAATCATAAACGTATTAAAGAATTAGTAGATAATTCTCTAATGCTTGTAACCGCTTTAAACACAAAAATTGGTTATTACAAAGCCGCAGAAATTGCTCAAACCGCTCACAAAAACGGAACGACACTAAAAGAAGAAGCAGTTCGTTTAGGCTACGTTTCTCCTGAAGATTTTGACGCTTGGGTTAAACCAGAAGAAATGGTTTAGATTAATGGTTAATTATGAATTGTTAATGGTTAATTATTTTTGATACTATAAAAAAAGAGCTTTCTAATTTTAGAAAGCTCTTTTAATTAATTAAAAATTTATAATTAACAACTCACAATTAAAAAAATTATTTACCGTCTACATAATCTTGTAAATAGCTGAATCTTTCTGTAAGTTTTCCGTTTTCGGTGATTTTGGCGCGTTTTAAAATTCCGTCTTTATCTCCGTTGAAAAAAGCCGGAATTACATGCTCCATAAATTGTTCTCCAAATCCTTCGCTGGCATCTTTTGGAATTTCACATGGAAGATTATCAACTGCCATAACCACAACTGCTGCGGGATGAAAAACATCGACTTCTTTATCTTCTAAAGGAAAATAACCATAAATAGGTTCTGCAATTGTCGAAGAACGAAGTGTACTTGCAATTGGCCCATTTACATCGCATGAAATATCTGCTACAACTTTTAATTTACAGTCACTTGCGTTTAACATTTCTCTCGTCAAAATCATTGGAGCATTACTCGCATAAAAATGACCTGCAAAATAGATATCTGAAACTTTCGTGAATTTTTCAAAATCAGAAGTATAAGCTTCAGGATTTTCGACAAAATCATTAAAATCTAAAACCTGACCATCAATACGTTTGTTATATTCTAAAACATCTAACTGAACATAAACTGCCTGCGCATATTTTTTAGTCAGATAATTGTCTACCGTGATTTCTTTTATTTTAATAGCATCCAAAATTTCTTTTGCCCCGCTCCCAACCTTTCCAGTTCCGGTAATTACAAATTTTAAAGCTGGCATTGTAATGCGTTTTAAATGCATAATCAAGGCTTCTTTTCCGGAAAGTGTTTCTGCTTTTGGAAGTTTAAATAATTCGAATTTAATTCCGAAAGCACGGATTCCGTTATATACGCCAACCATTCCGGCATATTTGCCAAAACCAATTAATCGACGATCAAGCGAATCAACAATTGTTTCATGGTCGTATAAATCAATATTTTTTTCTAAAATTGCTTGAAGTAATTTCCTGTTATGTGGCTGCTTTTTTATCGTATGAGAAAAAAAGAAATATGCTTTGTTTGGAATTAAATTGTCAACAGGAACTTCTTTTACACCAAAAAGAACATCACAATCCGAAACATCTTCTGTAACGGTTATTCCCATATTTTTATATTCTGCATCAGAAAAAACTCTAATATCTGAACTTTCTACTTCAACAGAAGCGTCATGATAGACTTGTTTTAGTTTTGTAAGCTCATTTGGAGAAAAAACAACTCTTCTGTCTGGTGGGTTTTTTCTTTCTTTTATGATTCCAAATTTCATTTAAATAAATTTAAAGCATTTAATAATATAACTTTTTACATCGTATTTGTTTCAAATATAACAAATATAGTTAAATTTTTGTTTCTAATTTACTATTTAGAATGTTTAAAAACCGTTAGTAGCTGAAAAACAAAGAAATAAAAAAAACAGTTCTTAAAATTATGTTAAAAAGACGTTTTTAAACCATCAAAAACTGAGAATACAACAAAATTGAATTCGATATATTTGTTTTTAAAGAACGATGCAAATGATTTTCCTTAAAAAAACAAAGATACCACAAATACTTTTCTCAGTATTAGTTTTAAGCTCTTGTGGTAATGACAATAAAACAAAAACAGCTACTACTCCTACAGTCGAAGATACATTACCTAAAATGAAGCCGTTAGGTCCTGAAAAGAAAATTTCTCAGGCTTATAAAAATTCGGTAATTGGCAGAATAAATCATTTTTATTATAAAAACTGGCCCAACAACAGCATGAACGGAAGTTTTTTAGTTGCCCGAAATGGTCAGATTATTTACGAAAAATACAATGGTTTTGCCAATAAAAATGAAGGAACTAAAATAACTGCCGAAACTCCTGTGCAAATTGCCTCTGTAAGTAAAGTATTAACGGCAACAGCCATTTTAAAATTGGTGAATGCGGGTAAAATAGATTTAGACCAAAAAGTAAATACAATTTTAAAAACGTTCCCATACGAAGACTGCACGATTAGAATGCTTTTAAGCCATCGCACCGGAATGCGTAATTATGCCTATTTTACAGATCACGATAAATCGGTTTGGGACAGACATAATCAGTTGACAAATAAGGATATTTTAAATCTTTTAGCAACTAAAGATATTGGTTTAGAATCTAAAACCGGAACCCGTTTCAGTTATTGCAATACTAATTATGCAATGCTGGCACTTATCATTGAAAAAATTACCGGCTTGAAATATAAAGAAGCCATGAGCGAAATGATTTTCAAACCTTTAGGAATGACACATACGTATGTTTTTGATGATGACAAAGACAGAAAAACGATTGTTCCATCTTACAAAGGAAATGGTGTAGAAATTGGTTTTGATTATCTGGACAATGTTTACGGAGATAAAAATGTTTTTTCGACAGTACGAGATCTTTTAAAATTTGACCGCGCAAGACAATCACCTGACTTTTTAAAACCTGAATTACTAAAACAAGTTTATACAGGTTACAGCAACGAACGTAAAGGAACTAAAAATTACGGTTTAGGAATTAGAATGATTAATTGGGAAACCGGCCAAAACTATTATTTCCATAATGGCTGGTGGCATGGCAATACCTCATCTTACATTACTTTAATGAAAGAGAATGTTACCATAATAGCGTTGTCTAACAAAATGACAAGAAACACTTATGCTGTCCGCAAATTAGCTCCAATTTTTGGGGATTATCCTTTTAATTTTAAAGACGAAGAATAAAATAGTCATAAAGTCGAAAGTCAAAAGTCTTAAAGTCAAATACTTTAAAAACTTTACGACTTTCAATTTTTGACTTTCTAATTTTTCTGAAAATTTTAGTAGAAAGTAATTTCAAATACTCTAAATTTGCAGACTCATTTTTGGGGTCGACTGGTTTTGACAGCAAGTCGAATTGAACAGTAAGCACGTCGAGCATTGAGACCTTGCTCGTAAATATAAGATCTCAAACTTTTACACGGCGAAAATAATTACGCTTTAGCTGCATAATCCGAATCATAGTAAGATTGCGCCACGTCTCTACAAGGTAGAGAAGCTGGATTCTCCTGGAAAGCCTTGGTTTGTGGCGTTCCGTCAAGGGGAACCGTAAAAATAAACCTAGATATCCATGAGCTTCGGGTGGGTTTCGAAACTAAAGAAGATAAGTGTTCGGTGGCTGTTTCTGGCCTAGCTTGACATCGAAAATCTAATCAGGAAATAAGCGTGTAGAAAGCTCTTTAGTTGCTTGTTTGGACCCGGGTTCGATTCCCGGCGACTCCACAAAAAAGCCTGTAAACTATTTGTTTACAGGCTTTTTTAATGTTAAAACTTAATAAAATAAGTAATTTTCTAATTTTTGCTTTTCAAAAATTGATATAATACCCGAAACATTGAAGTAAAATATAAATATAACTGGCATAATATCTGACAAAAACGATGTTTTATGGTATATTTTTTTATCTTTGAAATTCAGGATTTTTATCCAAATGGCTTTAACTTTGAGCCTTCAGAAAAATTGACACGCATTATGGAACAGAAAATACATCAGGGAAGAAACGTAAAACGTTTCAGAGAAATGCTTAACATAAAGCAGGAAGGGTTAGCTTATGATTTGGGTGAAGACTGGAACCAAAAGAAAATTTCTTTACTGGAGCAAAAAGATGTAATTGAAGAAAATCTGCTGAAACAAATCTCTGCTGTATTAAAAATTCCTGTTGAAGCTTTTCAGAATTTTGATGAAGAACAGGCTGTGAATATTATTTCTAATACATTTCATGACGGAGCAGTTGCGAACAATTCTGGATATATTAATTGTACTTTAAATCCGATTGATAAAATTGTACAAATACACGAGGAAAAAATTGCTTTGTATGAGCGTATGTTGAAAGAGAAAGATGAAATGATGGTGAGGCTTGAGAAATTGATTAATAAGTAATTACCCGATCGCGCGGATTTGTAATCCGTGCCCGCAAAGTATATCTTGACAGATTTAAAAAAGAAAATCCAGTTTTCATTAATATAGGAATGGGCACGGAAAGAATTTCTTCGTTGAGCAGGTAGTATTAATTTATCTCAATTTATTCAAAAGAAAAGCTCTACTATAAATTACTCCAATCTTGTAACTAATTTTTGTTCCATCATTTTAAAATTCTTTTTTGTTAAAGGAAATGCTTTTTCTATAATAGAGGCCCTATCGTTTTTGTAGTATAGATCTAGCACAAACTTACAAAAAGCAGGTTTCGTTAAATTTTTAAGTCCAGAATAAGAAAACATTTCATTCTCATTGAAATACTCTTCTAGTCTTGTATTTTTTTTGTTATCAATACTTTCAAGAATTAGAAATTTTTTACCTTCAATTTCTCCAAATGTTTCTATGGCTTTTTTCAATCTTTCTCTACCCTCATTATCATTATCCCATAGGGCTAGATATTTTTTTCCCAAGAAAATCATGTACGGTATCTGATTAATCATAGAAGAAGCACTTACGCAAGGGAAATATGATAATTTATCTCCTGTAAACATTGTAAACGCATAATAATCATAAATCCCTTCTACTAAAATAATATTTTCGTATTGAAAATCTAATAATGGTGGGCGCACCTCCAAAGCATCAAAAATAGATTGGTATGCTGAATTTTTTTGTGGACGGATAATACCTTTATGATCTAGCTTCTTTAAACTTATTTTTCCCTCTTTTTTTTCTGCTAAACGAATCGAATTAATTGGAATAAATTCAGGATTTAATAAATTATGTGAGTGAGTACAATAAATAACTTTATTGTCAACAGATATATTTTTTAATTGCTCTGCTAATTTATTAAGAGCATAAGTATGAAGATATGAGCCCGGTTCATCTAAAAGATAGACAGTATCTTTATCATTTAAATCTCTTTTTTCAGAATTGTAATGGAGTTTTATCATGAAATTGATATACCAATAAAAACCTTTACTCCTATCAGATATGTCAAAAAATCTTTCTTCCCAATTCCCGTCAATTAAAACTTTTTCTACAATTTTAAACTCCAAATAAGGTAGATCACCACTTTCTACATAATCAATTTCGACATGTATATTGTCATTATGCTCAAACTGATATTTTGACCACTCTTCCAAAAGTTTTTTATTGAATGCATTTTGAACTTCTTTTAGAATACTTTTTCTTAAACTACTATTTTTATTAGGTAGAAGATAAACACTATAATCTTTTTTTGTCACTTTAAAAATCTCATCAATATATGGCAGCCAACCGGAATATGAACTATGATTTTCATCACTCGTTATAAAGATTTTCTCTGGCAGACGATCTCTAAAATCATCAAAATACAGTGTATACGGTAGTTCTCTTACTATTTTTTCACAAATTGAATTATTCGCTTCGACATCTATCAAAGAATTTAAAAATTCAATAGAATATTTTTTAGTACGTAAATCACGTTGAATTAAAAGGCAATTTTCATTTTGTTTTTCGTTTAAAATTTGCAACATCTGGACGGATTCCCAGCCTGAAAATTTATTCAATTCAAAATCTACTTCACTTAAAACAAAATCGCCACCAACAAATGGTACATAGGAGGATTTAAAAGATTCTAGTTCTGATTGAAAAACATCTTCTATTATAGAAAAGTGTTCAAATTCAATTTCAGCACTAATTTTTATTGGTAATTCTATAGTCGAATATAAATTCTCAATATTTTCTAGATGTTTACCTGAGTATTGATTATCATTATTATAATCGAAAGCTAAAATAGCCTCCAAACATGTTGTCTTTCCACTTTCATTTTTACCTATAATTGGAATCAAAGATTCTTTTGATATATTAATTTCAGTAATTTCGCTTATTCCTCTGTAACCATCAATTATGAATTTTTTGTATCTCATATAATTATGTGCAATTTTAGATTGTTTGTCAGTAGTTATTATAAATACACGAAACATTTTACTACAAACGAAAATACAAATTAAAGCTATACACAGAATTACAGGATAGTTTTTTTTTACTTATTAAGCTTTATAGATACAAAAACCCGATCGCGCGGATTTGTAATCCGTGCCCGCAAAGTATATCTTAACAGATTTAAAAAAAGAAAACCAGTTTTTATTAATATAGGAACGGGCACGGAAAGAATTTCCGCGCTATCGTTGTGCATAGACGAGCGATCTGCTGTTGGATTTAGGTTTTAGTTATTTTCTACCAAAATCAGCTGGAATTTCACCCCAAGCTTTTGTTTCCCATTTTAATATTTTGTTGGTAAATTCATTTGAGATTAGCCATTTTTCTGCACGTTCCATAAGTTCAAAAACTTCTTTATTATTTTCTGTTTCTTGAATATTACTTCTGGAAGTTTTATCTCTAATCCAAGATATTGCTATTTTGCTATCAGAATAAATTGGACGTATATCGTTGCTTTTTTTCATATGTGCCAATGCGTGTACTAAAGCTAAAAATTCACCCATATTATTTGATGCATCTTTAAAAGGACCTTGTTTGAAAATTACCCTTTTAGTTTCAGTTTCAACTCCTTGATATTCCATTAAACCTGGATTACCACTACAGGCTGCATCTACAGAGATACTTTTTAAAATAGGTGCACCGATCAATTTTAATTCTTCTTCAGATAGCTCGGATTCAAAAAATGTCTTGCCTTTATAGTTATCATATTCTTCTGAATACGCTTGCTTTGCTAATTCTAAAGATTGAAAAGATTTATATTTGGCACCATTAAAACCATGGATACTTTCCTTACATTCATCCCAAGTTTCGAATATTCCAATTTTTCTACCCTCCCAAACAACGTAAAACTTCTTTTTTGCCATATCTTTTTAATTTATTTACGATTTCGTAATTAAGATTATGCCCAACTTACTTATTCCCTCCATAAAATGATTTCAACTACCAATTTTAAAAGCTATATAGTTCCAGCCTGATCAATGTCCAATACCAAACATACAAAACCTTCATTGTTTTACTTTACGGTTTTCCGTAACTGTATAAAAGGCAAAATACTTCTTTAATAAATAAATTCATAAAGTATAAATACCTGTTTTTAATTTTTATTGAGCATAAAACCAGTTTTTATTAATATAGGTACGGGCACGGAAAGAATTTCCGCGCTATCGTTGTGCATATCCGAGTAATCGGTTTTTTATGGTTTATCTATACGTATTTTACCCCGATACCCGATAGCGCGGATTTGTAATCCGTGCCCGCAAAGTATATCTTGACAGATTTAAAAAAGAAAAACAGTTTTTATTAATATAGGAACGGGAACGGAAAGAATTTCCGCGCTATCGTTGTGCATACGCTATCGTTGCGCATACCCGTTAGCGCAGATTTGCAATCTGTGCCCACAAGCTAAGTCAAGACAGCAGTTGAGTATTTTAAAATAAGTATAATAAAACAACATCTAAATCATTTTCTAAGTTGGAATAATTCCTTGCCGAACTAAAATAATAATCTTCAGCCGAATTAACAGTTTTATCTTTTACAGGATTATTATGGATGTAATCTATTTTTTGCTTAATAAACTTATTGCTATAAATATGTTCTGCATGGTAACCATTTTGCCAAACTTTATAATTCTGATCCTTTTTTAAATGTTCACATGATTTTTGAAAATATTCAAGCATCCATTCTCTTCTACTTTCAGGTTCATTTATTATAGTTTGTATTATTTTTTTTGATGTAAATTTTTTAAAATCTCTAATAATATCAGATAATACAAAACCATTCGTCCCTTTGCAAATCAAATGAATATGACTGCTCATAATACAGTAAGCATAAATTTCCAAACCTTTGTTTTCCTGACAATATTTTAAAGCATTTATTAAAATATTTTTCTGATTTAGTCTTGTAAATATATCTATCCACCCTACAGCAGTTATAGTTATAAAATATGCTTCCTCAGTTGTTGTTGCTTTGTATTTTGTTGACACGCCTTTTTTCTTACAAAAATAAAAAGTATAACGGAAAATTTTAATCTTTTTATTTATGTTTTGAAGAAATTACTTTGCGGGCACAGATTGCAAATCTGCGCTATCGTTGCGGAACTCATTCTGTCAAATGAGAAATTGTAAAATTACGAACAACTTTTATTTTCATATTCTAAAAAGAATCAACACACCTGGAACTTTCGAATTTTTATTACAACAACATCCTCTCAGTAATTATTTTATTAGAAGAAGCATCAATTCCGGTAACTTCGGCATACTTTACATTTGGCAGCCAAAAAGAACCTCCTTCAATGCGCACAAATATTTTTTCTACCTGTATTTTTTTCTGATTTACATTTACAAAAACATGATATTTTTGATCTGAATCTATCTTTTTCAAGGTTAAGGGTAACTTTTTATAGGATACAAATTTAAGCTCAAACTCCTCATTATTTAAGGTCTTACTTTCTATTCCGTATGCAAATTTGCGTTGTACATAACTAAAATCCTTTTTTTCTCCTTTCTCGGCATATCGAATCCAATATGCTTTTATAGGATTGCTTTTGTTTATTTTTCCATTTTCCTGATAGTTTATGGCATAAATAGCAGTGTTTATATTTGGGTCTCGCTGAATGTAAAACAGGATATTATCTACATTTTTAGGCGTTGGGAAATTTAATGGCGATGGATTTTTGGATTGCGCCAATAGGTTTCCAGAAATTATATTTACTAAGATCGTTATAACGATTAGTGATTTTGTAAAATATTTAAATGATATTTTATTCATAACAAGATGTATATATACTAATTTAAACCCGTTGCGTGCAATTATTTTAACACATAGAAACATAGTTGTTAGATGCGGAAAAAAGAATATAAAAAAGAAACTAGTTTCTAACACATAGCTAGCTATGTTTATTTTAAACAAGTGAAACGCCTTTTTTAAGCGTCCTAAACTATGTCTCTATGTGTTGAAATAATTGCACGCAACGGATTAATTTAATTTGATTCGATTGCGTTCTGTTTTTCGTTTACCTTAAAAACCCAATATTTAATTAGTGGATAATTAAATCCATAAGAAACAAAACTATCCGTGATTAATCTCCCGATTCTATAATCGATTTGAAATGATTGTTGCAAAATAAGTGTGCCGAATGATTTTAAGGAAATGCTTCCCAATACAACCAACGCAAATTTAAAAAGCTGACTATTGATGTAGCTGCTATAACCCGATTGATTTTTAAATACCCAAAATCTATTGATGCTGAAATTGATAATGGCGCCAACAGTTCCGGAGATTAGAATAGAAAAGGTAAAATGTAGTTTGAATACTTCTGTCAATAAAATCATTAAGCCATAATCGGTAATGCCGCCTACAAATGCCGCAACTTGTGCTTGTAGAAAAGTGAAAATGGATTTTTTCTTAAACATTTCAGCCTTGGGTTTTATCTTTTAAATCGCCCAGTTTTAAAAGTTTAAAGCTATCTATGGTATTGATTATAAATAACACAATAGTGATTAAGCCAGCCAAATAGGTAATTGATCCGGGAAATAAAACTTCTGCAATTAAAATTAAAGCAATAATAAATCTAAGTTCTGTTGGACCAACAAAACCGGAATCTATACTGTATTCATTTGTAATTTTGTACCGTAACTGGCTGATGATGATTGACCAGCCATACAATGCGACAAAAGCAAAGGCTAATACTTGTGTGCCATTTTCAGCATAAATGTAGTAGCCAAAACCTATAAGTACAATACCAATCCAATCGGCAATAATATCGAGTGCAAAACCGTACCAACGGCGCGGAATATTTCTGTAATAAGCCAGTCTTCCATCTAAAGAATCGCCTAACCAATTTATACTCAAACCGATAATACCCAAAAGCAAATACCAATTTGTTAAATAAGTTCCTAAAACAAAAGCTAAAAAAACTAATCCCGAACCAAGTGTACCAATTAAAGTGAGCAAGTTTGGCGAAATGAATTTAGGCACTTTTGGAAGCAAAAATACAATCGTTAGCTGTTCTGCCCTTTTTAAAATATTAGTTCGCTTACGGTCTGAAAATGTTCTTTGTGCAATTACAGTATAATCTTCAATCTGTGTTTCTTTTCCCATTATTAGCCCAGTATTTATAAGCCAGAAAGTATAACCACTTCTAGCTTATAATTTTTAACTTTATTTTTCTTTGTGTATTTTTAAAAAAATCGGTGGCACTTTTTAGCTTACCTGATCTAACCAGATAACTAAATGCGATAACAAACAGCATAATTATTTAACAATACCTGCAAAACGTTGATAAAAAACCGTTGGACTGTTCTCGTTTTTAGGAGCGTATTTTCCTGCTATAATTGGAATATAAATAACCCTTCTTCTACTCTCTTCGCCACGGATAGATGATTCTGCAACTCTGTGCCACAAACGCCCATCGTGAATGGTTAAATCTCCAGCTTCCGGAGTAATGGAAACTTCCTGTGGATCTGGTTTATTATCTAAAAAGTATTTTTTACGGAAAAGCATTTGATAAATACTCTGCTTATGAGTCCCCGGAATAATTTTAAGTCCGCCGTTTTCAGGTTTTAAAGTACTTAAGTGAATACCCACATTTAGCATCGGGTTTAATTTTCCACCATAAAAAATATCTCTCAAACCATCTGTATGCCAGCCCATTTTAGTAAACTTACTTTCTGGTCCATTGATATAATGATTGAAAACCATTCCGTCTTTTTCTTCCGTTCCTAATCTTGCCCCATCGCCTGCTAATGGTAATAAACCATTAAATCTTGGATCAAGTAAAAGACCGCTTAAGGTTTGATGATGCTGATTGATAAAAGCAAAACGCTGCACAATAGCAGAGCCATCTAAATCTTTTCCATATTTAATTGGAACACCGTTTATTTTTTGAAGGTCATTTTCAATCCATTTTTGCTCCACTTGTTTTGAGGCATCAATGATGGATGAAACCGTTTCCGGGTTTATAAATTTTTTGAAATGGATAAAGCCATGTTCGTTAAAAAAGGCAATTTGCTCATTAGTTAATTGCTCAGTAAGGGTAAAGGTTTTATAAGAAGATCCCATGATAATATAGATTTAATAAATGAAATAATAATGTTTGTAATTTTATCTAAAAGATTGCAACAACAGCAACAACAATACATTAGCATATTTTTGTGCATTCGACCTTTAGGAAAATTAAACATATTTTTTCTTTTATCTGACATACTCTATAGAATTAGTAGAATTTAATACAAACATAATATATATTTTCTCTTTTGCAAAGAATATTTTTATATTTTTTTCGAAAAAAAATTAAATTTTATAAATTCCGGCAGCCGTTTTTTCGATAAATCCCTTTGGTAGTATACGGTTGGCATACACCGAAATAATATTTGTAAAACCCGGAATAACTTCAGATTTTTTGTTGAACATAGCTTTTACTGCCTTTTTTGCAACTTCATCTGGCTGCATATTAAACTTTTCAGCCATTTTGTTTAAAGCACTTAAACCAGCTCTTGCAGCAAAACCAGTATCAACCGGACCCGGACTAAAACAGGTTACTGAAATTGAAGTTTTGGCAAGTTCAAAACGCAAAGCACGCGTAAACGATAAAACAAAAGCTTTTGTAGCCGAATAAACAGCCAGCGTAGGAACGGCCTGATAAGCAGCAGTACTCGATATATTTAAAATGTAAGCTTGTTTTTCTTGTGAAAGCATGGGTACCAATAAATGCGAAAGTTCTACCACTACATTCATGTTAAGCTGCATCATACCCAGCTGATCCGTTAGAGAAGACTGACTAAAATCGCCCCAAATACCATAACCCGCATTGTTAACCAGAATCCCAACTGGATAGTTATTCATTTTTATCCAATCTGTTACTTTTTGAGATGCACCATTTATTGAAAGATCAATTGATAAAATAAAAGCATTGATGCCGTATTTAACTTGAAGATCATTTGATAATGCTTTTAATTCCTCTTCACTTCTTGCAACAAGCAATAATGGATAACCTTGCTTAGCCAATTCATAAGCAATAGATTTTCCAATGCCTTTGCTGGCGCCAGTTATTAAGGCATATGGTTTAGTTTTTTCGCTCATTTTATTAATTTAATTATCAAATATAAAGATTAATTGTAACTCAGTGTCTCGAAAATAACTTTTTAAAGTGTCTAACTATTCAATTACAAGACCACCTTTTTTATATAAAAATATCTCTTTAGCCCATTATAATAAGGCTTTAACGTGTAAAAACATAAATCTTTAATTAACTTTGTTGTTATCAAAAATCCTATATAAAGTCATTGATATTTTAAAACTTATAATTAACTGATTTTAATTTCATAAATGTTAACTGATATTATTAAAGAAGATCTCACTGTACTTTTTTGCGGAATTAATCCCGGTTTAAAATCAGCAGCAGATGGACATCATTTTTCGGGAAGAAACAATCGATTTTGGAAGGTATTACATCAAGCTGGTTTTACTCCACATCAAATAGAAGCTATAAACGATATTGACATTTTAATTCTTGGATATGGTCTGACTACTGCAGTAGCAAGAGCAACTTCTCGTGCAGATCAACTTTTAAAAGAAGAATTTGATGATTCTATTGAAATTTTCAGAAAAAAGATAAAAAAATTCCAACCTAAATATATTGCTTTTCTTGCTAAAGCAGCTTACAAAGCTTTTTCTGGTAAAAAGCAAATCACGTGGGGATTACAATCTGAAGATTTTTGCGGAGCTAAGGTTTGGATATTACCTAATCCTAGTGGTTTAAATCGTGGATTTACACTTAGTGATCTCGTTATTTCATATTCAGAATTATATAAAACAATTATTAGCTAAATAAAAAACTCCTAGATATTTGCGAAATAGGCACATCATTAGCATTTCCTTCAAAAGGATTTCGGTGCTCTCTCCTACTTGTCCGAATGAAGTATACATCCAGGAAATAATAACACTAAACGGAATTACAAGCCAAACCATATTTCCTTGCGCAATTCCGGTAACCATTTCGTTTATTTTATCAAATTTATTTTTAATTTAGAATCCGCTATAAGTCAACTAATTAATTTCAGAATTAAGACAAAATCAGATGCAGATTTTACCTTCCGCCAGTTTAGCGCCATATATAAAAAATTATACTGTTGTTACGATCGAAAAAGATCTTGACAATGAAGTGTTTTATCCAAGCGGTTATGTAGATTTCATTATCAATATTTCTGAAGGAATGGCGGCTACTATTATTAATGGCAGACGAAAAGATACTCCGGCAATTGAACTTTTAGGACATTTAACCCTTCCTACCCGACTTTCGGTTGCAAAAGGAACTTCGGTACTTATTGCACGGATTTATCCGCATGCGAGTGCGTTGTTTTTCTCTGATCCATTATCAGAATTTACAAATTATGCTACCGATATGTACGATGTCGCACAAACTGAAAACAGGGAATTATACGAAAAAATAATGGAGGCAGATGGTCTTGCCTCCAAAATCAATATTTTAGAAAATCACTTTCTGCTGCAGCTCAAAAAAAACGAAACCCGATTAAAGAAAGTATCGATGCTTCAAGGTCTCAGTCAAAATCTTTATGTAACTAATTCGTTAGATCTGCCTGCAATGGCACAGCATTCAGGATTATCAGAAAGATATATTCAAAAACTTTATTTGTCCAATATTGGAATAAGTCCTTCGGCATTTAATTCTGTAATTCGTTTTAACAAAAGCCTGCATTTAGTTCTTAATACTTCTGAATCGTTAACTACTATAGCCTACGACTGCGGATATTATGATCAGGCACATTTTATAAAAGAGTTTAAAAAATTTACAGGCATTACTCCTTTTGCATCAAGAGCTTCGTTAATAAAAAATGGAACCGATTTTCAAGAAGCTGTCAATGTAGGTTTCTAGGTTTACTTAGCAGGATGGTTACTGCTAAACATATCGCGGTGCATTTTCCAGCCGTCTTTTGTTTTCTTCCAAATAACAATTACTTTTCCATCGTCTAATTTTTTACCTTCAAGATCAGTCATTTCATAATAACTTTCTTCTGTTACAGCTGTTTTGCCATCTCCATATAAATTTTGAATGGTAAACTTAACCTGTACTTTTGGACCGTCTTTAAAAAACGCAGCAATTTGTTCACTTCCGCATATTGGCGCAGCATTTGGAGGAAACAAACAGGCATCATTGGTATACCTTGTTAGAATTGATCCGCCGTTTTTATTAGCGAGATCTGCATAAATTGCATTGCTGGCTTCTATAATCTTTCTGACGTTTTTCAATTCAGAATTTGAGTTTTGCGCATTACACCAAAAGGTAAGCAGCAGTAATCCGTTTAAAATAAGTGCTCTTTTCATCTTAAATAATTTTTTCTCAAAGTAATTCATTCCTTTGAGCGAAAAATTGTAAAATAACGAACAACTTTTGTTTTGATTTTCAAACGGACTTAAAACTCAAAATAAGTTTAATTTCAACACTTAAAAAAGTATCACAATATACCCTAAAAGTGAACTATTTTACTCCTAATGTTTCAGCATTTTTCTCTAACTTAGCGGTCTACATTTTAAAATGTAAGATTAAAATAAACTTTGTTTTTCTGCAAAACATTGATTGAAAAAGAATTACCATACTTTCTCTTACTTTTTGCTGCAAAAACATACTTCTAATAATTTAGTTAATTAAAAACTATGAGCAAATTTGATTTTGGAATTGTAGGACTCGGCGTAATGGGTCGTAACCTACTTTTAAATATTGCAAGCCATAACTTTGCGGCTGCAGGTTTAGACTTAGACACTGAAAAAGTCAACTCACTTCAACAAGAAGCCGATTCTGATCATACAATTGAAGCAACTACAGATGTGAAGCATTTTGTAGAGCTTATTCAACAGCCAAGAGCGATTATGTTATTGGTTCCTGCGGGAAAACCGGTGGACAGCGCAATCGCAAGTTTATTACCGCATTTAGATAAAGGAGATATTATAATCGATGGCGGAAATACTTTTTTTACGGATACTGACAGAAGATTTTTAGAATTATCTGAAAAAGGGATTCATTTCTTCGGAATGGGAATTTCTGGTGGAGAAAAAGGCGCTCGTTTCGGTCCTGCAATGATGCCGGGCGGTGATCAAAAAGCATACGAAAGACTTCGCCCTATTTTTGAAGCGATTGCTGCAAAAGTAGACGGTGAGCCTTGTGTAGAATATTTAGGAAATGGTTCTGCCGGAAACTATGTAAAAATGGTTCATAACGGAATTGAATACGGAATCATGCAGTTGATCTCTGAGATTTATGACCTTATGAAAAGAGGTTATAATCTGGATGATGAAACGATTCAGAAAACTTTTGAAGAGTGGAACCAAACGGATGATCTTAGATCGTATTTAATTGAAATTACCGGAAAGATCCTGAAACAAAAAGATGAAGACGGAAGTCTGTTAATCAATAAAATTTCGGATTGGGCAAAATCTAAAGGAACAGGAAAATGGACTTCGCAAAACGCAATGGATTTGCAGGTTCCGGTTCCAACTATCGACGCGGCGGTTAACATGCGCGATATGTCTAAAACCAAACCTGAAAGAATTGAAGCGGCTAAAAAATTAGTTTGGAACGCTGCAGAAAGTAATGTAAATACAAGTGAAGCAATTGCTGCCTTAAAATCGGCATTATACCTTTCTATTGTTGTGACTTATGCACAAGGATTGGCTCAGCTTCATACCGCTTCTAAAGAATATAATTACGGATTAAACTTAGAAACTGTTGCTAAAATATGGCGCGGCGGCTGTATTATTCGTGCGACTATTTTAGAAGATTTCAGAAAAGCATATGTTACAAAATCAGATTTACCAAATTTACTTTTGGATGCTGGAATCGCTTCAAAATTATCAGAGAATCAAGCCGGAATGAGAACTGCTGTTCAGTTTGCAATTCAAAAAGGATTACCTGTGGCAGGATTGATGAATTCATTAGCGTATTTTGATGCTTACAGATCTGCAAATCTGCCAACAAATTTAATTCAGGCGCAGCGTGATTTCTTCGGGGCGCATACTTACGAACGTATCGACAAAGAAGGAGTTTTCCATACACAATGGTCTGAATAAGCAACTTAAAGCAACACAACTACACACAATGACTAAAAATAAACTTAAGAATCCAACAATCATCGTGATTTTTGGAGGAACCGGAGATTTAGCAAAGAGAAAGCTCTTTCCCGCTTTTCAAAATCTGTATCTTGACGGACGTATGTCTGAAAAGTTTCAGATTATTGCTCTTGGTAGAGCAGAAAAAGCCAATGAAGATTTTCGCAGTTATGTATTAGAAAACCTAAATACTTTTTCAAGAAGAAAAGGAATTTCTGATCCTGGAACTGAAAAATTTCTTTCGCACATAACCTATCACAGTCTTGATATTGACAAAGAAGAATCTTATATCGGATTAAACGAAAAAATCAACAATTTTGATCTGGCTTTTGGTGAACGTGCTAATCGTCTTTTCTATCTTTCGATTACGCCTTCTTTCATTTCGACAATTTCAAGCAATATCAAAAAGATTGGACTTGCTGCAAATCCGAAACAAGATCGCATCATTATCGAAAAACCTTTTGGTTACGATAAAGCTTCTGCGATTGAATTGAACGAAATGCTTTCTGAAACTTTCAAAGAAGAACAGATTTACAGAATTGATCATTATTTAGGTAAAGAAACGGTTCAGAATATTTTGGCTTTCCGTTTTGGAAATTCCATGTTCGAACCTTTATGGAGCCGTAATTTTATTGATTTTGTCCAAATTACCGTTGCAGAAGAAGTGGGCGTTGAAGAACGAGGCGGATTCTACGAAGGTGTTGGGGCATTAAAAGATATGATTCAGAACCATTTGCTTCAAATTTTATGTATGACGGCTATGGAAGCACCTGCTTCATTAAATGCCGATGATATTCGTAATCGTAAAGCCGATGTTTTGAAATCTATTCGCCGCATTAAACCGGAAGAAGTAGATCATTATATTGTAAGAGGTCAATATGGTGCAGGAGAAATAAAAGGAGTTCCGGTTCCGGGATATCGTGAGGATAAAGGAATTGCACCAGACTCTAATACAGAAACTTATGTGGCAATGAAAATTTATCTGGACAACTGGAGATGGCAGGGAATTCCGTTTTATTTACGTTCCGGAAAAAGAATGGAAGAAAAACAATCTTCTATTATTATCCAGTTCAAACCAGTGCCGCATTCTGCTTTTTCTTATGGTAAAGAAGGAATGACACCAAACCGATTGATTATCAATATTCAGCCTGCTATGGACATTAAATTGCAGTTTATGACTAAAAAACCGGGGCTTTCGCTTTCGTTAAGACCTGCAGAAATGGTTTTTGACTATTTCTCTTGTTCTACAATGTCGCCGGAAGCTTATGAAACATTAATTGCAGATGCATTGTTAGGAGATCCTACCCTATTTATGCGCTGGGATCAGGTAGAAGAAGCCTGGGATGCTATTGATACGATTCAACAAGTATGGAAAACTACGGCGCCAATTGGTTTTCCTAATTACAAAGCAGGAAGCTGGGGGCCTGAAGAAGCTGACGAATTGTTGGCCCGCCAAGGACACAAATGGATTCCGAATACACAAACAAAAGAAGAAGTTTTAAATGATACAGATTTATAATACAACAGAAGAAATTAATACGAAAGCAGCGGACCTTTTTGTGGAATCAGCTCAGAAAGCTATTGCCGAAAAAGGTAAATTTACTGCTGTTCTTACCGGAGGTTCTTCTCCTGCAGGAATTTACAAGTTATTAGCTTCTGATGCTTACAAAACAAAAATTGACTGGAGTAAAGTTTTTATATTTTGGGGCGACGAACGCTGGGTTCCGCTAAATGATGATTTGAGTAATGCAAAAATGTCTTACGCAACCTTATTAAGCCACGTTCCTATTGCGGCAGAAAACATTTTTGAAATGTACAAAGATGGTGTTACGCCAGAAGATTTTGCGGTTACTTACGAGCAATCTATTAGAACTGTTTTAGGTAATGAAGGAAAATTTGACCTTATCTTATTAGGAATGGGAGACGACGGACACACGGCTTCTCTTTTCCCTGGTGAAGCGGTATTAAACGAACAAACTAAATGGGTTGATGCTTATTATTTAGCTCCTCAAAAAATGTATCGCATTACGCTGACTGCACCGCTAATCAATAAAGCGGAGAAAATCGTCGTAGTTGCTTTTGGAGAGAAAAAAATAAATGCTTTAAAAGAAGTAACAACCGGAGAATTTAATCCAACACTGTACCCGATGCAATTGATTAAACCAGTTTCTGGAGAATTAGTATTTCTTGTAGATAAAATTGCTGCGGGAACGAATTAGGAAATTTGTTTTATAACATATATTAAAAATCCTGTAAACGTAATGTTTACAGGATTTTTTTATTTTATATATTTCTTTGTTCCATAGGAACATCTCGTCGGTAGAAAAATTATATTGTTATCATCGTTTATGTTCTGAAGGAACGTTGATTTTTGCATAGTTTTTTAATAATCGGGCACATCAAACGTTCCTACGGAACGTAAATGCGACGACCTTTATTTTATCTACCAACGAGACATTCCTATGGAATGTAACGGGATATCAAAAAATAACAAGTTATATATCTTTGTTCCGTAGGAACATATCGTCGGTAGAAAAATATATTGTTATCATCGTTTACGTTCTGTAGGAACGTTTGATTTTGACATCGTTTTTTAATAATCTGGCATATCAAACGTTCCTACGAAACGTAAATGCGACGACCTTTATTTTATCTACAAACGAAACATTCCTATGGAATGATAACAGGATATCAAAAAATAACAAGTTATATCTCTTTGTTCCGTAGGAACATTTCATTGGTAGAAAAAATATATTGTTATCATCGTTTACGTTCTGTAGGAACGTTTGATTTTGCATCGTTTTTTAATAATCAGGTATTTCAAACGTTCCTACAGAACGTAAATGCGGCTGACCTTTATTTTTGCTACCAACGAAACATTCCTATGGAATGATAACGGGATATCAAAAAATAATAAGTCATATCTCTTTGTTGCGTAGGAACATCTCGTCGGTAGAAAAATTATATTGTTATAATCGTTACGTCCCGTAGGAACGTTTGATTTTGACATCGTTTTTTAATAATCGGGCATTTCAAACGTTCCTACGGAACGTAAATGTAGCTGACTTTTATTTTATCTACCAACGAAACATTCCTATGGAATGATAACGGGATATCAAAAAATAATAAGTCATATCTCTTTGTTCCGTAGGAACATATCGTCGGTAGAAAAATATATTGTTATAATCGTTACGTCCCGTAGGAACGTTTGATTTTGACATCGTTTTTTAATAATCTGGCATATCAAACGTTCCTAGGGAACGTAAACATGGCTGACTTTTATTTTTATCTACCAACGAAACATTCCTAATGGAATGATAACGGGATATCCAAAAATAACAAGTTATATCTCTTTGTTCTGTAGGAACATCTCGTCGGTAGAAAAAATATATTGTTATCATCGTTTACGTTCTGTAGGAACGTTTGATTTTTGCATCGTTTTTTAATAATCTGGCATATCAAACGTTCCTACGGAACGTAAATGTGGCTGACCTTTATTTTTGCTACCGATGAAACATTCCTAATGGAATGAAACAGCATTTCCAAAATCCGTAAAAAGAATACAAATTGCCCGAATTAGTATTATTCGTAACAGCTCTTCTGTTTAGACCTTTACACTATTAATTTAATAGCTAAAAAAATGGACAAAACAATTTTAATTACAGGAGCAAGCAGCGGAATTGGAAAAGAAACTGCAAAATTATTTCAATCAAAAGGATGGAATGTTATCGCGACAATGCGTAATCCTGAAAATGAAACAGAATTAAAAGCATTACAGAATGTTTTTGTTACGAACCTTGATGTATTGAACTTACAATCTATCGAGAATGCGGTAAAGGCCGGAATCTCTAAATTTGGAAAAATTGATGTATTACTAAATAATGCCGGATATGGCGCTTATGGAACTTTAGAATCTTTTTCAAGAGAAAAAATTGTACGTCAGTTTGATACGAATGTTATTGGCCTTCTTGATGTTACAAAAGCATTATTACCTCACTTTCGTGAAAATAAAAATGGAATTATCATCAATATTTCTTCAATTGGAGGTAAAATGACTTTTCCACTTGGCGCTTTATATCACGGAACTAAATTTGCTGTTGAAGGTATTTCTGAATCCTTAAGTTTTGAAGTGGAACAATTTGGAGGAAAAGTAAAAATTATTGAACCAGGCGCTATTGCAACTGATTTTGCCGGACGTTCGTTTGACTTTAGCAATGATGAAACTTTTACAGAATATCAAAGTATGGTTGGAAAAGTAATGGAAGCACTGCCGGCTTTATTTGATACTGCTTCGCCTGCAAGTTTAGTGGCCGAAGTAATTTACGAAGCGGCTACAGACGGTACAAATAAACTAAGATATCACGCCGGAGAAGATGCAAAAGTCATTATTGAAAACCGTAAGCAATTTGATGATGAAACATTCATTGGCGGAATGAAAGCACAATTCGGACTTTAAACTTTAAACTGATAAACCTATGAGAATCATCAGAACGTGGTGATTCTTATAGGTCTTTTAAAAATTGGTATCTTTACATTAATGATCCTGTTATGAGCGCATTTATACATTTACAAACGATTTCAGATTTATTCCGTTTTTTTCATCTGGAAACTCCTATTTTGCACCCTCTTATTGCCGTGGTAGATTTTAGTCAGGTAAAAGAGCAGATTACGGAAGACACCAAAATTTCTCCAGATTTTTACGGATTGATATTCAAAAACTACAATAGAAATAATATCAAATACGGACGAAAAATCATTGATTTTCAAGATGGAAGTTTGATTTGTGTGGCTCCAAATCAAGTTCTCGAAATGGACGAGGATATTGAGGTTTCACCAGCTATGATGGGCTGGGGATTATTTTTTCATCCGGACCTCATCAGGGCAACTTCTTTAAATAATAAATTAAAGGATTATAGTTTTTTTTCATACGACATGTCTGAAGCACTTCATATGTCAGAGAAAGAAAAACAAATTTTATACGATTGTGTGCTTAAAATTGAAGGAGAATTAAAAGAAAACATCGATATACACAGTCAGGACATTATCGTTTCTACAATTGAACTGCTGTTGAATTATTGTTCCCGTTTTTACGGAAGACAGTTTATTACCCGAAAAAGTTCGAATAATTCTGTAGTTACTGAAATTGAAAAAATACTGACCGGATATTTTAATGCAAAAAGCAATACCGAAAAAGGATTACCAACTGTAAAATTTCTGGCAGAACAAGTACATCTTTCACCAAGTTATTTAAGTGATCTGCTAAAAAAAGAAACGGGCAAAAACACTCAGGACCATATTCATTTTTATTTAATTGAAGAAGCCAAAAACGTTTTATTAAACAGTGATAAATCGGTCAGCGAAATCGCTTATTCATTAGGGTTTGAATATCCGCAGTATTTCAATAAACTGTTCAAGCAAAAAACAGGGAAAACGCCAATAGAATTTAGAAGTCTGAATTAAATTCGTAATCAATTATCGCTGCAGGTAAAAATATGTTTGGAACCTTTGCTGAGTGAATTAACAATTGCATCCTTTAAGCCGGATCCTAAATTAGAGGTAATCACCCTTAATATTTCTTTTAAATCATTAAAATTATTTGGCTTGACAAAATAGCAAATCGACCCTAAACTTGCAGCTGCTTCCATATCCTTTTTATGCGAGGATGTCGAAATCATAATTACGGGTATATCCTGATACGCCGGATCTTTTTTTAATAATTCCAAACAGTTCCAGCCATTCATAATCGGCATATTGAGATCCAGAAAAATAAGTTCCGGTTTTTCATCAATTGTCTTTAATATTTCAAATATTTCTACACCATTAACGGCACAATGACATACAACATTTTCATTTACATCTTCTAATGCCTCACAAAACATTTCTGTATCATCGATATCATCATCAGCCAATAAAATTATTTTCTTTTCCATAATCTAAATATCATTTTCATTTTGTTTTAAAGGGAGTGTTATAATAAAAGCGGCACCTTTTGTATTACCTTCTGCAACAATATTTCCTCCATGCCGTTCTGCTATTTTTTTACAAAGTGATAATCCTAAGCCGGTTCCTTCGTAACTATCTTTAGAATTGAGACGCGTAAAAGTTTCAAATATCCGCTCTGCCTGTGCAGATTCAAAGCCAATTCCGTTATCTTCCACTGTAATTACAGCAAGACTTTTATCCTCCTGAGTAACTATTTTTGATGATAATTTAATTTCTGGCGGCGTTTCATTTTTGGCAAACTTAATAGAATTATTAATAAGATTATAAAAAAGCTGATAAAGAAGTACCAAAGCTCCTTCAATTGTTGGGAGATCGTGATAATGAATTTTCCCGCCTGTTTTTTGCAAAATGATTTCTAAATCAATTTCAATATTTTTTATAACCTTATTGAGATCAACCAAAGTTGGTTTCTGCAAATCGGCGTTGATTTTAGAATATGCCAAAACGCCATCAATCATATTGTACATACGATCTGTCGCAACGTGAATTCTCTCTATAAACCTGCTTGCAGATTCGTCTAACTTTCCATCAAGATGATCTTCCAGCCTGCTTGTAAATGTTTTAATTTTTCTTACCGGTTCTTTTAAATCATGAGAAGCCACATGTGCAAACTGCTGTAAATCTTCGTTGGAACGTTTTAATTCTTTCGTTCTGTTTTCAACCAGAACTTCCAGTTTTTCAGTAATCGTTTTTTGTTCATGAATATCGGTGCAGGTACCAAACCATTTGACAATCACTCCCGATCCATCTTTTATAGGTACTGCTTTACTTAAAAACCATCTGAATTCTCCTGTATCTCCATTTTTTAATCGCAGTTCAATTTGATATGCAGTACCTTTTTGAACGCTTTGATACCAATATCCCAATACCAGATCAACATCATCCGGATGCAGGAAAGGAGTCCAGCTTGTATCTCCAAATTCATTTTCTTCAAAACCGGTATATTCATACCAGCGTTTATTATAATAATCGACAAAACCATCCGGTTGTCCGGTCCAGATAATTTGCGGTACCAAATCTGCAAGAAGTCTGAATTTTTCTTCGCTTTCCTTAATAATCTGCTCTACCTCTTTTTGCGAAGTAATATCACTTGCTGCACCAAACCATTCAATTATATTATTTTCATGGTCTAATATTGGGATTGCCCTTGAAAAAGTCCAACCTAATGATCCATCTGCGTTTAAAACTCTGTATTCTAATTCAAAAACACTTTTGTTTGCTATTGATTCCTTAATATGATTCAGCACTATTTGCTTATCATCCGGATGAATGTATTTATCAAACCAATTTATAGTTGGTTCTTCAACATCAGATAAAAATCTGCTTCCTTCCATGGTTCGCATTATTGTCCAGTCTGCATTCATGCTGTACACCATATCAGATGAAGCATTAACCAAAGCGCGGAAACGGGTTTCACTTTCCTCCATCTTTTTTCGGGCCACTACCTGTTGTGTAACATCAACCGCTACCTGAATCATACCGGTTATTTTTCCATCTTCCACTAAAGGACGATAGGCCAGATTATAGTAATAATCGACTATTATACCTGTACGGTTATGCTGAACCAGGACTTCACTCTGGTCAAAAGAAATTCCTTTATTATAAACATTTTGAACCTGGGTCCAAACGTACTGCCCTTTTAATTCGGGCAAAACTTCAATCAGGGGCATGCCTATTATCTCCTCGTCGCGACCAATCAGGGTGAGCATATGTTTGTTAATCTGCTCGATAACCAAATTGTCACCCATTAATACCAAAGTTGGAGACGGCGTTTGATCGATCATAGATTTTAATCGGGCTTCGCTTTCTTCTATTTTTTTTCGGGATAAAAACTGATGTTCCTCTGCCAGTTTTATTTCAGTAATATCACGCGTCGTACCTGCAATAGCTTCTACTTCTCCTTTTTCATTTAAAACCGGGGCAAAAATGTAATCGTAAATTCTTTTTCCCAGTTCTGCATGCGGAAAAGAAACTGTTCCCCTAATAGATTTTTTAGAAGCAACAACTTCGTCAATTTCTCTTTCATGCATTGCAGCATGCCATTCTTCATATCCGTTTTCTCTTAAACCTTTTCCAATGGCATCTTCTGCTGATTTCCCCCACATGGTAAGCAAGGCTTTATTGGCATATGTAAACTTGTATGATAAATCGAATACATAGACCAAATCCGGTGTTGTACTTGTGATGGAGTCGTAAAGTCTTTTTTGTTTTTCTGCAGCTGTTAAGGCATTGTTGAGTGTAATTTCTGCTTTTTTTCTTTCGGTTATATCTTCTGTGGTTACAATGAGTAATTCATCTTGTTTTACAGCCGTAAACCGAAACCAAAGCTGTATTCCCTCTCCATCATACCAGCTTTCAAAATTAGCTGTTACTCCGGTTTGAGCCGCTTCAATAAATCTTTCAAGAATACCATTTTTTTTTATCGTGGGAAAAACAGCACTGAACCGTTTGTTTTTGTATTCGATATCGCCAATCCATTTTTTGGTATAAGTATTAAAAAGTAGTATAGAAAAGTCTTCTATTTCGCCTTTATCGTTAAACAAAGACTTTATAACTGCGATTCCGTTTGCAGCAGAATTAAAAACAGTTTCAAAAAAATCATTATTTTCTGTTAATTCCATCGCAGCATTTTAGTGTAATGAATATTTTTTATTGCTATGCTAATGCTAATATAATTAATTTTATGGCATAAATAAAGTAATTATTTATGATTCATTCCGCTTTATAATTTCACACTAAATGCTGTATTTTTTTCAATCTTCATTATAAGGATCAAAATGATTTAAATTAAAAAACCCCTTTATTGAATTCATAAAGGGGTTCGGTTTTTGTTTTATTCAAAAGATTAATTTTTAATAAACTTTTGTACATAACTAGCTTTATCAGTTACAACATTTATAATGTATAATCCTTTTATTAAAGAACTTACGTTAATTTGTTTATTATTAACCTCAGCATTAATTGCTTTTCCTGAAATGTCATAAACATTCACGCCTAATACTTCATCTTCTGTTTGAATATTCAGGATTTCTGCAACCGGATTAGGATAAACTGCCAGTTTTACTTTTGTAAATTCCTCTGTTCCTAAATTAATTGATGCTTTAACAGTAATTGATTTTTCAACAAATTTACCATTCGAATTAAAACTGATTACAACTGTCGCATTTCCAGTCTTTTTTGGTGTTAAAACCAACTCGTCTTTTTCATTTATTACCGCTGTAACAATTTGTGCATCACTATTTGATTTTACCGATTTTGCAATGGCAAGAGATAAATTATCTGCATCCGAAACAATATTTTTTAAATCAATTACGGTTGCATTTTTCACTGAAACTTCTGAAGGCAACGTCGCACTTATTACTGGCGAAGCATTATCCGGAAAAACAGTCATAGCAGGAAACCAGTAATAATCATCTAAAATTTTAGTGTTTGTTAAAACTCCTTTGTTATCAAAAGTATGAATCCAGTTTTTTTGGTAATGCGCTCCAAATCCGCTTTCTGTTGTGTTCAGAATTAATTTATCAGAAACCGGATCAATACGCAATGCTGCTCCATAAGGAATTTGCTTAAAAGTTCCTGTTTGTCCCGGAATTACTGCAAAATTCTCATTGAACGTTTTTGTGGCAACATCAAACTTTACAATTTGTGTTCCTGAATTAAAACTATTAATAGAATTTATCCAATACAAAGCGTTTTGCTGATTACTGTACGTAAAACTTCCTGCATTCCAGGCTCCCCAAGATCCTAAATATTTCGTAGTTGGAATTGCATATTCTGTTAGGGCAAAAGTCGTTTCATTAATATTGATTAATTTTTGATTCTGAATTCCCCAAACACTTCCGTCTTTTGCCTGAACTACAGAATGAAATGCTCCGGTAATAGTAGTTTTTACACTATTTGTCGCTGGATCAATAACCAGAATTCCTGCATTTTGTTTTACAGCAAATACATAATGAGAAGTACGAATCATATTTCCAATTTGTCCGGAATACTGACTTCCGCCGCCTGTTCCTGTTACTAGGCTTCCCACTTTTAGATTGGCAATATCAAAAAGAAAAACTCCGTTTGAAGCACCAATATAACCCGTCTTTTCGTCAACACCTACAAACGAACGTCCGTCGCCTCCGCCAATATCATTAAATCCGGCAATTTTTTTCATCGTTTTTGCATTCGCAACAACTAATCTTCCGCCCGGAGTATATTGACTGTCTCCTCCATCTGAAGCTTGCTTTGAAATAAAGTAAAACTTATCTCCATAAATTGTTCCATACTGCGTTGTTGCCCCAAAAGCCTGACTGCTGTTTGTCGCACTGTAAACACGGTAACTAATATTTCCGTCAGCATTCACAAAATTTACAGATCCGTTGGTGTGACCAAACCATTCTTCGTTTACCAAGAAATAACCCGCAGTAAAATCTGTTGTCGCAACATATGGCGTTACCGCAGTAAAAGTTGACGCAATATCAAACGAATTAAATCCCGGATTATAATTCCAAACATCCCAGGAACCGTTTTCCAAAACACGGATGCTTGCTCCCAAACCAGAATAACCAAATTCAGTATCCGTTGGATTTTTTACCCAATACGACCAATATCCGTTACTTGTCCAGCCAGACTGCCAGTGATCTGCAGCATCAATAGGCGTATATAAATCAAAATCGTATTCTGTCGTATTTACAATTCCGTTTACCGGATAATAAGGATAAGTTACATTTTTATCTTTATAAAGTCCGTTTGTATTGGCTCCGTTCAAATCAAAACCAAGTCCGCCAATTGCAGATCCAAACTGAGTTCCCTGATATAAAAGAGAGAAAAAACGGCGATCTGCTTTTGCAATTGCTTTTAGCATATCTTCTCCCGTTGCATTTCCATCCCATCTAAAACCCCAAATTAAAGCATCGGCATTTTTCTCGTCATTCCATTGTACCACAAATGCCGCTTGATTTGCGCCAGTTCCTACCCAATATTTAATTTGAGCAAAATCTGCCGCGCTAGCCTTTTTTTTACTCGTCAGTTTTTTAACCGATGATTTTTGCTGAATATCATTTCGCGGAACACCTTGCACCGTTACCTGTGCATTGGTAAAGAATGCGATAAATAATAGTACTATTAAAAAGTAATTTTTCTTCATATTATAGTTGATTTAAAAAATTTGTTAGTTTAGATATAAGTCGTAAGCTCCTGCTACTTCTGTAGAAACTTCTCCCAACCAGCCCGCTTCCTGATTGATTGCTGTATGTATTTTAATGAAATCTATTCCGGGAAGTTTTACATAATTTCCGTTTTTATCTACGGCCCAGGCAATGTCAATATTTGAGGCTTTGTCATTATTTGGAGCATTATCGGCATAGCCAAAATCAAAAGATTTCCCTACCCAATAATTTCCTGCGCCGCTTTGATCGTAAAAATTGTCTGCTATTTTTGTTCCTTTCAGCGTATAAGAAGCCTCCGAAATCCAAAGCGGATAATAACTTTGTTCGTGGAATATATTTTTAGATTTATAACCAGAATTTCCGAGATTATCCTGCCATTTAATATATTCAGAATCCATTTGCCAGGATTCATTTCCTTCAGCCACAATTGGAGTTTTATTGGGATCTGGTTTAAAATAAGTGATACTGTAATTTTTTAAAGTTGTGTTTTTAAAATATTCACTTCCTGCTATTTCGTACCATTCGTCTTCATCGGGTTTTCCGTTTTTATTTTTGTCGTAAGCGACTGAAATAATTCCGGCCTCACAAGATCCTGAACGTGCTTCATTCGCCTGATTTCCCCAAAAGGCATTTCCTAAAACTTTAAAATCACGTCCAGCCATATTTGGAATTGTATGATCAAAGCCAAAAACCACATGTCCTCCAAAACCGCCTAATGAAACCATAGTCGTATTTGAACCAACAAGTGCTTTTTTTGCTGCACTAATAAGATTGTTTTGCGTATTCCCCGTTACATATTCCGGAATTGTATTCGTAAACTGACCTGCTGCCGGACGAAAATCAAATACATTCGAGATATATTTGCTGTAAGCTTTTGTCTCTTGTACAACATTGATTGTCGATGTATAAGTTTTTACAGATCCATTAATTTCAACTTTTAAAGTCAGTTTGTAATTTTTTAAATACGGACTAATAAAATCCAGCTGAGAATTCTGCGAAATCAAAGAATCTTCATTTGCAATCCACGTTAACTTTGAATTCGCTGGCAGATTTGGCGCAATATTCAGCACTTTAAATCGGTCAATTGAATAATATTCTTTTAGTACTTCTGCGGGAATTTCAACATTGTCTTCTTCCTTATCGGTTTCACAAGCAATGAATCCCAAAAAGAGAATTGACAGCAACGTGGTTTTTAAAATTTTAAAAGGAATTGTTTTCATTTATGATATTAGATTTTTTTACTTCTTACTTTTCTCTTTTCTCTTTTCACTTCTCACTTCTCAATTTTTAGTGATAAAAGCGATATGCGCCGGAATATTTCCTGCTGTTGTTTTCCATTTCAATTTACCTTCGGGTGTAAAGCAATAGATGTAACCTGTTACGACATAATTCTGGGCATCGGTTATATAAATCTCTTTTGTTTCGGGATTTACCTGAAGTCCGTACGGAATCATAATTTGCTTTTCAGTTCCGTCTGTAATGATTTTATCCGTGATTATTTGTTTGGTTTTCGTGTCGAGGATTCCGTAAATAATTTTGTTGCTGTTGGTTAAATAACTCCACGATACGCTGTAGAAATAAAGTAAATCATCGACCAGACAAGTATCTGAAACCGGAATGTCGAGCTGCATTTTTTTCTCATCGGTTTTGGTATCAATTACAAAAAGATTAGAAGGCGTGTTGTAATAATCTCCTCTGGAACTCACATAAATATCACCGCGGCGGTCAATCTGCATGCTGTACAAATTGATTCCCACATCTATTTTTTTGATTTCTTTGAATGTTTCCAAATCAATTACAGAAACAGTTCTATCGTAATTCGGAACTCGGTAACCTCCGGAATTCGCTACATACAATTTTCCGTTATGAACCACCATTTGTTCGGGTTGATAGCCAACGGTTACTTTTCTTTTTATTTCTAATGATATGGTATCGATTTCGGCAACAAAACCAATTTCTGCATTTGGATCAATGGCAACTGGACCAGAATACGAACTCACATACGCTTTGTCTTTATAAAAAGTCACGTAACGACAATTGGGAATGTCAATTTTTTTGATGCGTTTTGCTGTCCATTTTTCTATGACCTCAACTTTGTTGGAACAATTGATTACAGCGTAGACTTTATTCCCATAAATTTTAATATCGTTCCCTACATCCCCTAATTCTTTTACAACCGTTGGGTTTCGTTCCGAATAAATATCCGTAGTATAATTTCCGGTTCTGTAATTAAAAACGTCAATACTGGCGCGGTTCATTCCCATATTTCCTTCGTTCAGAAGATAAAAACCTTCGATATTTCCGTCGCTTCTTGGTGCAGCAACACTTTTATCTGTTGACGGAAAAATAATTTCGTCTTCTCTGCAGGAAGCAAAAGCCAGAATGATACATAAACTGAGAATTATTTTTGCGGTTATCTTTTTCATAGCTCAATACTTATTATAAATTTCACTGTGCGGCCCGGCATTGGATAATTGTATATCACTTCATAATTTTGGTTGAGAACATTGTTGAGTTCTACTGCGCCTTTTAATTTATAATTATGAAATGCAAAAGATTTTTGAACGGCTAAATCATGCGTATACCATGGCTGAACTTCATTAATTTTTATATTATTGACATTTCCGTTATAGCGTTTTCCGACATAAATAAAACTGTAGTTGAAATTCCAGGTTTCATAATCAGCGTTTAAGATTCCTGAACCGCTATGCCACGGTGTATACGGAATTTGGTCTCCGTAAGAGGACAATTCAAGGCCGCCAAATTTGGTATAATCTTTACTTTCAGAATAGGTGTAAGTAAGATTTGCGGCAAGATTAACTTTGCCGAAATGTGTTCCCATATTCAAAACAGATTCTATTCCTTTTCCTTCTACCTGCCCGATATTCGTCATCATCCAGCGGAAAAGATTTCCGGTTGGCGCGGCGATTATTTTATCTTTTGTATTGGTATAATAACCGTCTAACTGAAAAGAGAATTTGTCGAAAAAACCTTTATTCTGAGGAAAATTATACGTGAATCCAACATCGTACTGATTCATATATTCTGGTCGCAAAGTGCTTGAACCAATCATGGTATAATACAAATCGTTGAAAGTGGGCATTCTGAAAATTCGTTTTGCAAACGCTCTCAGATTAAAATCGTAGTTTTTAAATGGTGTATAGCCTAAAAATAATGCCGGAGTAAATTCTGTTTTGTCTGGAGCTTTTGCGTTGTAGCGAACTTCTTCCTGAACATTGGTTCCAATAACGCTTCCTAAAGCTTTAAAACCGCCAATTCTGTAAGTGCTGGCTAAAGAAATTAATGTAGTATAACGCTGTGGATATGAAAATTGAGTCTGGATTCCTCTTCTTGTGGCGTTTAATCGGTTGTATTGAAAATCTGTAGACAGTGAAACATCCCAATTTGATAAAATACTGTACATATTGACCGCCGTGATATAATATTCCTGCTGATAATAACTATCGTCAGACTGTGCGCCTTCGGTTACGGTTTCGCCTAAAATATTCGTGGTATCTCTGGCAACGTAATGTGTATAATCATAAGCGAATTTTGCTCTTGCCTGAAATTTATATTTTTCGGTAAAGTCTTTTACCAGAAATGCCTGAGTGAAAAAATTCTTGTCGTATTGCCTAAAACCGTCTGAGAATTTGTTTTCGACAATCGCGCCCGGCGCTCCTCTGTCTGAATCATAATAATACAGTTTAGCATCCCAGGAACCTTTATTTATTTTTCCGTAAAGACCGGATTCTACTCTTAAAGCTTCAATATCACTATTATGTCTCGTGGCTGTGGTATCGTAAGCGATTGTTCCGTCGAGATTATTTCTTTTGTATCTGAATTTATATTCTCCGTTCGATTTTATGTATTCAGAACTAAAACTCATGCTCACTTTGTCGCTTAATTTTTGTTCCCATCTAAAAGAAGGATCAAAATAATTGATTGACATTGTCTTGAAACGTACTAAGAGATTTGTTTTTTTATAGCCAATAAAAACCGGACGTTTTGTTCTTAAATAAATTGTAGAAGCCGCCGCAAAGTCTTTTGCCGATTGGAATATTTCGCTTTTCTGTCCGTTATACATCGTTAGGGATTCCATGTCGTCAAGAGAATATTTCCCTAAATCGGTAACGCCGTTTTGTGCATTTCCTAATTGTATTCCATCATAAAAAACACCTACGTGATGTGTTCCCATGTTACGAACATCAACGGTTTTAAGACCGCCAAGTCCGCCGTAATCTTTTATTTGGGTTCCGGCAAAATAACGAAGAGCATCGGCAACATTATGGCTCGACAAATTTTCGAGTAATTTTCCCGAAAGTGTCTGCACGGGAATAACTTCCTGATAGGGTTTTCCTTTTAAGATTACTTCTTTTAAAACCCGCAGACTATCTGTATCTACTTGCGAATGAAGTACAAACGGAATAAAAAGTATAAAAACGAATAAGAGTATTTTTTTTCTATAATACATCACCAATTAATTAAATAAACTTCGGGATGTAATAGCAAAAAGAGATAATCCTGTTATGTAAATAACAGGTCAATTCTTGTTGTCAACTTTATTCCACGAAAGTCTTAAACTATGTGATTGTGGCAGGTCTCCTGACTTGTTCCATCTTTAAAACAGCCTTCTCATCCACACGGGACAATGGCAATAGTAGTGTTTAAAGACTTATATAGAACTTACAGTAGCGGGTCTGTTCAGGATTTACACCTGATTCCCTTTTAACTGTTTTTTCATAAAACTTGAAAAAACAGACCAAAATCTGGCGCAAAGATAGAACTATCCTGAAAAAATCAGGCAGTAATATCTAAAATTAGTTGATTTAAAAATTTAAGCAATTTTTCAGGATCAGATAAAATTTAATCAGCACCGCCGTCGACGCTGTCAAAAGTTTCTCTTTCTTTAGGTGTGATACTGTATTTTACAGAAACCATTGGCCCGTAATACACATCAAACTGAGTTCCGTTTGTACGCAATTGCATCTGACCAATGATGCCAGCCAGAAAATGGATATTGGGCGTTATACCTGCCGTGTAGTAAACTGATAATCGAAAAATATCAAAATGCTCTTCGGCATAATCTTTTGAGGCAAACTTTAGCATTAATTCTGTATAATAGCCAATGTTTGGTGCTAAAAATATAGGTTTCTCTTTGGTTTGACGCAGAAAATGATTCACACCAAATCTTGCTCTTAATCTCGGAATTGTCTGCGGAACTCCGTTTCTGTCATCAAAAAATTTGGTTTCAAAACGCACTTGTTCAAAAATGGAACCTTTTGGCATATCCTGAGAAAAAGTTCCCATTACAATAAGCCTGTTTTCTAAGGTTTCATAATTTCCGGCTTCTTCTACGGCATATTTTTGATTGTGAGCATAACCCAGCCACAGTTTTATATTTTTAAATCCGGAATAAATAAGCCACGGCCTAACTACAACACGCTGTGTATAAGCAAAAGGATTTCCATTTGTATACGCACCTTGTGTCACCAATTGAAAATCGGCCTGTCCACTCAAATGCCATTTTTCATAAATTGGGAAAGCAATATCTCCCTCTTCAATTGATGCCGGAATAAAACCAATAGAATATGGAGCATCCTGCGCTTTTACAATTTGTATAAAAACTGCAAAAAATAATAACAGAAAACCTTTTTTAATCGTACTCATAAATCTTAGTTTACTTATTTAAAATAAAGTTTAAACAGGAGTATAACAAAGATAAAAAGGCTGTGTGTTATGCTTAAAGGATTTAAGGTTGCAGATTATAATATGAAACCAAATTTTCGCAGATTTTTATTTCTTTTTTGAAAAAGTAAGTTTTCCAATTTCCCTTAGAAATTCAGAATCAAACTCAGAATAAGCGCGTAACATATACTTTTCGTCCCGTTCGTGCATGACCAAACGAATTTTTTGAACCATAAGCCAAATAGGTTCGTAGCGTTTGTGTCCTAAAAGATATTGCAATTGTAAAATGGAGAATTTCTTTTTAGAAAGTGTCATTAATTCAATACAAATCATCCAGTATCTAAAGGGTAAATTGGAGTTTTCCATCACGGTTCCGGATCGAAGACTGATTCTGTTTTTGCATTTTTTACATTGAAATTTTAAATCGACTGTTCTGAAAGAATGGGAATTATGCCCGCACTTTTTACAAACCAAACCGTTTTCCAGTCGTTTGTTTTTAAATTCCTCAATGCAGGTTTCTTCGTCATTGTATTTTTCGAAATATTGCCGTAATTCCATTATAAAAAATCGCTTTTCTGAAACTAAATATAAAATAAATCTTTGCTTACAAAAAACGATCTTTAATAAAAAAGAGGAAATTCAAATTAGAAAATCCTCTTTAAAATTATAAAAAAATACAATTACAGTTTGTGGGCTATTTCTTTTTTATACTTATTCAATATAGATTTTGTCATACCTAAATTGGCTTTGGTCGAGTCTACTGCCAAATAAATAAAATACTCTCCGTTATCAGAAACATCAATAATATGAATTTGGGAAGTCAGCGTAATCATAACGTTATCAACAACCTGACCTTGTAATTTTAAAGCTCTTATGGCGTTCATTTCTGCTTTGACGACTTCAAGATTATAGGCAGATGCCAGTTCCGGGTCAAAATCGCTAAAAGCTGATTGTGAATAATAGGACATTCCGCTTTTGATTTCTGCTACAGAAACTGCGATAAAACCAGGTACGTTCTTTTTAAGATCTTCTCCAAATTGTTTTAAAAAATCAGACATATGTTTTGGGTTTAATAGGATTCTAAAATGTTATTTCTTGTGGTACTTGACACAAATTTATAGATCTGATTTTATTTAATTATCCGCAATACATACCTTTTTTTATTTTTTTTCTTACTTTTTTCCAAAACAAAAAGGATACAAAAAAAGGGGAAAGATATCGAATACCTTTCCCCTTTTTATAACTAACCTCTGAATTTAAAAAGTAACAAATTTTGCACCTAAACTGAACCATCTTGCCGGCAAAGGAAATGCTCCAATTTCATAATAAGTAGTATTGAAAATGTTTTGTGCATCAATAAAAATGGTAAACTTTTTAATGGACTGACTAATTCTGGCGTCATTAATCCAGTAAGAAGCTCCTGTAACTCTTTCGTTAAAACGAGTTGCCAATAAAACGGAGAAATCTTTATGCTGAAAATCTATCGTATTGGTTACCTGATGTTTTAAAGACGAAATTAAATATTTAGAATACGGTTCGTCGCGGGTATCTTTAAATTTAGAATCTAAGTAAGAATATCCTAAAGTGAAATTCATTTTCGAATCATCAGAAAAATTAAAACTGTATGATCCACGCATGTTGATTCCGTTTGTAATTAAATCCCCGTAGTTTTGACTTTGCCACGGCACCGTTGTTACCATTCTGGTCCAGTCGATATAATTACTGATTTCTCTGTAGAAATAATTCACGTTTAAGTTTAAAGATTTTCTGTTGAATTTAAACCCGAATTCACTTTGAAAAGCATTTTCAGATTCCAAATCTGGATTTCCAATATTTCCCGGACGCTGATTCAAGTACAAGTCTGTAAACGAAGGAATCCTTTGACTAGTCCCCACATTAGCAATAACCTTAAACTCGTTTGTCAACTCGTAACTTGCATCAAGCCCTGGATAAATCTGCCATTTATAATCTGAATTATAATTAAGATATGTTCCTAAATTCACATTTAATTTCTCAAACAAATACGTTTTGTATTCTGCATAAATCCCCACATTTTCACGATCGTGATCGCCAATGTTTGAGGAATGAATATCTTCATTTCTGAATTCGGCACCAAAACCAATTTCACCTTTTTCAGTTTTGATAGAAGAATTTAATTCTGCCGCAATAGAATTAGTATAATGCTGACTTCTTCCTGCATTCAGGTTGTTATTTCCTAAATATCTGTAATCATCATAATTGTATCTGTAGGTAACTCTTGGCATTATTTTCCAATTGTCTGTAATAGCATGTTTCGACTGAATATTAGCAAAAGTTGTCTGTACTACTTCCGTAGAATTTTTATCGCCGGGTGCAGCGTAAAATCCGTTAGCACCAAATCCGTTTTTTACATAACCAAACGAACCTAAAATTTCGTTAGAATCGTTAACCTGAACATTTCCCTGATACAAAATTTTATTGTTTTCAAATCCTGTATTATAACGGTATCCGTTACTTTTATCATGCGATGCAAAAATCGAATGCTGCTGCTTTTCTTTTCCTAAAACAGCGCCAACCTGAACTCCGGTTCCAAAAAATGTATCTCCGGTATCGTCAGAATCTTTCTCAAAATTAGAACCCGCATAAGTGCTCAATAAAACGCCCGATTTTGTTGGCTTTTTAGTAATAATATTAATTGCTCCCGTTAAACTGTTGATTCCGAAGATTCTCGCAGCAGGACCACGCAAAATTTCGATTCTTTCAATTGCTTCAACCGGAAGCGGCAGATTAAGCATATTATGAGCCGTTTGAGAGTCAATTATTTTCGCACCATTTAACAAAACAACAGTCTGCTCAAAACTTCCTCCGTCTACACTTATATCGGCCTGTCCTCCAAAAGGTCCTCTTTGTCTTATATCAACCCCGTTTGCATATTGCAAAACTTCCTGAAGCGTTCTTCCCGGTAATTTTTTAATCGTTTCGTTACTAATAACATAAACGTTTCTGTTTTGTTTTGAAATTGGCGTGCTTAATCGGTTTTCATGAATAATTACCTCATCAATTTCTATAATCGAATCCTTTTTTGTCTGGGCATAAAAGTTGGTACATATTAATGCTGTAACAGCAAAATAGATTTTTTTCATCCTGGTTTTAATTTTTTTGCAAAAGTAGTACCTTGCCGTACTAATCAAGTATACCAGTTTTGTAATTATGAGTGGTCCGGTTCAAATTCCTTTTAAAAGCTTTATTCAGCTTAAGCCAGAAGAAAGCACTGCAATTTACCTGCAGATCGTTTTTGAATTTATAAAAGCGATACAAACGGGATTTCTTCCAGAAGGAACAAAACTTCCGGGAACACGCATTTTATGTAAACTTTTAGCCGTAAACCGAAACACTTTAATAAAAGCTTTTCAGGATTTAGAATCGCAGGGCTGGATTGAAACGCTTCCTAATAAAGGAACTTTTATCCTTTCTCAGCACAAAGAAAAAAGTAATGCCGAATTTATAGTTCCAAAGGAAAATAAAACGCAGGAAATCAATATTGGTTTTGAATTCAAACGTTCGACCATTCTTGAAAACCCTACCGAAACCAGTAATCTTCCGTATCAGTTTAATGACGGAATGCCGGATTTAAGATTGGTTCAAAATGATATTTTGGCGCGACTGTATGTTTCAAAATTAAAAAGACAGAAAACATCCAAAACATACGAGCAGATTCAAATTCGGTCGCATTTAAATTTTAAAACTCATTTCTCGAATTACCTCAATCTTACTCGCGGATTACGAATTGCTACGGCAGATTTATTGACGACAAGCAGTCATGAAATTAGTTTGTATCTGGTTACAAAACTGCTGATTTCTCCGGGCGATAAAGTCGTTGTCGCTTCTCCGGGATATTATATTTCAAACATGACTTTGACGAATACCGGAGCGCAGATTATCACGATTCCCGTTGATCCCGACGGAATTGACACGAATCGTTTAAAAGAGATTTGTGAAGAAACCAAAATCAGGCTTTTATATCTGACTTCCAATTATAATTATCCAACGACTATTTCTTTGAGTGCCAAAAGAAGAAAGGAATTACTGGAACTCGCCAATCAATACGGATTTGTGATTCTGGAAGATGATTACGATTTTGATTTCCATTATGATAATAATCCTATTTTGCCTTTAGCGGCTTTTGATTCCAATCAAAAAGTGGTTTATATTGGTTCGTTTGGACGATCGCTTCCGTCTGGATTTAGTTATGGTTTTGTCGCCGCTCCGCCGGAATTTATTTCTGAATTAGAAAAACATCAAAATATTCTGGAACCCGGAATTGATGTTTTAAAAGAACAAGTTTTAACCGAATGGATTAACGAAGGCGAAGTGCATCGGCTTTCGAAAAAAAATAAAAAAATCTACAAAGAACGTCGGGATTATTTTATTTCCTTATTGAATGAAAAGCTGAAAGGCAAAATTAAATTTAAAGTTCCCGCGCGTGGTTTGGCGGTTTGGATTGAATGGCTTGATAAATTCAATTTGATTACACTGCAAAAAGAATGTGCCAAAAATGATTTGTTTCTGCCCAAAACTATTTTATACCAAACAAAAGATGTAACCGCGACAAGATTAGGTTTTGGACATTTAGAAAAAGAAGAAATGGAAAAAGCAGTTTCTATTTTATGTAAATCTATTGAAGCGATTGGAACACAAAAGTCCTGAATTTGAACACTTTTTAAGCTTATAGTTTTTTGAATTTTGCTTTATAATTAAACACAAAAATTATGAGCAGTCAAAAAGTATGGTTTATAACCGGAGCTTCAAAAGGAATGGGACTTGAAACTGCAAATGCAGTCTTAAAAAATGGCGATAAAGTAGCCGCAACGTCCAGAAATCTAAAAGAATTAATCGACCAAATTGGGAATCAAAATGAAAACTTTCTTCCGCTTCAGGTTGATATTACAAATGATGCAGCAGTAAAAAACGCGATTCAGACTACAATTGATACTTTCGGAAAAATTGATGTTGTCCTGAATAATGCGGGTTATTATTTAGTGGGAAGTATGGAAGAAATAAGCGACGAAGAATTCCGCAAAACGATCGATGTCAATTTATTTGGAACTGTAAATGTTATTAGAAATGTGATGCCCTTTCTGCGTCAGCAAAAATCGGGACATATTTTAAATATTGCTTCCAATATGGGCTATATTGGTTATGCGAATACGGGAAGTTATAATGCTGCTAAATTTGCCGTTATCGGACTTTCTGAAGCTTTGGCACAAGAAGCAAAACAATTCGACATTAAAGTTACTGCAATTGCGCCGGGAATGTTTAGAACGAGTTTTATGAGCGACAGCACTTTGGCGCAGGCCAAAAATAAAATTCCAGTTTACAATGTAGAAAAGCACGTAAATATGCTGAAAAGTTTTGACGGAAACCAGCCCGGCGACCCAAAAAAACTGGCTAGAATATTAATTGATGTTACCCAATTAGAAAATCCGCCTGTGCATCTTCCTTTAGGAAATGACAGTTTTAACTCGATTATTGAACATCGAAAAACCGAAGCCGAAGAAATGGAATCATGGAAACATCTTTCGTTTGCGACTAATTTCGATTAATTTGTAAATTTGTTTAGATGAAAAAATCGGTTCCACATAAAATCAAAAGTATTTCAGAACTGCATCAGTTATTTGCACTTCCTAAACCAGATCATCCTTTAGTCAGCGTGATTGATTTTGCTTTACTGAGTTATAAACACAGCGATATCTGGGAACATTTTTCGAATGATTTTTACTGCATTACTTTGAAAAAAGGCGTTAACGGGAAATTCAAATACGGCCAGCGTGATTATGATTTTGATGAAGGAATGATAACGCTCACAAAACCAGATCAAATATTTTCGGTTACACAGATAAATGATAATCCTGTTATGGGTTTTATGCTGGTTTTTAAAGCTGATTTAATCCGAAATTATCCTTTAGGAAAAATGATTAATAATTACGGTTTTTTTTCTTATTCCATTGCCGAGGCATTACATCTTTCTGATAAGGAAGATGTAATTATTTCAGGGCTTTTAAAGCAAATGCAGGACGAACTGAAAAACAATATTGATCATTACAGTCAGGATTTGATTGTGGCGCATCTTGACTTGATTCTTAATTATATTAACCGATTTTACGGCAGGCAGTTTATTACCCGAAAAACCGCTGCACATGATTTATTAAGCAGATTAGAAGAATTATTATTTGATTATTTTGAGAAAGAAAATCCTGTTTTAAAAGGACTTCCTACGGTGCAGTATTTATCGCAGGAATTAAATATTTCTGCCAGTTATTTAACCGATTTACTTCGAAATATTACGGGTTTAAATACCCAGCAATATATTCAGAATCATATTATTGAAAAATCAAAACAATTGCTTTCGACAACGAGTTTAAGTGTAAACGAAATTGCCTTTTCATTAGGTTTTGAATATTCGCAGTCGTTTAGCAAACTCTTTAAAAAGAAAACCAATTTAACGCCGCTTCAATTCAAAAAATCTCTTAACTGATTTTAAAAAATCATTCAAAATTTTGAATTCAGCTTATTTTTTATATAATTTTGTACCGATCATTACAAAATAAATCTGCGATGCGAGGAAGACCGACAATTTACGAAGACGCTAATATTATAAAGAAAGCTCAGGAAGTTTTTTGGCAAAAAGGATACAGTGCCACTTCACTGAGCGATTTGCAAAAAGCAACCGGAGCCGGAGCCGGAAGTTTTTATAATACGTTTAAAGGCGGTAAAAAAGAGGTTTTCCAAAAAGCAATTGAAGAACGCAGATTGGCTTTTGATGCTTTTAAAATTGAATTAAATAAAAGCGATTCACCTTTAGAATTGATTAAGAATTTTTTTAGAAGTATCGCTGCCGCGGATGAAAACGAACATCTTAAAGGCTGTATCATTGCTAATACGGTTGTTGAAATGACTTTTATTGATGAAAAACTAGAAGCCAATGCGGTGCAGATTTTAAAAGAAGTGGAAGAAATGTTCACGCAGGCGATAAAGCTTGAACAGGTAAACGGAACTTTAAAAACAAAAACGGCTCCCGAAATATTAGGGAAATATTTGATCACTTTTTGGTGTGGATTAAATACGCTGCGCCGAATGTACCCCGACAAAAATGTCTTAAAAAATCAAATCGAAATGCAATTAGCTGTTCTCAGCTAATTTTTTTGATTATTTATGTATCAATCATTACAAAATTAAAACAATAAAAATGAATTTAAAATTAGAAGGAAAAAAGGCTTTTATAAGCGGTTCAACTCAGGGAATTGGTTTTGCAATTGCGCAACAGTTATTAAATGAAAAAGCAGAAGTTATCATTAACGGCAGAAATGAAGAAAAAACGAATCTTGCCGTACAAAAATTAAAAGCTGAATTTCCCGATGCAATTGTTTCTGGAATAAAAGCTGATTTTAGCAATAAAGAAGAAGTTTCAAATTTATTGAGCAAATTAGACAATATCGATATCTTGATTAATAATGTCGGCATTTTTGAATTAAAGGCTTTTGAAGATATTCAAGAGGAAGATTGGTACAAAATTTTTGATATTAATGTGATGAGCGGTATTCTTCTTTCACAAAAACTTTTACCGAAAATGCTGGAGAAAAATTCAGGACGAATTATTTTTATCAGCAGTGAATCTGGAGTGAATATCCCCGGAAATATGATTCATTACGGAATGACAAAAGCATCTATGATGGCTGTAAGTAATGGTTTGTCCAAATTAACAAAGGGAACAGAAGTTACAGTAAATACCATTCTCGGCGGGCCAACTTATTCTGACGGCGTTGCGGCTACCATTGAACATATTGCTTCATTACAAAATATAGAAGTCGAGCAAATGAAAAGTGCTATTATTCAGCAGACAAATCCGGATTCTTTATTGCAGCGTTTTATAAATCCAGACGAAATTTCTTCTCTTGCGGCTTATCTTTCAAGTCCGCTTTCGATTGCAACAAATGGTTCTTGTTTACGCGCTGATGGCGGGGGTTTTAAAAACTGTTTAATCTAAATATTCTAAAGCCTTGACAATAAAAATCAAGGCTTTAGTTTTTAATTTATTTAAGATGTTTTTCGATAATTTAAAACGGCGGCAATATTCAAAACAATAGCAAAACCTATAATGACTAAAATGTGTTTTTGAACATCTTTAAAACCGCTTCCTTTTATTACAACCATTCGCATTACATCAATAAAATAACTTATTGGATTAAATTTTGAAACTGTTTTTGCCCAATCCGGCATACTGTCTATTGGTGTAAATAAACCGCCCATTAAAACAAATATCATTACAAAAAAGAACATAATAAGCATGGCTTGCTGCTGTGTGTCGCAGATTGTGGAAACCAATAACCCGAAACCTAAAATAGCCAGCAAATAAACGGCGATAAAAGCGTATAAAACCAACAGATTTCCCAGCGGAATTATTCCGTAAAAAATCCAGCCAACTAATAATCCTAATGTAAAAACTACATTGCCAAGAATCCAGAACGGAATTAATTTCCCTAAAATGAAATGGTATTTTTTGACCGGAGAAACATTAATTTGTTCGATTGTTCCGGCTTCTTTTTCTTTTACAATATTTAATGCCGAAAGAAATCCGCCAACAAGTGTCACCAAAATAGCCAGAATTCCCGGAACCATATACAATTGATAATTTAAATGCGGATTGTACCAGTTTGATGATGTAATTTCAATTACCGGCATAGCATTAAAACTTGTTGGAACATTCATTTTTTTACGCAAACCATTATTGTATTCTCTTATAATATCGCTGATGTAACCAGCGCCTAATCCGGCTTTTGTTCCGTTAATGGCGTTTACACCAATAAAAAGCTGCTGTTTGTTTTCTTTTATAAGATCTTCTTCAAATCCATGTGGAATTTCCAGAATTAAATCGGCATTGTCTTCTTCTAATTGTGTGAACGCTTGTTTATACGAATCGTTATAAGTTCTTAATTTGAAATAACCGGAAGCAATAACCTGATTGATTAAATCTCTGGAATAATCAGATCGGTCGTTGTCCACCACAGCCAGATTGATATTTTTGATTTCATAATTGGCTGCAAGCGGCAAAATAATAAGCTGTATAACGGGCATTACCATAATCACGGCTAAAATGGCGCGATTACGAAATATTTGTTTGAACTCTTTGATGAGTAAAAATTTGATGATTCTCATGACAAACGTATTTTAAAGCTTTTAAGACTTACAATCAATAAGAAAATGGTGATTCCGAACAGGATTAAAGTTTCTTTCCATACATAGGAGAATCCTAGTCCTTTTATCATGATTCCTTTTACAATGATATAATACCATTTTGAAGGCACAACATTTGAAAACCACTGCAAAGGCAGAGGCATATTTTCGATAGGAAACATAAAGCCACTGAAAAGTAAGGTTGGCAAAAGCATTCCTAATAATGAAATCAACATGGCAGTTTGCTGCGAATCGGTTTTAACCGAAATAAAAATTCCTAAAGTCAAACAGGTTATAATGAACAAAGTGCTTTCTGCAAAAAGTAAGAGTATGTTTCCGGCAATGGGTAAATCGAGCACAAAGACGCTCAATAATAAAATGGAAACTACATTTACCATTGAAAGTAAAAGATACGGAACTGCTTTTGAAAGTATCACCATTAAAGGTTTGAACGGAGAAACCAAAAGAATTTCCATGGTTCCGGTTTCTTTTTCTTTTACAATAGCAATTGCCGTCATCATCACGCAGACTAACATTAAAACCAAAGCCATAACGCCGGGAACAAAGTTTGGCGCGCCTTTTAACTGCGGATTGTATAGCATTTTTACTTCGGGTTTTATCTGCAACGGCACTGCATTTTCCTGATTCAATTGTGCCTGATAATCGTTTATAATTGATGAAACATAATTGGTCAAAGTTGTCGCATTATTTGGGTCTGATGCATCGGCCAAAACTTGAATCTGTGCTTTATTTTGATGTAAAAGCTGGTTATTAAATCCTTCCGGAAATATCACTGCCATTTTTATTTCACCGGTTCTAAAAGCGGCTTCCAGTTCTTTACTTCCGGCAAGGGTTTTTCTAATTTCAAAATAACGGCTTGCTTCTATTTTAGTAATGATTTCTTGTGAGGCAATATCTTTGGCATAATCAACGACTACTATTTGGGAGTTTTTTACTTCATTGGTTAAAGCAAAACCAAAAATAAGAATCTGCACCACCGGCATTCCAAAGAGAATCAGCAGTGTTTTCTTGTCACGCAGTACGTGCAAAAATTCTTTTTTTACGAATGTTAGAAATTGTTTCATATTCGGATTATTTTTTCTTTTATCCTGCAAGGTTTCCAAAACCTTGTAGGTATGCTATTATTTGGTGCACTTTATATTTAGACCTACAAGGTTTTGAAAACCTTGCAGGATGGAATTCGTTTAGAATATGGTCTATTCTTAATACCTACAAGGTTTTGAAAACCTTGCAGGACGAACAACTATTCTCCGCGTTTGGCTTCTCTGGCAAGATGATAAAATACCTCATCCATTGTGGTTACGCTAAATTGTTTTTTTAGGTTTGTAGGCGTATCGAGTGCTTCTACTTTTCCGTCGACCATTATCGAAACTCTGTTACAATATTCGGCTTCGTCCATATAATGCGTGGTCACAAAAATGGTAATTCCGTTTCCGGATGCTTCGTAAATCAAATCCCAAAATTGTCGGCGTGTTACAGGATCGACGCCGCCTGTTGGTTCATCCAGAAACACAATTTCTGGTTTATGAATAATCGCGGTTGAAAAAGCCAATTTTTGTTTCCATCCTAACGGAAGTGAACTGACTCTTTTGTCTGCCTGATCTTCCATTCCTAATTGTTTCAAAAGTGCGGCACTGTTTTCTTTGATGGCTTTATCACTTAAACCATAAATTCCGGCAAAAAAGGTAATGTTTTCCTGAACCGTCAAATCATCGTATAACGAGAATTTCTGACTCATATATCCTATACTTTTCTTTATTTTTTCGGTTTCTTTATAAATATCAAAACCTGCAATTTTTGCTTCGCCGGATGTTGGGTTCGATAAACCGCAAAGCATTCTCATGGCTGTTGTTTTACCTGCACCATTTGCGCCTAGAAATCCGAAAATTTCTCCTTTTTCCACTTCAAAAGTGATGGCATCTACGGCGGTAAAATCTCCAAATCGTTTGGTTAATGCTTTGCACGAAATTACTTTCTCGTTCATATTTTTTTTCTGTTGCTTAATTTTTTAAACACATAGGAACATAGATATTCGTTGAGTTGAAAAGGCGTTTCACTTGTTTAAACAAACATAGATAGAGATGTTTTAAAATGACATTATATTTAATATAGCCAGTGGTTTCAACCACTGGGACGCTGGATAATCACGATGCGTTTCCAGTGGTTGAAACCACTGGCTATGTTTAAAAAAATGAGTAAAATGAAAATTCAATATCTATGTTCCTATGTGTTTAAAAACCATATTAACTTAAGAGCTTAATAAAACTGTCTTCTATCGTTACGGCAGCTTCTTTTATTTCTATATTTTTAATTCCTTTTGTTTCCAAAAACTGTAATAAATCTGCTTTATCTGGGTTTTCTTTGAAAGAAAAATGAGCAAATTCTCCAAAAGCATAACTCATTAACCGATTTGGATATATTGCCAAAGCTTTCAAAAGTGAATACATATTATCTGCTTTTACAGCAAAAAGTGCATCAGGATAATTCTGGATTATATTTTTCGGACTGTCGATTGAAAGAATTTTTCCGTCCTGAATCAATGCAATTCTGTCACAAAGATTGGCTTCGTCCATATAAGGTGTTGAAACAATAATGGTAATATCCTGTTTTTTCAGTTTTTGGAGCATTTCCCAAAATTCCTTTCTGGAAACAGGATCAACTCCGGTTGTAGGTTCGTCCAGAAACAAAACATTTGGTTTATGGATTAAGGCACAGCACAAAGCTAGTTTTTGTTTCATTCCGCCCGATAATTTTCCTGCTCTTCGGGTTTTAAAAGGTTCAATCTGAACATAAATATCTTTGATCAAATTGTAATTTTCCTCAATTGTGGTTCCGAATAATGTGGCGAAAAAATTAAGGTTTTCTTCGACTGTTAAATCCTGATACAAGGAGAATTTTCCCGGCATATAACCAATTGTATTTCTGATGGATTTAAACTCTTTTACCACATCCAATCCGTCAATTGAAGCCGAACCGCTATCTGCTAATAAAACCGTGGTCAGAATTCTGAAAATACTGGTTTTTCCTGCGCCGTCCGGGCCAATTAATCCAAAAAGTTCGCCTTTGTTTACCGAAAATGAAACATCATTTACAGCAACCTTTTTCTCCTTTCCGTAGGTTTTGGTAATATTTTTTACAACAACGGATTCCATTATTTTGAAAGTTTGAGTTTAATTTCGCCATACATTCCAATTTTCAAATAACCATCATTTTTAACTCTCACTTTAACAGCATAAACCAAATTGGCGCGTTCGTCCTTTGTTTGAATTGTTTTTGGCGTAAACTCCGCTTTATCGCTAATCCATTCAACCACACCGCTATATTCTTTATAAGTTTTGTTTGTGTCGTCTACAAAAACTTTTACATTGTCGTTTAATTTTACACCCGGTAATTGATCTCCGGTAATATAAACCCTTAAGTTTATGGTTGATAAATCGGCGATTTTATAAAGTGGTTTACCAATTGTCGCCATCTCCCCTACTTCAGCATATTTTGTCAAAACTGTTCCGTTTGTTTTATTGACAATTTTCGATTTAGCCAGCTGATCCTGAATTTGACTTATCTGAACTTTTAAGGTTTGGGTTTCATCGTCAATTCCTGTTGTGCTGATATTAAGCTGCGTTTGTAAAGCGGTAATTTGTTTTTGAATAACCGAAACTTTTGTTGTGGCATCATCCAGTTGTTTTCTCGTTGCGGCATCGGCTTTTACTAAATTTTGCATACGCTGCTGGTCTAGTTTAGCTTGTTTTAATTCTTCTCTGTAAACATCTAACTGCGAATTGATATCGGGTTTTTTACTCTGTGTTGCTTTAATTTGTGCCACAAGCTGATCACGTTTCAGCGAAAGCTGTATGGTATCAATATAACCTACGACTTGGTTTTCTTTTAAAATATTCCCTTCTTCAACTTTTAATTCTTTGATTATACCGCTTGCTTCTGCCGGAATAATGGTTTCTACTGCTTCAAAAGTTCCTGTTGCATCAAATTCGTTCTTATTATCAGAACATGATATTGCTGTTGCTGCTATTATTATAAATGCTATTTTTTTCATTTTATGCTTAATTACCGGTTATTAATTTTTGTCTGTATTTTGCTAAAAGCAAATCTGTTTCATGAATAATTTTGTTTTGCGTTGCTGCGTTTTCTTCGTTTACTTCCCGCAGATAATCGCTGGAATCAATTACGCCATTATCTAATTGTGCCAATGCAGCTTTTTTGACATTGTTTCTAAGTGTTATAATTTCATTATCAGAAACCAGATATTCTTCGAGTTTTGTTATTTCTGCACTTTGTTGTTTTATGGATTGATTGGTATTGAAAAGAAAAACTTCTTTGTCGACTTCGAGCTGCTGTTTATTAATGTCGATAATTTGTTTTTGTTTTTTATCTGTATAAAGTCCCGTTAAAGACCAGTTTAGTCGCACTCCGCCAATGTAATAGGATTTCCACCCAACTTCGAGCATATTCAGTCCCGGATTTCCGTAACCGCCCTGTACGAAGAAATTGAACTTGGGTAGATTAGCAATATCAACTGTTTTTTTACCTAATTCCAGACTTTCATTTCTGTATTTAAAAAGCTGTAATTCAGGACGATTAATTTCAATTGAATTTACAATATTTTCAGGTGTTTCTAATTTTGTGTCTGGAGATAATTCTGAATTGATAAAAAGACCCAGCATATCTAAATAGGCTTTTTTGTAATTTCGAATGCCAATTGCAGTTTGGTCGGCTTTTAGATATTCTGCTTTAAGCAAATCTAAACTGCTTCTGTATGCTGTTCCATTATTCAATTGTGCCTGAACGGTTTTGATTCCGATATTGATATCGTTTTTTAGTAAATCATTTTGATGCAGCTGTTCATCAAAAACTAAAATTCCAAAATAGAGTTCGGTTACTTTTTGTTTTACTGCATATAAATCAACCTGAAGCTGCTGTTCTGAAACTTTGGTTTGTTTTTCTGCAACTTCTTTCTGCTGTTTTAAATTTCCTCCGTCATAAAGCAGCTGATTCACTTCAGCGTAAGCGCGATACTGATCTTTATTTAAAATGGGAACCTCAACGCCGGGAAGACTAACTGGCAGCTTTGTAACATCTGACTGATACGTTGCCTGACCAAAAATGTCGAATTTAGGATAATATCCTTTGGCAATATTATCAATCGTGAATTCGCCGCTTTTGGCAATTAAATCTCGTTTTTTAGGTAACGGATAATTTTCTTCTGCTAATGCGTAACAATCCTGCAGTCGTAATAACTTGTAATTTTGCTGTGCATAAAAATGAAATACGGGTATAAAAACCAGTATAACTACTAATAACCTTTTCATATTCAACTATTTAATTTTTAATATTTCGTTTTAATCATTTGATTAAATTTAGTCCAAAAAAATAGCTAGGAGTTCATCATAGCTTTAAACCATTGTACAATCAATGTTTTTCTTTCTTCTGCAAAATCATTCATTTGACTTGGTGTCATAACTCCGGCTGATTCTAAAACTGGTTTTGCTATAAAAGGAAAAATACACATTGATAATAAATTGATCATAAAATGAAGCGGATTAATATCCGGTTTTCTTTCTTTCAATTGTTTTACAAAAATGGATTCTGTCAATAATTTCCCGGCTTGTACTTTGTTCCCAAAATGTTCGGGATTATTTCTTATTTCGCTTAAAACAAATAATGGCAAACCTGGATTTTGAAGCAGCATCGTGATATAATTATCGGCTATCAACGTTACTTTTTCTTCTATAGAAGTGGTTTCGCCATTCACTATGGGTGCAATTACACCAAATAACTTTGCCACTTTCTCTGACATTACCAATTCAAAAAGTTTTTCTTTACTTCTGAAATAATAATTTAAAAGCGCCAGATTAATTCCTGCTTCTTCGGCAATATCACGAGTACGCGTGGCAGAATATCCTTTTTGTGTAAATACTATTCGTGCTGCTTCTTTTATCTTTTCTTCGGTACTTGCGTCTTTGTTTTTTGGGGTCATAATTTTGTAAATGTTTGACAAATATATAAATGTTTTTTAATTAAACAATAGATTTAATCAAATGATTAAAAAATATTTTTAACCTAATAATAAGATTTTAAATTACTTACACAAAAAATGCCTGCAAATTGTGGATTTACAGGCATTGTAGATAACTAACAAATATTAACAATAAAAACTAAATGCTCACTAAAAAGTAGTTTAGTTTATTTCGAAAATTCAACTGTATTTAGTTTTTTCCAGCTTCCGCGGGTAAAATCCGGGATTTCTACCGGAGCTGAATTATGGTCTAAAGAGATTTCTGTTAACGGACTTAAACAAGACCATTCGGCTAAATCGTAAACATCCATATCCAGCGGAAGTCCTTTTTGAAGGCAGTAAAACATTCTGTAATCCATAATAAAATCCATTCCGCCGTGACCGCCGACTTTTTTAGCCAGTTCTTCGATATCTTTTACGATTGGGTTTTTATATTTTTCCATTAAAATCTTTTTCACATCTTCCGAAACATATTCTTCGGCATTTAGATTTTGATAGTTTTTAGAAATTTCTGCTCCAACTTCTTTTGCATCAATTGCATAACCTTCTACCGGATATTTATTGGCAAAACCTTTTGTTCCGGATAATTGATACATTCTGCTGTAAGGTCTTGGACTTGTAACATCATGCTGAATCTGGATTGTTTTTCCCATTTCGGTACGAATCATCGTCATCGTGTGATCTCCATTTCTAAAGTCAGTTACAACTTCGCCTGTTTTTTCTTTTATAAAGGCAGGATTTCCAACTGCTTTTGTATCCATAGAAACCAGAAAATTCATTTTATCACCTCTATGGATATTTAATGCTAAACATGCCGGGCCCATTCCGTGTGTTGGGTAAATATCACCTCTGTGTTTGCGGTTGTAATCCATTCTCCAGTTGTTCCAGTAATTTCCCCAATATGGCTGTAATCCGTGAATATAAGAACCTTCTGCGTGAAGAATTTCTCCGAATACGCCTTGTTGTGCCATGTTTAATGTTGTTAATTCGAAGAAATCATACACACAGTTTTCCAGCATCATACAGTGTTTACGTGTTTTTTCTGAAGTATCAATTATATCCCAGATTTCACTCATGGTTAAAGCTCCGGGAACTTCTACAGCTACATGCTTTCCATCTTTCATGGCTTGCACGGCAATATTTGCGTGGTGTTTCCAATCGGTTACAATATAAACCAAATCAACGTTGTCCAATTTTGTTACTTTTTTCCAGGCATCTTCTCCAAAAAATTCCTGTCCTTTTGGTGCTCCAAGTTTAGCTAAAGTATCGTTTGCTGCTTTTGTTCTTTCTTCGAGCATATCGCATAAGGCTACAATTTCTACTCCGGGAACATGCGGAATACGTCCTACGGCGCCCGTACCGCGCATTCCCAGACCAATAACTGCTACACGAACGTGCGGAATTGCAGGAGTTGCTAAACGCAAAACATCTGTTTGTCCTTTGTCTCTTTTTGGTGCTTTTGTTTTAATAAGCTGCGCCGATGTGTCGCAGACTTTGAATAGCAAAAGTGCTATTAGTAAAAATCTTAAACTTTTCATTTTTTTTATTTTAGTGATATTTTTGTTTGAACGTTTTTATTTGTAACATTTTGTTTATTACACTTTTATATAGGTTTTGTTTTTGTGCATGTACCAAAGTATGAAATAGAGAATTCCGAATCCGGCTAAATCGCAAAAGGCGTCATAATATGCTCCTGTAAATTGCTCGAAACCAAAGAAAATCTGTTTGGCGATTAAGGAGAAATTAAAAACATGTGAACCAACATAAGCGGCGATTGCATTTAAACCAATTACTCTAAACGGATAAGCCCATTTTGTATAACCCTGAACGTCGACAAGCCAATAGAATAAAGCTAATAAAACAAAGCTGATTCCTGATGAAAAAATTACAAATGAACTTGTCCATATTTTTTTAATAATAGGATGCCAGATACCAATTATTAATGAAAGGATAATTGCGGTTACTCCGATTAATAAAAGATATTGTGCTATTTTTTTTCTTGAAAGAGAAGATAAAAGCAATTCTCCTGCAAATAATCCTGATAATGTTGTGGCTGTAAATCCTAAACCTGTTAAAAGCCAGGAATACTGTGTTTGATCATAAAAGGGTCCAAAAACCTGCTGATCGATAAATATGGGAAGATTTTTTTCTGGTAATAATTCGAAATTGTGACCAAAGTAACTTGGAATGGATAATAATACGGCATACAAAACAAGACAAACTACAAAGAAGATGTATCTTCCTTTTTTCGACAAATTTAAATAGGCAATACAGGAAAATAAATATCCAACTGCAATAGCCTGAAGTGTATTACTAAAGATGTGAAACTTTGAAATATTCAATTCGAGAAGATTTCCCTGCACGATCCATCCTAATATAAACAGTACTACAAATCGTTTTAAAATGTGTCTGTATAATTTAAAATCTGAATACGTTTCTTTGCTTCTGTTTCCTAAAGAAAACGGAATTACAACGCCTACAACAAATAAAAATAAGGGCATTATGACATCATACAAATGAAAACCAATCCATTCCGGATGTTCGAACTGGTCGGCCAGTGTTTTTGTTAAACTGGTATTTGCCGCTGTATTCAAATTATAGAAAAATCGGTCTGCTACTATAATCATCAAAAGATCAAATCCTCGCAGTACGTCTACAGACATTAATCGGTTATTGGCAATTGTTTTAGTCATTTACTTCTTTTTAAAATTGTTTTAACACATAGGAACATAGTCTTTTTTTAATGGGTAAAGGCGTTTCACTTGTTTAAACAAACATAGACTATGCGAAAAATCCTGATTTTATTTAGATCTCTGGTTAAGCCTTAAAATCTATGTTTCTATGTGTTAAAAAAATTGCGCTCAACAGAGCTAATTTATATTTACTCGATAGCTTATGCCATTTGGCTTAAAAAATTAATCTCCAAAAAACTCTTCGCCAAATGGCACATTTTGACCGGCTATCGATGACAAACTACAATTGTAATGTAGAGAACTTAGGTGCTTCCGGGAAGTTGGCAACTAATCCCCAGCCTCCATTCATTTCGGTAATGGCAATACCTATTGAACTTCCTAATGTTCCTAACTGTGATTTTGGGATGCTGAATTCGATCGCATTTGTGGTATCATTTAAACTCACAATTGGTGATGCTTTTAAATTTGCTCCAGAACCTGCAATTCCAGCCCATCCCCAGCCTCCGTTTGGATCTGTATGGTTATAAAATTGTCCCCAGCCGTTGGTTACTACAGGGCCTTCGAATAAAAATTCTGCTCCTGAACCTTGTGACCAATTGCTGTGTAAAAATCCTGTTTGGGTATTTCCATCGGTATTGATGTACATATCTACCAATTCCATCAGCATTTTTTTGTTTCCTTCTAAATACACATTTACATTTGGACCTCCAGCCCAAATTTTAATTTTTTGGATTGAACCATTTCCTGATGTATTTTGATCTGTTACGGCAACATCATCCCAATCTGTAAATTTTCCGTCGATTTTAATATCAATAATTATAATTCTTGGGGCAGTAATGGTTTTAGTGATAAAAGCTTCTTCTCCTTTATCGTTTGTTACGGTCAAAGAAACTCTGATTTCGCCTCCAATTTTATAGGTATAAACCGGATCTTTTTCTCCTGATGTATAATACAAATCTCCAAAATCCCATCTGTACTTTGTACCGTTTGTAGAAAGATTGGTAAAGGTAAATGTACTTCCATCATTTGTAAATGAGAAATCTGCGGTTGGTTTTGTTGCCGAATCGTCTGATGATGCACTATCGCTCGAACAAGCCGTTAGCAATAACATAGCAACAAGCAATGTTATGTATTTGGTTAGTTTTATTTTTTTCATGGTTTTTAATTTAAATGTTTTGATAACTATTTAATGATAACCGTTTGTGATAATTTATTGAATCCAGTTGCGGCTTCCCAAACTCCTGTATTGGCAAAACGAATACAATAATCTGGTCTGTCAACTAGTTTTGTTGAACTGTCTTCTATTTTTAATAACAATTCATAAGTTCCTGCCGGAATTCCGGATAAGCTCACCGATTCTTTTAAATCGTACGTTACTCTTGGTACTACTTTTCTAACATCGAAGTTTAATTTTTTCTTATAAACCATTCCGCCAGAAGTCGCTCTTAATATTAAATAAGCATTTTTAGGATTATAAACTGGGGCAAAACCTCCATTATTTAGCAATGCTTCAAACTCTAAAGTTCCGTTTAAAGCAGCTTCTTTTTTTAGACTTGAAGATGCTAATGAAAGTCTGTAACCCAGTTTTCTTTCAAAATCTGTAAAGCAGTTGTTGTTTCTCCATTCCTGCAAAACCGGACCATAATAATCAAGATTTAAATACGTCCATTTTAGCATTGTCATTTCTTTTTCAGCAGTAGTACAGCTTGCGATTGGCACATCTGTTGGCGGACAAGTTTCTCCTCCTGTTGGGACATAAAGGGCTTCGTTGCTTATGTATGTTTTTTCGGAAGTGATATCTATGTATGTTCCGTAATCGTCTACACTTGCCATGAAACAGTCATTATGAAATCCTAAACGAGCTGTATTTGAAGTTCCGTAACCAACGTTCGCGTCCATTGCAATTGTAGTTGCAACATAGTCTTGTTTGATTTTTGGAGTTCTTAACTGAATTTTTACTTCTTTTGGAAAAGAGGCTAAAAGTTTGTCTATAATCAGTTTTTTGTTTGCCGGCGTTGTAAGCTGGTTTGTAGTATAATACCATTCTCCCCAAGCTCCAACAAATCCTGCCTGAACAAAAGCAATGACATCTTTGTTTTCTTCCAAAATTGGTTTCAACTGATCTAAATGTCCAGAGATAACGGCTACAGAAGCATCTGTACCATCTTGTGCATCTGTATACGCAAAACGCAAAACACATTTTAAACCTGATTCTCTTAAACGTGTAAAATCGGTTTTGATAAGATCTAATTGTGTCTGGCTTAAAGCCGAAGTTTTAAACTTTTCCAAATAATACAAACGCAGAATAAGACTTACATTTTCCTTTTTCAGATTATTTAAAGAGGCTGCTGTCATTGCTGCTCCTTCTGAATTTACCTGCCACGAATGCATAAATCCACGCTCGGGATTTGTGAACACTTCGTTTGAAGCGGTGTAAGTTACTTTTTCAACTCCGTTTACTTGTTCGCCTCCTTCATTTTTGTCACCTCCATCGCTTTGACAGCTTGATGCGACATTCAGAAAAAGGCAGATTAACATTAGTAAATTTTTCATTTTTTGTATAATTAAATTATCTGATTTATTTTATTCCTTCACCAATTGTGATAGCCGTCTTCTAATTAATTATATCCAGGGTTCTGAATAAATTTACCTTTTCCTTCACTTATTCTGTCTAATGAAAATGGGAACAACGCTTTGTATGGAGCACTTTGACTTGCTGCACCATTTAAGTCAAGAGCATGTTCTGTAAATTTTCCGTGTCTGATTAAGTCTGAACGATATTGTCCGTTTTCGCACCAGTATTCGTGTGATCTTTCTAAAAGAATCATATCATTGAATTTGGCAAGTGTGTTGTAATTAGCTAATTGAATTTCACTGATTTTAGCTCTTTTTCTCACGATGTTTACCAAGTCAATTGCTTCTTGTGTTGGCGTTCCTGTTTTGTTTACCAATGCTTCTGCTTTTGATAATATTACATCTGCATAACGGTATACCACAATATCTACTGTTGTTAAAGCTGTTGTTCTGGCAGCATCCGGATGAATTTTTAACGGAATTGGCCCTAACTGCATATAGTTTGCAGGATTTGCTCTGTTGTACGTTACACCATCTGTTCCTGTAAACTCGGCAATAAGTGCCGTTTTACGAATGTCTGTTGCTTCAAAAGAATCATAAAATTTCCATGAACTTTGAATAGTTCCATAACCTCCACGTTCAGGGTAATTAGCCGGTAATACCATTAACTGCCATTGGTTTTCACTTGTTCCTGCATAATCTGCCGGAACCGCCCAAATTACTTCTTTGCTGTTAACAGGAGGTTTAACATCCCATAATCCAACATAATCTGCGTCTAATCCGTAGTAGTTCATTGCCATGATTGCATTCGCTTGTTCTTCAACATCTGCCCATCTTTTTTCATGCAGATATAATCTTATCAAGACCATTCTTGCCATTCCGTTGCTGAATCTTCCGTATGGTGTGTCGCCCGGAGCTTTTAAATCTGCTGCGGCTTCTTTAAGGTCTTTTTCAATAAAGCTTACCATTTCTGCATTTGAAAGTCTGGCCAAAGGCACTTCGTTCAAAGGGCTTTTAAGAATCTCAAGAGGTGCTACAACAAGCGGTCCGTATAAATCAAAAAGTTCATAGGCTAATAATCCTCTTGCACATTTAATTTCGGCAATAGCATTTTTCTTAACCAGCTCGTTTACATTGGCATTTTGTATTCTGTCAATGCTCAAGGTCATACTGCTTATTTTATTGTAGAACACATCATAAAATCTTGTAAAAGATGTAGAACTGGCTTTGTAGCTGTGTAATGATGCTTCTTGCTGTACGCCGTAAGGTCCCTGAAGAATTTCTGTCGTGGCATCAAGTATAAACATTAATCCGTTTTCTGAAGTAGAATGAATACCGTTTCCGTAAGAACCTCTTAACGGATAGTATGCAGAAGCTACTATTGCCTGAACATCAGCCTCCGATTTAGGAAATATACTCGGATTAATCTCATCGTAATTGATAGACTCAATATCTTCATTACATCCTGAGAAAACTAGTAATAGTAAAACTATTGTATAATTTTTTAAATTTTTCATGTCTTTTTGATTAAAACTTAAGATCAATTCCTACTGTGTATGTTTTTACATTTGGATATGCTGCTGCATAACCATCTGTTTCAGGATCTATACCATCATATTTTGTAATGGTAAAAAGGTTTTGCCCATCAAGTCTAATGGCTGCTCCCTGTATGTATTTACCAAACCATCTTTGTGGAAAATTATAACTAAGCGATACGCTTTGTAAACGAACAAACGAAGCATCCTGCATAAAGAAATCACCTGAACCATATTGTGTATATCCAAAGTGTGAACCCGGACGTGTGTTTGTTGGATTATCCGGTGTCCATCTGTCGTAAACACTTCTTAATGCATTTCTTCCGTTTTGTGCTACTCCTACTGCAGTTACACCATAAGTAAAATCGGTTTGATCTACAATTTTTCGTCCAAACATTCCATTAAATACAAAATTCAATTGGAAGTTTTTCCAGATAATTGTATTGCTTAAACCCGCAGAAAAATCAGGATCTGCAGAGCCCAGTAAAACAGTATCAGCTTCGTCAATTTTTCCGTCTGGTGCTCCGGTTCTTAAAAACACTCCTTTTTCATCTGTAACCGGATTTCCAGATGCATCTCTAACAAAACCGTTAAGATCTTTTATTTTAATTTGTCCCGGATATAAATCTGGCTGTGCCGGAACTACTTCTCCAATCTGCATAATACCATCAGCAATCTGGCTGTATTGTGCACGTACCGGATCGTTGTAACTCATATATACTGAAGGTTTCCAGTCTGGAGCTCTTTCTTTCCAATTGGTTTTATATTGTGAATATGTAAAAGTTGTATTCCATTTAAAATCCTGAGTATCGATGTTTTTTGAAGTTAAAGTAACCTCAACACCTTTAGTTTGTGTACTGCCTATATTTGCCCAAACAGTATTGATTTCATGATAACTATTAATAGGTTTTTCCATTAATAAATCAGAAACTACTCTTTCATATACCTCTACCGAACCTGATATTCTTCTGTTTAATAATTCAAAATCAACACCAAAATTCTTTTCTGTCGTTGTTTCCCATTTCAAATCAGGATTTTCTAATCTGCTGGCAAATACTCCAGTCCAAATTGATTCATCTGAGTTTAAATAAGCTGGCTGTGCATAAAATGCCCCTTTAGAAAGTCCGGCAGAATTACCAACAGAACCATAACCAAATCGCAGTTTAAGTTGTGATACATAATCTGTAATACCTTTCATGAATGGTTCTTGCGACACATCCCAACCCACCGAAATTGATGGAAACAAAGCATATTTTTTATTTGCTGCAAAGAAACTTACTCCGTCACGACGGATGGTAGAAGTTAACAGATATTTGTCTTTATAAGAGTAGTTTACTCTTGAAAAATATGAACGGTAACTGTCTTCATTTTTTGATGATGTAGTTAATTTTGTTCCTGCTCCTGCATTCATATTATGCCATAAAAAAGCATCTGTGATAAAATTACTGTTTCCTAATGATGCTCTTTCATTTCTGTAGGTTGACTGAGAATAACCTGCCATAAAAGTAAAAGAGTTGTCGTCTCCAATTTTCGTATTATAGGTCAATATAACATCTAGTAAATCATCATTCTTTTTTTGTGTATTGAAAGTTGCTTTACCATTTTCTAATTGCCCATACAGGGTAGTTCTTGGCAAATAATTACCTCTGCTTGTCTCGCCCTGATCAAAACCTGCCTGAACTCTTGCAGTAAGACCTTTTAATGGTTTTATTTCTGCATAAAAATTGGTCAGTGTTCTGTCTATTACTCCTTCGTCTGTAATTGTTAACAATGAGTATGGATTTGGTTCTAAAGCATTATCCGGGTTAATTGGATAATTACCAAATTCATCAATTGCTTCAATATTTGGACTTTGCTGTATAGCAGATCTTATAATTCCTGAATTTTCAAATTGATCACCGCCTAATTGTGAGTTTTGATTTTTGATTCGGCTTTTAGTCATATTCATTCCAAAAGTGACATAATCAGTTAGTTTTTGATCAATGCTAAAATGAACCGTACTTCTTTTTAATCCTGAATTTTTAACAATTCCTTCCTGATTGAATAAGTTTCCTGATAAAAAATATTTAGTCGATTTTGTCCCGCCTCGTATAGAAAGGTTATTTTGCTGCACCATTCCATCTCTTGTCACTAGTCCAAGCCAGTCTGTTCCTTTTCCGGCATTTCTAATCTGCTCATCAGAATAGAATCTTTTAAACGGAATTCCGTTAACAGGAGCAGCATTTGCTTCTTCCAATGTTTTTGGAGAATATGGATATACTTTATTAATAAATTCCCAGTTTTCTCTGGCAGCGTCATTTCTTAGCTGCATCCATTCCTGTAAATCCAGTACCTCATAACTATCATTATATTTTTGGTACGAATATGAACCAGAATAATCAACTCTTACATCTCCTTCTTTTCCTTTTTTGGTTGTAATCATAATGACACCATTTGCAGCTCTTGCACCATAAATTGCAGAAGCACTGGCATCTTTTAAAACCTCTATAGATTCGATATCATTTGGGTTAAATGAGTTTAAGATACTCTGCGTACCACCATCATAACGGTTTCCTGTTCCCGGCTGTTGTAAATTTGTAACCGGAAATCCATCAATAACAACTAAAGGATCGTTGCTTGCATTAATAGAACCCGCACCACGAATCTGGATATTAAATCCACCACCTGGCTGAGCACTGTTTTGTACGATTTGCAAACCCGCCACTTTTCCCTGAAGTGCTGTTAAAACTGATGGCGCTGAAGATAAAGTAAGCGTTTCTCCTTTTACAGAAGACATTGCTCCTAATACATTTTTCTTCTTTTGAGTTCCGTAACCTACAATAATAACCTCATTTAAACTTTTTGACGATGGTACTAATGAGACTTTAATTGTGGTTTGTCCGGCAATTGCAACTTCTTTTGTTTCGTAACCTACGTATGAAAACAAAAGGGCTTCTGTAGCGGCAGGAACTACTATTGTATAACTTCCGTCAAAATCAGTGGTTGTTCCTCTTGACGATCCTTTCGGTACAATGGTAACACCAATCATTGGCTGCCCTAATTCATCTAAGACAGTACCTTTAATTGTTATATCTGCTTCTGACTCTTTATTTATAATTTCTGATTTCTTCTCATTTTCTGTAGAAGAAACTGCGCTTACTTTAAAAACAGAAACTATCAGAAATAAGACCGTGAGTAATGTCTTTAAATTAAATTTTATTTCCTGATAGTTACTGTATAGTAACTTGTTACTTTTTTTCATATTATTCTGGTTAGTTTAATGGTTAATGTGAAAAGCAAACTTTGCGTGAGTAAAAATTGGTTAAGGCTTTTTCAAACACAAAGCGAAATGGGTCGGTTATGTTTTTTTTGAATTCATAATTTTTGTCTGTTTTTTGTTTTTGTTTTCGTTTGGTTATTTTTCTTAATTGATATTCTTATTTTATTTTTTTTCTTTTAATAATCAGCTGCTTATTTATTTTTTAGGAAGTCCTTTTTTGAGTTTTAAAATTGATTTTTAAGCTTAAAAAAATGGATAAAAAAAAGCTGTTTTTTGACTTAACTATGGCTAAACTAAATAATATTTTTTAATAAACAATGACAAAACCGAAAAAATGTGTTCGTGCACATAAAAAAAGTGTTTTCGAGCACATTTTTTAGAAAAAGTATTATTAAATTCTTATCATTTTCAAATATTTATCTTGTAAGAATTTAAAAATTTGTCTAAAAAATTTTATTATCAATCGAAAACCAAATCATTTATTTTGATATCCATTTAATTAAAAATCGCAGTTAAATGATTTTTTTATTATTTTAAAATCAGCACTTTATTCGATTTAGAATAAAATTTTTATTTAAACTGAGATCGATTTTTGAACGATCATTTTACACTAAATTTTTAATGATTGAGATGAATTTTTCTGCCAATTCATCTGCATTTTTCTGCGACTTACTTTCGGTGTAAATTCTAATGATTGGTTCTGTATTTGATTTTCTCAAATGCACCCATTCTTCGTCAAAATCTATTTTAACTCCATCGATGCAATTCGGATTTTCATTTTTGAATTTTTGAGTGATTTTTTCCAAAATTTCGTCGACATTAATTTTCGGTGTTAACTCAATTTTACTTTTGCTCATGTAATAATCCGGATAACTTTCGCGAAGCGTTTTACATGAAACTTTTTCATTTGCCAAATGCGATAAAAACAACGCCGTTCCAACTAATGAATCTCTCCCGTAATGTGATGACGGATAAATAATTCCACCGTTGCCTTCTCCGCCTATAATGGCATTTGTACTTTTCATTAATTCGACAACATTTACTTCGCCAACCGCACTTGCCTGATATTTTCCGCCATGTTTTAAAGTAATATCACGTAATGCCCTCGAAGAGGATAAATTAGAAACCGTATCCCCTTTTGTTTTCCCCAAAACATAATCGGCGCAAGCGACCAAAGTGTATTCTTCGCCAAACATTGAACCGTCTTCGCAAATAATCGCCAGACGATCAACATCAGGATCAACCACTATTCCGAAATCGGCTTTTTCTGTTACGACCAATTCTGAAATATCTGTCAAATGTTCTTTTAAAGGTTCCGGATTATGCGGAAAATGTCCGTTTGGTTCACAATATAATTTCACGCATTCAACTCCCAATTTTTCCAGTAAACTCGGAATCGCAATTCCGCCCGTAGAATTAACAGCATCAACAACCACTTTGAAATTGGCTTTTTTAATGGCTTCAACATCAACTAAAGCTAATTTTAAAACTTCATCAATATGTTTTTCGATGTAACCTTCTTTCTTTTCGTATTTTCCTAAATCATCGACTTCTGCAAATAGAAAATTTTCATCTTCTGCGATTTTCAGGATTTTTTCTCCTGCTTCAGCATTTAAAAATTCTCCTTTATTGTTTAATAATTTTAAAGCGTTCCATTGTTTCGGATTATGACTTGCTGTGATGATAATTCCACCATCTACTTTATCCAATGTTACGGCAACCTCAACAGTTGGCGTTGTCGACAAACCAATATCAACCACATTAATTCCTAAACCTGTCAACGTATTCGAAACCAGATTACTAATCATTTCTCCCGAAATTCGGGCGTCTCTCCCTATAATTACGGTTAATGATTGATTTGAGTTTTCACTTTTAAGCCACATTCCGTAAGCCGCGGCAAATTTCACCGCATTTACCGGAGTCAAATTTTCATTGACAACCCCGCCAATTGTACCTCGTATTCCTGAAATTGATTTTATTAATGCCATTTTTACTTATTATTATTTTTATTTTTTGCCACAGATTAAAAGGATTAAAATGATTTTTTTTTCCACGACTCGAGCGATAGCGAACAGGCGAAGCAATTGCACGAATTATCACGAATTTAATTTGTGGAAATTTGTGTAATTCGTGGCAAACTATAAACCCATTTTATTAAACTTAGAATCTTAGCATCTCAGAACCTTAGCAACTTAATAATGCCATCTCACGAAAGCCTCCATTGCTGCGTAGCTTGAAAGTCCCATTTGTTGGTAGACTTGTGCGGTTTCACGGTTTCGGTCTTCGGCTCTCTGCCAGAACTCTCTTGAATCTGTTCCCTGAAAAACAACACCGTCTTTTTGTGATTGGTGTTTGAAGATACCGTGGCGTTTTGCCAAAACCTGATCCGGGCTCATTGGAACAGCCATTTCAACTTCGTCAATTCCCCATTCCTGCCAAGCGCCTCTGTATAACCATAACCAGCAGTCGTTCATAAATGGTTTTGGTTTTAAAGCTTTTACAGCTTCAAAAATAGCGTCCAGACAAACTTTGTGCGTACCGTGTGGGTCTGCTAAATCTCCTGCAGCGTAGATTTGATGCGGTTTAATTTTTTCAATTAAATCCATTGTTAATTGAATATCTTCCTGTCCGATTGGTTTCTTCTCGATTGTTCCAGTTTCGTAAAAAGGAAGTTCCATAAAATGAATCTGATCATCAGTTAATCCAACAAAATGGCTTGTTGCTCTCGCTTCACCTTTTCTGATTAGCCCTTTGATGTATCTTACTTCGGGAATATCAATTTCACTGTTCTTTTTATTCTCTAAAAACGTTTGTGCTTTTTTGTAGATGTTATCTGCTTCTTCGCTTTTAATATTGAATTTTTCATTGTAATCAATCACGAATCTTGCAAAACGTAATGCTTCATCATCCGCAACAGCGATATTTCCAGAAGTCTGATAAGCCACGTGAACTTCATGTCCCTGTTCCTGCAGACGCATGAATGTTCCTCCCATACTAATGATATCATCATCAGGATGCGGACTGAAAATCAAGACGCGTTTTTTAGCAGGTTCTGCTCTCTCAGGTCGATTGGTGTCTTCCGCATTTGGTTTTCCTCCAGGCCAGCCTGTAATGGTGTTTTGAAGTTTATTGAATATTTTAATGTTGATGTCGTAAGCAGGGCCAGAATCTGCCAATAAATCGCTCATTCCGTTTTCGATATAATCGGCGTCGGTAAGCATTAAAATTGGTTTTTTAAGATCAAGTGCCAATCCTAAAACTGCTTTTCTGGTTAGTTTATCTGTCCAAACGATTTTTTCAACAAGCCACGGTTTGTTGATTCTTGTTAGTTTTGAAGAAGCTTCTTTATCTAAAATAAAAACAGCATCATCATGTTCTTGCAGGAATGAAGCCGGAACTCTGTTTGTAACTTCATCTTCAACAGATCTTTTTACAATATTTGCTTTTCCTTCTCCCCAAGCCAGTAAAATAACTCTTTTGGCTTCCATAATTTTTTTAACTCCAAGTGTGATTGCTGTTCTCGGTGTATTATTTAATCCAAAGAAATCTTTACTTGCCGCAACTCTTGTAATATGGTCTAAAGCGACTAATCTTGTTTTTGAGTTTTGAAGCGAACCCGATTCGTTAAAACCAATATGCCCGTTTCCACCAATTCCAAGAATCTGAAGGTCGATTCCGCCTAAAGCTTCGATTTTTGCTTCGTATTCGTGGCAGTAATCTGCGATTTGTTCTTTTGTTAAAAGTCCGTCTGGAACATGCGCGTTTTCAGGTAAAATATCAACATGGTCAAACAAAAGTTCTTTCATAAAACGAACGTAACTGTTGATTGAGTTAGGTTCCATTGGATAATATTCATCCAGATTGAAACTGATTACGTTTTTAAAACTTAATCCTTCTTCTTTATGAAGTCTTACTAATTCTGCATACAATCCTTTTGGAGAAGAACCTGTTGCCAAACCTAAAATACAAGGCTTGTTTTCTTTTTGTTTCGACTGGATTAAAGCTGCAATTTCCTGTGCAACGGCTTTTGAAGCTTCACCTGAATTTTCAAAAACAACAGTGTTGATGTTTTCGAAGCGTTTTTCAAAACCGGTTGCTTTGTCTATTTTACTTTTTAACATTGTGGATATTTTTAATATGTTTTTGATTTAATTTTTGAATGCCGTTTGGGTTAAAAAAGGCATGAGTTGAGCTGGAGCAATTCAAATTTGGGTGTTTGAGTGCTTTTTTATTTTTAAATGAAATGTTTGTGTTCTATAAGGTTACTCCCAATCTTGTCATCTCGACGAAGGAGAGATCGCACTAGAAACTCCGCAAACTAAGTCGTCAATCTTTGTCGAGTTTTTTAGTGCGGTTGCTTCGTTCCTCGCAATGACCCTACTTTGGGTTATTTACCATTTCCTGTATTTATGTCCTTTGAATGCAAAAAACACAATCATTAAATAGGCTGGTAATAATATCAAATATGCCAATTGATTTCCGCTTTTTGCTGTTTCGGTAATTCCTGAAGCTGCATTTGAGGTGTTAATTGTATCGGCAAGTAAACCGTAAAATAACGGAAAAACTGCTCCGCCAATAATTCCCATAATTAGAATTGCGCCACCAATTTTTGTATATCCTCCTAAATCCTGAAGCGCCATTGGCCAAATTGCCGGCCAACAAAGTGCGTTTGCTAAACCTAATAAAGCAACTAGAATAATTATAACAGGCAATTGTGGAATTCCCGGCAATTGAACCATAATTTTAGGAGAAAGTATTACGATTAAAGCAACCAAAATAAGTCCTAAAAATCCTGATACTTTTAAGGCAGAAACCTGCGAAACGTATTTTGGAATCAATGTAATTCCTAAAATATATCCGATAACCATAAAAGTCATGGTAAAGGAAGTCAGCTTTAAGTAAAAAGAACCGCTTTCGCCATAAACTCCCAATTGTTTTCCGAATCCGCCGATGGAATCTCCGGCAAGAACTTCTGCAGCGATATAAACCATTAAAGTGATTACGCCAAAAACCAATTGCGGATGTTTGAAGGCTTGTTTTATTTGTTTGAAAATACTTAAATGTTCTACTTGTCCTTCATCGTCTAAATTGATTTCAGGAAGCGGAGAAAATTTTACCAAAACAGCCAAAACCACCATAATCACTGCCATATAAATATACGGAGTTTGTAATTGCAAAGCCAACGCATCTAAAGCACTTTCTTTTTGAACGGAAGTCATAACGGCAATTTTATCGGCAGAATAATCTCCAATATTAGATAAAACCAAAGAAGTCAATAATAACGGAGCCAGAAAACCTGCCAGTTTATTGGCAATTCCTAAAACGCTGATTCTGGCTGCGGCACTTTCGCGCGGACCAATCACAACTACATACGGATTTGCTGCTGTTTGCAAAACGGCTAAACCGGTTCCCATTACGAATAATGCGATTAGGAAAAATCCAAAAGTTCTTGATGCTGCGGCGGGATAAAATAAAAGTGCCCCAACAGCAATTACGCCTAAACCTAATGAAATTCCGTTTTTGTAACCTACTTTTTCGATTAAAAATGAAGATGGAATCGCCATTACAAAATAGGCAATATAAAAGGCAAACGTCACAAAATACGATTGTGATTCGGTTAGTTCGCACGCTAATTTAAAAAATGGAATCAGCGGCCCGTTTAACCAGGTTACGAATCCAAAAATAAAAAACAAAGAGGTTAAAATAACCATGGGAATCAAAGTGCTGTTTTGCTCTTTTTTTAAGGTAAGATCGATTTGTGACATATTTTTGGTTTGTTCTTTGTTAGTAATTTTTAACACATAGAAACATAGATTTGGGCGGTTTAAAAAAGACATTCACTTATTCAAATAAACATAGCTATGTGTGGAACTTGTTTCTTTGGTATTCTTTTTTATACACATTTAAACCTATGTTTCTATGTGCTTAAATATTCTTATGCATTGTATATTTTGATCTAAAAATTATTTACTGACTAATTCCTGATGGTAAAACAGAATGGTTTCTTCTAATGCCTGATCAATTGTGTATTCTGGTTTAAAACCTAACTGATTGAATTTTTCAGGATTAGCTTTTGAATGTTTGATATCGCCGGGTCTTTCATCTAAAAATTTGATCTGCGATTTAGAATTGGTGATTTTTATAATTTTTTCGGCCAGTTCTAAAACCGATGTGCTGTGCCCTAAAGCAACATTATAAGTTTCGCTTCCTTTTTGCGAAGCGAGAATATTCGCTTTTACAACATCTTTCACATAAATAAAATCTCTGGTCTGCGATCCGTCTCCGTAAATGGTTATTGGTTTGTTTTGAAGTGCTTTATTGATAAAAATAGGCACAGCCGCCGCATAAGCCGATTCTGGATTTTGACGCGGGCCAAAAACGTTGAAATATCTTAAAGAAGCTGTTGGAACCTGATATTGATCTAAATACATTTTTAAATAATATTCGCCGTCTAATTTGGTAATCGCGTATGGTGTCATTGGTTCCGGAAACATCGTTTCTACTTTTGGTAAAACCGGATTGTTGCCATAATTGGCTGCCGATGTTGACAATACGACTTTACAAGCTACATTATTTTTTGCTGCTTCGAGAATATTAATCGTTCCTATGGTATTGATTTCGATACATTCTTTGATTTTCAAAAGAGATTCGGGAACGCTTACTAAAGCTGCCAAATGAAAAACACCGCTTGCTCCGCTTATCACTTCATTAACCAAATTTTCGTCTCGAATATCCCCTTTTACAAATTCAACATTTAATCCGTTTAGGTTGTGTTCGAATCCCGTTCTAAGACTATCAAGTATCAAAACTTTATGTCCCTGATTGGATAAATGTTCTGCAATATGGCTTCCTATAAAACCGGCACCTCCGGTAATTACATATTTTTTCATCTTTTTTATTTTAATGATCCTATGAAATTCAAATTATAATCTTCCATTTCCCTGAATTGTTCGGTAAGACTTTCAATTAACTTAAATTGGTTTCTTGAACGATCTAAATTATGTTCGGGATATTCTGTTTTATAATACACATCATCATTTAGGAAATCCGTTAAAAAACGCAAAGCCATTATAAAAGTCATAGTTTTTGCGCCAAGCGGAAGATATTTTATTTCTAATGTTGAAAGCGATGAATTTGTCTTCTCTAAAAAGCCTTTTACATACGCTTTGTAAAACTCTAAATTGAAATTTACCAAATCGAGATTTTGTTCGTCTTCGGCTGCTGTGTTGCAGATTGTTCTGATCGCATCTCCAAAATCATAATGAATAATTCCCGGCATAACGGTATCTGTATCAATCACACAAAGTCCTTTTTTATTTTGGTCAAAAAGTGCGTTGGAGATTTTTGTATCGTTGTGCGTAACTCTAAGTTTGATTTTTTTGGCGTCTTTTAAATTTTGAAGAATATGCATTTCCTCTTTTAAATCCTGAACATTTTGAATTAAGATTTTTGCCTGCTCAATTCTTTGTTCTGAAGCTTCTTTTAAAGCAGTATCAAACTGCGAATAACGAAACGCCATATTATGAAAATTCGGAATTACTTCTGTCAATTTTCTGGCGTCGAAATCGCTTGTCAGGTTTAAAAATTCGCCGAAAAGCTTTCCGCCTTCGTATGCAATTTCTTGGTTGTTTACGGTTTCAAAAGTCAAACTTCCTTCAATATAAACCATTACATTCCAGAAATTTCCATCTTTGTCCTGATAATAAAAAATGCCTTTTTTTGTTCCGATGAAAGTTAAAACCCTGCGCTTTAATTCAGCTTCAGATAAATTTTTTAATTTTTTCTGTAAATGTTTACTAACGCTTACTTTATTGGCAATTAATCCCGGAACATCTTTAAAAACACCTTCGTTAATACGCTGTAAAATAAATTGTTTACCACTTTGAGTCGTTAGTAAATACGTGTCATTAATATGACCGGAAGACAGTTCTTCGAAGGTTTTAAAAACCTCGATATGGTCAAACTGTTCGAATATAAATTTTAGTTGTTCGGCTGTCATATTACCAAAGATTTGTTGGATAAACTTTTTGCGCTCTTAACTTTTCAATTTCTTTTTTTACTATTTCTTTATCCTCTTTATAGGTTACTCCAAACCATTTTGCATTGGACTGAAGTACTTCGACAGACGCATTATCTGATTTTAAAATCTCATTTACGACAGATGTAATAAAAAACTCGGCTTTTAAATCGTGTTCGTTTTCTTTTAGGAATTGCTCAAAAAGTGCACCTCCAAATTCAAAACATTTTGGTGTAAAGCCCCAAAAATTCATAGAAACGATTGTATTTTCATCAATAGGAATAAATGCTCCGTTATCGTCTTTACGCATTAATTTCCCGTCTATTTTTTCGATATGCGTACGTTCAGTAACATCCGTCAAGTAATTATTTTCATCAACCTGACATTCACCTCTGGAAACAAAGCCATGATCTGAAACGGTATTTTTTAAAAGATATGCCATCATATTAAAATTGTATGATTCTTTATCTAATTCTGTCAAGGCTTTTGCCATGATTTCAAAAGCTTCTTTTCCGTAAAAATCATCGGCGTTTATGATGGCGAAATTTTCGGTTACTTCATCTTTTGCCATTAAAAGTGCGTGTCCCGTTCCCCACGGCTTTTTTCTTTCGGGATTTAAGTATTGCGGCGGTACATTTTCAATTTCCTGAAAAACATATCCTACCTCAGCTTTTCCTTCTAATTTTTTATTGAATATCTCTTTGCACTCTTCTTCGATGTTTTTACTTATAATAAATACAAATTTTCCAAAACCTGCCTGCAATGCATCATATATCGAAAAATCCATAATGGTATCTCCTTCGGGCGTAAATGTATCTAACTGTTTTAATCCTCCATATCGACTTCCAATACCTGCCGCCAGGATCACGAGAGTAGGTTTACTTTTGCTCATTTAAATAGTATTATTAGTTGGTTATTATTTTTAAGGTTTTTGGTCGTTTTTCGGCTTTTCAAAATGATTCTGACAAAGCGATTATTTTGCAATTTTTAGATATTGAAAATTTCTCTTATAAATTGAAAAATAAATATTAATCTAACAATTATATCGTTAATATGATGCGTAATGTGATTAATATTCGGCTAAAGTATATATTAATATTTTATAAAAAAAGAAAATTGTGTTAAAATGTGCTCGAACACAATAAAAATGTTTTCGAACACATGTAATTTAATATTTTCTCATATTTGATTTTTATATATATTTGTTTCTATATGGATAAGATTTATACAATTAAGGATATTGCAGAACTTGCAGGAGTTTCAAAAGGGACTGTTGACCGTGTTTTGCATAAAAGAGGAAAAGTGTCTGAAGATGCCCTGAAAAAGGTGAATGAAGTTCTGGACAGAATTGATTATCAGCCTAATTTAATGGCACGAAGTTTAAAGAAAACGCAGATTTACTCTATTTGTGTCCTTATTCCTGATTCTGCAAACGATCCGTATTGGCAGCCTTGTATTGATGGTATAAACGATGCCAAAAAAGAGTTTAAATCTTTTAACGTAAAAGTGGAGATTTTCCTGTTTGATCCTACAAGTACGGCTTCTTTTGTAGAAACGAATCAAAACGTATTAAATTCTTCTCCAGATGCGGTTTTGCTTGTGCCGTTATTCCATAAAGAAGCTCTTGACGCTATTGAAACTTATAATTCTAAAGGTATTATTTCGAGTATTTTTAATAATCAGCTTAAATCGAGTGCGATAAAAAGTTTTGTTGGACAGGATTTATTTCAAAGCGGAAGAATTGCTGCACGTTTATTAGATTTATTGATTAAGAAAGGTACAATCGCAATTGTTCATATTGATGAAGATTACGAAAATGCCATTCACATGCAGGAAAAAGAGAAAGGTTTTAGAGATTATTTTGAAAATCTGGAAACCGGAAAATTCGAAATTAAAACCTTTAAAGTAAAACATCCTCAATTTAAAACTACTTTAAAAGAATATCTGGAATCAAATCCAGCTATTGAAGGTCTTTTTGTAACGACTTCTAAAGCGTATCAGGTTGCAAAAATTATTGCCAAAAATCCTGAAAAGAAAATCGCGCTTGTGGGTTATGATTTATTAGAGAATAATCTGGAATATCTGAACAATAAAACGATAGATTTTTTGATTCACCAAAACCCGAAACGTCAGGCTTATTTAGGAACTACAAGTTTGATTGAGCATTTTATTTTTGAAAAAGAAATTAGTCCCGAAAAATTACTTCCAATTGATATTGTAAATACGGAGAACGCTAAGGATTACTTTTTATAGGTTCTTTGCGGGTATTTTATTTAAACACATAGAGACATAGATTTTGTTACGCTTAAAAAAGGCGTTTCACTTGCATTAACAAACATAGATCTCAAAGTTTGTCATTCCGAGGAACGAGGAATCTTCACAAGAAACTCTACAAAGATTGGCGATTCTTCATGCGAAGTTACTTACGAAGATTCCTCGTTCCTCGGAATGACAAGATTGTGTAGAAAAGCTATGTGCATTAATGCAAGTGAAACGCCTTTTTTAAACGCACAGAAAAGCTATGTCTCTATGTGTTTAAAATATCCACCAAAGATTGGCAAATATAGCCCGCGGTTTCAACCGTGGGAAACGAGTTATGATAATTTATTGTGCTCTCATTGTGTTCCAGTGGTTGAAACCACTGGCTATGTTTTATGTAGCTAAACCTAAAGTTAAAGTGCTAAAAGTACTTCCTCGGAATGACAAGATTGTGTAGAAAAGCTATGTGTATTAATGCAAGTGAAACGCCTTTTTAAACGCATAGAAAAGCTATGTCTCTATGTATTTAAAATATCCACCAAAGATTGGCAAATATAGCCCGCGGTTTCAACCGTGGGAAACGAGTTATGATAATTTAATGTGCTCTCATTGTGTTCCAGTGGTTGAAACCACTGGCTATGTTTTATATAGCTAGCCTAAAGTTAAAGTACCAAAAGTACTTCCTCGGAATGACAAGATTGTGTAGAAAAGCTATGTACATTAATTCAAGTGAAACGCCTTTTTTAAACGCACAGAAAAGCTATGTCTCTATGTGTTTAAAATATCCACCAAAGATTGGCAAATATAGCCCGCGGTTTCAACCGTGGGAAACGAGTTATAATAATTTATTGTGCTCTCATTGCGCTCCAGTGTTTGAAACCACTGGCTATGTTTTTTATAGCTAGCCTAAAGTCAAAGTTCCAAAAGAACTGGCAATATGAAAATTAGGAGTTTCCGTATTTGGATTTACCCACGTAATCCAGGTTGGTTCAAATAATTTATTTTCCTGTTTGATGTATTTTGCTCTGAAAATTCCGGCTTCAATAACGTTGTCTTTTATTAAATGAAAGTTTTTCAGCGATTGAATGCTGATGGCGAATTCTACAATAAAATGATCGCTTTTTATACTTGATTTTACCGACAGATTATTTTCCGGCCAATTCCAGTCAAAATCAAATTTCTTTTTAGGAGAAGCAATAAAATCCATGATTCTTGGTGTAGGATCAATTTCCAGACAATAATACGGATTTAGGTTTTCATCTGTTCTAAAGAAAATCTCAACTCGGTCTGATTCTCCAATACTGTCAATTGAATCATCTTGTCTGTCAATGTGAATGCTATCATCGTAAACCTTGTAGCAGAAATAAATATTCTCCGTATCCCATAACGATCTGAATTCTATTTTTTCAGGTTCTAAATCACTCCAGGGCGAAGTAAAATCGATTAATGTTTCTGCTTTATCCCAAAAGGGATTATCACCCAAACCATTTATTTGTAAAATGTTTTTCTCGATTCGGTTTACATTGTAATTTTTCATTCTAAAAAGGTACGGAATTTTGAAAAAAATAGAAAGGAGCAAAAGAAAAAATTCTTCTGCTCCTCAATAGTATTATTTTAAGTAAATTTTATTGTGCGTTATTTCGTTATCGGCATTAATTTGAAGAATTATTAATTGTGAATTGACCTTCAAACTTGAAATATTAATTCTTGCTGATTCAACCGAACTGAAATCTTGTTTTAAAAGTTCTCTTCCGTTTAAATCTAATAAAATTATATGGGCTGAATTGACGCTTTTTCCGAAATTAATATTGATTTCATCTGAAGCCGGATTTGGGAAAACAGAAAAGCTTGGGGCAATTTGTTCTTCAGCAACTACTGTAGTTGCAGCTTTTTTAGAGGTCGATCCTGTCTGTAATTCAGAACATCCAATATCGATTCTTCCGTTTCTTTTACGAATATCATCATCAAAATCTAAAGTTCCCGAATTAGTCGAACTATAAGTTGGATCACCTTTATCTGTCGCAAAAGCTCCCGAAGCCAGCGTAAAATTAAAAGCAGCAGCGTTTGTAAATCCTGGTAAACCAACTACAGAATTTACGTCTTGTCCGGTTGCTGTGGCAAACTGTGCCGCATTATACGATCCGGTTGTTGAACTTCCGTTAAAACTTGTTCCTGTTAAATCGATGATAAAATCGGTATTTGTTTCTCTGTAATATAAATTATAGTTTGAAACAAAACTTGAAATCGTGTATCCGTAAGAAGCTAAAAATGCTTTTTTACCCGTTGTCGCATACATAATATTGTTTTTGTATGTAATTCCCGAACTGTTTTGAAAATGCACTTCACCTCCGTAAATATCGGCTAATGTAGAAACTGCAGTTCCCTGAATTGTAGTAACTCCGTTAATCGTTGCTCCGGTTCTGTTTTTGTAAAAAGTATTATTGAAGATTTTGGTATTTCCCACACTTGTAGTATAACCAGATCCGTTAACACCTCCAAAAATTGCTCCTGTGATTACATTGTTATAAACCGAATTGTTGTTGACAATATGTCCTGTAGAAAGACCTCCGTTTCCGGTTGAAGTATTTTGTTCTGCACCAACAGAAAGTCCTACTCCACAATTGAAAACTTCATTTCTTTGTACCGTACAATTTAAAGCACCGTCTACATAAATACCCGCGCTATTGGCAACAGCACTCATACAATTAAAAACTTCATTGGAAGCAATGATACCGTTTCGCGCCTGATTATTGCTTGCTGCTCCGGTTGATAAATAATTTCCTGCGGCCACAATTCCAATATTCGCAATGTCATAAACCGTATTTCCAGAAACCGAAAATCCGTTTACGTTTCCAGTTACGGTTACAGCTTCTCCCCAGCCTGTTGCGCAATTTGCAACTTCATTAGTTTCGATTTTTACGTTTGTAATGGCATATGTTCCGTTTCCTCCGTCGACTTTTATGGCATTGGTAACAATACCGCTGTTTGCAGGAATCGCCGAAAGATTATTGCTAATCCAGCCGATATTTTTAACAATACAATTTTTGATTGTAATGTTATTCAAATTGGCTGTTGCACCAGAATTGGCTAAAATCCAGATTCCTTTACTTCCGTTTCCAATTTTGTTCGAAATCGTTAAACCATCTATAGTAACATTGCTTGTATTCACAATTCCTAAAACATACGTATCAGTACTTGTCCATCCTGAAGCATTTACAACAACGGCACCAGATCCGCTTTTTTGAATGGTTAATGGCTTTCCAACAAAAATTGGTCCCGTTACGGCATACGTTCCGGAAAGCACTAAAACTGTTCCTCCAGATGGCGCGGCCTGAACTCCTTTTACAATGGTTTTATACGGCAGCGCAGCGGTTCCCGTACCTGTTGTATCGTTTCCTGTTGTTGATACATAGGTTTGCGAAAAACCTTGTACAAAACACATTAAAATAAAAAATGTAATTTTCTTGACTTTCATAATTTTGATATTTTGGGTTAACAACTAAAAAAAATTATAGATAGAATATTGCAATATTTTCTATTTCAAATAAGCCGCTTCTGCCTTTCAATTTTAGAACTAAAAACATCAATTTAATGTTCTATTTTGTTCTTTTTGAATCACATAAAAAAGCTTATTTCTGACTAAAGTAAATATTGTATTGTAATTTGCAAGAAAATAATTAGAAAAAATGTGTTCGAACACAAAATTTTAATATTTTGAAAGTTTTTTAGTACAGGTTTTTGACTTATTTTGACAAAACATTAAATGTGTTTGAGCACAAATAAATATTATACTACAAATAATATTGTGTTTAAATTTTAAAACCAAAAAAGATGCCTTTAAAATTGAGTTTTTAAAGGCATCTTTTTATAGTAATTTTGAAGCTTAGTTTTTCAATCTGTATTTATTGAAAATGATAAAAACGATACCCACAATTGCAAGCAAAGAGATGTTTGCTAATCCTAATAAAAACTGACTTTTTACAGCGTATATATTCACAAAACTATAGCTAAAAAGAGCACTTACCATATAAGCTCCTCCGCCGGTTAATCCGCTGGCAACTCCGGCATTTTTAGAGAATCGGCTTAAACAATAACCCAAAACAATATTGTATATAAAACCGCCGCAGATATTCAGTCCCATTGTAAAAATGACCAAAGTGTAAATATTACTTTCTAAAGAAGAAGTAAAAATCATCAACAAAGCCAAAATCAGCTGAATGGTTATGGCTGTTCCCACTTTTTTTGCCAAAGGTTTTTTGATCATCGATTTTGCCGTGATTCCGCCAATCATAACAGACAATCCAGATAATAAAGCGCTGTAACCTGTTGTTATTGCCGAATATCCAAAAATACGTTCTATGATAAACGGACTGGTTAAATTGAACATAATAACGATCGCAAAAGTGATTCCCAGAATTACGAACCCTAAAGTAAAATCAACCGATTTCAGCATGTTTGAATACGTATTGGTAATGGCTTTAAATTTAAACGGATGCAGTTCTTTTATGGTTTCTCCACTATGGCGAAGTTCTAAAAGTAACATAAGCAGTGATAATCCGCCAAGGAAATAGAAATTAGATTTCCAGCCGAAACTATGTTCCAGGTATCCGCCTAAAAATGGAGCCATAATTGGCGCGCTGGCCCAAATGATAGAAAACAAACTAATGTAACTTTTTAATTTATCACCTTTAAATAAATCGACAAAATAAGCACGTTTTGCAATTACAATAAAAGCAATCGCAATTCCCTGAATAATACGCATGGCATAGATTACATAAATATCCGGAACGAGCGCAATAACAAAACTGGCTGCTGAGAACACGGCAAGCGATGCAATGCTGATTTTAAAACGTCCAAAACTGTCTAATATACTGCCAATAAAAATTTGGCTTATGCCGAGGCTGAACATAAAAAATACTAATGTAAGCTGAATGGCCGATGCCGAAACATTCAAATCTTTTGCCATTGCAGGAAGCGAAGGCAGATAAATATCTGTTGCAAATCCTGATAACGGAATTAAGGCTAAAGCCAATATGGTACTGAATCCTTTGTGATCCTCTTTTAAATTTCTCATTCTAATTATTAATTTATTTATTACAAAATAGACCAATCGGTCTAAAATACTTTAAAAAAAATATGTTAGATAACATATCTTTCAAATTCATTTTTTAAGATTTCTAAAACAACTTCCATTTGGTTGTTGTTATCAAAAACTTTTCGGCATAAAATAGCGCCTTCTATCATCGAAAATGCCATTATAGCAAATTTTTCAGGGTTGATTTCTGCCAAAAGTTCTTTGTTTTCAATTCCCAATTCAATTATATCCGTATATCTTTTATGCGCTGAGAGAATAGCTTTTTTTACCTGTTCTTTTATAGCTGGGTTTGTATCATCTGCTTCAATTCCAAAATTTAAAATTGGACAGCCGTCGGTCATGTTATCTTTATTTTCATAAACAGCCAATAATTTATAAAGCTTTTCTTTTGCTGTTTTTCCCTGCGAAACCGCATTATCTAATTTGGCCGCTAACTGCGATCTTAAATACAAAAACGATTCTTTACAAATTTCTTCTTTGCTTTCAAAGTTTCCGTAAATACCGCCTTTTGCCAGCTTTGTCGCTTCCATAATGTCGCTTAAAGAAGTTCCGGCCATTCCTTTTTTATTGATAATCGCAGCCGATTTTTCAATAATAAACTGTTTTGTACGTTCTGCTTTACTCATAATCTTTTTCATTTTGACACTGCAAATTTAGACCGATCGGTCTAAATTTGCAAGCTTTTTTTAATTTATTTTTCATAAATCATTAAAAGTCAAGTAAAATCAAGGGTTTGTATTTCTGTTTTAAAAGAGAAAACGAAGCAATTATTAAAGAAAATAATCCAGTTTTAATTTTTCAAAAGCAATTTTATCGGTAGGAAGAACGAGCGGACAAGCCTCTGAATTAATATCAAACCATTCTAATTTTTCGATAGTTGGAATTTGAACATCTAATTCTTCAATATTTAAAATCTTAACCTGATAATAAATAGTAAAGATCTGCCTGTTATCTTTCATTCTGGAAACTATAAAATTTTCTTGTGTGTAAATATGTTTTACAACTTCTATTTTTAAGTTTAGTTCTTCCATAAATTCTCTGTGCAGACAATCAATTGTTCCTTCGCCAAATTCAAGTCCGCCGCCCGGCAGTTTGCAAATATGTGATCCGGCATAGCTTTCGTGCAGCGCTAAAACTTTGTTATCATTTACACAAAACGCATAGACTCTGACATTAAATCCAATTAATTCGCTCATAAAGTTTTAATTAACAACTTGTCGTTTTACAAAAATAAGCAATTGATCGCCTGCTGTTGAATAATATCTATTTAAAAAATAAATAGTAACTTTTCATGCTTTTTATTCAAACCTCAGCTTCCATTATGACAACCGACATTATAGAATTACATGATTGTATTGTTTTAGTAGAGCAATCTAATACGACTAAAACTATAGTCCAGAAATGCGAAATTGACGGTGATGCCGTGGGTTTTGCTTTTTATGGTTCGGGCAATGTTGAGCTGGAAATCAAGCATAATAATCAGACGAAATATTTGATGAATACGACGGGTTTGGCAATTTGTTTCTTCGGAAATCAAAAAGTCGAATTCTCGCATAAAATTGAACCAGATAAACCTTTGCAGTCCATTAGTATTTTTACAAAACTGAAAAACCTGAATTCGCTTCCGCAGGCAGAAAGGGAGATTTTCGAAAATTACCTGCCACAGTTATTAAACCCGAAAGAGCATTTTGTAAAAGGCCCTTCTTTTTATATGACACTTGAAATGCAATTGGCGGTTCAAAAAATCTTTAATACATCTTATACCGGAAATACACGTTTCCTGTTTTTAAAAAGTCAGATCAATGAACTTTTGGCGCATTTCTACGGACTTTTAGCTTCTGATAAAAAATCGGAATTATCAGAGATTGATAAAAACAAACTTTTTCAGGCTAAGGAAATTGTAACAACGCATTATTCTACGCCTCCTTCGATTACGCAATTATCGCAAATGGTGGGTTTAAACAGTAATAAACTGAAGAAGAATTTTAAAGAGCTTTTTGGGATTCCGGTTTTTAAATATGTTCAGGAAGAACGGTTGAACAAAGCGTATGAATTACTCCGCGAAAGCGAAAAAACAGTTCAGGAATCGGCTTGGGAAGTTGGGTATGAAAGTTTGAGTTCGTTTTCGAATGCTTTTCATAAAAAATTCGGAATGCGCCCGAATGATGTAAAACAGCAATTCTTTTCAAACAAATCATAATTCTTTTACGACAAATGATTCTTTTTTAATCGAAGCAACTTTGTATCAGTAATCATTTAAAAAGATATTGATATGAAAACCAAAATTTTAGTTCTGGGTTCTACCGGAAAAACAGGAAGCAGAGTTGCTGCAAGATTAGAAAACAATGCTGAAGTTGAACTTCGTTTAGGTTCACGAAATGAGAAAATTCCATTTGATTGGGAAAAACCAGAAACCTGGGAAAATGTTGTAAAAGATATTGATACGGTTTACATCACTTTTCAGCCAGATTTAGCAGTTCCTTTTGCTGCAAATGCGATAGAAAATTTCACCAATATTGCCACAAAATCAGGCGTTCAAAAAATAGTTTTACTTTCTGGAAGAGGCGAACAAGAAGCGCAGGTTTGCGAAGAAATCGTAAAGAAAAATGCTAAAAACTGGACGATTATCCGTGCCAGCTGGTTCAACCAAAACTTTAGCGAAAGTTTCTTTTTAGATCCAATTTTGTACGGAATTGTTGCTTTACCAAGAGCCGAAGCACTTGAACCTTTTACAGATGCTGATGATATTGCCGATGTTGTGACAGCTGCACTTTTAGACGAAAGTCATAACGGAAAAACGTATGAACTAACCGGTCCAAGATTATTGACTTTTAAAGATGCGGTTAACGAAATTGCCCATGCAAGCGGCAGGAATATTAGTTTTCAAGGTTTGAGTTTAGAAGAATATACGCAAATGCTTAAAGAATATCAAATTCCTGATGATCACATTTGGCTTGTAAATTATCTTTTTGAACAGGTTTTAGACGGAAGAAATTCGAGTGTGACTTTTGATATTGAAAAAGTTTTGGGCAGAAAAGCAAAAGATTTTAACGCTTACGCAAAAGAAACAGCCAAAACCGGAATTTGGAATCCTGAAAATTAAAAAGATGAAATATATAAGAGCCATTTTTTCGGAAATTTTGGTTTGGTTTGCCGTTAGTATTTCTTTTTATATTTTAGAACAAATTCCTGTTGTAAAAGATTCCTTTTTTGAGCAGTCGGTTATTGTGGCGATCTCTATTGTATTTTTTGCCATTGGCGCGGCGAAGTTTTATTATCTGAAAAATTATAAAATGAGCGGTTTAAAACTCGGAATTATAATGTCGCTTACGGCTTTGTTTCTGGATATAATTATTACGGTTCCTTTTGTTGAAATTCCAAACGGACGAAATTACGAGAGCTTTTTTACGAGTCCAATTTTATGGATTTTGGCTTTTGTAAATGCGGTTTCTGTTTTTCTTTGGCGAAAGCTAAATAAAAATGTGGTTTAATTTTAAAGTATATTGTTTGGGAAATAAAAAATGGAAGGATCGCATTTATATCTTTCCATTTTTTGTGTCGTTTTTTATTAATTCAAGTTGCTGGTTTAATAAATAAATTAGCTCTAAAAGAAGTTTAATCCCTACGGGATATTTTTTCTGTTAGATTTTATTATTCTACTACCAATATTTAACTCCTAACGGAGTAATAAAAAATATCTCGGAGAGATTACATATTGGTAGAAATCAATTTATTTATGTCAATTTTTGTCCCGTAGGGACTACTACTACCTATTTAAATCCTAACGCAGTAACAAAAAAATATCTCGGAGAGATTACATATTGGTAGAAATCAATTAATTTATGTCAATTTTTGTCCCGTAGGGACTATATTTTATTAACTAGCAACTTAAAAAATTAATTAATGTTCTTTAAGGAACATGGTATCAATTTCATCTAAAAATTCAAACTCATTCATGGGAAAAAGCTGGTGCACGACTTCTAAAATTAATGGCAAATTAATTGCTGTTGTTCTATCGGTTTCTGAAATTTTGTGTACATTATTTTCAAGTCCCAAAATACAGAGTTTTAGCATGTCGTTAATCGTGCATCCAAGTTCATAATAACTGGAAAATTTAACCTGTGCAATGTAATTTTCATCTTTGTTATTAGCCGTTTTGATAGTATTGAAATAAGAGCACATTAATTTTCTAAATTTCTCTTCATTTTCCATTTCATTTTTTTCCATAGTTATGTTACTTGTTTTTATTTAAACAATAATTTTTTAGTAATTTCTTTATTTTATTATATAAGAAAAATCGTATTTTTACTATTCGCAATTAACTAACAGATTTTATCGTAATCAACAAATGATAATTGTTTACTACAAAGTATTTTTGTTTTTTACAACGATCAAAAAAATTTAATAATTTTTAGATATCTTTGAGCTATGACTACAACAGCAAAACCAAAACATATTGGCAGAAACATAAGCCGAATTAGAGAGCTTAGAGGTATGAAACAGGAAGCGCTTGCTTTTGCAATTGGTGTTACCCAGCAAACAGTATCAAATATTGAAGGAAGCGAAACCATTGATGAAATTCTTTTAGAAAAAATTTCTAATATCCTAAATGTATCATCAGAAGGAATTAGACAATTTAGTGAAGAAACGGTTTTTAACATTATCAATAATACATTTACTGATAGCAGTTCAAATAACAATAACTATTTATGTTCGATAAATCCATTGGAAAAAATTCTTGAATTACATGAACGGTTATTACAATCTGAAAAAGATAAAGTTGAGTATTTAGAAAAATTACTTAAATTGAAATAAGTATCGATTTACTAAAATAATAAAGAGGCTGTCTCGACTTTGAGACAGCCTCTTTATTATTTTACATGTTTCTTTGTTCTGTAGGAACATTTCATTGGTAGAAAATTATATTGTTATAATGGTTTTACGTTCCGTAGGAACGTCTGATTCACATTTTTTTTAATAATCTGAATTATCAAACGTTCCTACGGAACGCAAATGCGGCTGTTCACTATTTTTTTCTACCTGCGAAACATTCCTATGGAATGATAAATCGAATATCAAAAAGTGACCAATTAAGTCACTAAAAAAAACAAAATAATTATAGAAAAAGAGGCTGTCTCGACTTTGAGACAGCCTCTTTATTATTTTACATCTTACTTTTTTCCGTAGTAACATTTCATCGGTAGAAAAATTATATTGTTATAATGGATTACGTTC
>NZ_CAIJDE010000044.1:0-78992 GCF_903819335.1 Flavobacterium panici | reverse complement strand
TTTTTTACTTTAGTTTTTTACTTTTTTTTATCATTTTTTTATTAATATTATTTATCAAAATTTGCTACTTATCGCAAATGCGGCTGATCTTTATTTTTTTTTTCTACCTGCGAAACATTCCTATGGAATGATAAAAATTAATCTCTTTAATACCATAAAAAAACTCCTGTAGTGGAACAGGAGTTTTTCGGATTAATATATAATATGTAGTCTGTGGACTTTATTATCCTCGTGTAAGCCAGCCTTTTTTACGAACTGTAATAATTGAGTAAGGTGCAATCCAAAATAATGAAAAGGTATAAAAAACACTATAGGAATAGGCCCAAAATGCTTCGCCTAATGAATATCTTTTTGCATAGAATAAAACTGAAAAGCTTGATACCAGCAATATTCCTAAAAGCGCAGAACTAATGAATAATAATGGATGTACTGCAATAAAATAGATCATGAATATAAAAAACGGATAAGTCATTAATATTCTTATAAACTGTTCTGTATACAAAAGTCTTGCTCCCACTTTAGATTCTTTTCTAAAATCTTTCCAAACATATTTTGCCATCATAATGTTTTCACGAACATTGCTTCTTCCCCATCTTATGAACATTTTGTATAATCCAGTATAATCTTCGGGAACGTTTGTTAAAACATAGGCATTACGCTGAAACAATACATGATGTCCTTGTTTTAAAATCATATTGGTCATGGCACGGTCTTCACCAATGTCTGACGGCTGTCCCATAAAAGTCTGGTCAATCCATTCCGGAAGGCAGGCAAAAACGGCAGTTCTTTTATACGCTGCTAAAGCTCCCGGAGTACAAAGTACAGAACCTAATGCACTTTCGGCAGAACGCATGAATTCAAAACTCATTACAAAACTTACGTTTAGCATTTTTGGTAAAATTGCTTTTTCGTTGTTTAAAACCTGAACGTTTCCTGCAACGGCTCCACATTTTTCGTCAACTACAAAAGGACTTACCAAGTTTCTTAAAGTATCTTTTTTAACGATTGAATCAGAATCAACAGTTACAAAGATTTCTCCTTTTCCTAAATTAAATCCGCGGTATAAAGCGTGACGTTTTCCTTTATTTTGCGGCTGCTGGAAAATAGAAACTCGATCTCCTAATTTTAATTTTGCTTGTTGAATCCAGTACCAGGTATCGTCTTTACTTCCATCGTCGATTGCTAAAAGTTCTAATTTATGAGCCGGAAAATCACTTTCGGCCAGACTCATTAAAGTTTCATAAACTAATTTCCCTTCGTTGTAAGCCGGAACAATTACGGTACAAGTTGGCAGCAATTCATCAGATACAGATTCGATTGGTTTGTATTTGAAATACAGAACTACGTTGTACAAAAACATTCCGCCTTTAAAAAGAAATAAGGCTACGGTAATAGCTAGAAAAATAATTCCTCCCGTTGAGTTTAACCTTTCTAAATGCAGCTGATCAAAATCCGGCTGCAATTGAACAACTAAAAGAGATCCTGCAATTAATAATAAAAATGTTGCGGCAAGAACCATGAAACCAAAAAGGCTTTTGGGTCTTTCTATATGTGTTTTGGTTGAGTTGTTGTTTATTTTAAAAATAGAAGGGCTGATTACTTCGCTGCTGATATCGCCTCCTGTATAAAATTGTTTTGAGATAATTGTTTCGCTTTCCATGTCCTGTTTGTTTGTATTAATTCTCTAAAATGGCTTTTATCAAATGGTCTTTCTTTGCATTTTTCCTTTGCATTTTTCTTAAGTAAACACCAAAAAAATTAAAGAGTGACATGTTCCCAATTTGCAAGCGTTGTGCCATTTAGGTTTTAAGCTGGATTTAAGCGGTTTACGAATTATTACATAAAGTAAGGTGTGTAATAATTTTACACTTTGTAGAATGTTTATACAGTTTTTTGTGTGTAAACAGCAGTAAAATAAGGGATTTTTGAAAGCGCGAAGAAGTGTCGCACAATATAAAAACGCATTCTTAATTCAAAAATTGTATTTGGTTTTGATAGTTTTTATAATTGTAATTTTATTTTAAAAAAAATGAAAACTTTTACTTACAAAAGAACTATGTATCAAATTATTAAGAGAGATTCTTTTCAGATTTTAATTTAAATGAGTTAATTTTATAGGTATATAAGTAATTTTCCTGCGAAAATTAATTTTATCTTAGCACAAAACAATTCATTTTTGTTTCTATTTTTTAAACATTTTATACTGCATGAACCAACAGATTTACAAAATTTTACTTGCTGACGACGACGACGATGACTGCTCTTTTTTTGAAGAAGCTCTTGATGAACTGTCGCTTGCAACAACTCTTGTAACTGTAAATGACGGCGTTCAGTTAATGAATTTTTTAGATGATAATTCTGGAAAGGATCTTCCTGATGTTCTTTTTCTGGATTTAAACATGCCTAAAAAAAATGGATCTGAATGTCTTACAGAAATCAGACGGATTGAAAGATTAAAAGATTTCCCTATTATTATATTTTCAACTTCTCTTGATACCAAAATTGTAGATGTAACCTACGATATGGGCGCTACATTTTATATTCGAAAACCCGGCGATTTTTCAAAACTAAAAACCGTTATTGAAAATGCACTTATCGCAGCTTCTCAAAATAATTTTAAACAGCCTGAAAGAGCGCATTATATAATTCAACCCTAATTTATTTTGAATGAGCCAAGAACATAAGGGACATTATTTTCTAGCCGATGGCGGTGAAATGGGAGTATTAATTCGGTCCAAAGACTGGAGCAAAACTCCTTTAGGTGACCCTGAAAACTGGTCTCAAAGTCTGCGAACCATAACTTCTGTTATGCTCAATAATCCTTTTGGAATGTACATTGCCTGGGGAAAAGATTTTACACAATTATACAATGATGCATTTTTAAAAATTATTGGTTCTGAAAAGCATCCTCAGGCTCTAGGAAATTCTCCCAAAGATACATTCTCGGAAATCTGGAATATTACAGAGCCAATGTTTGAAGAGGCGATGCATGGAAAATCAGTTTCTTTTCCTGATTTTGTTGTTCCTTTAAATAAAAACGGAATTGTAGAAACTTGTTATTTTGATTTTTCTTATTCTCCCATCCGAATTGAAAATGGCGAAGTTGGCGGCGTTTTAGTAACCGTTATTGAAACTACTGCAAAGAAAAAAGAAGTTATAGATCAGGTTGAAGCGCGTTCCAAACTTGAGGAAAGTGAACAAAAAATAAGACAATTGGTTGAAAATGCCCCTTTTCCTATTGCAGTTTATGTGGGAGAAGAAATGCGTATTGAACTCGCTAATGAATCTATTATAAAAGTTTGGGGAAAAGGCCATGATGTAATTGGAAAATCCTATCGCGAAATCTTGCCGGAACTCAACAATCAGTCGGTTTTTGAACAGGTTTTGGGTGTTTTAAAAACGGGAAAATCTTTTCATAATAAAAATGCTCAAATTGATATTACAATAAATAATAAGCTTGAAACTTTTTATTTCAATTATAGTTTTACACCCCTTTTTGATACAAACGGAAATGTCTATGCTGTTATGAATACAGCAGCAGAAGTTACTGATTTGCATCTTGCCTCTAAAAAAATTGAAATTGCAGACAAACGTTTTCGTGATACGGTCAAACAGGCGCCCATTGGGATTACTATTTTACGGGGCCCGGATTATATTGTTGAATCTGCAAATGAAGATTATCTTAAACTGGTTGCACGAGATGAAGAAAGTTTTGTGGGCAGGCCTTTATTTGATTCTCTGCCTGAAGTTAAAGATACGGTAGACTCCTTATTAAAAAATGTTTTAACAACCGGTATTCCTTATCATGGTAATGAAGTTCCCATTCCTTTAAACCGATATGGAAAATTGGGGATTTGGTATTTTGATTTTCTTTATCATCCTTTAAGAGAAGAAAATGGTGAAATTACAGGCATAATTGTCACAGTAACAGAAGTAACAGAAAAAGTCGAAGCCCGTAAAAAAATAGAACAAAACGAAGAACGCTTAAATATTATTGTTGAAGCCAGCGAATTAGGAACCTGGGAATTGAATGTAAAAACAAGGGAACCGCGTTATTCACAAAGATATCTTGAAATTATAGGCGGTTATAAGGAAGAAATTATGTTGTCGCACGAACAATTGTTGCAGCATTTGCATCCGGATGATATGCATATTAGAAACAAAGGTTTCAAAGATGCACTTAGTTTAGGAGCACTTCATTATGAAGTACGTACAATATGGCTAGATAAATCGATTCACTGGATTGAAGGAAGAGGAAAAGTTTTTTACGATGAAAATGGTAATCCGGAGAAATTAATTGGAACAATTAGAGATATTACTCCCGAGAAAAAACACCAGCAGGAAGTAGAACAAAGTGAAAAAAGATTTCGAAATCTCGTGATGCAGTCTCCTGTTCCAAAAGCTATTTTGAAAGGCAGCGAAATGGTTGTTGAAATCGCTAATTTAGCTCTACTTGAAACTATTTGGCATAAAAAAGAAAGTGATGTTCAGGGGAAAAAACTATTTGAAATTTTCCCGGAACTTCTCACTCAAAAATACAGTCAATTATTGAATGAAGTTTTTGCTACGGGAAAAACTCATTCTGAAATTGAATCGCCAATACTTATTAACGGAAATAATGGCGAACAGCTTTTTTATATTGATTTTGAATATGCTCCAATATATGAAACAGACAATAGTGTTTCTGGAATCAGGGCCACAATAATCGATGTAACGGAAAAAGTTGAAACCCGAAAGAAAATTGAAGAAAGTGAAAAACGTTTCCGCTCTTTAACAGAAAGTATTCCGCAGTTAATCTGGGAAACTGATGAAAAAGGAAATGCGTTATTTACTTCTGGAAAATGGGAAGAATATACCGGAATAAAACCTGCGGGAGAAACGGAATGGAAAGCGATGATTCATCCTGATGATTATGAGGAAAATATCAAAATTTGGACGCACAGTTTAGAAACCGGACAGGTTTACAGAACTGATGTAAGGGTTTTAAGAAAAGACGGAAGCTACAGATGGCACGCCGTTATTGGTGAACCTGTTCTGGATGAAAATAATAAAATCATTAAATGGGTTGGTGCTTTTACCGATATTCATACCGAAAAAGCTTTTACACATGAACTTGAGCAGCAAGTTACGGCGAGAACCAAAGAGTTGAGCCAGATGTATGATTCACTTAAAAAAAGCGAAGAACGTTATCATTTAATGGTCGAGGAAGTTCAGGATTATGCGATCTTGTATTTAAATCATAAGGGAATTGTTGAAAACTGGAATGTAGGAGCCGAAAAAATTAAAGGTTATAAAGCACAAGAAATAACCGGAAAACATTTTGGCATTTTTTATACGCCTGAAGATCAAAAAAATAATGTTCCTAATACTTTACTGGAATTAGCAAGAGAAAAAGGCCGTGCAGTGCAGCAAGGTTGGCGTGTACGCAAAAACGGAAGTTTATTTTGGGCTAGTGTTGTAATCACGGCGATTCATAATAAGAACAATGATGTAATTGGTTTTTCGAAAGTTACGCACGACTTAACCGAGAAAAAAAGAGCCGACGATAAAATTAAACTGAACGCGTTAGAACTGGAACAAAAAAATGCTGAACTGGAACACATGAACAAAGAACTTCAGTCTTTTGCTTATATTTCAAGTCATGATTTGCAGGAACCGCTTCGGAAAATCCAAACTTTTGCATCACAGATTCTGGATAAGGAATTTGAAAATTTATCAGATTCCGGAAAAGATAAATTCAAAAGAATGCAAAATGCTGCGAAGCGTATGCAGACTTTAATTAATGATTTGCTTTCGTATTCGAGAACAAATATCCAGGAAAGAATATTTGAAAAAGCGAATCTTTCAAATATAATTGATGAAGTAAGAGAGGATCTTAAAGAAGAACTGGAGCAAAAAAATGCGGTGATTGAAAACAACGATATTGGCGAAATAAATATTATCCCGTTTCAGTTTAGACAGCTGCTTTATAATTTAATCAGCAATTCACTTAAATTTTCAAAACCGGATATTCCGGCCGTAATAAAAATTAACAGCGAAATTGCAAAAGGTTCCCATTTTAAGGTAGATGCTTTAGCTAAAGAAACCCGCTATTGCCATATTACTGTTTCAGACAACGGAATTGGTTTTGAAGCACAATACAGTAAAAAAATCTTTGATGTTTTCCAGCGTTTACACGGAAGGGATCAGTATACCGGAACCGGAATTGGTCTTGCAATCGTAAAAAAAATCGTTGAAAACCATAACGGAATCATTACAGCAAAAGGCGAAAAAAACAAGGGAGCTTCTTTTGATATTTACATTCCGCTGGAATAATTCTTCCCTAAAATTCATAAAAAAAAACGGAAATAACTTTACTAAGTCATTTCCGTTTTTATTCCTGATTCTTCGAATTAGGAATTTACCTTAAAACCAATTTCTTATCTGGTATAAACTGTAATTATACCTGTAGTTTTGTCTTTAATTTTCAGTTCTTTATTAGTAAGGTTCATAATGTCACTCGTTGAACTTACATTACCAACAGTTATTGTTAAATCATTATGAGATCTTACATAAGTTCCTGTAGTTTCTACCAAAGCACAATTCTCACCGCTATAATCACCAATCACTGCTGCGTTACTTACCCTTAGATCTAAATAATCTCTATTGGCAGTACATCCTTCTTGATTTTCCGCTGCATCCACTAATACTTCATTTCCATTTACAATTGTTCCGGTTTTACTTAGATTATATTTTCCTGCTAACGGTACAATTGTTTCTCCTTCATTATCATCGTTACTACAAGACGTAGCAAACATTCCCAAGCTTAAGGCTAATACGAATAATATGTTTTTACTTTTCATGTTGATTTGTTTTTATATTGATTTAATTTAATAATGCTAAATTAAAAGTATAATCTTACATAAATTTCCATGATTTTACGAATATTTTACATAAATCGCATTTTTTTCAAAAAGTCTGTATTCCTCAAGAGATTTATTTTTTTACCACATATTTATGGATGATATAGGGAGTTATTGGTCTTAAAGCTCTGCCGTTTTCCGGATGCATTCCATGGGTATTAAAAAACTCAACACTATCTCCCACCTTAGCGTACCAAACAACAGCTTTTTCATTTTTAAAAAAGGTTGTTGTATCGCAAACCTTAATTCTTCGAAGATCAATAATTCTTTCATCATAAGGTTCAGGCGCGTTAAATGTTCCTATTCCTTCCATTTTCAAATCACAGCTTACTTCTTCATAATGGTCACCAGACCATTGCATGCAATCATTTTTTAGTAAGGTTAAATAAATGATAAAACCTAATCCAGCGAGAACAGCTGCAATTCCTGAATATCTCCATATTCCAATTGGTGGTTTCTTACCGCCAAAAGTTGATGCTGATTCTTGTTTTTGTCCTTCTTGTTTTAATTCTGATTCTGGTTCCTCACTTTGATTTTCTTCTGGCTCTTCAATTTTCTGATCAATAACATTTTCGTTTTTCACCTCATCTATCAAATCATCAGAAGAATTTTGTGGACTAAAAAATTTGGTATCTCTAAGATCATTTATTAATTCTAAATCATCTGGATCAATTTGTTTTCTAAACTTGTTAAAAGGTCTTAATTGAAAATCAACAAGTATAGCCGCAAGATCTACAACTTCCATTTTATCTGGATCAGTTTCTCCTTTAAGAAAAGTTTCAATTGGCCTAAATTGATTTGTATTACTTCTAAATTTATTTTTTGTGTTTAAATCAAAAGGAAATCCTAACAGAGTATTAAAAACTACTTGATCATCTTTAGAAACAGGTTTTGTTTCAAATATTTCCCAACATAATTTATTGAGTTTTCCTCTTGTTGGCGCACTCAGATAAATGTAATCTTCTCCATTTTTTACTTCTTCATACTGTTTTATAACAGCCTTTTTATATAAGTCTTCCAGAGTAATGTTATTCATAAGCTCATGTTTTTTTTTGGAATTTCAAGGAATTTTAAGGAATTCTAAGGATTACAAAAAACTAAATCGGAAATCCCGGAATTCCATATCAATACTGCTCTACAACCGCCGTTACTTTGCTTCAACAAAATTAGTTAGCGCTTTGATCTGCAGGTCAAAAACAAATGTACAAAACTAGTTTATTCAAAAAGTGTGGAAAACCGTAAGACGGAGTTTATCTGGGAAGTATAAATAAAAATCTTACTGTTCTACGCACTTCACTTCCCAAACAAAATTTGGTATTGCACTCAACCAAAAACCCGGAAAAGTTCCGGCCAGCAATGCCTATGTCTAATTTTTAAATTTTAAAAAAATGAAATCATTATATTTATTGGGAGCGTGCGCGCTATTGTCAACTACATTATTTTCTTGTACTGCTGACGAATTTGATACAACGAGTAAAAAAACTGAAATACAAAAAGATGTGGTTCGAGACAGCATACAAGCAAGCGAACCAGATGGTCCTGGTGATGATCCAATTAATCTTCCACCACCAAAAAAATAACAAATAAATTCTGTTATTTTTAATAAATGACTAATTTCGGGGAAAGTAATCTTTATGTTACGATCCCCGTTTTTTTGTTTTTTTATCTTTTTTCTTTTTCTTTCCTGTGAGGAAAAAACAAATGTATTGCTTAAACCCAATAAGAATGAAAAAGAAGCTAAAGCAATACAGCAAAAAGCCACAGAACAATTTCAAAAAAGCAATTACAATAGTGCATTTTACTACTTCAATAAATCAAAAATTACATTTGAAAATTTAAAAGACAGTACCAATGTTGTCTACAATTTAATTCAAATGGGTTATATACAACAAATAAACGGCGATTATTACGGAAGTAAAGAGACATTTACAGAAGCTTTGCCTTTTATTAAAAAAAAGGATATTTACAGTGCTGCAATCAATAATTTCTTCGGAATTGCCGATAAAGAACTTTCCATTTATGATGATGCCATATTTTATTATAATCAGGCAATAAATGACTCAAAAGATGTCGCATCCAAACAATCTCCACTAAACAATATTGCTGTTGTTTATATTAAACAGAAAAAATACGACAAGGCTGTTAAAATTCTGGAAGGAATTTTAGAAACAAAAGCATTCGATAAATTTGTAAAAAGTAAAGCAAGAGTAATTGATAATCTCGGATTTGCCTATTTTAAAAAAGGCTTAAATGAAAAAGGACTTCAACTAATGAATGAAAGTCTTGAGTTAAGAACAAAAGCAGATGATTTATACGGAAGTATTGAAAGCCATCTTCATTTAGTAGAATTTTACGCAAAAACAAACATTCAAAAATCAAATGAAAATGCTAAAAAAGCTTACGAAATTTCTACTAATCTAAATAGTGTTGACGAACGTTTGAAGGCATTATCATTTTTAATTTCTAATGGTTCCGGTACAAAATATGCCCAGCAGTATATTTCAATAAATGACAGCATAATCAAAATTAGAAACAACTTTAAAAACAAGTTTGCTAAAATTAAATACGATTCTAAAAAAGAAAAAGACGAAAATCAAAAACTTCGATTAGAAAAAATAGAAAATGAATTATCACTTCAAAAAGTAAAATACCAAAGAATATTTTTCATAATTGGGATTGTATCGCTTTTCTTTCTATTGTTATATTTAAGGAAGTTTTATCAAAACCGAAACCGAATCGAAAAGATAAAAACCGCGTACGATACCGAAACCAGAATTGCAAAAGACATTCACGATGAACTGGCCAATGATGTTTTTAATACCATAACTTTTACTCAGACGCAGCCGCTGGAAATTCAAAATACAAAAGAAACTTTACTGCAAAAACTCGATCATATTTACAGTCGTGTGCGTGGTATTTCCAGAGAAAATAATGATATCGATACCGGATCAAATTACTCTGACAATTTAAAAGAAATGCTTTCTACCTATAATAGTGACAACACGAATGTTATTATTACTAATATCGAAAAGGTAAATTGGGATTCTATTGAAGATTTAAAAAAGATAGCAATTCAGCGTGTATTACATGAATTAATGGTCAATATGAAAAAGCACAGCGAGGCTCAATTAGTTGTTTTGAAGTTTGAAAATGCTCAAAATACTTTATTGATCGACTATAAAGACAATGGAAAAGGCTGTGAAAAATCAAAAATTATAAAAAATGGTTTACAAAATATGGAAAACCGTATTCTGGCCATAAAAGGAACTATTACTTTTGAAACTGAACCAGATAAAGGTTTTAAAGTAAATATAACAATGCCTAAATAAAAGCCTATGTTTAAAAAAGTAATAATAGCCGAAGATCTTGATGCAATGAACTTAGGAATTCAGCAAGTTTTAAAAGATTTAAATATTGAAGATTTTCAACACTCTAAATTTTGTGACGAAGCGTTTTTAAAAATACGCGCTGCCATTCAGCAAAATGAACCTTATGATTTGTTAATTAGTGATCTTTCGTTTAAAACAGATCATCGTAAATCGGATATTGCTACTGGAGATGAACTGGTTCAAAAAGTTCGCGAGCTGCAGCCCAATATTAAAATTATTGCTTATTCTGTAGAAGATAAAAGTTACCGCATTAAATCTCTTTTTAACAATGCCGAAATTGATGGTTTTGTCCTGAAAGGTTTAAATAGTATCGAAGAGTTAAAAAAAGCAATTAATATTATTTCGACTTCAGATCAGATATTTATTTCTCCCGAAGTTGCATCTGCTTTACAGGAAAAAAACAATTATGAAATTGACGATGTCGATATTAAAATTCTGAAATTTTTATCTGCCGGAACTTCGCAAGATGAAATAATAGAAATTTTTAAAAGCACCGATATCAAACCCAACAGTAAAAGTGCTGTGGAAAAAAGATTGTCTAAACTCAAAGACTTTTTTAAAGCAAATAATACCGTTCATTTGGTTTCCATTACAAAAGATATGGGGATTATTTAATTTCCTTTTTATATTATTATTTTAAGCTCCTTCGGGGGCTTTTTTTATTTCTTAAAATTAAACTTTTCTGATTATGGATTTCCGTAAAATACTGGTTTCAAATAGGTTTAAGTTTGAATTATTAAAATCAAATTTAATATTAATTAAAACCTTTCAATCATGAAAAATTACTATGTAAACAACACTGCTCAATCAAATGGAGATCATGAAGTTCATACTGATGACTGCCGTTACTTTAAAAGTATTGTAAGTAAAAAATATCTTGGACAGTTTTCTAGCTGCAAACCTGCAGTAGTTGAAGCTAAAAAAACTTATTCAAAATCAAATGGCTGCAGAACTTGCTGCAATGATTGTCATACCAGCTAATATTATGGGCTTTCGATTTCAAAAAAGAATAAAACTTGGAGGAGGGCTAGGTTTGAATATTAGCAAATCTGGAATTTCTCCAAGTCTTAGAACAAAAATGGGCACATTTAGCAGAAATGGCTATTCAACAAAAACAGGCATACCAGGAGTTCGATATCAAAATAGTGGATGTCTCGTAATATTTGCCTTTACAGGCTTTCTTGCATTTTTAATTTATCATCTAAAATAATACTAACCATGAAACATAAAAAAATTACAACAATTCTATTTTCACTTCTTGCATTCTTAACATTCACAATTTCTTGTTCCGAATCTTCAGATTCAGGAGATGAAAGCTCAAAATCAGGATCGAGTGCAAATTCAGGTTCAAATTCAAATTGTCCAACTAAAACTTGTGGAGATTTTTCAAGTCGGGCTCAAGCACAGGCAGCTTATAACAGTAACAAAAGCTGTTATAAAAACTTAGATGCTGACGGTGACGGAATCGCATGTGAAAATTTAAAATAAATAACCAAAAACCATGATAACACTAGAACTAAAAAGCCATTTTTTGAGATTATATCAAATGGCATTATCCGATGATCAATTTGATGTATTAGAACTTCAAATGCTGTATCATTTTGCTGATGAAAGAGGAATTCCGAAAGAAGAACTGGATAAACTTTTTCTAAATCCTGTTAATACAGAATTCATTGTTCCTGAATCTTTAAACACAAAAATTGAATATCTGTATGATCTGACCAGAATTATTTGGGCCGATGAAAAAGTTACTGATGATGAACTAAATATGCTTAGAAAGTATTGCAGGAAATTTGATTTTCTGGAAGAAAATATCAATGATTTATCTGATTATCTTATTGGCTGCGTTCAGAAAAACATCGGAAAAGAAGAAATTATTAGTCAACTAAACTCTTAAGTTATGAAAACACTTACCCAATTATTTAGTTTAAAAAAATCTGAGGATTCTTCTTTTAAAATTTTAGAAGAAAATGAAGAAGACAGAGAACAAATTAGAATCACGTACTATCAGAGTGGTTTCGCCGCATCTGTAAAAGCAACCGGAAAACCTATTGTTTTAAAAGCTTGTCTTCAAAACTTATATATGAGTTTTGAAGATCAATGCCGAAAACAAAAAATGGAACAAGACCGATTAAAACAGCCTTATCGTGAAGAACAGGAAAAAAACAGAACGGAGCTGAAAAAATCTGAAGCCGCAATTGGTATTTATGAAAAGAAAGAACAGGATGTCAATGAAAATATTGATCAGATTAAAAATGAAATTATCGAAGTAAAACGCAATCCTGACAAATACGGAATTGAAGAAGGAAAAGGTTTAAAAGCACAATTTTATATTGGTTTGATTCTGCTACTGCCAATTACACTTTATGTTTTGGTATTTTATATTTCAGCCTCTTATTCTGCTTTTTTCAAAGAATTTTCAAATGACAGTTTAACCGCCGCAATTTTTGATGCCGATGCTTTTACAAATGCCTTTAAAGCAAGCTGGCTCGAAGGAGTTTTGGTCGTTACAATTCCGTTTGTTTTTATGGGATTGGGTTATGTAATACACATGGTTCAAAAAGGAAAAGGCTTCAAAAACATACTCAGATTAATTTCCCTTTTTGCCATTACCTTTTTATTTGATTCACTTTTGGCTTACATCATTGAGAAAAAAATATATGAGTTTAACAAAACAACCGAATCTTCGCCATACAATTTAAACATTGCTCTTGGACAGCCAGAATTCTGGATGATCATATTTGCAGGTTTTGTAGTTTATATTATCTGGGGGCTTGTGTTTGATTTTGTCATGAAAGAGTTTGAAAACATTGATAAAATCAGAGCTTTTATTAGAGGAAAAAAAGAAAACTTACTAAACCTTGAAAAATTAAAAGCAGAATACATTAATAAAACCAACGATTTCAAACAGCAGATTGTGACCATTAATGGAAAAATCTCTGAACTTCAATCTAAAATAGATGGTTTTGTTTTTCCTGTAAAAGAATATCTGCACTATCATCATCAATATAAAGAAGGCTGGTTTCAGGCCATTAATACCGAAATTGCTTTACCTCACAAAGAAAAAGTAGAATTACTGGAAGGCTGTGAAAATTTATCTGAAGAACATCTTGGAAAATTAAATTTAGTCGATCCCGATTTTCAACATTTAGTGTATTTTAAAAACTAATATTATGAAAAAAACTATACTAAAAATAGCAATGCCTTTATTATTGATTTTATTTTTTTCATGCAAAGAAGAACCCAAAAAGGAAGAAAAAGAAATCGCCGTTAAAAGTTCTGTTTCAGAAAATTATAACATCAGTATTCTTGTTGATTTATCAGACAGAATAAGCCTTAAAAAAAATCCAAATCCAACAATGGAAATCTATGAGAGAGATTTAGGATATATCAAAACAGTTTCTGAGGCTTTTACACAGCATTTAAAATCAAAAAGAATGAGGCAGATTAATGACAAAATGCAGTTGTTCTTTAATCCGGAGCCTGAAAATCCTGAAATTAATTCTATTTCAAAACAGTTAAGAATTACAGTTGATAAAGACAATGCTTCAAAAGAATTTCTTAATTCTATAAACGATACTTATTCATCAAAAACGGCATCAATTTATGAATCGGCAATTAAAGATGATAAATATATTGGTTCTGATATTTGGAACTTTTTCGACAGCAAAGTACAAGATCAATGTATTGAAAAGGATTATAGAAATATCCTGATTATTTTAACCGACGGGTATATGTTTTATGAAGGAACGCAAATCAAAGATGGAAATTTATCTAATTATTTAACACCGCAGTTAATTAAACAAAATGGTTTAAATACAAACGACTGGCAGAAAAAATTTGAGGATAAAAAATTAGGATTTATTAAGATTGATAAAGATTTATCTAATCTTGAAGTTTTAGTTTTAGGTATAAATCCAAGTAAAAATAATCCATACGAAGAAAAAGTAATTAAGGAATATTGGAGTAAATGGCTTGCCGATATGAAAATAAAACATTTCGAAATTAAAAATGCCGATCTGCCTTCAAACATGGATAAAATCATCAAAGATTTCATTTTAGAAAAAGAATAAAAAACAAAATCTATTTGTTTTAAAGAGGAACTTTATTGTCCTCTTTTTTCTGTTTAAATCAGTTTCATAAAAACTTCTTTTAAAAAATTTACCACATTACGGATTTCCATAATACACTGATTTTTATTGGCTTTACATTTGAATTATTAATTTAAACTACAAACCAATGGAAATGAATATTCAACTAAAATCGTTAGCCGATAAAATAAATCAGCTGAAAAGTAAAATCGAAACAGAAGAATCTACAAAACATGCTTTTGTATTGCCTTTTATACATATTTTGGGTTACGATGCTTTTAATCCGCTAGAAGTTGTTCCTGAATTTACTGCAGATCTCGGCTTAAAAAAAGGAGAAAAAGTAGATTATGCTATTTTTCAAAATGGAGAACCAATTATAATTGTTGAATGCAAAAGCTGGAAAGAAAAGCTAACGGTTCATAATTCGCAGTTGTTTCGTTATTTCCATGTTACAAAAACCCGATTTGCCCTTTTAACCAATGGAATTAATTATCAGTTTTTTACTGATTTAGATGATCAGAATAAAATGGATGAAAAACCATTTTTAGAATTTGACATTTGCAATCTTAAGGAAAATACGATAAACGAAATTGCAAAATTTCATAAAGCCAATTTCGATGTAGATAATATTGTAAGCAATGCCAGTTCATTAAAATACATTAAAGAAATCAAGAAGCTGATTAATGCTGAATTAGAAAGTCCGTCAAACGATTTTACAAAAGTATTTGCCAGTAAAATATACACGGGAAGATTAACTGAAAAAGTGGTGGATGAATTTAAAGATTTGGTTCAAAAATCTGTCAGCCAGTTTATTAATGACAAAATTAATGACCGATTAAATGCTGCTTTAACCAAAGAAACGATTAAACAGCAAGATGAAGAAATTACAATAGTTGAAGACGATAATAAAGTTAATACTACTGAGGAAGAACTTGACGCTTATCGTATAGTAGTGGCTATTTTACGTCGAAAGCTGCCAACCAGCAGAATTGTTCATCGTGATACGCAATCTTATTTTGGAATCTTGCTGGACGACAACAACCGTAAACCTTTGTGCAGACTGCATTTGAACGGAGGTAAAAAATACATCAGCTTATTTAATGATAATAAAACAGAAGCAAAAATTTCTATTTCTTCTATTGACGATATTTATCAATTTGAAAAAGAATTATTAGATACAGCTGCCCTTTACGAAACAGAATAAAAACCCGTATAAGTACTCATTTTAAAGACCATAATTCTAATTAGATTTATCGTTGCTTTAAAAACTATAAAATATTTAAAAATAGGATTTTAAATCTAACCAAATACCACAAAAGCCTATGTCAAAAAACTACTTCATCTTATTTTTATTGTTTACATTTTATTCCTGCGAAAAAGCCTCTGCTCCGCCTCCGCCGCAAATAAATACATTTTATAAACCGGTAATTACAGCAGACGATCGTAAAACAATTACGCCAGAAGAAGCAAAAACATATCATGTAAATAAAACGTATCACTACGAATACCGAACCGGAAATTCTGGAAACTATGAATACAATTATGATGTAAAAGGAATAAATGCAACAGGCGATTCGGTTTTTGGAAATATTAACGTGCAGGGAAAATACGGCGCCGGAATTTTAACGGACACAGTTGCCGAAATAGAAATTAATACTGAATGGATCGCATACGGAAAATTAAAGGCTGTTGATAAAAAAGGAAATGAATACAATTTAATTGTCAAATAAAAACGCACTAATGAAATATACTTTACTCTTATTTTTTGTTTTTTTAACCTCTTTTTCTTCTCCAGATAGCAGTGTTTATATCTGCGGATCAAGCGGGTCGAAAAAATATCATTATAAAGAACATTGCCGGGGCTTATCGTCATGCAGGCAGGAAGTGGTCAAAACTTCACTCAAACAAGCTCAGGGCCTTGGTTTAACACTTTGTGGATGGGAAGATTGATTTATCTTCCCATTTTTTATTTAATTATTTGATAATAATGACTTTACAATAAATTCACATTAGTTTTCGTAATTTGAATAAAACTAATCGTTATGAAATTCTTTAACCTAAATTTTCTGGTATCATTCAAAGAATGGCTTTTTTTAAGAGCTATGCAATCTTCTTTCCTTCATTAATAAGCAGTTTAAAAATAAAGGAAAGTACTATTGAATGAATAAAATTGAAAACTCATTTTTGAACAAAAACCAATTTGGTAAAGATTTCTTGTGGGGTGTTTCTACCGCCGCTTTCCAAATTGAGGGAGCACATGATTCTGACGGAAAAGGTTCTTCTATCTGGGACGTTTTTACTTCTCAAAAAGGGAAAATAAAAAACGGACATCATGCTCTAACCGCCTGCGATTTTTATAATTCTTACCAAAATGATATTGATTTAATAAAGGAATTGAATATTCCGAATTTTAGGTTCTCTATCAGCTGGACGCGAATTATGCCAACGGGAACTCATCCTGTAAATCAAGCCGGAATAGATTATTACAATAAAATTATCGACTCCTTACTTGCATCTGGAATTGAACCCTGGATTACGCTTTACCATTGGGATTTACCGCATGAACTCGAATTAAAAGGAGGCTGGACAAGCCGCGAATCGGTTTCCTGGTTTTCAGAATATGTTGAAGTTTGTGCCCAGTATTTTGGTGATCGTGTAAAAAACTGGATGGTAATTAATGAACCTTCGGTATTTACCGGAGCGGGATATTTTTTAGGTATTCATGCACCTGGAAAAAAGGGAATTACCAATTATCTAAAAGCTATGCATCACGTAACGCTGGCAACAGCTGCGGGTGCGAAAATTTTGCGAAACAAAATTCCGAATGCTAATATTGGAACTACATTTTCGTGTACACATATTGAACCAGCAACAGATAGTCAAAAAGATGTTGAAGCCGCAAAACGTGTCGATACTTTATTAAACCGAACTTTTATCGAGCCAATTTTAGGATTAGGATATCCGCAAAAAGATCTTCCGGTACTTAAAAAGCTTAATAATTATATTTTAGAAGATGATTTAAACAATCTCGATTTCGATTTTGATTTCATCGGATTACAATGTTATACACGTGAAGTTGTAAAATCTTCTATTTTAACTCCTTATATTGGCGCCGAATTAATAAGTGCCGAAAAACGAAATGTAATCTCAACAGATATGGGTTGGGAAGTTTATCCACCAGCATTGTATCACGTTCTGAAAAAATTCAACGAATATAAAGGAATTCGAAAAATTATCATTACTGAAAATGGTGCAGCTTTCCCTGATACTGTTACAAACGGAAAAGTATTCGATATAAAACGTACGCATTATATTCAGGATCATTTAGAACAAATCTTAAAAGCTAAAGAAGAAGGTTTAAATGTGGAGGGCTATTTTGTATGGAGTTTAACCGATAACTTCGAATGGGCTGAAGGTTACAACGCCCGCTTCGGATTAATCCACGTTGATTTCGAAACGCAGAAAAGAACGATCAAAAACTCAGGATTGTGGTTTAAAGATTTTTTATCTTAACCCCTCCTTGATAATTTAACCGCAATCCCGATAGCTATCGGGAGCAAGGTATTTTATTTAAGTATTTTTAGAAACCGCAAAAGTTCGCAAAGCTTTATTTTAAATATTAGCTTTGCAAACTTTGCGATTAATGAAATCTGTATTTATAAGCTTGTTTTAAAATTCCGACATGGATTTTACCATTCGTTTTTAAATGGGCAGTTACCATAATATATCTTTCTTCAGGATATTTTATTTCATAATTAAATACTGTGTCCCTTACTTTTATCTGAAGCTGGTGTTTTCCTTCGTCAGAAACTGGCAAATCAGCTGTTTCATAAGTAGGTAATCCCTTTGCCGCTTTTAAGTTAATATCCTGAACTTTCTCTTTATCCAGAAGCACTTCCAGCTTTAAATTATTTAACTTCATATCTGTAGGCTGCTCAAACGAAACAACAAATTTTTTGCATCCAAAAAGGCAAAAAACGATTAATAACAGTAGAACTTTTTTCATAAAATTAATCTTTATTATTTTATAAATATAAATATTTTTATTGATCTGACTGCTATTTTTCAGTATAACCACGAAAGGTATTTAAATATAAAAAGCCTTTCAGAATTTCTTCTAAAAGGCTTTTCTCTTCAAAAAACAATAAAATTATAACCTTTACAGCTTATAATGTTTCCTTTAAAAGCGCAACGGCTTCTTTCCAGTTATTTACTCTTATATGATGATTTTGATTCACATTATGAAATGCGGTGAACATAATAGGTTTTCCCATACAATAATCTAAATTTTTGCAATGATCATCAATCATATAATCGGTATTGATAATTCTTTTGCTGCCGCATAAAATAATATTATCCCATTTAATAAAAGGAAAATGCTCCGCAAGCCAGGCCATTTTTTCTGAAAGTGAAATAGGAAATTCTGTTGCGGCAGACACAATAAAGATTTCAAAATCTTTATCCAATTCAAGTAAACTTTCAACAGCATCGGGCATTACAGGCAATGTCCTAAAGAAGTTTTCTGAATGCAAAAGTTTATGAATAAAATCTCTTTCTTTAAAAGCAACATCAGAAGTTAATCCTTTAATACTTTCCTTTGATAAAGTAGTTCCGTGAGCTTTATTGTAATGGTCAATTAATTGTGCGTCAATGTCGGCAAGTACACCATCCATGTCTATTGCAATTGTTTTCTTTCTCATTGTAAATTTATTTTGCGGTAAAATTATGCAAAAATTGCAATATATTGCAATTTTTAATTTATTTTTGCAATATAAAACCGCAAGTAAAATGAAAAAGGAAGAGCGTCAACAGGTTATATTAGAATATTTATCTAAAGAACATCGGGTAACATCTATTGAATTAAGTGAATATTTAAGTGTTTCAGAAGATACTATTCGACGTGATTTAAAAGAACTTTCAGATCAGGGACTTTTAAAAGCCGTTCGCGGCGGCGCGGTTGCTCCTTCTCCAATTCCACTGCATTACAGAAAAAGAGAAAAACACGATGTTGAAAATAAAAAGATTATTGCCGAAAAAGCGATTTCCTATCTAAAAGACGGACAAGTTGTTTTTATTGATGGCGGAACAACTTCTGTTGCATTGGTTGCAAGTTTTCCTTACGATTTAAAATTAACCGTTGTTACAAACAGTTTTCCCGTTGCTTTATTAGTGGAAGATTTACCGAATATCGAATTAATTTTTGCCGGAGGATTAATGAGTAAAACTTCTTTTACCACTTCTGGAATTGACACAATAGACTTTTTACGAAATTTTAGGGCAGATGTTTGTATTCTGGGAATTTGCAGTATTCATCACGAGCGCGGTATTACAGGCGTTTTATACGATGATTCTCAAATTAAAAAGAGCATGATTCAGAATTCTAATTTTGTTATCGCGCTGAGTTCTATTGAAAAAGTGGGAACTGCAGAAGCTTATTATATTTCCCCAATTACAGATATTGATGTTTTGGTTACCAACATTTCTCCGGAAGATGAAATTTTAAAAACATATAAAGAAATAGGTTTGACTATTCTTTAAATAACAAACAAAAAAGCCTTTCAGGATTTAACTTCCGAAAGGCTTTTTTTCTACAAATTAACAGGCAATATTATTTCCATCCGCCGCCCAAGTCTCTGTAAACATGAACTGCAGCATTTAATTGTTCTTTTTTAGTATCTATTAATTCTAATTTAGCTTCTAATGCATCTCTTTGAGTCATTAAAACCTCAAAATAATCTACTCTTGCCGATTTAAACAAATCGTTTGAAACATCAATAGATTTATTTAAGGCATCAACTTGCTGCGATTTTAAATCGTAACCTTTTTGAAGATTATCAATTTTAGAAAGCTGAGTTGAAACTTCTAAATACGCATTCAGGATCGTACGATCGTAATTGTACAACGCCTGAAGCTGTCTTGCATTAGCACTAGAAAATTCTGCTTTAATCGCATTTCTGTTAATTAATGGCGCAGCAATATCTCCGGCTAATGAATATAAAATCGATTCAGGAAATGTAAACAAATAGGATGGTTTAAAAGCCTGAACTCCAAAAGCTGCTGAAATATCTAATGAAGGATAAAATTCTGCACGAGCTACTTTTACATCTAGTTTTGCAGCAACTAATTCTAATTCTGCTTGCTTAACATCTGGACGATTTGTTAATAATTGAGATGGAATTCCAGAGTTTACAGCTGCCGGAAGCAAATCTGTAAAATTGGTTTTATCTCTTTTAATATCCTGCGGATAACGTCCTAACAAAAAGTTGATTTTGTTTTCGTTCTCTTTTATTTTCTGCAAAATATCAAACTCTAAACTTTTTGAAGTTAAAACCTCAGCCTGAAATTTCTGAACTCCAAGTTCTGTTGCTCTCGCTGCTTGTTTTTGAATTTTTACAATTTCTAAAGCGTTTGTCTGTAAAGTAATCGTTTGTTTTACAATTTCTAATTGACTGTCTAAAGCTAATAATTCATAATAATTATCAGCGATCTCAGCGATAAGGTTTGTAATTACAAAGTTTTTACCTTCAACAGTTGCTAAATAACGGTTTACGGCTGCTTTTTTAGAATTACGCAGTTTTTTCCAGATATCTACTTCCCAGTTTGCATAAGCTGCAATTGTATAATCCGGTAACGGATCTGGAGTTTCAATTCCTGGTTTAATTTCTGTTGTTGCATCACCCGCACCCTGGCTTGTGTAGCGTCCAACTTTTTCAATTCCTGCACCAGCACGAACGCCAACAGTTGGCAATAAAGCGCCTTTACGAACTCTGATATCATTCTTTGCAATTTCAATTTCCTGCAAAGTCATATTCAGTTCCTGATTGTTTTTTAAGGCAACATCAATCAACTCTACAAGGTTTTGATCCTTAAAGAAATCTTTCCATTTTAAAGTCGATGTATTTGTGGTGTCCTGCGATTTTACGCTTCCAAATGCTTCCGGAACCGGAGTACTTGTACTTGCTGTTTCAGCTGCAGGGGCTTTACATCCTGCCACGGCAAGACATAAACCCAATGCAATACTGTATTGATATAATTTAACTTTATACATGATTGTTATCAATTTCTTCTGTTAATGGATTTTCTTCTTCATGTTTTACCAGTTTGTGTTTCTCAGCAATTTTGGCAAATATGTAATACAAGCCCGGAATTACAAATACTCCGCAAATAGTTCCTATAAGCATACCTCCAGCGGCCGCAGTACCAATGGTTCTGTTACCAATTTTACCCGGACCAGTTGCAAATGCAAGCGGTAATAATCCCGCAATAAACGCAAATGAAGTCATCAAGATAGGACGGAACCTTGCTTTTGCTCCTTCCATCGCAGCTTCTAAAACAGTTCTTCCTGCTGCGTGTCTTTGTATCGCAAACTCTACAATCAATACGGCATTTTTACCTAATAAACCAATAAGCATTACCATGGCAACCTGCGCATAAATGTTGTTTTCTAATCCTGCAACTTTCAATAAAAGGAAAGCTCCAAAAATACCCGCAGGTAAAGAAAGAATTACAGATAATGGTAAAATAAAACTTTCATACTGAGCTGCTAATACCAGATAAACGAATCCTAAACAGATTAAGAATACCCAAATTGCCTGATTACCTTGTGCAACCTCATCGGCAGAAATACCTGCCCAGTCAATATCATAACCTCTAGGTAATTTTTTAGCTGCTATTTCCTGAATGATTTTAATAGCTGTACCAGAACTGTATCCCGGAGCTGGCCCACCACTAATCTCTGTAGAAGTGTACATGTTATGTCTCGTAATTTCCGAAAGTCCGTATACTTTTTCTAACTTCATAAAAGCAGAGAAAGGAACCATTTCATCACGATTATTTTTCACGTATAATTTCAGGATATCATCTGGCTGTGCACGATATTCCGGTGCTGCCTGAACGATTACTTTGTAGTTAATACCGTATTTAATGAAACTGATCTCGTAGTTACTTCCCACAAGAGTTGACAAAGTGTTCATGGCGTTTTCAATAGAAACTCCTTTTTGCTGTGCCAAATCATTATCAACTTTCATCATGTATTGAGGGAAACTCGCACTAAAGAAACTGAATACATTAGATAATTCCGGACGTTTGTTCAATTCTTCAACAAATTCTTTATTAACTTCTTCCAGTTTTTTGAAATCTGTAGTACCTGTTTTATCTAGTAAACGAAGCTCAAATCCTCCTGCAGCTCCATATCCTGGTACCGCCGGCGGTTGGAAAAACTCAATATTTGCACCTGCAATATCTTTTGATTTTTCTTCCAGTTCCGTCATAATTTCCTGAACCGATTGTTTACGATCGTTCCAGTCTTCTAAGTTGATCAAACAAGTTCCCGCGTTTGATCCTGTACCTTCTGTCAAAATTTCATAACCCGCCAATGCAGATACTGATTTTACACCTTCTACAGTTTCTGATATTTTTTGAAGTTTCAAGGCAACATCATTTGTTCTTTCTAATGATGAACCCGGAGGCGTTTGAATAATAGCATAAAACATTCCCTGATCCTCATTCGGAATAAACCCAGAAGGAACTGTGCTGCTGATTAACCATGTTCCGGCACAGAAACCAAGAAGTGCGATAATTGTAACAGCTCTTCTGTTTACGATTTTACCTAATACATTTTGGTATTTACCTTGTGCAAGGTTGAACTTGTTGTTAAAACCATCAATAAATATATTTACAGGAGTTCTCTTTTTAGGTTTACCGTGATTGTTTTTCAACATCATTGCACAAAGTGCCGGTGTCAAAGTCAATGCCACAATACCAGAAAGAATAATCGCTGTTGCCATTGTAATCGAGAACTGTCTGTAGAAAACTCCAACAGGACCAGACATAAACGCAACCGGAATAAATACAGCCGCCATCAAGAAGGTAATCGCAATAATTGCCCCTGCAATTTCGTGCATTGCTTTTTTAGTCGCTTTTAATGGCGAAAGATGTTCTTCTTCCATCTTGGCGTGAACGGCTTCGATTACCACAATCGCATCATCGACGACGACCCCAATTGCTAATACTAAAGCAAACAACGTAATTAAGTTCAATGAAATATCAAAGAATGTCATGAACACAAATGTTCCAACTAATGAAACGGGTACCGCAATTGCCGGAATTACCGTAGAACGCCAGTCTCCTAAGAAAAGGAAAACTACTATACCAACTAAAATAAAAGCTTCAACAAGCGTGTGAATTACTTTTTCGATAGAAGCATCAAGGAATTTAGAAACGTCATAAGAGATTTCATAATTCATTCCTTTTGGGAATTTTTGCTTGATTTTTTCCAGTTTAGCTTTTACATCTTCAATAACCTGATTCGCATTACTTCCAAAAGATTGTTTTAATACAATCGCTGCAGAAGGCTTTCCGTTCAAGTTAGAATAGATATCATACATCGAGCTTCCAAATTCAACATTTGCAATATCTTTCAAACGCAAAAGTTCTCCGTTAGCATTCGATCTTACCACAATATTTCCATATTGTTCTTTTGTTGTAAAACGTCCAGAATATTTCAATACATATTCAAATGCCTGAGAACGTTTACCAGAACTTTCTCCCGTTTTACCTGGCGAAGCCTCCAAACTTTGACTTGATAATGCTTCCATTACTTCATCAGCAGAAATTTTATACGCTAACATACGGTCTGGTTTCAACCAAATACGCATTGCATATTCACGTGTTCCTAAGATATCTCCGGAACCAACTCCATTTACCCTTTTTAATTCAGATAATACGTTGATATCAGCATAGTTGTACAAGAACTTCATGTCGGTATTTTTGTCCGTACTATAAAGGTTCACGTACATTAACATACTCGGAACTTCTCGTGTAATCTTAATACCTTCTCTAATTACTAAAGGAGGAAGTTTATTAGTTACCGAAGCCACACGGTTTTGAACGTTAATCGCTGCCTGATTAGGATCTGTTCCTAAGTTAAATACAACCTGAATACTTGCTTCACCATCATTTCCGGCATCAGAAGTCATATATTTCATTCCAGGAACACCGTTTAACGCTCTTTCCAACGGAATTACAACAGATTTAATCATAAGCTCTCCATTCGATCCAGGGTAATCCGCAGTAACGTTTACCATTGGAGGAGAAATCGAAGGGAATTGGGTAATTGGTAAATTCAATACCGACAATACTCCTAAAAAGACAATAATCAGCGATATCACTATCGACAATACGGGTCTTTGAATAAATTTATTAAACATTTTTATATTTTTTTAATGATTAAACTTATTTGAAGTTTAAAAAAGGGTTTCAAGTTTCAAGTTTAAGGTTTCAGGTTTTCAGTGCGTAAACTTGAAACATGAAACATGAAACAACTAAAACAAAAACTTACTCCGCTTTTAAGCGCAGGTTATTAATTACCTTTTTAGGAGACTCAAATTCGTATTTGATTTTGTCATTTTCTTTTACTTTCTGAACACCTTCAAGTAAGATTTTATCATTTTCATTAAGTCCTGTTTTAATCACATACAAATCAGGGATTTCACCTGTAATAGTGATTTCTTTTGAACTTACTTTATCATTTTTATCAACTATAAAAACATATTTTTTATCCTGAATTTCGTAAGTTGCTTTTTGCGGAATTACGATTGCATTTTTAAGAGGAACCATCATTTGAACTTGTCCAGTTTCTCCGTTTCTAAGCAATTTTGCCGAATTTGGGAATCTTGCTCTAAAAGCAATATTTCCAGTTTCATTGTCAAATTCACTTTCGATAACTTCTACATTTCCTTTTTCTTTAAAAGTATCTCCATTTGCTAAAACCAAATTCACTTTGTTTCCGGCACGATCCTTAATATTGGTTTGATACTGAAGATATTCTGGTTCAGAAACGTTGAAGTAAGCAAACATTTGACTGTTGTCTGAAAGGCTTGTCAATAATTCGCCTTCGTCGATAAGACTTCCTAATTTCAAAGGAATTCTGTCGATTGTTCCGTCAAACGGAGCTCTGATTTCTGTGAATGACAAATGAAGTTTTGCTAATGCAACTTCTGCTTTTGCAGATTGCAATTTTGCCTGAGCAACGCTCAATTCGTTTTTAGAAACGATATTTTTATCTGCCAGTAATTTAGCGTTTTGGAGTTCAATTTCTACTGATTTTTGTTCAGCCTGTGCTTTCAATAATTCTGCCTGATACATGTTTGGCATAATTCTGAACAATAATTGCCCTGCTTTTACAAACTGTCCTTCATCAACATAAATGTTTTGTAAAAATCCTTTTTCCTGGGCGCGGATTTCGATATTTCGAACAGACTTAATCTGCGAAACGTATTGTTTTGTAAATGAAGTATCAATTCTTACCGGATTTGTAACCGTGAATTTTTCTACTTCTTCTTTTTCTTCCTTTTTAGATGTACAGCTAGTTAGGCACACTAGGGCAAACAAGCCCGTGAACACGATAATTTTTTTCATGATTTAGTTTGGAAATTAAGCGATTGAATGCTTGGAATAATGATTTCTTTAGATGATAAAATGCATCAGCCAGCCTGAAGTCAGAACTTAATTTTCATATAAGCAGAAGTAAAAAAAATATACATCAACGAGATATGGAGATCACGACTTAGGTAACCGATGTATACTGTAAAATCAAATTCTTAATACTCGTTGAGTAATGTAGATAGGATTTGAATGCCCTAAAGAAGGCGTAAAAATTTTAAAACGATTGGAATCATTCGCAGCAGACTGATCTGAAAGTGCCAGATACAAATTGTCTACTAAGCTGTACGAAGCAGCAAAAAGCTTATTCGTAAGTAAAGCATCATCATTTCCTAACAGATCTTCTTCAAGATCAACATCGGCATCTTCAATTATAGAAGTTCCACGATCCTGGCTCGTGAATTTAACTCTGTGTTTCTGTGAAAGATTATGATGATGAGAAAAAGTATTTGCATTAAGATATTGGCCTCCGCCTAGCAGAAGCAAATTCATGAATACTAAAAATACTATTAACTTTCTCATTTGGGTGCGAAAGTAGTAAAACTATCAAAACAAAAAAAGAATTTTTAACAAGGTTTAACAGTTATATAAAACGAAAACGTTTTCATTTTTTTATTACATTAAAATTACATTCAAAAACGACGTTTTTTAAAGTATTTTAAGACAATAAACATCTTACTATTAAATTGTTAGCAGAATGTAGGAATCTATTTTAAGAAATTGATTTCCATAATGGTATATTCCTGTCCGGCTTTGGTGAAAGTTTTAAAAGTATCTTTCATTCCAAATTTTTCATAAAAAGACTTTTTATTGGTTCTGGCATTGCACCAAACTTTTTCTAAATCCCTTTCTTTAGCAAATTGTAAAATATATTCTAAAAGATGAGAAGCAATTCCTTTTCCCTGAAATGCTGATAAAGTAGCTAATTTTCGAAACTGCATTTCTTTACCTTCAATAAAACAGGAAATTATAGAAACTAATTTATGATCTTCAAAAACTCCAAAATGAAATCCTGAATTGTCTTCTTCTAATTGTACAAATTCAAAAGGCTGGTCCGGCCACATTACTTCGTGTCTTATCTGCCAGGTTTCTGAAGCCTGAATTGGTTTAATTTCCATTTTATGTTTATTTCTGAAAGTTCAAAATTACATCAATTTTAAAATAAAAAGGGAACCTTAAAACAGATTCCCTTTTCAATTATATTGATTTTTTGAATTACTTCTCTCTTATAAAATAAACTTCAGAATTATTTTCGGTTATTTTCTTGACGCCTTTTTTTCCGTATTTCCCTATGTTAATGGCACGCATTACTTTATTATCATCATTTAAAAGACAATCCCAAACCCTTCCATCTGATAAAATAAATGCCGAATATAACGAATCTGATCTATCATCATTAAAGTAAAGTAAATCCTCTGTTTTGACTAGTGTTTTTACCTTTGATTTACGATCCTGCTCATAAAATAAAATTTTATCCTGCGCTACTTCTACTAATTTATCAACTTTTTGGTTTTTAAAATCTTCATTAGCTTTAATAGTCCAAATTGGTTTATCACCTGTAACTAACCAGGTTCCGCTTATTTTTTCTAAAACATCTTTCCTTAAAATTTCTTTTAAGGTATCTATCTCTTTTAATGATTCCTGCCCAATTTCGCTTTCCGGTTTAATTTTAGATGCCAATGAAAACAAATCAAGAGCTTTTACATACTCTGATTTCTTTAAATAAGAAAGGGCTAATTCGTATTTATTTTTCTGAAATGTTTCCTTTGAAGCATTTTGCGCTATACCTTTTACTGAAAAAAGCAAAATGATAAGAATCAAATAATTTTTCATCTGTTTAAACTTTATTTTTATTTTGCAATATTAGAATATTTTTCTTACAAAGTGAAATAAAAAATAAGTTTAATCTGATTTAAATTTAATTTGAAAATGAATTTAAAATTTGCATTGCTTTTGTAACATCTTTTTTATTGACAAAAATATGGTCGTGATAAAATGCTGCAACAACATTACAGCTTATATTATGGTCTGAAAGTGCCTTTGAAAATGCAGCTGTTAAGCCCACAGCTTCCAGCGAAGAATGTACCGTAAGCGTTATCCACGACATTACTACAAAGTAATTCAGTTTCATTTTTACCGCTATTTCTTCTTTGAGAATAATAGTTATAGCCTCTTTTTCCCTAAAAAACATTTCAACTTCATCTAGGTTGAAATTCTCTAATGTATCAACTTTACAAAAAACATAATCGCCTTGTTTGTGTTCAGGTTTCATTGTTTTAAGTAATTTTTTAAGATCTTTTTCTCCTGGCATTTTCTCTGTTTTATTTTAAAAGCTTATCTAATTTCCCTTTTGTTTCAGGAAAGTTTTTATCCATTGCTAATACCTTTTCATAATTTGCAATTGCATTTTTCTTATCTCCGCTTGCTTCATAAAAGTCGCCTAATGAATCATATACATTTGGGCTTTGCGGATAATTGGCAACATTTAACCTGAATAAATATCCGGCAAATTCTAAGTCTTTTTTCCCAAGCGATTGATACGCAAAATTATTCACTACATTTTCCGGCACATATACTTTATATCCTAAATGTTTTGAAACATCAATATAATGTTTTTCAATTTTGGTAAAAACGGCTGCATTAAAATTAATCTGTTCTGGTATAGAAAGCTTTAATTGATTGAATTTAAAAATGAAACGAAACGCATCATAAGTTGCAATTAAAGGTACAGAACCATGATTATCTTCGTTATAATATTTGTAATCATAATTAAGATTGCTCTTTTTATGCTCCTTCAGGAAATCATTTAAATTTAAAATAGCCCTGATATGTCTTGTAAAAGCAGTAGTATCTTTTCTAACTTTAATTACATCCATATTATCATCCATTGTATTGGCAGCTGCTAAAAACAAGGAAATATTGGTTAAGTTTTTTGCGGCTAATTTTTTAGTGGTTTCTTTTAAAAACTGGTCATGATCCCACCACATACTTGGGTCTATCGATACGTATGAATTGAATAAAGAAGTATAATTAGTCAAAATATTCATAACAGTCAATCCGCCAAAAGAATGCCCTACTAATGTTTTGTATGGCGCAGTTGGATATCTAGCATCAATATACGGAATCAGCTCTTTTTCAAGAAAATCGGCAAATTTTTCTCCGCCTCCAGATTGTTCACTGAGATTTTTAGGAACAAACGGAAGATCAACTTCAGAATGTGTTGGTGTTAAATCCCGATTACGATTTGTATTTGTGATCCCTACAACAATCATTTCCGGACAGTTTGTATTTCCATTTACTTCACTTAGTTCTTCGATTATCCCAACAACCGAGCTAAAATGTCCATCACCATCAAGAAGATAAACTACAGGATATTTTTGTTTTGCAAATCCTGTATTTTGAGCGCTTTTGGGCAAATGAATCCATATTTTGCGATTCTCGTTTAATATTTTTGAAGAAATACTATCGATAGTTCCTATTTCGATTTTTGAGTTTTTTTGAGCAAATCCAATAGTAGACAGCATTAAAAAAACAAAAAACAAGATTAATTTATTCATTAAAATCCTAACTAAGCTGCTTTTCATAATTGGTTATTTTATTTGGTTCATTGTTAAAAGATTTTTATGACTGATAAAAAAACCGCCTTTATCATTAGAAAAAGACGGCTTTTAAGTTTTTTATTTGGCTGCCCACGTATTATTGTCAGGCGTAGCATCCATAAAGATCCCGCCATCAAGCGTAACTTTTTTAATTTGCTTTTTACTGCTTAAAGCAACTGAAACTGAATTTTGATTTTTCTCCCAAACTGCCGGAGTTTGATGAACCGTTTCTGTTGAATCATCAGTATAAACAATATTTACATCAAACGGAATGGCAAAACCTCCTTTGTTTTCTATAGCAACTGTATTTTTTGAAACGTCTTTAACAGAAAGATCAATGTAATTGTTTGTAAAGAACCAGTTATTAAAAAACCAATTCAGGTTTTTTCCTGAACCTGTGTTCATCGAATTAAAATAATCCCACGGAATTGGATGTTTTCCGTTCCACGTATCCATATAATGGTGCAGTGCTTTTTTGAATAAATCATCTCCAAGTAAATCTTTTAAAGCTATATAAGAAAGAGAAGCTTTTCCGTAAGAGTTATTTCCATAACCCGGACCAGAAACTTGTGTAGACATTGAAATGATTGGCTGATCTTCTTCTGTTGATTTATCGTTAATGTATTGCTCAACTCTAAATTCTTTATAAAATTTATCTGCTGCTTCTTTTCCGTGTTCTGCAATTCCAATTAAATATTCAAAAGTGGTTGCCCAGCCTTCGTCCATAAAAGCATAACGCGTTTCGTTGATTCCCATATAAAAAGGAAAATAAGTATGTGCTACTTCATGATCCTGAACTAATTGAGCAAATTTTGGATCATTCATTTGTGAATCGTTACACATCATTGGGTATTCCATATCTGCAAAACCCTGAAAAGCTGTCATTTTAGAAAACGGATACGGAACACCAGGCCAGTTATTAGAAAACCAGTCTAAAGCATATTGGTTGTTTTTTATTGAATTTACAAAATCAGTTCCTTTTACATCATAAGCTGCCTGTACACTGGCGCGGCGATTTGTTTTTTTATCTACCACAACGCTGCTCGCATCCCATAAATAATGATCGCTTAAACCAAAACATACATCTGAAATATTTTTAACTTCAAATTTCCAGACATTCCATTCGTTTTGTTTGGTTACGACACCGCTTTTCATTTCCTGTTCGTTTGCAATATGCATGATTTCATCTGTTACGTATGATTTTTTCAAACGTGCTGCAAACTCAGGCTGTAAAACCTCATCTGGATTTAAGAAATCTCCGGTTGCATAAACCACATAATTTTTTGGTGCTTTTACAGAGTAAACATAATCGTTGAAATCATTGTAAAATTCCTGACGATCTGTGTGTGATATTCTGTCCCAGCCGTTATAATCATCAAAAACAGAAACTCTAGGATAACTATACGCTACAAAAAATGTAGTTTCGTCAATTTGTCCTTCTCTTCCGCTTTCTTTTGATAAAGGATAATTCCAGTCAATATTAATGGTGATTTTAGAATGTGGTGCAATTGCTTTTTTCAATTTCACATTCCCCACAGTTCCCCAGCTTCTGGCATCTTCTTTATAGACTACATCGGCTACTTTTAGAGACGTAATTGTTAATCCGTTACTTAAAAAATCGTCACTTACGCTTCCGCCTCTTGGTGAAGAAGGTTTATGAAGATTGTTTACAAACCGAATCGCAAGATTTCTTAAACTATCGTTACTATTGTTTTCGTAAACGATTGTTTCTGTTCCGCTCACCAATTTTGTTTTGGCATCAACAGTAATATCCATTGTATATTTTCCGTGGTTCTGCCAATAGTTTTTTCCGGGCTTCCCGTCTTTAGAGCGAGTTCCTTTGGCGTAAGCCTCTTTAATATTTCTTGGCATATAAAGCTCTTGTGCAAAGCCCGTTTGTGCCAAAAACAAAAAAGTTATAAATGCAAATTGAAATAATGTTTTTTTCATAAGCTGGTTTTTGGTTTTATAAAATTTAAGTGTTTTATATAAGACCGCGTTTTTAAAATAAAGTTACAAAATTGATAAAATTTATCTTCCAAGTTATAAAAATCAAACTCAGAATCTCAGCAACTTAAAAAAAGAAAAACCGCCTAATTCAAGAAGAAAAAGACGGTATCTACAATTAATATATAACCTTGATACTACAAAATATAGTCGGTATTAATGAAGTTTGATTCCTTGCTGTTTAGCAATTCCTGCAAAATTTCATTGTTATAAGCGATATCTTTTGAAGCGACAAACGTACGAATTGAGAAAGAACGCAAAGCATCTGGAATACTTAAAGTACCAACTGCAGAATCTTTACGACCTGTAAATGGGAAAGCATCCGGGCCTCTTTGGCAAGAACTGTTTAAGTTCACGCGGCATACTAAGTTTACCAACGCATCGATAAGCGGTGCAAGGGTTTTAATATCTTTTCCGAACAAACTTACCTGCTGTCCGTAATTAGATTCGGCCATATCTTCTAACGGCTGCTGAATATCTTTAAAAGAAATAACCGGAACTACGGGTCCAAATTGCTCTTCGTGATACACACGCATTTTGCTGTTTACCGGATATAAAACTGCCGGGAAAATAAAATTATCGGTATGTTTTCCTCCTTTTTCATTCAGGATTTTAGCGCCTTTACTCGTTGCATCGTCAATTAATCCCTGAATATATTTTGGTTTATCTGTTTCTGGAAGCGGTGTTAATGCAGCTCCTTTTTCCCACGGATTTCCAAATTGTAATGCATCCACTTTTTCAGAGAATCTTTTATTAAACTCTTCAATAATTGATTCGTGAACATATAAAACTTTTAATGCCGTACAACGCTGTCCGTTAAAAGACAAAGTTCCTGTAATACATTCCTGAATTGCCAAATCTAGATCAGCATCTGGAAGAATAATCGCTGGGTTTTTAGCTTCTAATCCTAAAATTAAACGAAGTCTGTTTTTATTAGGATGCTGATCTTGTAAAGCAATCGCCGATTTACTGTTTCCAATTAATGCCAAAACATCAATTTTACCCGATTTCATAATTGGAGAAGCTACTTCTCTTCCTCTACCGTAAACAATATTGATAACACCCTTTGGAAAACTGCTTCTAAAAGCTTCCAATAATGGCGAAATACATAATACACCATGTTTAGCCGGTTTGAAAATTACAGTATTACCCATAATCAAAGCCGGAATCAACAAAGAGAAAGTTTCGTTTAAAGGATAATTATAAGGTCCAAGACATAAAACTACTCCAAGAGGTCCGCGGCGAATCATTGCGTTTACACCCTGCACTTTTTCAAAATGTGCACTGCGTCCGTTTAATTCTTTGTAGCTGGCAATGGTATCGTAAATATATTCGACAGTTCTGTCAAATTCTTTTTGAGAATCGCCAAGGTTTTTTCCAATTTCCCACATTAAAAGTTTCACAACTTCTTCGCGGGTTTCTTTCATTTGGCTAACAAAATTCTCCATGCATTTAATACGGTCCGCTACTTTCATAGTTGGCCATAATCCCTGCCCTTTATTGTAGGCCGCATTTGCAGCTTCAACAACTTCGGCTGCTTCTGCTTCTGCCATAAACGGAATAGATCCTAATAATGTTGGCGTATATTTTTCTGTAGAAGAAATAGTCGAAAAAACAGGTGTGGTTTGCCCTGTCCATTGTTTTAATTCTCCATTTACAAGATAAGTGTCTTGATTTATAAGGCTTTTAATTTCAAACTCTTCTGGAATTAAACTCATAATCTGGTAATTTTTATTTGGTTATTAATAGCGGTTTAATGAAAAAAGAGGCTTTTTTATGCCTCTTTTTCATTTTATGGTTGTACGGTTTCGCCTTCCCAGTCCAGGATTCCGCCTAGCAGATTGTAGGCATTTTCGATGCCTAATTCATTCATAACCTGGCAAGCTTTAGCGCTTCTGGCTCCAGAACGACAATACACGTAGTAGTTTTTATTTTTATCTAATTCTTCGATTTCATAAATAAAACCCTGACCTTTATTGATATCAATGTTTAAAGCATTTTCAATATAGCCATCATTAAATTCGTCTTCAGTTCTTACGTCCAGTATAACTGCATTCTCGTCAGCAGCAAGCTGATTAACCCAATCTTCTTGTGATAAATTCATAATAAATGTGTTTTTGTAAAATTACGACGTTTCTATTAATTAAAAACGTACCAAATGCGATTTCGATTATTATTCTCAGAAAACGTTTTAGAGAAAGTATTATAATCAGTGAAACACAAATTTACTTACTATTTTTAAAAATACACCCTAGAAAATCGATAGAAAATAGGATTTTTTCATTTGCTCAAAATACCTTCAAATATAGTTTTCTGACAATTTATGACAGCTGAATCTATTATCTTTGTAAAAAATTATAGTATTTAATCTCTTTTTGATAAAATGTTTTGCCACGAATTACACGAATTTTCACGAATTAATTTTTGGAATTTTGTAAAATCTGTGTAAAAAAAATAATTTTCAACACATAGAAAGATATCTATTATTTCAAAAAACATTCGCCGCGAATTACACAAATTTTCACGAATTGATTTGTGTAAATTCGTGTAATTAGTGGCAAAAAAATACAATAAATGCAAAATTCATTAAAAACCATCTTTCCTAATTTCTCCAGCGAACTTATTGCTACTATTGAAGAAAACGGAAGCCATCAGGATTTTGAAGCCGGAACTATTTTAATGCGCACCGGACAGTACATTAAAAATACAGTTTTGATTACGAAAGGGAAAATCAAAATTTATCGTGAAGGCGAAGATGGCGGCGAGTTTTTAATGTATTACCTGCAGCCCGGACAAGCCTGCGCCATTTCTATGATTTGTACCGCAAAAAGCGAGAAAAGCCAAATCATGGCAAAAGTGGTCGAAGATGTTTCGGTTATGATGATTCCATTGCAAATGATGGATAAATGGATGATGGAACACCGTTCATGGTATGAATTTGTAATTGAAACTTACCGAAGTCGTTTTGAAGAAGTTCTGGAAGTTGTCGATAATATCGCTTTCCGTTCTATGGATGAGCGTTTAGAGTTTTATTTAAAAAGACATTCTGATGCCTGCGGATGTTCTGAAGTAAAACTTTCACACCAAGAAATCGCCACCGAATTAAATACCTCAAGAGAAGTGGTTTCACGCTTACTTAAAAAAATGGAACAGCGAGGTTTGGTCAAACTCAACCGAAACCAAATTGAATTATTAAAGTAATATTGCCCACGGGTTTTACGGATGAAACGGGTTTACACAGATTAATTATTTAAGAGTGTCAGTTCGAGCGAAGTCGAGAACCCGCAAAGCATTTCGACTTCGCTCAATGTGACAAACTTTATCTTCAATTTTAAACACATAGAGACATAGTTTTTTTGTCTTAATAATAGATTGAAATAAATATATAGATTATTTACACATAGCTATGTGTGTTAATGCAAGTGAAACGCCTTTTTTTGAGTTAGTAAAGCTATGTCACTATGTGTTAAAATTTATCTGCTCAATGCAACAAATAATCTGTGTCAACCCGTTTCATCCGTAAAACCTGTGGGCAAAAAATCCCCTATGTGATAAATGTTACTGTAGATTTATAATTAACGAAGCAACTTTGCATAAAAATAAATGCAATGGAATATTTAGGATATTTTGCTTCAATCATTATCGGGGTTTCGCTGGGTTTAATTGGCGGCGGCGGATCGATATTGACAATTCCTATTTTGGTGTATTTATTTAAAGTAAATCCAGATCAGGCTACTTCATATTCTTTATTTATTGTTGGACTAACCGCTTTATTCGGAAGTTACAGTCATTATAAAATGGGAAATCTTAAACTGAAATCAGCTTTGTATTTTGCGATTCCTTCTGTTATTTCTATTTTAATTATTCGCGAAGTTATATTTCCTCAAATTGCTGCGACACTTTTTTCTGTGGCGTCTTATACCGTTTCAAAAGATTTTCTGATTATGATTGTCTTTTCGGTTTTAATGATAACAGCGGCAATTTCGATGATTCGGAAAAACCTTTCGGAAGCAAAAAGCACCGAAACTAATTATGTCCAATTAAGCATTATTGGTTTTTTAGTGGGAATTGTAACCGGATTTCTTGGTGCGGGCGGCGGATTTTTAATAATTCCGGCACTTTTGTTTTTTGCAAAATTACCTATGAAACAAGCCGTTGGAACTTCATTATTGATTATTACAATAAATTCTTCAATAGGTTTTGGAGGAGATTTATATATAGGAACTCCAATAGATTATAGATTTTTATTAGGCGTTTCGGGAATGGCACTTCTGGGAATGTTAATTGGAAGCCAGCTTTCTAAAAAAATCGACGGAACTAAATTAAAACCGCTTTTTGGCTGGTTTGTTCTCGTTATGGGATTTTATATAATTGCTAAAGAGGTTTTGTTTTAGAGATTATTTCTCCCGCAGATTTGGCAGATAACGCAGATTTTTTTCTTTAAATAATTTTGATAAAAACTCCTGTTTAAGTTGATTTTTGTCATTTCGACCGAAGGGAGAAATCGCACTAGAAGCTCCGTAAAGAATGTAGTCAATCTTTGTCGAATCCCGCGTGCGATTTCTCCCTTCGGTCGAAATGACAATGATAATGGTTATTTTTTCAAAAGCTTTTCTAAATATTCAACCTTTTCTTTTTCGGCCTGAACTAAACGTTCATAGAGTTCAACCACTTTATCTAAAGGATTAAAAGTAGCATACATGCCTTGATTAAAACTATTTCCCTGACTTGAACTATTATCGTAAAAATTATTAAAAAAATTAAAAACAGATTCTTCTGTAAAATTTTCAATAGCTTCTACCGTAACGCCAAGTGCTTTTGCAATTTGTACCAATTTTTCAAAATCGACAGTTTCACTGGTTTCAATACTGGAAATAGTCTGCTGACTTGTGCCAATAGCATCAGCAAGTGCTCCTTGTTTCATTCCACGAAGCTCTCTTATTCGGCTTATGTTTCTTCCTATATTTCTGGGTCTGGTTTCTGTGCTCATAATTCAAAGATATTTAAAATTTCCCGAAAAAATTATTGGTTTGGTAAAATACACATTTGTCTTATGTACGATACAATTTCGTGTCTTTTAATTCAAACAAAAATATAATTTTTCTGACAAAAAAATAATACTAAATAAAAATAGTATCTTTTTTACTTGTAGATAATCTTTGTCAAAGTTTTAAACTTTGACAAAGATGAAACTATTTAATTCAAGTTGCTAGTCTAATAATTCAATAAATAAATTGGCTCTAAAAAAGTTTAATCCCTACGGGATATTTTTTCTGTTAGATTTTATTATTCTACTACCAATATTTAACTCCTAACGGAGTAACAAAAAAATATCTCGGAGAGATTATATATTGGTAGAAACCAATTTATTCATGTCAAATTTTGTCCCGTAGGGACTACACTTTATTAACTAGGAACTTGAATTATTTAAGCTATTTTCTTCTCGGCAGTTTTAGCTGGTTTTCTATAAAACAAATACCTCAAAACCAAAGTATAAAAAGTAAAAATTGAAGTCGTTAAAGTTCCTACAACAAATAAAAATTCGGTTTGCGATAAAATAAAGAATTTATACGATGCGCCAGCTCCGTGCAGTAAAATAACAAGAGCAATAAAAATCGCCCATCTTGACGAAAAAATAAAAGCTTTTTTAGCGTTTTCCTGTCTCAGCTTTCGTTCCAGACTTTCGTTTGCCTGTTCGATTTCAAATCTTTTCAGTTCGATATATTCCGAATGGCTTTTTGGATCATAAGGTCTCATTAAATGAGCTTCTTTTTCAGCTTCTTTCGTTACATCTTTTGGAACATTAATAATATCATTTCCTAAAGCACTTTCGGGTAATTTTTCTGCTAAAGTCTTTTCCATTAACTATTCAATTTTTGCTGATAATATTCTTTAATTAAATCATTCCCAATTACAACATCATGCGATCCGTCCCAGGTTTGCCACCACGGACTTCCCTCTTCATGCGTTAATGCCGAAAGTTGCAATCCCGATAAACCTTTGTAATTATCCCAGATTTTTTTCAGGAATTCTTTATCCTCCTCTTTTAATGGAGTTTTTGCAGAAATATTTAACAAAAAAGGATCAACCGGGTCTTTCCCAAACATTCGTATGGCATAATACAAATCTGGAATAACGGCGCCATATTTCCACGCCTGAATTTCATTATCAAAAAGTGGTTTTCCGGTAATTCCCAAATGCCATCCATCCGAAATATAAGTAAGCTTTAGCAATTTCATTGGGTCAAGTCCCTGCCCTTCTGCTTTTGCCAATTCTATGAAGTACTTCGCTATATCAAAACAATTATACATTTTCTAAAATTTTAATTATTTCTCTTCTAACAAAACTAAGAAAATCCCAACCAAATACAATATTTGTAAAAATTATATTAAAAAAATTTAATGAGAAGTTTTTGGGCGTTACCTTCGGCCGGGCTATCCGCTATATCTTTTCCTTGCTAAAGAAGCAAGAAAAAGGATACCGCTCCTATCCCTAACGTATATCGTAAAAATTAGAAAAACACCTTTTTTACAATTCTTTTTTAAGTTTATAAGCCTCGAAACTAATTAGCACTAAATTGATTATAAAGAAATAATAGCCGTATTTAATTTGATCAATATCTTCCAGAAAACCAGCTAAATACATTAAAACTAAATATAAGGTCAATAAAAATAAATTTAAAATACTTAAAATCAATATAATTTTTACTTTGTTTTTAAATGCAAAATAAATGAGTAAAAAAGAAATAATTAAGATTAAAAAAAATATTAGAAAACCATAATCAATTGAATTTACAAAATCTTTAAAATCCAAATTTTGAATAAACGAAACCCCTAACTGATAACCATTATCAGTCATTTTATCCTTTAGAATTAAAAATTTATTTACAGTTTCTCTCTTTTTATCTGCAAGTTCTTTTGAGGTATAATGATATTCTTTTTCGTTAGAAGAATCAATTTTTGATCCAGCAATTGAATCAACTGCCGGTTCAGCTACTTCCCACAATGGACTACCTTTTAAATGTCCGTTTTTCATTATATTTTTATCAGAGCAAGTCTGAAAAAAAGGCAGGGCCAAAACAAAGAGACTTAATATCGTTAACTTTTTCAGCATTTTCGAATTCATTTTTGTTATTATATGATCAAAAATTAAACCTAAAATTTTATCTTAATCTCAATGTGGTACTTATAGCATTTATAAGTCCTATAGAAGCTTTACCTGTTTCCATTTGAAAATTATACTCTTTTCCATAAACATCAATAACTTCAAAAGAAGATAGTTCGGGCATATTTGGTTTTCCCTTAAAATTACCATATATCACTTTCTCAATATCTTCAAATTTTACAGAATTAAGATTATCTTTAGATTTCTCAATTATACGGCGAGTCGTGATAATTGTTTTAACATCTGGACTGTTAATTTGAAAAATTGGTAACTCATTATCTTCAAGATCAAATTCAAACGATGTATTTCCTATGTGAATTTTTGAATAAATCCATTCTTCCGGATTCATAACTTTTCTATAAATAACTGCGCTTACAATATTTTTAATAGATATATCTGTCTTCATTCTTCGATTTATGAGTTGCCTCCAGCTTTAGCTGGAGGTAAACAAATCTATATAAATAAAAGGCTTTAGCCAAACTTTACGATTTTGGCTAAAGCCTTTTGAACACCAATAAAAAACCTCCAGTTAAAACTGGAGGCTATTGATTTTATATCAAAATAAAAATTCGTGAAAATTAGTGTAATTCGTGGCAAAAAATAATCAATGTTCTCCATACCCAATATCATCCATTTTACCGCTAAAAACTCTATACTGAATAATAAAATAAATAATCACAAGAAACAAAGCCACAAAAAACCAGCTCATTCCGGCGTTTAATCCGTATTCTCCGGCGGCAGTATTATAAATTGTTAACGACGGATTTACTTTATTGGTCGAAGGCAGAACATTCGGAAAAATAGAAACCGCTGTTGAAGCAAATCCGCCAACTAAAAAGAAAGTAGAGAACATAAATCCGTAACCGTCTTTTTGAAACGAACGCACTTTGAATAATCCTAGAATTCCAACGAAAGTTAAAAGCGGAAAAAACCAAAGAATAGGATTTTCAACGAAATTATGAAACGGTTTTGGTTCGATAAAATGCCAAACCTGCAATGAAATACAAACTAAAACCAACAGAACAATGTTCAATGCAAAAACAACTTTTTTAAGCTTCGGGTTTAGAGATGAATTTGTTTTATAAATAATCCAGTTCGCACCGTGAATCGTTAAAGCAACAGTACTCACAATTCCAAGGAAAAGCGTAAACCAGTCAATAATTCCCAATTCATTTGCCTGCGGACTAAAAGTTGGATTCCACAAAGGCAGAAAGAAATAATGTGCTTCTTGCGTTGAAACACCATTTTGAACCATTCCGAGATTGACGCCGCGAACAATATTTCCCAAAGCAATTCCGAAGAAAAGTGCCAAAAGTAAACTCGCAATTCCAAAAGCTTTATCCCAAATGGTTTCCCACATGGCGTTATGAATCTGTCCGCGCATTTCTAATCCGATGGCGCGGAAAATCAAAAGCCACAAAATCATAATCAACGGCAGATAAAATCCGCTGAAAGAAGAAGCGTATAAAGTTGGAAAAGCAAAAAACAAAACCCCTCCGGCCGCAATAAGCCAAACTTCGTTAGCGTCCCAAAACGGCCCAATGGCACTTGTAATTGCTTTTTTATCTTTTTCTGTATCGGCAAAAAATAAATGAATAATTCCTGCCCCAAAATCATAACCGTCTAAAACCAAATAAACAGCCAGAATTCCCATTAAAACTATGTACCAAAAAAATTCCATACTTATATTTTTTCTGTTGAAAGTTCCACGTGATGAGGCCCTTTATTGATAATTTTTCCAACCAAAAGTAAAAACAACATTCCCAGTAAAAGGTATAAACCAATAAATCCAAGCAATGTAAACAAGGTATTTCCGGAGGAAACCGTTGGCGAGGCTCCGGCTGCAGTTCGCAGTAAATTATAAACCAGCCATGGCTGTCTTCCTAATTCGGCCGTGTACCAGCCTGTTGTATTTGCGATATAGGGAAATGGCATCATGAACATAAGCGACCATAAAATCCATTTGGTTTCAAATAATTTTCCTCTGATTAATTGAAAAAGTGAAAGCACCATTAACCCAATAAAAACCGTTCCAAGTCCCACCATAATATGATAGGCATAATACAATCCCGAAATATTGGTTGGGTGTAAATCTTCTTCAAACTGATCTAAACCTTTAATTTCCTGATCCCAGTTTCCATAAGTCAGGAAACTCAAAATATTAGGAACAGCAATTTTATTATCGAGCTTTTTGTCTTTTACATCGGGCTGGCCAATTAAAACAATTTCAGAGCCTCTTTCTTCGGTATGGAAAATTCCTTCCATTCCGGCGAAAGTTACGGGCTGATATTTCACCACATTTTTGGCTAATAAATCTCCTGTTGGAACCGCTACTATAACACTAGAAATCAATCCGAAGATAACTCCCGTTTTTAGGAACAATTTTCCAAAAGAAACATTCTTCTGACTTAAAATATAGAAAGCGCCAATTCCGGCCACAACAAATGAACTTGTTACTAAAGATGCAGCCTGATTGTGTAAATAAGAAGGCCAAAGCCATGGATTTAAAAATAATGCCTGAAAATTATTCAGAACAAATTTTCCGTTTTCGAGAATTTCATAACCCACCGGATTCTGCATCCACGAATGTGTGGCAATAATTAAAAATCCGCTGGCCCAGGAACCAATCATGATTAATAATCCGGTTACAAAATGCCATTTATGTCCAAGTAGTTTTTCTCCAAATAAAAATATTCCAAGAAAAGAAGATTCAAGAAAGAAAGAAAACATTCCTTCCATTGCGAGAGTCTGCCCAATGATTCCGCCTGTTAATTCCGAGAATTTTGCCCAGTTCGTCCCAAATTGAAATTCCATTGGAATTCCGGTTACAACGCCCATTGCAAAATTGAGAGCGAAGATTTTCATCCAAAAATGAGTGGCGTGATTGTATTGTTCGTCGTTAGTTTTTAAGTATTTCCATTTGAAGTAAACAATAATGAGCGAAAGACCCATTGTAAGCTGCGGAAAAAGATAATGAAAAGTAATAGTGAATGCGAATTGCATTCGATCATAAAAGAGCATTTCTTCCATAAAGTGGTATTGTTTTATGAGGTTTCACAAATTTAACCATTACAACCCGAATTAATGCCTTTTAAAAGAAGTTTATCGCTTGATATTTGTTAAACTTTTCAACAATTTAAATGTGCAAACTGCACTTATTTTTTACGCCACAGTTTGTCATTTCGATCGAAGGGAGAAATGACAAGATTATGTATAGCTATGCGCATTTAAACATAGCCCGCGGTTTCAACCGTGGGAACACGACGCATATTCCCATACGTTTCCTGCGGTTGAAACCGCAGGCTATATTTAATTACACGGATTAATTTGATTATTTTTTTAGAATTCCTTTTTCAACGCTTTCATTAATCAAACCTTCGGCATAATTCCATAAAGATGCTGAACCTTCTTTTATAACGCTCTTTTTCTCGTAAACTTTATTATACTTTACATCAAATTCTTTCCATGTTCCGCCGTTGTTGGAAGTATTCTGCAGTAAAGGTTCTAATCTGTCCATGGATCTTGCAAATTTAGCTTCGTTTGTTTCGCCTGCTTCAAATTCTTCCCAAATAGTTATAAAGTCTTCAGCTTGTTTTTTAGGCAGTAAACCAAAAATACGATTCGCTGCTAATCGTTCTTCATCTGTATTATCATGACTTTTCACCGTATCATACATGAAAACATCTCCAGCATCGATTTCTACAATATCATGAATCAAAACCATTTTTACTACTTTCAAAACATCGATGGGTTCATTGGAGTGTTCTGCCAAAACAATAGCCATTAAAGCCAAATGCCAGCTGTGTTCGGCATCATTTTCACATCGGTCGCTGTTGAATAATTTTGTTTTTCTCTGAATGTATTTTACTTTATCAATTTCTTTTATAAAGGCAATTTGATTCAATAAATCTTCTGTGTTCATATCAATAATTTTCATTAGTTGTAAAATTACGTAGATTTTTTTTGCCACCATATAAGTTATATAAGTTCATTTTAGCAAAACGAAAATTACGTGGTGCCTTAAATTTGCTTATATCACTTATATGGTTAAATTTCTTCTTTTTACACAAAAATCAAATTTCTGTAACATTAGTCACCTATTTTAAAAGAAAACAGAGTTATCTTTGTGTTCCCAATATTTTTCAATTTATATCATGAAAATAGAACAAATTTACACCGGATGCCTCGCACAAGGTGCATACTATATAACTTCAAACGGAGAAGCAGCTATTATTGATCCGTTAAGAGAAATTCAGCCTTATTTAGATCGTTTAGAACGTGACAATGTGAAACTAAAATACATTTTTGAAACGCATTTTCACGCTGATTTTGTTTCCGGACACATCGATTTAAGTAAAGAAACTGAAGCTCCAATTGTTTACGGACCAAATGCTACCTGCGAATTTGACTGCATTTCTGCAAAAGACGGACAGGAATTTAAACTTGGAAATGTGACAATAAAAGCATTGCATACTCCGGGTCATACCATGGAAAGCACTACTTATTTATTGATTGACCAGGACGGAAAAGATTATGCAATTTTTTCTGGTGATACCTTATTTATAGGCGATGTTGGTCGTCCGGATTTGGCTCAAAAAGCAGCCGGAATGACTCAGGATCAATTAGCCGGAATTTTATTTCACTCTTTAAGGGATAAAATTATGACGTTGAACGATGATGTAATTGTTTATCCTGCACACGGTGCCGGAAGCGCCTGCGGAAAAAACATGAGCAAAGAAACAGTTTCAACTATTGGAAATCAAAAAGCTACGAATTATGCTTTACGCGCCAATATGACGGAAGCTGAATTTATTGAAGAAGTAACGGACGGATTATTACCTCCTCCAGCCTATTTCAGCATGAACGTTGCCATGAACAAGCAAGGTTACGAAAGTTTTGAAACGGTTTTGCATAACGGAATGAAAGCTATTGATGCAAAAGATTTTGAGGCTGTCGCCGAAGAAACCGGAGCTTTAATTTTAGATACCCGAAAAAGCGGCGATTTTGCAAAAGGATTTATTCCGCAGTCTATAAATATTGGAATCAACGGAGATTTTGCTCCGTGGGTTGGAACTTTAGTGGGCGATGTAAAACAACCTATTATATTAGTAACCGAATTAGGTCTTGAAGAAGAAACCGTTACACGCTTAAGCCGTGTTGGTTTTGATTCAATTATCGGACATTTAGAAGGCGGTTTTGAAGCTTGGGAAAAAGCCGGTTTTCAAATTGATTCCGTTAACCGAATTTCTGCAGAACAATTTGCTGCTAAATTTAATATAAAAGAAGATAAAGTTATTGACGTTCGTAAAGAAACGGAATACGAAGCAGAACATATTGAAGATGCTTACAGCAAACCTCTTGCTTATATTAATGACTGGGTAAAAGACATTAATCCAAATGAACATTTTTATTTGCATTGCGCAGGCGGCTACCGCAGTATGATCGCAGCTTCGATTTTACAGGCACGCGGTTTCAGAAATTTTAGCGAAATTGACGGCGGTTTTGGAGCCATCGCAAAAACTGAAATCCCAAAATCAGATTTCGTTTGTCAGAGTAAGGTTTTAAAAGCATAAATAAAAGTTTTACCATTAAGATATTAAGTTAATTAAGTTTTTGAGCTTAATGAAACTTTTCAAAGAAGGTTAGGAAAAATTAAGCATTCCAACTTAATTAACTTAATATCTTAATGGTAAAAAAACAAAACACTTAATTTTAATTATGAGTATATTAGAAATTATTCAAGAACCTTGGCCTTGGTACGTTGCGGGCCCGTTGATTGGTCTGACTGTTCCTATTTTATTGATTATCGGAAATAAATCTTTCGGGATTAGTTCTTCCCTTCGTCATATTTGCGCGGCTTGTATTCCGGCGAATATTTCGTTTTTTAAATACGACTGGAAAAAAGAAAGCTGGAATTTATTTTTTGTTTTGGGAATATTTCTTGGCGGTGTTATTGCTGCTTACTTTCTTTCAAACCCAAATGACGTTAAAATTACTCCGGAACTTTCACAGCAATTATCATCTTACGGAATCACAGATCATTCTGGTTTAGTTCCTTCGCAGTTATTTTCCTGGGAGAGTTTATCAACGCTTCGCGGATTCATCATGATTGTTGTGGGCGGATTTTTAGTTGGTTTCGGAACACGTTATGCCGGCGGATGCACAAGCGGACACGCCATAATGGGATTATCAAATTTACAATGGCCATCATTAGTAGCTACAATCTGTTTTATGATTGGTGGTTTTGTAATGTCACTTTTGATTTTACCTTATATTCTTTCACTTTAAAATTTCAAAAATGAGCAATTTAGAAAATAAAAATATTGACGGCGAAGGAATCAATGCAAGTCATCAGAAAGAAACAGTATTCGCAAATCTTAAATATTTAATCGTCGGAATCTTTTTCGGGATTGTATTTGTAAAAGCCGAAATCATCAGCTGGTTTCGTATTCAGGAAATGTTTCATCTGCAGTCATTCTTTATGTATGGCGTAATTGGGAGCGCAGTTGCTGTGGGCGTTATCTCGGTTTTCATCATTAAAAAATTCAATATTAAAACGTTTCAAGGCGAGAAAATAGAAATTCAGCCAAAAACCTTCAGCAAAGGACAAATCTATGGCGGATTGTTATTTGGTTTTGGATGGGCAATTACCGGAGCTTGTCCGGGGCCGCTTTTCGCTCAAATTGGAACTGGTGCAACTGTAATTATTGTTACTTTATTAAGTGCCATTGCAGGAACCTGGTTTTATGGTTTGATAAAAGATAAACTTCCTCATTAAATTTGTTTCAGGTTTCAAGTTTAATGTTTCAAGTTACTTAACGAAACTTAAAAGAAATAAGCCCTATTCATTCCGTAGGAATGTCTGGTTGGTAGAATTAAATTTGAGCTGCGGTTAGACGTTCCTTAGGAACGTTTGATTAACGAGGCAAATGTTTTATTTTGGTGAAACAGGTGTCCTTACAGGACACGAATTCAAAACAATTCTATTTTTTTCTACCAACGAAATATTCCTAGCGGAATATTAAAATTGTCTTTAGACTAACTTAAACGAAAATATAATTTACATCAAACCCGACAGGTTTTAAAAACCTGTCGGGTTTATTTTTGAAGTCTAGTCAATCAACTTGAAACCTGAAACTTGAAACAAACTTTAACAACTTAAGATATTTCTTCATCTAAATCTAATTTCGTTTCGCTAAGTTTGCTTTAAACAATGAATCCCAAAAATAGAACCTAATATATGAACCGTTCAGAACAGCTATTGATATTAAAGAACACTGAAAAATGGGATGTAATTGTAATTGGAGGTGGAGCCAGCGGTTTAGGAACTGCTCTTGATGCCGCAAGCAGAGGATACAAAACAATTTTACTCGAAGCGGTTGATTTTGCAAAAGGAACTTCGAGCAGAAGCACTAAACTAATTCATGGCGGCGTACGTTATCTGGAACAAGGAAATATTCACTTGGTGATTGAAGCGCTGAAAGAAAGAGGTTTAATAGCTAAAAATGCGGGGCACTTAGTCAAAAACCAATCTTTTGTAATTCCAAATTACAATTGGTGGAGCACTTTCATATATACTATTGGATTAACTGTTTATGATTTATTGGCCGGACGTTTAAGTTTAGGCCGTTCAAAATATATTTCTAAGAAAAAAACAATCGAAATGCTTCCTAACGTAGAAGAAGCTGGTTTGCTAAATGGCGTTATTTATCATGACGGACAATTTGATGATTCGCGTTTAGCCATTAATATCGCTCAAACTGCTGTAGAAAAAGGAGCTTGTATTTTAAACTATACAAAAGTTGTAAATTTAATAAAAGACGATAAAAACCAAGTTATTGGTGTTGAAGCAGAAGATCAGGAAACTGGAGATACATACAACTTAAAAGGCGCTGCAATTATAAATGCTACCGGAGTATTTACAAATGCCATAATGAAACTAAACGATACTGTTTATAAAAAATATATCGTTCCAAGTCAGGGGATTCATCTTGTGTTTGATAAATCTTTTTTACCGGGCGATCATGCTTTAATGATTCCGAAAACAAGTGACGGACGAGTTTTATTTGCTGTGCCGTGGCATAACCGAATTGTAGTAGGCACAACCGATACTTTAATTAAAAAACAAAGTTTAGAACCTGTTGCTTTAGAAAGCGAAATCAAATTTGTGCTAGAAACAGCCCAGCACTTTTTAGCAAAAAAACCTACCAGAGCAGATGTTTTATCTGTTTTTGCAGGTTTACGTCCTTTGGCAGCGCCCGAAGAAGAAGGCAAAAAAACCAAAGAAGTTTCGAGAAGCCATAAAATTATTGTGTCAGAAACTGGTTTAATAACAATTACGGGAGGAAAATGGACAACGTACAGAAAAATTGCTGAAGATATTATAAACAAAGCGATTACTATTGGTAAGCTTCCTAAAAAACTGTGTGTTACAGAACATCTTCCCATTCATGGAAATAAAACTACGACGACTTTAGACAGAGAAAATCATTTGTATATCTATGGTTCTGATATTCCTAGTATAATCGAATTACAACAAAATAATCCTGAATTAAACGAAAAAGTACATCCTGATCACGAATTTACTATGGCAGAAGTACTTTGGGCGATTCGATATGAAATGGCAAGAACTGTTGATGATATTTTAGCCAGACGTGTTCGTTTATTGTTTTTAGATGCAAGAGCAGCCATTCAATCTTCAGAAAAAGTAGCAAAACTTCTTGCTAAAGAACTTGGACATGACGAAAACTGGATAAATAACGAAGTTTTAAATTTCAAAAAAACTACAAAGGGCTTTCTTTTGTCCGAATTTCAATAAATCTTTTTTTAAATTCGATAACTTTTATAGAATTTATAAGGACAAGTTTAATTTTTAGTTAACTATTTAAAAGTCAATATTTTAAAACTAAAAAATAAACTATTTTTATTCTAACTTTTTCCGTTCAAAATTGATGTCATTTTGAATTAACAAAAAATTAACACGACATTTGTATATACAACTATTAAAACTTCTACATTTGTATATACAAATTATACACTTACGACTATGACAATTGAAGAGGTTATTAAAAGTACAGTTAAGATGGATAATGCGAAAAAAGTTATTCTAAATATCATGTACACACAAAATGTGATTCAGGATCATTTCAGCGAGTTAATGAAACCGTATGATTTATCCGGAGAGCAATATAATGTATTACGTATATTAAGAGGACAAAAAGGAAAACCTGCTAATATGTGTGTGATACAAGAGCGTATGTTAGCTAAAACGAGTAACACAACCCGATTAGTAGATAAATTATTACTGAAAGATTTAGTAACAAGAAATGTCTGTCCAGGAAATCGACGCAAAATTGAAGTTTTGATTACACAGAAAGGATTAGATATTTTAAAAGAATTAGACCCAAAGGTAGATGAACACGAGCGTTTATTTGCCGAGAATATAAGCCAAGAAGAATTAGAATTATTAAACACATTATTAGAAAAATACCGAACCCAACAAAATTAAAATTATGAGTACATTATTAGATAATTTAAACTGGAGATATGCAACAAAAAAATATGATGCATCTAAAAAAGTTTCTTCAGCAGATTTAAATACTATTAAAGAAGCCGTTAGATTAAGTGCTTCTTCATACGGATTACAACCTTACAGAGTTGTTATTGTAGAAAATCCGGAAATTAGAGAACAATTAAAAGCTGCTGCTTACGGACAAACACAGCTTACAGATGCTTCGCAAATATTTGTATTTGCAAATGATGTAAATCTTGGAGCACATTCTGTAGACAGTTATATCAACAATATTAGCGAAACAAGAGGCATTCCTGCTGATGCATTGGCTGGATTTGGCGATATGATGAAAGGTACAGTTGCAAACTTATCTGACGATGCTAAAAATACTTGGACAGCAAAACAAACTTATATTGCTTTAGGAACTTTATTAGCTGCTGCTTCTGAATTAAAAATTGATGCTACTCCTATGGAAGGTTTCAATGCCGCAGAATTCAACAAAATCTTAGGTTTTGACAAACTTGGCTTAAGTGCTACAGTAATTGCTGCTGTAGGTTACAGACATACTGAGGATGATACTCAGCATTTCAAAAAAGTTAGAAAATCTAACGAGGAATTATTTATCACTATATAATTATTATTAATCAAATTCAATTTTACAACATGAAAAATTTAAAGACAATTGCAATTGCATTATTCGTAGCAGCAGCTGGTATCTCAGTAAACGCACAAACTAAAAAAATCGACGTAAAAGCGTCTACTATCAAATGGGTAGGTAAAAAAGTAACTGGAGAGCACTCTGGAACAGTAAACTTTAAAGAAGGTGCTGTAGTTTTCAAAGGGAAAAAATTAGTTGGAGGAAGCTTTACAGTTGATATGACTTCATTAACTTCTACAGATTTAACTGGAGAATACCAAGGTAAATTAAACGGTCACTTAAAAGCTGACGATTTCTTTGGAACTGAAAAATTCCCAACTTCAAAATTAGTTTTCAAAACTATTGGTGCTAAATCAACTGACGTTTACACAGTAACTGCTGATTTAACTATTAAAGGAATCACTAAACCAGTAACTTTTGATATTACTGTAAGCGGAAACACTGCTACAACTGCATTTAAAGTTGACAGAACTAAATATGATATTAAATACGGTTCAGGAAGTTTCTTCGAAGGTTTAGGAGACAAAACTATCAGCGACGAATTCGAATTAACAGTAGCTTTAAAATTCTAATTTTAGACTTACTAATTCATATATAAGAAAAACCCCAATAGTTGATTCTATTGGGGTTTTTCTTTTTTATTTATTTCTTTTAATATTTATTGGATTTTGTCTCGTATCAAATATATCTAAAATTTCAATTGAATTTCTTTCAGAATTAATCCAATAAATAATCTTATAATTTTTAAAGATCAAATAACGGATTTCTTTTGAGTAACTTTCTAAAAGTTCTTCTTTTTGTCCAATTCCAGATTGTCCTTGTAGCTTAATTGTTTCCTTCGTAATTCCTATAACAAGTTTTCTTGCAACGTTTAAGCTGGCTTCTTTTTTATAATAGTCAAAAATATTCTTAAGTTCTTTTTTAGCAAAATCAGTCCAATAAATCTTTAACTCCATTTCTCAATTTCAGAAATTAACTTATCAGATTCCGTTAAACGACCATTTGCAGAATCATCCATAGAATTATCAATTCTTTTTTGAAAATCAGCAATTGACATTGGCTTTAACTCAGAATCTGCCTTAGTTTCTTTTTTTAATAATTTTTCAAACTGAGATATAGCTTTCTCACTTTCAAGCTTAAGAAAGTCTCTAATAAAAATCACTTTTCGAGTATCTAAATCCATTTCTTTTATTTTTATCAAAGTTACAAATTATCTTTAAATGAAAATTTAATTGCAAACAATTTTCAAGTAACGTCTTCTAAGGCTTAAACACCTTATTTCTTTTCAAAAGCATAACATTCTTAACGATAAAATAACGCTTTCATAATAACTATCCCCGTATTGATTAACATTCGGGCTCTAATTTTGAGCAAATTAAAAATCCAAAACTAGAAATTAAAATTATAGTTATGAAAACAAAAATACGTGTTATAATAATTACACTTCTAAGCACTTTTTTACTTCAAGCTCAACAACAAACAAAAGGAATAATTGGTACTAATAACTGGATGAACAATTGGACCAATTTTAATCCGGCAAAAATGGAATATAGCGAAGCGACCAACATAATTGCAGGAACAATTGATAAAGATACCAGATTAGTAAAACGAAATACATATCAATTAGTAGGTATTGTTTACGTGACAAACAATGCCACTTTAACTATCGAACCCGGAACTGTAATACGAGGCGATGACAAAACCTGCGGAACTCTTGTTATTTCAAATGGTGCAAAAATTGTAGCCGAAGGTTTAGAAACAGATCCAATCATTTTTACTTCAAACAAAGAAATTGCAGACAGACGTCCGGGTGACTGGGGCGGAATAATCATTTTGGGAAAAGCTCCAATTAATTTTCTTGGCGGACTTCATACACTTCCTTTTACTTTAGATCCAATAATAAATCATTATGGAGGTCAGGATGCCGAAGATAATTCAGGTATTTTAAAATATGTTAGAATAGAATTTGCAGGAAGAAAATTGAGCTCTGAAAAAGAACTTAACGGGCTTTCATTGGCTGGAGTTGGAAGAAAAACAATATTAAGCAATATCCAGATCAGTTTTTCAAATGACGATTCTTTTGAATGTTATGGCGGCGATTTAAATATGAACAACTTAATTTCATACCGAACAACTGATGATGATTTCGATTTTACGCAAGGCGCACAAATCAGCATCAGCAACAGTATTGCTATTCGTCATCCTTTTTCATCAGATATCTCTGGTTCAAGATGTTTTGAAGTCGATTCGTACGACAAGATTCAAAATACGGATATGAGTAAAAAAATGACAAAAATCACTGCAACCAATATCACTTTAGTTAATCTTGAAGAAAATAATCAAGGTTTGGTTAGAGAATCTGTTCATATTAGAGAAAACACTTTTTTTAGTTTAACCAACAGTATTGTTTCTGGTTTTTCTCCTTTTGTTTTATTAGAAAGCAACATTGGAGACGGAAATGAAAACTTATCAAAAATGAGTTTCAAAAACATAATTGTAAACAATTGCAACGGCGGAATTACAAGTGAATCATCTAGTTCTGATGTCACAATTCAAAATTATTACAACCCAAATTCTGGAATAGAATACTCAAAATACAAAAACAGCGAGTTATTTACAATGCCAAATATCAAAGGAAATCCAGATTTTAGAGCAAATGTAAACAATACGATTGCGATTGGAAATTAAGGCCTTAAGCAGGTTTTAGAATTTGAAATTTAACAAATTTCGAAAATTAGAAAAGTTTTTTTTGAAATTTTATGTATTCTAATTCAAATTACATTTATATCTTTGTCACATCAAAATAAAGAAATGAAAACATTAATGAACAATACTTGGTGGTGGAACAATTTACGTCAAACGTCGTGAACTAAGCTTCCTATGGTATTTTCAAAACTATAAACAAAAAGGGCTTGTCATCACGACAAGCCCTTTTTTTTGGTCGAAACTTTAGCAGAAAAATATTAAAAACTAAAAAACAACATACTTTGAAACCTTTTATACTCAACACACATTACAAACAAATTCTGGCAGACACCATTACGCCGGTTAGTATATATTTTAAAATAAGAGATAAATTTCCTAATAGTTTATTATTAGAAAGTAGTGATTATCACGGAAATGACAACAGTTTCTCTTACGTTTGCTGCAACCCGATTGCAACGATTAAAATCGAAAATGAAACGATTTCAAAAACTTTCCCTGACGGAACTTCGGAACAAATTAAAATTGATGCTTCAACAAATATTCCAGAAGTAATTCAGGAATTCTCAAGCAAATTTCAATCAGAGAAAAACGATTTTAAATTCATCAATAACGGATTATTCGGATACATTTCTTACGATGCTGTTCGTTATTTCGAGAAAGTTTCGATTGCTAAAAAAGACAATGCAACTTCAATTCCGGATGTTTTTTATGCCGTTTATCAAAACATAATCGCCATCAATCACTTTAAAAACGAAGCTTATATTTTCTGTCACAGCGTTGATGGAACAAATAACATTGCTGAAATTGAACAATTACTGCAATCCAGAAATATTGCTTCATACAAATTTTCAAAAGAAGGTGAAGGTTTCTCTAATTTAACCGATGAAGAATTTAAACACAATGTTGCTTTAGCAAAAAAACATTGTTTCCGTGGAGACGTTTTTCAATTGGTTTTATCACGCCGTTTTACGCAAGGTTTTAAAGGTGACGAATTTAATGTTTACAGAGCCTTAAGAAGCATCAACCCATCTCCTTACCTATTCTTTTTTGATTATGGAGATTTCAAAATATTTGGGTCTTCGCCCGAAGCACAAATTATTGTAAAAAACAGAAAAGCCGAAATTCACCCAATCGCCGGAACTTTCAAAAGAACTGGAAATGACGAACGTGATGCGCTTTTAGCCAAAGAACTTTCAGAAGATAAAAAAGAAAACAGCGAACACGTAATGCTTGTCGATTTGGCAAGAAACGATTTAAGCCGAAATGGTCACGATGTAAATGTAGAGAAATACAGAGAAGTTCAGTTTTTCTCCCACGTAATCCACTTGGTTTCTAAAGTAACCGGACATTTACATGAAAAAGCGACGACTATGCAGGTTGTTGCCGATACTTTCCCAGCCGGAACTTTAAGCGGTGCACCAAAACACAGAGCGATGCAATTGATTGAAGATTACGAAAAAACAAATCGTAATTTCTACGGAGGCGCAATTGGTTTCATGGATTTTAATGGAAATTTTAATCACGCAATTATGATCCGAACTTTCCTCAGTAAAAATCATCAGTTACATTGCCAGGCCGGAGCCGGAATCGTGGCAAGTTCTGATGAAGAAAGCGAAATGCAGGAAGTTTATAATAAATTAAGAGCATTGAATACAGCGCTTGAAATGGCGGAGAAAATATAGTTTTCAGTCGCAGTTTTCTGTCACAGTGACACAGAATGATCAGCAATGTCTCCCGAGGTTGAAACCTCGGGCAATATTTGAAAAGCAGTTATATGCGGAATGCTATATAAACATAGCCAACGGTTTCAACCGTTGGAACACAAAGATTGGTAAAATCTGAAACAATTAACAAACAAAGAACAAATCCATAAAAACCATGAAAAAAGCATTATCCATTTTAATTTTAATCATTACTCTCACATCTTGTAATTCAGAGAAAAAAGAGAATCCAATAAAAGGAACCTGGCGTCTGATATCAGCAGAAACGACAGAAAAAGATTCAACGTTCTCAACTTTCAATCCAAAAACAAAAATGATTAAAATTATAAATCATACCCATTTTGCTTTTTTCAATCATGATTTAAATAATGGTAAAGATTCAACAAATGCAGTATTCTTTGGCGGAGGCGGAAAATACACTTTAAAGGATAGTATTTATACCGAGAATCTGGAGTACTTCAATAACCGTCAATGGGAAAATGGAAAATTTGAGTTTGTAGTAAAAATTAAAAACGACACTTTAACTCAAAAAGGAGTTGAAAAAGTAGAAAAATTAGGAATCGATAGAATTATTACTGAAAAGTACGTTCGAGAAAAATAAAAATTTAGTTTCAGGTTTTCTTTGTTTCAAGTTTCAAGTTGTTGGAACGTGAAACCTGAAACTTGAAACCTGAAACAAAAATAAAAAAAATGAAAAAAATATTAGTTATAGACAATTACGATAGTTTCACTTATAATTTAGTACACTATCTGGAAGATTTAAACTGCGAAGTAACGGTTTATAGAAACGATGAATTCGAAATTGACGAAATCGCTTCTTTCGATAAAATATTACTTTCGCCAGGACCTGGAATTCCTGATGAAGCAGGTTTATTAAAAGCAGTTATCGAAAAATATGCACCAACAAAAAGTATTCTGGGTGTTTGTTTAGGACAACAGGCTATTGGAGAAGTTTTTGGCGGAACACTTTCTAACCTTGATAAAGTATACCACGGTGTTTCGACAAATGTAAAAACAGTAGTTTCAGATGAAACTTTATTTGAAGGTTTAGGAAATGAATTCGAAGTCGGAAGATATCATTCTTGGGTCGTAGACAGCAATTTACCTGAAGTTTTGGAAGCAACTTCAATTGACGAAAATGGGCAGATTATGTCACTCAGACACAAAAAATTCGATGTAAGAGGTGTTCAGTTTCACCCTGAAAGTGTGCTTACGCCAAAAGGAAAAAGGATTTTAGAGAATTGGATTAAAAGCTAGTTTACAGTATTCAGTCTCAGTTTACAGTCACAGTAAAAAAACTTAGCATCTCAGTATCTTAGAACCTTAGCAACTTAAAAAAAAAATGAAAACTATATTAAACAAATTAATCAATCACGAAGTACTTTCTAAAGAAGAAGCAAAAGATGTCTTGATTAATATATCAACTGGTCAATACAACCCAAGTCAGATTTCGGCATTTTTGACCGTATTTATGATGCGAAGCATTACGATTGACGAACTTTCGGGATTTCGCGAAGCTTTATTAGAATTGTGTGTTCGTGTTGATTTATCATCTTACAATACAATCGATTTATGTGGAACGGGCGGTGACGGAAAAGACACTTTCAATATTTCAACTTTAGCTTCTTTTGTTTCAGCTGGAGCTGGAATTAAAGTTGCCAAACATGGGAATTACGGAGTTTCATCTATTTCAGGGTCAAGCAACGTAATGGAAAAAATGGGAATTAAATTCAGCAACGATCCTTCGTTTTTAGAAAAATGTATTGATAAAGCAGGAATTTGCGTTTTACACGCACCCCTATTTCATCCGGCAATGAAAAATGTTGGCCCAATCCGTAAAGAATTAGCAGTAAAAACATTCTTCAATATGTTGGGGCCAATGGTAAATCCATCGTTTCCACAAAATCAATTGGTTGGGGTTTTCAATCTTGAATTAGCCAGAATGTATGCTTATTTATATCAAAATACCGATATCAATTTTACTATTTTGCATTCGCTTGACGGATATGACGAAATCTCTTTAACAGGTCCAACCAAAACGATAACATCACACATGGAAGGAATGCTAAAACCGGAAGATTTTGGTGTTAGACTTTTATCCCAAACTGAAATTGAAGGCGGAAAAACCATCGAAGAATCGGCAGAAATATTTACAAATATCATTTCTGGAAAAGGAACCGAAGCACAGAACAATGTAGTTTTAGCAAATGCTGCAATGGCGATTGCAACCGTTACAAAATGTTCTCCGTTGGAAGGATTTGAATTAGCAAAAGAAAGTTTATTGTCTGGAAAAGGATTAAAAGCATTGCAGACATTACAGGAATTAAGCAAATAAAAAACAAACACAAATTTCACGAATTAGCACTAAACTTTGCGCCTTTGTGGCTTTGTGGCAAAACAATAATCATGAATATTTTAGATAAAATAATATTTGATAAAAAACGAGAAGTCGTTCTCAAAAAATCAATCATTCCAGTTTCTCAGTTACAAGCTTCGGTATTTTTTGGAAAAGAAACAATTTCATTAAGCCAAAAACTAAAAACAAGTTCAACGGGAATTATTGCAGAACACAAACGTCGTTCTCCTTCAAAATCAGTTATTAATCACAATTTCACAGTTGAAGAAGTTGTAAAAGGTTATGAAAGTGCCGGAGCTTGCGGAATTTCTGTTTTAACGGATGGAAAATATTTTGGAGGTTCTCTTGACGATTTACTTTTGGCAAGAGCAAGCGTAAATATTCCGCTTTTGCGAAAAGAATTTATTGTCGACGAATACCAAATTTTGGAAGCAAAAGCACACGGAGCTGATTTGATTCTTCTAATCGCAGCAGTTCTAACCCGCGAAGAAATTAAATCATTATCAGAATTTGCTAAAAATCTAGGTTTAGAAGTTCTATTAGAAGTTCACAATCAGGAAGAACTGGAAAAATCAATTATGCCAACTTTAGACATGATTGGTGTGAATAACAGAAACCTAAAAACTTTCGAAGTCAGTTTAGATTTCAGTAAACAATTGGCATCGCAAATTCCAGATGATTTTGTAAAAGTTTCCGAAAGCGGAATTTCATCAATCGAAGCTATTCAGGAATTAAAACCATACGGCTACAAAGGTTTCTTAATTGGAGAAAACTTCATGAAAACCGATAACGCCGGACAAGCCGCAACAGAATTCATCAGCAAGCTTGGCCTGTAAAGGTTTGCCACAAAGTCACAAAGGCGCAAATTTAATTTGTGCTCGTTTATAAAAAATAAACTTAGTGTCTTAGCACCTTAGTGGCAAAAAAACAAAAAAACTTAGTGTCTTAGCGCCTTCGTGGCAAAAATAAATATAAAATGAAACTCAAAATATGCGGCATGAAATATTCCGAAAACATTCTCGAAGTAGGAGCGCTCCTACCCGATTATATGGGATTTATTTTTTGGGAAAAATCTGCACGATATTTTAACGGAACCATTCCTGAACTTATAAAAACAGTCAAAAAAGTGGGCGTTTTTGTAAATCAAACACAGGAAGAAATTCTGGAAAAAGTAACAAAATACAATTTGCAAGCCGTTCAGTTACACGGAAATGAAACAGTTGAATTTGTATCGGAACTAAAAAATAATTTGTCAAAAAAAATCGAAATCATAAAAGCATTTTCTGCCGATGAAAACTTTGATTTTGAAGTGATAAAACCTTTCGAACCAGTCTGTGATTATTTTCTATTTGACACCAAAGGAAAATTACCCGGCGGCAACGGAACAACATTCGACTGGACGATATTAAAAAAATACAATTCAGATAAACCGTTCTTTTTGAGTGGCGGAATCGGAATAAACGAATTAAAAGCCATTGAAGAAATTTCAAAAAGCAATTTACCTATTTATGCTATCGATGTAAATAGTAAATTTGAAATCGAACCCGGGCTGAAAAACAGAAATTTATTTAGCAATTTCAAACGAAAATTTGATGTTGCCAACTTTTAAACTTTAAACAAAATGAGTTTTAACGTCAACGAAAAAGGATATTACGGAGAATTTGGAGGAGCTTACATTCCTGAAATGCTCTATCCAAATGTAGAAGAACTACGTCAAAAATACCTAAGCATAATGGATGAACCAGATTTTAAAGCTGAGTTCAACCAATTGCTGAAAGATTATGTAGGACGCCCAAGTCCGTTGTATTTTGCAAAACGATTATCTGAAAAATACAACACAAAAGTCTATCTAAAAAGAGAAGACTTAAATCACACCGGAGCGCATAAAGTTAACAATACAATCGGGCAGATTTTATTAGCCAAACGTTTGGGTAAAAAAAGAATTATTGCCGAAACCGGAGCGGGTCAGCATGGCGTAGCAACGGCAACAGTCTGTGCTTTAATGGGAATTGAATGTATCGTTTATATGGGCGAAATCGACATTGCGCGTCAGGCACCAAATGTGGCACGTATGAAAATGTTAGGCGCAGAAGTTCGTCCGGCACTTTCGGGTTCAAGAACTTTAAAAGATGCAACAAACGAAGCTATTCGTGATTGGATTAATAATCCGGTTGACACACATTATATTATCGGATCAGCAATTGGACCTCATCCTTATCCAGATATGGTGACGCGTTTTCAGAGTATTATTTCTGAAGAAATAAAATGGCAGTTAAAAGAAAAAGAAGGACGTGAAAATCCTGATTATGTGGTAGCTTGTATTGGCGGCGGAAGTAACGCAGCAGGAACATATTATCATTTTCTACATGAGCCGGAAGTTGGAATTATTGCTGTTGAAGCTGCCGGAAAAGGTGTTGACAGCGGTCACAGTGCTGCAACCAGCAAATTAGGAAAAGTAGGCGTTATTCACGGCTGTAAAACGCTTTTAATGCAAACACCAGACGGGCAAATTACAGAACCGTATTCAATTTCTGCCGGATTAGATTATCCCGGAGTTGGGCCTTTACATGCTCATTTAGCACAAACCGGACGTGGCGAATTTTTCTCTGTAACCGATGATGATGCTATGAATGCTGGTTTGCAATTGACAAAATTAGAAGGAATTATTCCGGCGATTGAAAGCGCTCACGCATTTGCCGTTTTAGATCAAAAGAAATTTAAACCTACAGATGTTGTTGTTATTAGTCTTTCTGGCCGTGGCGATAAAGATTTAGATAATTATATTGACTATTTTAAATTGTAATAAAAATCGTAATTTGGGCATTTGGTAACGCAAATCAAATAACGAGAAAAAAGTAAATATGGAAAAGTTATTCTCTTACGGAACATTACGATCAAAACAAATTCAAATGCAGGTTTTCAATAAAGTATTAACGGGAACTGCAGACCAGCTTCTTGGATACAAACTAAAAAGCCTTCAAATAGAAGAAGAATTTGGAATGGCTGATTATGTAGTAGCGGTTCCAAGCGATGATCTTTCAGATATTATATATGGGGTTGTTTATACAATTTCAAATACAGATCTGGCTAAAGTAGATATATTCGAATCGAACTCATATAAAAGAGTTCAGGTAAGATTAAAGTCTGGGATACAGGCTTGGATTTATACAGAAAATTAATAATTAATATGATTCTAGCAGCCGCGCAAACAAAACCAACCCGAGGCGATATCGATGCCAATTTATCAGATCATTATCGTCTTATCGAATTGGCTGTAAAAAATAAAGCGCAATTAATTGCATTTCCAGAAATGTCTATTACAGGCTATGAAAGAGAACATGCAAAGCAATTAGCTTTCCAGAAAAACGATTCGCGTTTGAATCATTTGCAAAAATTAGCTGCAGAAAATAATATTATAATTATTGCCGGAGCACCTATTCAAATTGGCTCCAATTTATTTATTGGCGAATTTGTAATTTCTCCGGATAATTCTGTTTCCATTTATACGAAGCAGTTTTTACACGAAGGCGAAGATGAATATTTTCAATCTTCTTTTGATAACAATCCAATTATTTCAATTGAAAATCAAAAGATTTCATTTGCCATTTGCGCTGATATTGATAATCCGCTGCATCCGGAAAATGCAAAAAAGAGAGAAACTGATATTTATATTGCCAGCATTTTCTTTTCACCAAACGGAATTCCGAATGCGTATCGAGACTTGCAAAATTACGCCGAAAAGCATCAAATGAATGTTTTGATGTCAAATTTCAGCGGTGAATCCTGGGGCTCTCCTTCGGCAGGTCAAAGTGCATTTTGGAATAATAAAGGAGAATTAATTGGTCAGATGAATGATTCAGATTCCGGGTTATTATTGGTTGAAAAACAAAATGATACTTGGACAAGTAAGGTTTTAAAATTTTAAAAAAATTAATGCCACAGATTTCAGAGATTCTCACAGATTAAATTATTTAAAAATCATTGAAATCTTTTTAATCTGTGGCACAAAAAAACATAACAATGAACAGAATAACTCAAAAATTACAAGAAGATAAAAAGATACTTTCGATCTATTTTTCTGCGGGATATCCTAACTTAAATGATACGGTGCAGATTATTCAGGATTTAGAAAAAAATGGTGTTGATTTAATCGAAATTGGACTTCCGTTTAGTGATCCTTTGGCAGACGGACCAACAATTCAGGCGAGTTCTACACAGGCGCTTCATAACGGAATGACAACTCAAATTCTATTTGACCAGCTGAAAAACATCCGCGAAAGCGTAAAAATTCCTTTGATTATTATGGGTTATTTTAATCCGATGTTACAATACGGAGTTGAAGCTTTTTGTCAAAAATGTGCTGAAATTGGAATCGACGGATTAATTATTCCAGATCTTCCGGTTGATGTTTATGCAGAAGAATACAAAGCAATTTTCGAAAAATATGGTTTAATAAATGTGTTTCTGATTACGCCTCAAACTTCAGATGAACGTATTCGTTTTATCGACAGTGTTTCAAACGGATTTATTTATATGGTAAGTTCTGCAAGTGTTACGGGATCTCAATCTGGTTTTGGAGATGTTCAGGAAAGCTATTTCGAAAGAATCTCAAATTTGAATTTAAAAAATCCTCAAATTGTTGGTTTCGGAATTTCAAATAAAGAAACTTTCAATCAGGCTACTAAATATGCAAAAGGTGCTATTATTGGAAGTGCTTTTATAAAACATTTAAGCGAAAGTGGAAGTGGGAAAATTGAGGAATTTGTTGGAGAGATTCGATAAACATATAGAATAAAGTCTAGCTTGTCATTCCGAGGAACGAGGAATCACACTAGAAACTCTACAAACAAAGTCGCCAATCTTTGTCGAATTACGAGCGCGATTCCTCGTTCCTCGGAATGACAAAAAAACTAACAAAGCTGAAATACTAAGTGTTTCAGCTTTTTTTTTGCCCAAAATTATCGAAACCGTTTTATGTTAATATTATGTTAAAACAAAATTAAACAAGTGTTTAAATTAAACAAGTGTTTAATTTTGTATCGATTAGAAACAATACCATGTCACACATCGAACTAAACGATAAAAAAATTCAGATTCTTAATGTTGCTGAAAAGCTATTTTCTGAGAAAGGATTTGAGGGGACTTCTATACGGGATATTTCGAAACATGCAAAAATTAATATTGCTATGGTTTCGTATTATTTCGGTTCAAAAGATAAATTACTGGAATCTTTAATCATTCATAAAACAGCCGATTTAAAACTGCAAATCGAAAGTTTACAGCACGAAGATCTTCATCCTCTTGATAAAGTCAATAAATTAGTCGAAATTTATATCAATCGAATTAATTGTAACAGAGGGATTTTCAGAGTTTTACATTTCGAACTTAATTCTAAAAAAAGAGAAGAAAGTCTTGCCGCTTTTACAGAGCTGAAAAAGGGAAATCTAAAATCTTTGGAAATGATTATCAAAGAAGGCCAGTCAAAAGGGATTTTTAGAAAAGATGTCATAATTCCGTTGATTACACCAACGATTATGGGCACTTTTTTTCATTTCCATATGAACAAATCATTTTTTGAAGAACTCTTAAATCTAAAAACAGAAACGTTATACAACGATTACATTAAAAACAGTCTTACAAAGCACATTCAACAAACTATAAAAGCGCTACTTGTTTATGAAAATTAGTCAATTAATGCTCTTTGGAGTTTTCTTTATAGGAATCTCTTCAATAGAAGCACAAGAAAAAACAAGTTTAACTTTAGATGAAGCCGTAAAAATGGCCTGGGAAAAGAGTAACGAAGTTACGCTTGCCAACACTAAGGTAAACTCAAAGAAATATGAATTACAAACGGTTAAGAATAACCAATATCCAGATTTAAAAATTTCAGGACAATATCAGCGATTAACAAAAGCTTCGATCGATATGCCTAATCAGGGAGAAAGTGCTTCTTTAGCTTCTCCGGATCGTGCAATGCTTGGAATGGCTAATTTAAGCTTACCACTTTTTGCAGGATTTAAAATCCAGAATAGTATTGACGCTTATGAAAGCTTATACGAAGCGGAAAGCGTTACTGCTGCTAAAACAAAAGAAGATGTTGCTTTAAAAGTAATTACTTATTACACCGCATTATACAAAGCACAAAAAACTTTAGATGTTTTAACAGAGAATCAAAAAAGTGCTAAACAGCGTGTTACTGATTTTATCGAATTAGAGAAAAACGGAATCATTCCAAGAAATGATTTATTGAAAGCACAATTATTGGTTTCAAAAACGCAATTATCTATTGATGAAGCAAATAACAACATCAACAATATCAACTTTTATTTAACGACATTACTTAAATTAGAGCCATCTGTAAAAATTCAGGTTAACGAAGATGATTTCTTTAACTTAAAAACAACTGGTGCTCCTACATCTGATGTTTTAGCACTTGAAAGCAGAAAAGATTTAGAAGCTATTCGTTTGCAGCAAAAAGCTTCAGAAGCTAATGTTAAGATTGCAAAAGCCGGATATTATCCAACAATTTCATTACTTGGAGGTTATACTGCTTTAGATCTTAAAGACATTATTACGGTAAAATATGCTATGAATTTTGGTTTAGGTTTATCTTATGATTTATCTGGAATTCTTAAAAACAGCGCACACGTAAAAGAAGCAGAAAGTAAAGCTCTTGAAGTAAAAAATACTGAAGCTATTATGACGGACCGCATTAAAGTTGAAGTTCAAAAATCTATTGAAGATTATGACTTAGCGATCAATCAAAGTGTGGTTTATGAAGAAGCTTTTCAACAAGCTACTGAAAACTACAGACTTGTAAAAGATAAATTCGACAATGGTCTTGCAGATACCAATGATCTTGTTGAAGCCGATGTTGAGCAGTTAAGTGCAAAAATCAATACTGCTGTAGCAAAAGCAACCATTATTCAAAAATATTACGAATTACTTTCAGTATCAGGACAATTATCACAATCATTCAATCTTTCTAAAATATAATCGAAGCTCTCATGGAAAAGAAAAAGACAAATAAAAAATTCATCATCATACTAACCGTTTTGGTTTTAGTGGGAGGAACTTACGGAATATCAAAATACTTACACTCATTGGCACACGAAGAAACGGATGATGCTCAAATTGAGAAAAAAATGAACCCAATTATTCCGAGAGTATCAGGATATATCAGCAAAGTTTATGTGAAAGATAATGACTATGTGAAAAAAGGAGATACCTTATTTACTATCGATAAAAGAGATTATCAGTTAAAAATTGATGAAGCAAACGCTGCATTATTAGGAGCTGAAGGTCAATACGAAGCTGCAAAAGCTGATATTGGAAGTGCTTATGCAAGCATTTCTGTTTCAGACGCTCAAATGAGATCTGCAGGTGGTTCTATCGAAAGTGCTAAAATTAGATTGAGACAGCTTACAAACGATTTTAACCGTTACAATAATTTGTACAAAACACATACTATTACAAAACAACAATTCGAACAGGCTCAAACTGCAAAAGAAGAAGCTGAAAATCAAGTACGTGTTTTAGAACAACAACAAAGAGCGACTTCTTATCAAAAATCGGTTATTCAGTCAAAATCTAAAGTTTCTGATAAACAAACAGAAGTTGCTGCAGCAAACATCAAAAAAGCAAAAACAATGCTTGATGTTGCTCACTTAAACCTTTCTTATACAGTAGTTACAGCTGCAATTGATGGTCAGGTTTCTAAAGTTGATATTCAACCGGGACAATTAGTTCAGCCAGGACAATCTTTATTCTACATCATCAACAATAATGAAGCTTGGGTTGTAGCTAACTTTAAAGAAACACAATTAAACAAAATGGTTGTGGGACAAAAAGTAAGTTTAAAAGTTGATGCTTATCCAAACTATGAGTTTAAAGGTACTGTAACTTCATTTTCTCCAGCAACAGGATCACGTTTTTCATTATTACCTCCTGATAATGCTACAGGAAACTTCGTAAAAACAATTCAGAGATTACCAGTAAAAATTAGTTTAGATCAAGCAAACGATCCTGAAAAAGTAAAACTTTTAAGACCAGGAATGAATGTTGACGTAGACGTACATTTAAAATAAATAAATGGCAGCAGCAGTACAAGCAGACGACGATTTAGTAGAATACGGTTACCGACGCGTTATTATTACCATTACGGCAGTACTTTGTGCCTTGCTTGAAATTGTAGATACGACGATTGTAAACGTAGCTCTAACAGACATGCGCGGAAGTCTTGGTGCTACCTTGACCGATGTGGCGTGGGTTATTACAGCATACGCAATTGCGAATGTTATTGTAATTCCGATGACGAGCTGGTTATCACAGCAATTTGGAAGACGTAATTATTTTGTGGCTTCTATCATTATATTTACCGTCTGTTCCTTTTTGTGTGGAAATGCCAGTAATATTTGGGAACTTGTAGCCTTTCGATTCGTACAAGGTATGGGTGGTGGAGCGTTACTTGTAACAGCCCAAACGATTATTACAGAAAGTTATCCCGTTGCAAAACGTGGTATGGCGCAGGCAATTTACGGAATGGGTGTAATTGTAGGTCCAACTTTAGGGCCGCCTTTGGGAGGATATTTAGTAGATAATTATTCTTGGCCTTATATCTTTTACATCAATATTCCGCTTGGAATTATCGCTACTATTTTGGCTTTAACTTTCGTGAGAAGTCCGAAATATGGAGAGAAATTAAAAGCAAATCAGGTTGACTGGTGGGGAATTTTCTTGTTGAGCGCCTTTATTGGTTCTTTACAATTCGTTCTTGAACACGGACAGCAGGATGACTGGTTTAACGATTCTCTTATTGTAACTTTAAGTGTTGTGACTGTTTTAGGATTGGTTCTTTTTATTTGGAGAGAGCTGACTTACAAACATCCAATTGTAAACTTAAGCGTTTTAAAAGATGGAAATTTAAGAATTGGAACTGTAATGTGTTTCATTCTGGGTTTCGGATTATATGGTTCGACGTTAATTATTCCTATTTATACGCAGTCAATTTTAGGATGGACAGCAACTGATGCCGGATTATTATTAATTCCGGGATCTATCACAACGGCGATTATGATGCCATTTGTTGGAAATATGATTCAAAAAGGTGTTCCGCAAGGTTATATGGTTGGAGTTGGATTTTTAGTTTTCTTCTTCTTTACCTTCATGATGCAGACTCGTATGACGCCAGATACTGGTGTAGAACATATGTATTGGCCATTAATTTTGAGAGGAATTGGTCTTGGATTACTTTTCGTTCCAATTACAACACTTTCGCTTTCAACTTTAAAAGGAAAACAAATTGGTGAAGGAGCTGCATTTACCGGAATGATGCGTCAATTAGGAGGTTCATTTGGTATTGCAATTATTACCACTTTCATCACACGTTTCAGCCAGGAACACAGAGTTGATTTGATTAACAATTTAGATCCTGCAAGATATGATGTTCAGCAGCGTATCACAGGAATGCAGCACGCTTTTATGTCCAAAGGATATAGCGCTGATGTTGCACTTAAAAAAGCTTATCAGGGAATAGAATATTCAGTATTAAAGCAAAGTACTGTTTTGGCTTACATGGATATTTTTATGTACCTGGGAATTATGTTTTTATGCTGTATACCGATTATTCTCTTCATCAAAAAAGGGAAGAACAAGATTAGCGCAGCCGACGCAATGCACTAATAATAATAATTTTATAATACGCAGAAACGCCGAATTCTAAATTGAATTCGGCGTTTATTTTTTTAATTTAACCGCAAAGTGCGCAAAGAGTATATATTTATAAGAGGTTTAAAAAAACAAAGTTCGCAAAGGTTTGTGTAAAAACTTTGCGAACCTTGCGCAAATCTTTGCGCTCTTTGCAGTAAAAATCTTAGAATCTTAGCAACTCAGAACCTTAGCATCTTAAAAATCATCTTGTAAAAACCAAATGATTTCCTTTTGAAAGATTCGCGTCAAAATGATAACCTTCATAATTGAAACCTTTTAAGTCATCAATAGTTTCAGCATTTGTATCAATAATATAACGAACCATCATACCTCTCGCCTTTTTTGCAAAGAAACTGATCATTTTTAATTTTCCGTCTTTATAATCTTTAAAATCCGGAGTAATTACAGGAACTTTTAAAGCTTTTACATCAACTGCCGAAAAGTATTCGTTACTGGCTAAATTAACGAATAATTCTCCTTTCGTCAATTCTTTATTTAAAGCTTTTGTAACAACAGGTTTCCAAAATTCATGCAGGTTTTTATAATCGCCAACAGGTAATTTTGTTCCCATTTCTAAGCGGTATGCCTGCATTAAATCAAGCGGTTTTAAAACGCCGTAAAGTCCGGATAAAATTCTAAGTTTATCTTGTAAAACATCTAATTTTTCTAACGGAATTGAATAGGCGTCTAAACCTGTATAAACATCACCGTCAAAAGTATAAACTGCGGGACGGGCATTTTCAACCGTAAATGGAGTTTTCCAGTCTTGGTTTCGTTTCCAGTTTAAATCGGCAAGTTTGTCTGAAATTGACATTAAATGAGATAATTCAGCAGGCTTTTTTCCTTTTAGTATTTTATGAACCTGACGCGCTTCTTTTAAAAATAAAGGTTCAGTATGTTGAGCAGTAGGTAATTCTTTTTCGAAATTCAGTGATTTCGCCGGCGATATAACAATTTTCATTTGTGCATTTTTATATGATTCAAAAATACAAATTGAATTTTTAAAAATATGTTATTGCAATTGATTTGTTTGATGCCGTTATAAATGTTTTTTTTGCCACGAATTACACTAATTTCCACGAATTATTCTTTCACATAGATTGCGAAGATTTTTGCCACAGATTAAAAAGATTTCCACAGATTTTTTAATCTTTTTAATCCTTCTAATCTGTGGCTATATTTTTCTGCCACGAATTTTCACGAATTATTTTTTAATGCAGATTGCGAAGATTTTTAGCCACAGATTAAAGGATTTTCACAGATTTTTTAATCATTTTAATCCTTTTAATCTGTGGCAGAAAAAAAATTAATTCGTGAAAATTAGTGTAATTCGTGGCAGCCCTTTCTCAATTCATAAAAATCAACCTGTCAAAATGTGAAATTGTTCAAAAAAGTGAGCTATAGATTATAATAGGGATTTTCTATGTTGTAAATTTGCATGCATTTCATTTCTTCGAAAATTGAAATCATCTTTATTCAAAAATTAGTGAATTCGTGGCTATACAAACAAATTATAAAACTGCTTTACAAAACAAAATCTTCGATATTATTTCGAAAGCTTCTCAGGAATTAAATGTAGACTCTTATGTGATAGGAGGTTTCGTTCGTGATTTGCTTTTAAACCGAGGTTCTAAAAAAGACATCGACGTTGTAGCAGTTGGAAGCGGCATCGAATTAGCGCTTAAAGTTTCTGACTTACTTCCGAATAAACCAAAAGTTCAGGTTTTTAAAACTTACGGAACAGCAATGCTTCGTTTTGAAGATACTGATATTGAATTTGTTGGTGCCCGAAAAGAATCTTATAATTTCGACAGCCGAAATCCGATTGTAGAAAATGGAACGCTTCAGGATGATCAAAACCGTCGTGATTTTACGATCAACGCTTTGGCTTTATCTTTAAATAAAAACAACTTCGGAGATCTTTTAGATCCGTTTAATGGATTGGCGCATTTAGAAAGTAAAACCATCAAAACGCCTTTAGATCCGGATATTACTTATTCTGATGATCCGCTGAGAATGCTTCGTGCTATTCGTTTTGCCACGCAGTTGAATTTCGAAATTGAAGAAAATTCTTTGAATGCGATTACCAAAAATGCAGATCGTATCAAGATTATTTCAGGTGAAAGAATTGTAGACGAATTAAACAAAATCCTTTCTACACCAAAACCGTCAACCGGATTTTTACTTTTATATAAAACCGGACTTTTAGATTTAATCTTACCTGAATTAACAGCTTTAAATCAGGTGGAAGAAATTGAAGGTCATACACATAAAAACAACTTTTACCATACACTTGAAGTCGTTGATAACATTTGCCCAAATACAGATGATGTTTGGTTACGATGGTCAGCTTTATTACACGATATTGGAAAAGCTCCAACAAAACGTTTCAATAAAAAACAGGGCTGGACTTTTCACGGACATGAGTTTTTGGGTGGAAAAATGGCTAAAAAGATATTCGAACGTTTACATATGCCGTTGAATCACAAAATGAAATTTGTACAAAAAATGGTTATTATGAGTTCACGTCCAATTGTTTTGGCGCAAGATATTGTAACCGACAGCGCAGTTCGTCGTTTGGTTTTTGATGCGGGTGAAGATGTAGAGGATTTAATGACTTTATGTGAAGCTGATATTACAACCAAAAACCCAGCGAAGTTTAAGAAATATCATAAAAACTTTGAAATTGTTCGCAAGAAAATTGTTGAAGTTGAAGAACGCGATCACGTTCGTAATTTTCAGCCGCCAATTTCAGGTGAAGAAATTATGGAAATGTTCGATTTGAAACCTTCTCGTGAAATTGGAGTTTTAAAGGAAGCCGTAAAAGAAGCTATTTTAGAAGGTGATATTCCAAATGAATATCAGGCTGCGTATGATTTTGTGATTAAAAGAGCTGCGAAGTTAAATTTAACTCTTAAAAAATAAATGAGTCTTGCAGTTATAATTTTAAGAATTTTAATTTTAATGATAGTTGTATTACCTAACTATCTATTTTATAAAAAACTTAGAAATATTAAAACAAAGCGTTTCAAACATACATTATTTTTTTTCTTAATCAGTATAATTTTATCATTTACAGTCTTCTGTATTTTGGCTGTTTTAAGAGAATTAATATCTGATTTAGTAAATATAAGAATTAAGAACAACAACACTTTTATGATTTTGTTTGTTACGGCAACACTATTTTTTAGCGTTTTAGCAAACTTATTTTTCTTAAATTTTTATCTAAGAAAAATAAATCATAGAAAAGAAATCGAATTAATCGGAAAAGAATGAAAAAAGAGAATAAATCAGTAATCATTTGGTTACTATCAGGTTGTGTTTTATTATTTTTAATGGTTGTCGTGGGCGGCATCACGCGTTTAACCAATTCAGGTTTATCAATGACGGACTGGCATTTAGTTACCGACACATTTCCGCCATTAACTGATGCAAAATGGCAGGCTGCTTTTGATGAATATAAAAAATTTCCAGAGTACCAAAAAATCAATATTCACAACGATTTTCAATTAGCAGATTATAAATTCATTTATTTCTGGGAATGGTTTCACCGTTTCATCGGTCGTATAATTGGATTGGTTTTCTTTGTTCCTTTTGTTTATTTCTTAATCAGAAAAAAATTAGATACACCAACAATTAAAAAATGTATTGTTCTTTTGGCAATGGGTGCTTTTCAAGGTTTTCTTGGATGGTTTATGGTTCGAAGCGGATTAATTGATAATCCGGATGTGAGTCATTTTAGACTTTCCTTACACTTAACTTTTGCTTTTATAACTTTTGCATATACGCTTTGGGTGGCGCTGGATTTGATTTATCCTGAAAGAAACATCAATAAAATATTACCGCTTCGAAAAATCGCCAGATATGCTTTGGTCGCTTTATTGATCCAGATTATTTATGGTGGATTTGTTGCGGGATTAAACGCCGGATTAATTCACAATCACTGGCCTTTAATGAGCGATGGAGAATTTATTCATGAATCGGTTTTTATTGAACAGTCGAGTTTGATTAAAAATTTAATTGAAGGGAAAAGCGGCGTTCAGTTTGTACACAGAACTTTTGCTTATTTTGTAGTTGGGATTATTCTTTTCCTTTTCTTCAAAAGCAAAAAATATACGCTTACGAATACACAATCAAACGGAATCAATACTTTAGTAGTTTTTGTTTTTATACAATTTCTTCTTGGTGTTTTTACATTATTATACAGCGTGCCTTTAGCTTTAGGATTAATTCACCAGATTATGGCATTTTTCCTTTTGAGTGCCATGACATATACATTGCATAGATTGAGTAAATAATGTTTTGAATAAAATAACAAAGAGCCGAAAATTTCGGCTCTTTGTTATTTTATATAATTAGGACTAGAAAATTATTTTACCCCAGCCAGGTTTTAAAATCCTGCACTTTTTCACGGCTTACAATAACCTCATCTTCCTTATAAGTTGGTAAAATTACTTTTAAACGTGAATTCGTATATACCTGAATTTCTTTAATTGCCTGAAGCGGGACAATAAATTTTCTGCTTACGCGAAAGAAATCCTTTTTGTCTAATTCCTGCTCCAGAATCTCTAAAGTCGAATCGATTAAATAATTTCGATTGTCATAAGTATGAATGTATGTTCCTTTGTTTTCACTAAAAAAACATTCAATTTCTTCAGTAGTAATTACTTTTAAATGCTGACCAATTTTAACTGTGAATCTCTTTTTGTATGTTTTTTCAAAAGGATTTGACAGCATTTGGCGAATCTGTTCAAAATCAAGCTGCACGTTTGAAGTTTCAGAAGCTGTTTTCGGAAGTCGGGATTTAAATTTTGAAACTGCTGCTTCGAGATCATCTTCGTCAATTGGTTTTAGAAGATAATCTATGCTATTTAGTTTAAACGCTTTTAATGCATACTCATCATAAGCTGTAGTAAAAATGATAGCGCTTTTAATATCTATTTTTTCAAAAATTTCAAACGACAATCCATCTGATAATTGTATATCCAGAAAAATTAAATCCGGATGCTGGTTATTGCTAAACCAATGAACTGATTCTTCAACCGAATGAAGCATCGTTTCTACGGTAACGTCTAACTTTTCAAGTTTTCTTTGCAGCAATCTTGCCGCTGGTTTTTCGTCTTCTATAATTAATGTGATCATTTACTATATACAAAATTTAGAAAAAATAGTATTTCAAAGTTACTCCCATTTATTTGTATTCGCGGCTTCTTTCTCCATATATTTTTGGATTTTCTTTTGCTCCCAATCGTCGCTAAAGAAAAGATCACGTCCAAAAACAGACATTGCGTGCGCCAATAAACCAATTCCCCAGAAAAATGCTGTTGAATAAGTCTGCCAGTCCATTAATCCGCTTTCATGAATATTTTCGCTAAAAATATCCCGGTTTAAATTTGCGATTATAATGATTACATTCACAATAAGATAAACTCTTAAATGCGAGTAAAAACCTTTTAACCTTTTAACTTTTCTATAAGCATTATTATAATTTTCGTCTGTGCTGAATTCGTGTGCATATTCTTCGTACATGCGTCTTCTAAAACGTCCCATAATATTTATTTCTTTAAAATTATTTCCATTTATTTTTATTCTCTTTTTCCTTTTCCATAAACTCTTTGATTTTTCTTTCTTCCCAGTCTTTTCCTAAAACCGGAAATACTTCAAAAACCTTTAATCCATGAAAAACAACTCCAATTCCCCACCACATTAACGGCCAGAAAAACCACAAATATTTTGGTGAAGTATATAGATTAATGAAAATCAAAATTGCGTTTACTAAAATATAAGCAACAAGATTTCCGTAAAATCCTTTAATACTTTCTACTTTCTTTTTTGCTAAAAAGTATTTATCATCTTCATTAAAATTCATTTCCATGATTACTCCCATTTTTGTGTTCTATTTTTCTTTTCTAAAAGGCTTCTCAATTTTCTTTCTTCCCATTCCTTGCCGAATATTTTGAAAGAAACAAACATATCAATTGCGGAACCTACATATACAGCAGACCAAATAATTACTACAACTCCGTTTAAAAAATGTATCGGAAAGAAGTTTAATGGCAATTCTGTATATTCTTTCAATACATAAAGAATCATTGCAGCGGCATACAGAAAAGTGTGTTTGTAAAATGATTTTAGTTTCAGCACTTTTTTACTTGCCAGCTCTTTCAAAACATTTTCTTCTGAACTATTATTAGAATTTGTTTCCATTATTCCCAAGTTTTTTGATTGCGTTCTTTCTCTAAAATTTCTCTGATTTTTCTTTCCTCCCATTTTTTATTAAAAAAAGGCGGAAGGTTAAAAACCTTTAATCCGTGTAAAACAACTCCTATTCCCCATCCCATTAAACACCATATAAACCATAAATATCCCGGCGAAGTCATAAGATTAACCACAATTACAATTGGGTTTACAAGTACATATACTGTTAGATGTTCATAAAATTCTCTTAGTTCTTTTACTCTTTTTTGAGCCTGATAATATCTATCACCTTCGGCATAATTCTTTTCCATCATTATTTCCAGGTTTTTTGATTATTTTCTTTCTCTAAAATCTCTCTGATTTTTCGTTCTTCCCAATCAGAGCTGTAACCAAAAACTTTAAAAGCATGCATCGCAACTCCAAATCCCCATCCTAAAGCCGAGAACCAAAACCATTGAAATCCTGGTGAAAATTTTAAATTGATGAAAACTAAAAACGGAATGACACATAAATATGAAATTACATTTCCGTAAAATCCTTTCAACTCTTCTACTCTCTTTTTAGCTCTGTAATACGCTTTTGCTTCGTCATTATATTCTGTACTAATGTCCATAACTGCAATTTGTTTAGTTAAAATTGGAATCTTAACCGAGAAGTTCTTTTCATCCTGCTCAATCAGCACTTTTCTGTCGGTTATAATTCCGTAACGGTTTACAATATTCTGCAATCCAACGCCTTGCCTGTCTTGCAGAACTTCTTTTTTCTGAAGATCATTTTGGATAACCAAATAATCTTTGTCAATAAAAATTCTAATGTGTAATGGTTTCTGTTCGCTTACAACATTATGTTTTACTGTGTTTTCGAGTAAAAGCTGTAACGAAAGCGGAACCACTTTGGCATCCGGATTTATATTTCCTGCTGGCAGTTCATAAAACAAACTGTTTTCGAAACGCATTTTCAGCAGATTCATATAAGTTTTTGCAAATGATAATTCATCTTCTACAGAAACCAGTTCTTTATCTTTTTGTTCTAAAACATATCTGTAAATTTTAGATAAAGAAGTGGTGAACCGCTGTGCATTATCCGGATTTTCTTCAATTAAAGAACTAAGAACGTTTAAACTGTTAAAAAGAAAATGCGGGTCGATTTGATTTTTTAAACTTTCGAATTTAGCATTTGCCGTTCCCGCAATTATCTTTTGCTGTATAACCTTATTTTCCTGATATAATTTGTAAAAATGTAATGCGTGAAATATCAGCAAAACGATAAAAGTAATGACCGAAGATTCTATGTAATTTGCCGGATCTTCATTTGCCAAAAAGCTTAATAACGGGCGTCTTTCTATAACAACCTGCGTGAAAATACGCAATACAAAAATGACGAAAAGCGAAATGAAAAATGAACTTATAAACCCTATAAAAATTCTTCTGGCAGAAAATCTGTTTGCTCCTTCAAAAACCTTATCTAAATACACAAATAGAGAAGCATTTACCACGTACAAAACAACGCTGTACAACATGCAGTACAAAAAATAGATGTACAAATCTTTGGTAAAAACTGCAGTTCCAAATGATGCAAAGCGAATCAGGAAGGAAAATAAAAATACTACTCCGCCAATTAAAAACGCTTTAAATAGATTTGGTTTTAAGGTCATTCTTTTATTTTTTTATAAAATTATTTACAATTTTTTTGAGTTTCCAAAGCTCTGTCTAATCCCCACTTAGGAGAAAAAGGAGTTTCTGGTTTAAAAGTAGCAAAAAGTTCTATAGCTTTATCAACCTGAGCACAAAGTGGTTTTGTATCAACTCCTGTCCATTTTGCACCGCCTATTTGGTAATCAGCTTCTCCAAAAACAATTCTTGGGTTGTTTGGGTCGATCGCTTTTCCTTTTGCGTAAGCTTCCATTACTTTAGCCGAATATTTCATTCCGTTTGTCATTGGGTCAGCCACAACATATCCTGTATAAATTAAAGCTTGCAAAGCATAAAGTTCAGCATTGTTTTGATCTTTTATAAATTCTACATCTAATGCATCTTGCGCTTTAGTTAAAAGAAGATCAATTTTTGTTTTATCCTTTTCAGTAAAAACCGCTGTTGCATTCATTAAAGCAATATAATAATTTGGCAGATAACTGGTTTTATCAGCAGAAGCAATTCTTTCAAATAATGCCGAAGCTTCTGTAGTTTTTCCTTCTTTCCAAAGTGCGAAAGCTTTAGTCATTCCTTGCTCAAATTGAGTTTGAGCTGAACTTATTACTACAACAAATAATGCGATTAAAGTGATGATTTTTTTCATTTTATAAGTATTTAAATGGTTATTTTGATTTGTTTGTTAGTTACTAATTTATAATACAATTTCAATTTTTGAATCTTTTGCTATAACAAATTTAGCATCTTTATAGGCAGGCGGCCCCATAAATCCTTTAGCATTGTTTGAAGCTGCATAATCTTCAGACGGAATTCCCATTGCGTTTCTATCAAGCTTACCGTTATTGTTTTCATCGTGATACGTTGAAATTGCGTATTCTCCTGCCGGAAGATTGTCAAATGTCACAACCGCTTCATTATTTTTAATTTCAGAAGAAAGGCTTTTGTACGTCGTTTTTAGAAATGTACCGTCTGAGTTGTACAAACCTACTTTTACAATTCCTGTATTGTTTTTTATACCTGAAACAGCAACAGTTAATTTTACATTTTGAGCAGACATTAAGCTACAGATAAATAACGTGATTAGTGTAATAATTTTGGTCATGATTTCTTTTTTTTAAGTTTCTAAGATTCTAAGTGACTGAGATTCTAAGTTTTTTTGTTGATGATTAAAACTCTTTTTTCTAGGCTCAAAGGTTCTGAGTTACAAAGGGACTAAGTTTTTTCTTAGTGTCTTAGAAGCTTAGCAACTTAAATACTTATTATTTTATACTTCAAAAGTATATCTGATTTTACTCTTTTAAAATTAAATGATACTGAGTTGTTGATTTTTGCTGCTGAATTGTTTCTTTTTAATAGTTCTAAGATTCTTAGATACTAAGGTTCTAAGTTTTTTTTCAGTTTCTAAAATCTTAGCATCTCAGAATCTTAGCAACTTAGCATCTTTTAAAGATTCTTCAACTGATTCTCGCTCTTATTCTGACTGATCGTCCAGAAGAAACCTACGAAGAAAAATCTGTCTGCTGTTGGTGTAATTGCTTGTCTGTTATACACTCCGTTTGGATCTGGTAATTTTGCGTAATCGTATCCAAAAATATTCTGCGTTCCTAAAAGGTTTGAAACTGAGAAATAAAGGATTTTTTGTGTCGTTAATAAATACGCCCAGTTAAAACTCAAACTATTATACGATTTCGTTTTTCCGTTCATAAACTGTGTTTGGTTTGGATCGTTATACGGACGACCTGAACTGTAACTGTTTGTGAATCCAATTTGTGATTTCCAGTCGGTAATAAAGTATTTGGTTACTAAAGATAAGGTGTGATTTGCAATAAAACTTGGCGTTGCCATTGTTGGGAAATTCTTGTATTGTCTTTCTGAATCGATATAAGAATAGGAAATCCAATATTCTAAGTTTTTATACAAATTGCTGTCTCTCCAAAATAAATCCAATCCTTTTGCATACCCTTTTCCGTTATTGTTGAAAACCGAATTGTACTGAATATCTTTCGTATCATATTGCACTAAATTGGTGTAATCTTTATAATAAGCTTCGGCTCTAAAAGTTTGTCCCGGCTGTGTAAACTGGTAATTTAAAATATAATGCTGTGCTTTTTCACTCTCAAACTGATGGTATTTTGAATACTTAATATAATCTACAACAGGCGTTTGAGAAAAATCTCCATAAGCAAATGAAAACTGACTGCTTTTTGAAACTTTATAAGCTAATGAAGCTCTTGGTGCAATATTATTTTCGTTTAATAAACTGTTGTTTGAATATCTTAAACCAACTTTCATTGCCAGTTTTTTAGAGAATAAAATATCTGCTTCTGTATAAGCTGCAAAAATGTTAGAATCATATCCGTTTTTAACATCAATAGAAATATTGTCATCAAAATTTTCATTGAATTTCGTAATGAAATAATCTGCTCCAAAAGACAATTTGAAATAGTTTGAAACTTTCTTTCCTAGTTTCAATTTCAACTGTGCTGCATTTTCATCTGTATTAATATCGTTGATATCGTATTTCGTTTTGTTTTTGCTGTAACCGTAACTAATTCCAGAAGTTAATTGCCATCCTGTTCCAAAAGTTCCTTTATAAGAAGAGTTTAAATAAAAGTTATTGTTGTTTAAATCTGTTCTGATAGGATTTTCGAAATTGATATTTTTCTGATTTAAATCGAATTTTTCAGAATCAAAAGCCGCATATAACTTAAAGATTCCGTTTGTAAAATTGTATCGGTAAACTGTTTCACCGCCAAGAGATTGATACGGATTATTCCAGTCAACATTTTGTGGAATTACAGCCTGATAAGGTGCTAAATTAATATAAGCCATATTTACACTTAACGAACTTTTTGTCCATTTTTGAGTATTTCCTAAACTCAAACCAACCGTCATTAAACCGATATCTGTTTTATTATGATCTGGTTCATCCTGCGTATTCAAAAGCAAAACACTTGACAAAGCTTCACCATATTCTGCAGAGTAACCTCCTGTAGAAAAAGCAATTCCGCTGAATAAGAAAGGAGAAAAACGGCTTCTTGTTGGTAAATTATTAGTTGTTGCTCCGTACGGCTGTGCCACGCGAATTCCGTCAACAAAAGTCTGAGTTTCGCTGGCTTCACCTCCACGTACAAACAAACGTCCGTCCTCGCCCACGCTTTGCGTTCCAGGCAAAGTCTGCAAAGCGGCAACGATATTTCCGGCCGAACCTGCTGTTGTAACAATATCTAAAGGTTTTAAAACCGAAACCCTTGCTTTATCTCCAGATTCTAAAGTTCCGGCTGTAATGACAACCGCATCCAGAGCATTTACATTTTCTCTTAGTTTTACCGTTTGATCTTTAAAGTTCGTAACATCAATTTCTTTTTTGAAAGTTTCGAAAAGTAAAAAGCTTACTACTAAAAACTGATTTCCTGCTGCAGAAGTTTCAAAAGAGAAATCTCCCGTTTCAGAACTTGTTGCTCCGTCGTAAGTTCCATCTATATAAATATTCGCTCCGGCAACTGGTTTTCCTTTTTGGTCCAAAACTTTTCCTGAGATAACATTTTGCGAAAAAGTAAAAGTGCTTAGTAATAATAAAATAAAAGTAATTCTGGTTTTCATGATATTGGTTTTTGATGAGGCAAATGTATTTTAACATTTCCTGTTAAAAAATATATAATAACCCAATTGTAGAATTTTAAGGATGAGTTGTAAAATACTAATTTGTATCTTAGCTAGAAATTGAAAAACATCGTTAATCATGTCAGAAAGTAAAAGAGTTTCGAACTTGTACCAATCCATTTATAATGGTAATCCATGGCTTGAAGTTACCTTAGCAGATACTTTAAAAGATGTAACTGCGGCTCAGGCTTATAAAAAAATCAACCCTAATTTAAACACGATTTGGGAAATTGTCAATCACCTAATACAATGGAGAAGAAACATATTAAAACGTGTTCAGGGTGAAATAATCACAACTCCCGATCATAATTATTTTGTACCCATTTTAGATTCATCAGAGCCGGCCTGGGAACAATCATTGCAAAGTCTGGCAAAATCTCAGGAAATGTGGAATGATTGTTTGAGTAATTTTAATGATGCGGATTTCGAGAAAATAGATCAAAATAATAATCATAATTTTTATGAAGATATTCACGGAATTATCCAGCATGACGTTTATCATTTGGGACAGATTGTTATTTTGAAAAAATTATTAAACACATAGAAACATAGATTTTGCTTTTTTGGCAATCTTGTCATTCCGAGGAACGAGGAATCTTCGTAAGAAACTCCATACTCAAAATCGCCAATCTTTGTCGAGCTACTTGTGAAGATTCCTCGTTCCTCGGAATGACAAAATTGAGAGCCATTTTAAATAAATATCATATGAAAAACTCACTTTTTATCATCGCTTTTTTATTGATGAATGCAATTGGATTTTCACAAGAAACCGAAGTTAAATTCGATGAAAATCTGGCAAAATCTCTGAATGCCGATGAATACGGAATGAAGAAATATGTTTTCTGCCTTTTAAAATCGGGAACTAATACGACAGCTTCAAAAGAAGAAACCAAAAAGTTGTTTGAAGGACATATGGCAAACATCAATAAACTTGCAAAAGAAGGAAAACTAGTTGTTGCCGGACCTTTTATGAAAAACGACAGAAATTATCGAGGCATTTATATTTTTAACGTAGAAACTGTCGACGAAGCAAAAGCGCTTGTAGCAACAGATCCTGCCATAAAAGCCAATTTACTCGAAGCCGAATTAACGCCTTGGTACTGCACCGCAGCTTTGCAGGAAACTGTAAAAATTCATGAGAAAATTGCTAAGACGAAAATGTAATACTGTATATGAAAACAGAAAAAGAAAAAATGATTTCGGGTGAATATTACAACGCTTTTGACCCGGAATTAGTAAAAGGCCGCCGAACTGCAAAAAATCTTTTACACAGTTTAAATGTAAAAGAATACAGAGTAACTAAAAAAGCAAAAGAAATTTTAAAAGAACTGATTCCAAATACTGGAGCCGGTTTTTATATCGAACCGCCATTTCATTGTGATTACGGTTATAATATTTTCTGCGGAGAAAACGTTTATTTTAATGTGAATTGCGTTGTTCTGGATTGTGCGCCTGTAAATATTGGATCGAATGTTTTTATTGCACCAAATGTTCAAATTTATACCGCATCGCATCCGCTTGGCGCTGAATTGAGAAAATCGCTTGAAAATGCCTATCCGGTCACAATTGGCGATGATTGCTGGATTGGCGGAAATTCTGTTATTTGTCCGGGTGTGACAATTGGAAAAGGCTGTGTTATCGGCGCCGGATCAGTTGTAACAAAAGACATTCCGGATAATTCATTAGCCGTTGGAAATCCGGCAAAAGTAATCCGAAAATTAAATCAAGAACCTGAATCAAAAAAATAATGCTTACCTTAAATAAAGTTCATCATATTGCTATTTTATGCTCTGATTATCAAAAATCAAAAACCTTTTATACCGAAATTTTAGGTTTAACGATTATTAGAGAAATTTACAGAGAAGAGCGCCAGTCATATAAATTAGATTTGGCTTTAAATGGAATTTATGTAATTGAATTATTTTCATTCCCAGATCCGCCAAAAAGACCTTCAAGACCAGAAGCCGTTGGATTGCGTCATTTGGCATTTGAAGTAATTAATCTAAATGAAACGGTTGTTTTTTTGACTTCAAAAAACATAGAATCGGAACCTATCAGAATTGATGAAACAACTGAAAAACGTTTTACTTTTATTGCAGATCCTGATTTATTGCCGATAGAGTTTTATGAAAGGTAAGCAGAATGTATTTAATCTCGCAAAGTCGCAAAGTCGCAAAGAAAACTTAAAAAACTTTGCGACTTTGCGACTTTGCGAGATTCTTTCATAA
>NZ_CAIJDE010000043.1 GCF_903819335.1 Flavobacterium panici | reverse complement strand
AACCTATAAAAGAAAAAACACCTGCAAAAAACTTATTGCAGGTGCTTAATTAAATATTTTTGTCTAATTAAATCTGTATCGATTATTTAGGACTAGTCAAATATAATTTGTCTGAAAAATTGTATTTTTGCTCATAATGTAAATTTGCCCAATTCTGGAAACGGAGCATTTTATCGGTATCGTACTTGAAAAATCTAGTATCATACATATTTTTTATTTTTTTACTTCAAATTATTATCTTTGAACTATGAGCACACAAACAAGATCAAACCATATAGGGCGAAAAATAAGCCGTCTTCGTGAACTAAAAGACATGAAGCAAGAAGCGCTTGCGCAAGCTTTAGGAACCAGCCAACAAACGATTTCTGCAATTGAAAACAGCGAAACAGTTGATGAAGAAAAATTGATTGAAATTGCAAAAGTTTTGGGCTTGAGCGTGGAAGCAATTAAAAATTTCTCTGAAGAAGCGGTTTTCACATACTTTAATACTTTTTATGATAATAGCCAAGGAACTGTTGGAAATCATTATTGTACTTTTAATCCTTTAGACAAACTGGTTGAATCTTTCGAAGAAAATAAAAGTTTATATGAACGTTTATTAGAATCTGAAAGAGAAAAAATATCTTATTTAGAGAAATTATTGAATTCAAAATAAGATTTAAATCATAAAAAAACCGTTAAGTATAATTCTTAACGGTTTTTTTATTTTATATATTTCTTTGTTCCGTAGGAACATTTCGTCGGTAGAAAAATTATATTTTATTATGGTTTACGTTCCATAGGAACGTTTGATTTTCTATAATTTTTAATAATCCAGCGGTTCAAACGTTCCTACGGAACGTAAATCTTATTGAACTCTATTTTTTTTCTACCAATGAAACATTCCTAACGGAATGATAGCTGGATATCAAAAAGCAACAATTTTTGTTTTTATATATTTCTTGTTCCGTAGGAACATTTCGTCGGTAGAAAAATTATATTTTATTATGGTTTACGTTCCATAGGAACGTTTGATTTTTCTATAATTTTTAATAATCCAACGCTTCAACGTTCCTACGGAACGTAAATCTTACTGAACTCTATTTTTTTTTACCGATGAAACATTCCTAACGGAATGATAGCTGGATATCAAAAAGCAACAATTTTTGTTTTTATATATTTCTTGTTCCGTAGGAACATCTCGTTGGTAGAAAAATTAATATTGTTATCATAGTTTACGTTCTGTAGGAACGTTTGATTTTGACATTGTTTTTTTATAATCTAACATTTCAAATGTTCCTACGGAACATAAATGCTACTCATTTCATGTTTTTTCTACCAATGAGACATTCCTAACGGAATGATAACTGGACGGAATAATAAATGCTTTTCATTAAAAACAAATAAAATAATTTATACAAAAAGAGCTGTTTCGACTTTTGAAACAGCTCTTTTTTCTTTCAATCTTCCAAAAAATTACAATCTTCTTTTATCTTCTTCTGTATAATCATCGTCTTCCTGAACATCGTCTTCAATATATTCGCTGTCTTCTTCTTCCTCATCGTCGTCAATGTCCTCTAAATCCTCTTCGGTTTCATTAAAGTTGTTTTCAAAAGTATCAGCAGGATTATCAAATTCATCGTTTTCGACCTTATCAAGTTCTTGTTCATCTAAGTCTTCTTCGATATACTCATCCTCATCTTCCTCATCAAAATCATCTTCATCTTCTAAAACAACCTCATAAATATCGTCGTTGTTGTCTTCAAGATCTCTGTCTTTATGGAAATCATCATCTAAATCATCCAAATCGTCGTCGTAAACGCCCGATCTCTCATCAGGATTAGGTTTGTTAGGGTTATGGCCATTTCGAACCGTATAACCACGTTCTGCGTCTTCTGAGCGGCTGTTTTGAGTTTCTTTCGTATTTAAATCATAAAGTTCCTCATTCATAACCGTATTTCTATCTGAATCTGGACTTCCCGGATCTTTAGGAAAAGTACCATTTCTATTATCTGTAGTGTTCATGATGTTAATTTTAAATAGTTATATATACAAATCTAATTCTCAATCATAAAGATTTTCTTATAGAATTACTAAATCTAATTGCATAATTAACAGATGTTTAGAATGAAATTTAATTAAAGAATCATATAACCTTACTGGTAATCAAGAAAGTAATTTTATCAAACTATTAATCATAAAAATTATTACCATGAAAACTACGGATGATAAGAAAAGTACTGGAACAAAAGAAACAGTAAAAAGAGGAGTAACAAAACCAAAATCGAATGCTGCGGCAGGATTGTCAGAATTATTTGAAGATAGTTTAAAAGATATTTACTGGGCAGAAAAAGCATTAACTAAAGCATTGCCAACAATGGCTAAAAATGCTACTTCTGCAGAATTAATCGACGCTATTAATAACCATTTAACCGAAACAGAAGAACACGTAACGCGCTTAGAAAAAGTTTTTGAACTAATTGGTAAAAAAGCTACTGCTAAAAAATGCGATGCAATGGAAGGTTTAATCGAAGAAGGAAAAGGAATTCTTGAAGAAACAGAAATTGGTGTGGTTCGCGATGCCGGAATTATTGCTGCCAGTCAAAAAATCGAACATTATGAAATTGCGACTTACGGAACTTTAAGACAGTTTGCCGAAACGCTTGGTTATGAAGAAGCCGCAGCTTTATTAGAGCAAACACTTGATGAAGAAAAAGGAGCTGATAAACTACTTACAGAAGTTGCTGTAAATGCTGTAAATCTTGAAGCTGCAGAAGCAGAATAAGGTTTAAAATAGTATATAAAAAGTGCAGTTTCTAAAAAACTGCACTTTTTTTTCATTAAAAAATTAAAACTAAAGTTATGCCCGAAGGTCCGTCAATATTGATTCTAAAAGAAGAAGTACACCAATTTGCAGGAAAAAAAGTAATTGAAGTTTCTGGAAACGCCAGTATCGATCTGGAGCGTTTAAGGGATAAAACGCTATTATCTTTTAAAACCTGGGGAAAACATTTCCTGATTTGTTTTGAAGATTTTACTGTTAAAATCCATTTAATGATGTTTGGAACCTACAGAATCAACGAAAAAAAGGATAGTGCACCAAGGTTGCATTTAGGGTTTTCGAGCGGAGAAATCAACTTTTATACCTGTTCAGTAAAGATTTTAGAAGGGCAGATAAATCAATATTACGATTGGAGCGCAGATGTTTTAAATGAAAATTGGGATCCAAAAAAAGCAAAACGAAGTCTGGATAAAATCCCAAATGAAATGATTTGCGATGCTGTTTTAGATCAAAATATATTTTCGGGGGTGGGGAATATTATCAAAAATGAAGTTTTGTACCGATGTTTTATTCATCCTGAATCTTTGGTTGGAAAAATTCCGCCGGAAAAATTAGATGAACTTATAGCCGAATGTTCGATTTATAGTTTTGAATTTTTGTATTGGAAAAAGAAATTTGAACTCAAAAAACATTGGCTTGCTTATTCACAAAAAGAATGCAAAAGATGCAATTTGCCCATCATAAAAGAACCGACAGGGAAGAAAAACCGTCGAAGTTTTTATTGCAATAACTGCCAACAGCTTCACAAATGAAAAACGAAATTTTAATAGGATGTTCAAGTTACAATAATCGCTATTGGAAGGGAATTTTCTACCCTGACAATCTGACATACTCGAAATGGTTTGAGTTTTATTCCCAGTACTTTAGCACGTATGAGTTCAACGGAAGCTTTTATAAGTTTCCAACGCTTAGAATCCTCACGAACTGGTACAATAAAGCACCGGAAAATTTTCTTTTTTCGGTAAAAGCGCCCAAAGAAATTACTCATATCAAACAATTTTCAGATTGTGAAAACCTGATTTCAGAATTTTATAATGTCTGCGAAAATGGTTTAAAAGAAAAGCTGGCTTGTGTGCTTTTTCAGTTTCCGCCGAGTTATTATTTTACTTCAGAAAGATTAAAACAAATTATCAGTAATTTGGATTTAAAATTTAAAAACGTAATTGAATTTCGCCATAAAACCTGGTGGAATCAAGAGGTTTGGGATGCTTTTATGGAAAATAATATCACATTTTGCAGTGTAAGTCACCCGCAATTACCACAGACTATTTTTAAAGATTTTCCGCTGGTTTACATTCGGTTACACGGAGTTCCTAATATGTTTTACTCCAGTTATTCAGTTGAAGAATTACTTCAGATAAAAAACACAACTAATTTAAAATCAGGATTTATATATTTTAATAATACAGCAAGCGAAGCAGGGATTTTGAATGCTTTAGAGATGAAGAGGATTATGATTTAAAAGCTGTTTTTTATAGACTCAGATTTGTCATTTCGACTGAAAGGAGAAATCGCACTAGTATGTCGACAAAGATTGGCGACTTTCTATGCGGATTTTCGAGTGCGATTTCTCCTTTCGTCGAAATAACAAACTGAATGTTAAAATAAGTATATTCGCGTTAAAAAAAATGAATACCCAAATTGGCTTTCACAGCTATTATGTTTATATAATTACAAATCAAAACCGCTCTACATTTTACATTGGGGTAACCAACAATCTAAAAGCAAGACTTGTTAAACACAAAGAAAATATAGAATTAAAAGTGAATTCCTTTGCCGCGAAATACTATATCGAGCATTTGGTTTATTATGAAAAATTTACTTGGATTCAAGAAGCAATCGTAAGAGAGAAGGAATTAAAGAAATGGAGGAGAGAGAAAAAACTTGAATTGATTAAAGAGTTTAATCCGAATTTTGAATTCCTTAATTATCATTTTGAATAAGTTTGTCATTTCGACTGAAAGGAGAAATCGCACCCGAAAATCCGCATAGAAAGTCGCCAATCTTTGCCGATACACGAGTGCGATTTCTCCTTTCAGTCGAAATGACAAAACTATGTCTTAATCTTTGTCGATGTACTAGTGCGATTTCTCCTTCGTCGAAATGACATAAAATGAGAATATTTCTTTTACAACTTCAAATTCCCTTCAATACCGTCATCCATAACTTTCCCGGTAACAAAAGCAGCGGTCATTTTTGCAATAGCTACAATCTTACCGTTTTTGTTGTTCCAGTAATAACCATCTTCCGGCGTTACGGTAATCACGCTTAAATTGGGATCATCTTCACCGCCCGGCATCCATACTTTTATAATTGGGTCGTATAATTCTTTGATTGTTTTCCTGTCGTACGAAATAGTTGCCGTTCCATGTATCGTCAGGAATTTATCGTGCGGTTCAGAGAAGAATAACTCAACTTGCGGATTCATCGTAATCTCTGCATTATGAGTACTGTTTCGGTCAGATAAAAACCAAAGACGTCCCAAATCATCTACTTTTTGAACAGACATTGGTCGTGACTGCAGTCTGTAGCTGTCGTAAGTGCAAAACATGCACGTTTTTATGTTTTCTGCTAATTCTTTGATTTTATCAGCAGCTAAATTTTCTGTAAGGTCTTTATGATCTCCCATGGCTCTATAATTTTTATATTTAATATTTTGATTCAAAGCGTTAAAACGCTGTATAACAAAATTGAGATTTTTGCCATGAAATGGCTTACAGAATTATATTTTTAAATTATTATATTTCAATTAACTGATTTTGTGAGAATTTCTAAACAAATTGTTTTATTTCGCTAATTTTAACTATCTTTGGACAAACAGATTTACCCAAAATTACATATGAAAGAATGGACAATATTCTACACTGATGATGATGAAGACGATTTAAGCATATTTACAGACGCTGTAGAGTCATTATCACAAGATATTAACCTCCAGACTTACTCAGGTGGAGAAAAGCTCTTAAATGCCGTTTATAATCCGCCGCCAACTCCCACTGTCATTTTCTTAGATTTGAATATGCCGGGAAAGAACGGTTTTGATGTATTAAACGAGCTGAAAGGTTCTAAAGAAAAAAGTGATATTCCGGTGATTATCTTTTCAACATCAAATGAACCTGGTATTATTGAAAAATGTCTTAATCTGGGCGCAAATTATTTTATTACAAAACCGGTTTTAATGAAAGATATCATAAAATCGATAGAACATTCGCTTACCATAAACTGGAAAGAATTTGTTCCGGACAAAAAGACTTTTGTGTACAAATTGTAGTTAAACTTAAAACATAAAAAAAACGCCAAACTTATAACTAAATGAGTTTGGCGTTTTTTTATAGCTCTGGCAGGAAAATTTTAAAAGTTGCACCTTGACCTTTTTCGCTTTTTGCTTTTATAATTCCTTTATGGTTTTCGACAATTTTTTTTACAATTGCCAGACCAATTCCGGTTCCGGAGAATTCGCTTTCAGTATTTAATCGCTGGAAAACTTCAAAAATTCGTTCATTGTATTCATTATCAAAGCCAATTCCGTTATCTTTTATTCGCAGGCAGAAATATGTTTTTTCAGGATAATTAACTTTAAAATTTAGTTCACTTCCAGGAACTCTGCGCGCTTTAATTTCAATATGCGGCGGAATATCTTTTCGGGAAAATTTAAGTGCGTTTCCAATTAAATTATGCAGCAGCTGTCGAAATTGAAAAGGCATCACAGTTCCGTCTCCCAAAGGCTGTAGATCAATAACAGCATTTTTTTCTTCAATACGTTCCGAAAAATCCATTAAAACCTCTTCAACGATTTCATCTAAATTAGTTTTTACAAAAATCCTTTCGGCAGAATTGGTTCTGGAATAGGTGAGAAGGTCCTGAATTAATGTCTGCATTCTTTTAGCAGAAACTTCAATTCGCTCTAAATATGTTTTGGCTTTCGCCGAAATATTCTGATCATCCAACTCTGCTAAACGACTCGCAAAAGTCTGGATTTTCCGAAGCGGTTCCTGTAAGTCATGACTTGAAATATAAGCAAAAGACTGGAGTTCGATATTCATATTAATCAGATCCCGGTTTTTAAGTTCCAGCTCTTCAGTTCGATCGTGAACCTGCTTTTCAAGCTGATTTGTAAAATCCTTCTGGTCCTGAATATCAGAACTGGTACCAACCCACATTTGAATCTTTCCTTCAGGATCTCTCTGCGGAATGGCGCGGCTAAACTGCCAGCGGTATATACCATCATGACGGCGAAAACGATGTTCAAACAAAAATTCTTCTCCCGTTTTTATAGACTGCATCCAGATGTTGATATTTTCTTCACGATCATCAGGATGTATCACCTGCAGCCATCCGTTTTGATCGACATCGGCTTTTGTGATCCCGCAAAAATCATAAAGCGACTGATTGAAATAATCCAGATTTCCCATTGTGTCACTTGTCCAGACAAACTGCGGCATAGAATCTGCAAGAACACGGAATTTTTTTTCACTTTTCATTAAAATTTCCTGTCTGTTCTTTTCCTCCGTAATGTCCATTACGGTGCCCAGCATTTTGGTAGGATTTTTTAATTCGTCAAAAAAGATCTTTCCGTGAACACGAATCCAGGCAATACTGTCATCTGGTTTTAAAACGCGTGCTTCGTATTTATAAATATTGGTTTGCAAAGCAATTTCGTAAGCTTTTTGAATGTTGTCAAAATCTTCCGGAAGAATTCGGGATAGTACCTGCGGGCGTGATATCTTTAAGTTTTTTGGAAGACCAAACAACTCTGGCAGATTATCAGAATAAATCAATTCCTGCGTTGGAATATTTAAATCCCAGGTTACGATTTCGGCAATTTCAGATGCTAGACGTGCTCTTTCTTCGGCATCTTCGACCTTTTTTCTGGCTTCTACTTTTTCTGTAACATCGTTTACGGTAACCATAATCGATGATATCTCTCCATTTTTTTCATACAAAGGAGTATATTGATAATCCAGATAAAACTTCTCTAATTTGCCTTTAATATCAATATATGCAATAGATTCGTTTTCACGAATCGTTTTTCCATCGTATAGTACTTCGTCAAGTAATTGAGGATATTTTTGATCTAAGAGCTCAGGAAACACCTCTAATAAAGGTTTACCAATAGTTTCACTTGGGTCTTTCTGCCAAATATCATTATGCAGGGTTGTATTGGCCATCTCAATAATATGGTCTTTTCCCTTAAAAATAGTCATTGCAATAGGCGACTGCATTACAAGGTTCCTAAACGCTTTTTCACTTTCAGCCAGATAATAACGTGCTTTTATTGATTCTGTAACTTCATAACCTACAACAATAACGCCTGTTATAGCATTGTTTTCTTCTCTTAAAGGATGAAAAACCAAATTGAAATAACAATCTTCCTGTTTTCCGTATCGGTTTAAAGTAACCAGTAATTCATTTGAAAAATAGGGGATTCCGGTCTCATAAACTTGCATAAGCAAAGGCTGAACGGTTTCTTTAGCTTCCGGCAGATATTCAAATGCCGATTTATTAAGTGTTTGTTCTTCGGTTTTATCTACAATTTGCAAGTATGTTTCATTAGCCATTTCGACCAGCAAATCCTTGCCTTTCAGAATGGCGATTCCAAGCGGAACTTGTTTTACAATATTCTTAAATCGTTTTTCGCTTTCTTCAATTGTATTGCGTGCTGTAACCTGAAGCGTAACATCGTTTGCAATGGCAACAATTCCAGAGATCGATCCGTCGGGTTCTTTTAAAGCTTCGTAAACAACATTTACAAAAGTATCTACAATTTTGCCATTTCGGGTTAGTTTTACCGGAAGTTCATTAGCTGTAAATCTTTCACCGGTATTATAAACATTCAAAAGAATATCTTCTAAACCCTGTCCCGCAGCTTCAGGAATTGATTCAAAAATAGGCTTGTTGAGAACTTCATCTTCTTTACGTTCCCAAAATTCCAGCATAGGTTCATTTGCAATTTCAACAACATAATCTTTTCCTCTAAAAATACACATTGCATTTGGTGCCTGAAGAATATTGTTTCTGTAGCGTTTATTGCTTTCTTCTAAATTTTTGTGAATGTTTACCTTATCTGTAGTTTCATTGCAGATCACCAAAACACCGTCAATTTTACCATCATCATTTGTAACCGGACTGTAGCTGAAAGTCCAGTAAACATCTTCCATTTTTCCGTTTCGGTAAATAGGCAGTAATAAATCTTCATGCCATGTTGCTTCGCCTTCTGTTAAAACCTGATCAATCAGCGGACCAATAAAATCCCAGATTTCCGGCCAGTATTCAGCACCTTTTTGACCTAATATAGCGGGATGCTTTCCATCGTTTCCAAGACTTGGACGATAGGCATCATTATAAAAACAAATATGTTCTGGTCCCCAAAACAAAAACATGGGGAATTTTGAGTTCAGCAGAATTCCTAAAGTAGTACGAAGACTCTGCGGCCATGTGTCGACAGCACCAACAGGAGTTTTGCTCCAGTCTTTGGCACGGGTTAATGCACCCATTTCGCCTCCTTTTGCCATGAAATCTTGGTTTGTATTGTTCATTAAAAATTTGTTTTTGTTTTGATTCAAACAATAAATTTTGTGTAATTAATATAGTGTTTTCTAAAGTTTTTCAGATTAAAACCTAAAATTATAAAAATAAATTTTGATTTGTTTTCCGTTTTTTGAATGAGCTAACATTAAAATTAATAGAGTTAATTTTCATTGATTTTAATGATGAAATTTGAATTAACAAAGATTATCAACTAATCTTAAATTACAAAATCATGAAAAAAGAACAAAAACACGAAACCGACTATATAAAGAAATATCAGGATGAAGGCTATACAAAGAATTATTTATTCGACAATGGCTGTTTAATTGATTCAGAAACTAAATATGCTTACAAGCCAGATGAAATATATATTGTAGCGCATCATCGTTATGAAGGAATGAGCGATCCGGATGATATGTCAATTTTATATATTATTGAAACAAAAGATCAGGAAAAAGGAACTCATTTATTAGGATACGGCCCAACAGCAGATTTAGAAGAAGCCGAATTTTTTAAAGATATTCCGAAGAAAAATTATTCAAAAAATGCAGACATAAGTGAACTTACATAAAATAAAATAGATAAGTATTTTTATTTTGCTGAGGAGCAGTTGTTCCAGATTTATTCTGGAGCAGCTGTTTTTTCTTTTTATGAGCTTCGCTAAAGGTTCAAAGGGACAGAGGTTCAAAGGTTCAGAGGTTTTGTAGAGACGCACTGCAGTGCGTCTTTCTAAAGTATTGAGAGGGAAACCTTTGTTTCTCTGTCCCTTTGAACCTTTGTTGCTGTGCAGCTAAAAATTATGAAATTTCTGATTGAAATTGTATAAGGATTTGATTTGCAAGAAGTACGAAATTTGGGTTATAGAAAATGAGTAAAAAACTAAAAGTTGTTTTTGTACGTAAATAAATACAAAATACTTTTCTTAAACCAAAGCAAATGAAAAAACTTTACATAAATACCGGAGGATTTGATGCTGTTTTTAACGACTTAAAAGATAGTTTTAATGGTCAGCTTACAGCGAATAACAATGAATATAATTTAGATATTAAATCAAAATGGACAAAAGGCTCTATTAAAGGAAATAGATTTGATGATAAAGTCCTGTTTATGCATTTTGATCTTGAATTTAATGAAGAAGTTAGTTTGAGTATCGAATCTTTTAAAAGCGCACCTGTGTTTTTTGTTTACTGCGAAAACGGAAACGTAAGCCATAGTTTTGGCGCAAATGGAGAAAAGAAAGTTTTAAGCAAAAAGCAATCGGCTGTTTTAAGCAATTCTTCGGTTATCAATAGTGTATTGTATTTTGAAAGCCATAAACATATTCAGTTTACATTACTTGGAATGCCAACAATTGAAAACAAAAATGTAGAATTGACCAATCAGGTTAAACAGCATTTTACAAACGATTCTGGAAATTATATTTACATAGGAAAAGAAAATTCAAGAATCTCAAAAAGAATAAAAGAATACGAAACAGTGCCGCAAAAAGGACTTGTGGGAACGCTGCTTAAAAAAAGTATTCTAAAAAATATTGTTGAAATAGAGGTAGAGCAGCACAGTTTTAATTACCTGAGCACATTTGATCCTGTTGTTAATCTGGCAATGAAACCGATTAATGAAATCAAACGAATTTCAACCATGAATTTTTCTGAAATGCTGGCTGCAGCAAGACATCTTAGAGCAAAATATCATTTTTCATTTAAACCATACAATCAAAAATTAGCTAGCTAACAAGCATTATATATTAACTACTATTACGAAAAAAACAGCTTTTCCTAAAGAAGCTGTTTTTTTTATTTTTAGATTTTTTTGCCCACGGGTTTTACTTATTTGAGCGGGTTTGCGCAGGTTTTGTTTTTTCACGCAGGTTAAACTTGGATTTGTGTTGAGTTTGAATCTCGCAAAGTCGCAAAGTTTTTATTTTGCCACAGATTATAAAGATTAAAAAGGTTTTTCAAATTGCCTCCAGCTTTAGCTGGAGGTCTAAGAATATTTGAAAAGGGCTTTAGCCAAACTATTACGGTTTGGCTAAAGCCCTTTTATGCGTTAATTAATTTTTCCATCCAGCTAAAGCTGGACGCTATTAACTTAAAAAACTTTGCGACTCTGCGACTTTGCGAGATTCAAACTCAACACAAATCCAAATTTAAACCTGCGCAGACCGGTTTAATCCGCAAAACCCGTGGGCAAAAAAACTTAGCATCTCAAAAGCTACTCTTTCTCATAATAAATAATAAAATAAACCATGACGAGATTCAGGCATAAGGAAACACTGTTTGTGATTATTATGGGAAGATCCTTTTTTAGAATTCCGTAAATAATCCAAACTGCGATTCCGAAAGTAAGAATGCTGAAGGTTTTAAGGGAAATATCTTTTACTTTCTTGGTTTTCCAAACCTTTAAAATCTGCGGAATTGTAGAGAGTGTAATGCAGGCTCCGGCAAATAATCCTATGATGTCTATGTAGTTCATTTTTTAAGGTTCTAAGGGGGGTGAGAGGCTAAGATTCTAAGTTTTTGCCCACGGGTTTTGCGGATTAAACGGGTTTACACAGATTTGTTTTTTTGTTATACTGCGAAGTAATGATGAAGAGCCTTACTTTGCGGACTTTCACGTGCGATTTCTCGTCCCTCGAAATGACAAATAAGCAGCGTAAACCTGTTCAATCCGTAAAATCTGTGGGCAATCTTATCATCCACCAACTAATTCTCCGCCATTAATATGAATAAACTGTCCGGTGATATAACTGCTGTCTTCGCAGGCTAAAAATACATACGCAGGTCCTACTTCAGAGGGCTGTCCGGCTCTTTCCATTGGATTGTCTTTTCCGAAATCTGAAAGTTTGTCGAAACTTGCCACGATCAAAGGCGTCCATATTGGCCCTGGCGCAACGCCGTTTACCCTGATTTTTCTTTTGGCAAGCATGGTCGACAATGATCTTGTAAAACTTACAATAGCACCTTTTGTACTCGAATAGTCAACTAAATGTTCGCTGCCGCGATATGCAGTTACAGAACTTGTATTGATAATCGTATCGCCTTCTTTTAAATACGGAAGTGCCGCTTTTGTAATATAGAAATACGGATAAATATTAGTTTCAAATGTTTTATGCAATTGCGCAGCGGTAATTTTTTCCAGTTCGTTTTGCGGAAATTGAATAGCTGCATTATTCACTAAAACATTTATGGTTTTAAAAGTTGTAACGCATTTTTTAATAGCTTCTTTACAGAATTTCTCATCCTTCAAGTCACAGCTTATAAGCAGACATTGCTGACCTTCTTTTTCAACCATTGCTTTTGTTTCCTTCGCATCTTTATCTTCTTTTAAATAAACAATGGCAATATTGGCACCTTCACGTGCAAAATGTACGGCAGCGCTTCGGCCAATTCCGCTGTCACCGCCGGTTATAAAAGCAGTTTTACCAAGAAGTTTTCCGCTTCCCGTGTAGTTCTCTCTTATAATTTCCGGTTCGGGATTCATTTTATGTTCGTTTCCGGGAAGCTCTTGTTTTTGCTCCGGAAATGTTTTAGGCTTTTTCATAACATGTACTTTTAAAAACAAATTCTATTGATTAAAATTAGCAGATTGACCAATCAAAACAGGGCTCTAATAAAATTTTGATTACCTCTATAAATTAAAAAAGAAAGAAAAAAGCTATAATTGTTTTAATTTTTTTCAAATGGGTAAATTTTTAATAAGCTGACTTTCATAAATTCAATTTAATTAGGAATAAAAACATGGGAATTATGTAACGAATTAAATACCGATGTAAAACTGAATGCTTGTTTTTTTTCTAAATTTGAAAGTTTTGACTAACCATATTTAAAATAGGATCAGATATTTTAAATAAGAACCTTTTCAAACCAATGATTCAATATTTTTTAACTAGTAACGCTTTATTCCCCATAACAGCATGGTATTAATTGTTGATGATATCAAGGCAAATATTATTGCCTTAAAGAAAACATTAGAACTGCACAATATCGACGTAGATACTGCCGAATCTGGTGAAGAAGCCTTAAAGAAAATCTTAAAAACAAACTACTGTCTTATCATTATGGACGTACAGATGCCCGGACTTGACGGCTTCGAAGTAGTAAAAATTCTTTCTGGAAATAAACGAACCAAAGACATTCCCGTAATTTTTCTTTCGGCATTAAACATCGAAAAAAAATACATCTTTAAAGGATATGAAAGCGGCGCGGTAGAATACATTACAAAACCTGTTGATACGGATTTATTGATGCTGAAGGTAAAAACCTTCATCAAAATCTATGAACAGCAAAATGAACTAAAAGGTATAAAAGACCTTCTTTCTAAAGAAATCAAAATTAGAAAAGAAGCGCAGGATAATCTCGAAATCAAAATCGCGGAAAGAACCAAAGAACTGGTTTTGAAAAATGAAGAATTAGAGATGAAAAATCACGAATTACAGCAGTTTGCCTGGGTAGTATCGCACGATTTAAATGAACCTATAAGGAAAATCCAGATTTTTATTAAAATAATCAAGGAACTTTACTTAAAAGAAGATGAAAAAGGAATTGATTATGTCGACAGAACCATAAAATCTGCCGAAAGAATGCAGACCCTTATTACAGATCTTCTTGCCTATTCCAGATTATCAGCACAGGTTAAACCGGAAGTTACAGATCTTAATGTGGTTTTACAGGAAGTTCTTTCGGATTTTGATTATTTGATTGAAAGAAAAAATGCGATTGTAAAAGCTACAGAACTCCCCACAATAGACAGTATTCCGAGCCAGTTAAGGCAGGTATTTCAAAATTTAATTGGAAACGCCCTTAAATTCTCAGGCGGTGATGAACCTCCATTAATTGAAATTACGGCCGAATTAATTGCCGATAAATCGTTTGACAGTCCAACTGCGCCGGAAGGAAAGTATTGCAGAATTGTGGTAAAAGATAACGGAATTGGTTTTGATGAAATTTATCTGGACCGAATTTTCATTATTTTCCAGAGTTTAAACGACCGACAGACTTATGAAGGAACCGGAATTGGTCTGGCAATCGCAAAAAAAATTATAGAAAAACACAACGGATTAATAACGGCAAAAAGTGAAGTAGGCAAAGGCGCCAGCTTTATTATAGTTCTTCCCCTAAAATACGAATAAAATACACTTTAAAACCATGAATGGTAACTTTAAAAGAAATCTGCTAATCAGTTCATTAGTTTCATTATTAGTGTTAACAATTAGTTCTGTTGCTTCCTTTATAAGCATCAAAAGTTTGTTAAACAGTAATTTCTGGGTAAATCATACCCAGGATGTTATTTACAACTTAAACGAAGGTTCGGCCATTATTACAGAAGCCCAAACGAATATGCGTGGCTATTTATTAACTGGTGACGAACAGTTTGTAGACCGGTTTAATGAATCTGAATCCAAATCAAATACTTACTTTGAAAAGCTGGAAGAGCTTACAGCAGATAATCCTCCACAGCAAAAACTGTTAACCGACTTAGCATCTAAACGTTCCGGGTTCTTTAAATACCTGAATAATCAAATCGTAAAAAAGCGTTTAAACAAGGAAACTCTTGTCTTTGACTTAAATGAAGGCAGGATAATGATGAACGACATACGAGCGGTTATCAAAAAAATAGAAAACACAGAACAAAAGCTTCTGGAAGAACGAAATTCAAATTCTGAGCGTTATGGTAATTATAGTTTAATTTTAATTATAGTCGCCTTTTTCATCGCTTTCATTATTTCGATTGTCTTCCTGATCAGAATCCTAAAAGATTACAACGAACGTTCAGCATTACAAAAAGAACTGGAGAAAAAGGATATTGAAACAGCACAAAGAATTGAAGCAATCAGCAGCATTGCAACCAATATTTCAAAAGGAAACTACGATATTCGTGTAGACGATACAAAAGCAGATGCACTTGGAAGCGTAGGAGAATCGTTGAACACAATGGGAGTTTCCCTTAAAAACTCATTTGAACTTCTTTCTCAAAAAGAATGGCTTCAAACCGGAGTTGCAGAGTTGAATAATGCAATGCTGGGCGAAAAAACACTACAAAAGCTTTCTAAAGATATTATTGAGTTTTTATGCCAATATACCAATAGCAGCGCAGGAGTTTTGTATGTTATTGAAGAAAACGAATTAGTATCTTCTGGTGGATATAGCTATATACCGAGTAAAAGCCGCGAACGCATTCGAAAAGGCGAAGGTTTGATAGGTCAGGCTATTTCATCTGGAAAAATATTAGAATTAAAGACATTATCTGCAGATGATATTCAAATTAATTATGCTTTAGGACAAGTAAAACCTACGCATATTGTGGCGGTTCCGCTGCAGGATAACAAAATTGAAGGTGCGGTTGAATTAGCGAGTATTTACGGTTTTTCGGAGTTGCATTTAGAGTTTTTACGAACAGTTGCCAATAACATTGGAATTGCCTTAAAATCAACTCAAAACAGAAAAAGAGTATTAGAACTGCTGGAAGAAACAAAATCTCAGTCAGAAGAACTTCAGACACAGCACAGCGAACTGGAAGCGATTAATGCCGAATTAGAAGCACAGACTGAAAAACTGCAGGCTTCTGAAGAAGAATTGCGTGTACAGCAGGAAGAATTGGAACAAACCAACGAAGAACTTTCTGAAAGAAGTGTTTTATTGGAAGAAAAAAACAATGAAATTCAAAAGAAATCAGAAGCTTTAGAATTAACAACACGTTACAAATCAGAGTTTTTGGCTAATATGTCGCACGAATTAAGAACGCCTCTTAATTCAATTTTGCTTTTAAGCCGTTTATTATCAGAGAACAATAACAAAAGCATGAACAATGAAGAAATTGAGTTTGCTAAAGTTATTCAGAGTTCTGGAAACAGTTTATTAGGTTTAATTGATGAAATTCTGGATTTATCTAAAATCGAAGCGGGTAAAATGGAATTGGAATTTTTAGATATCTCAACTAAAGAAATCACAGACACACTTTGGAATCTCTTTAATCTTGTAGCTAAAGAAAAAGGAATTGAATTTGAAATTATTTCGAAAGAAGCGCCAATTGTCATTAAAACAGACAAAATGCGTTTAGAACAAATTCTAAAAAACCTGATTTCGAACGCTATTAAATTTACTGAAAAAGGAAAAGTAACACTCGAAATCAAGATAAATACAGACGATGAAAAAATTATCTGCTTTATTGTAAAAGATACCGGAATAGGAATTCCGTTAGAGAAACAGCCGCTTGTTTTTGAAGCCTTCCAACAAGCCGATGGTTCAACAAAACGTAAATACGGCGGAACTGGTTTAGGATTATCAATCAGCAGGGAATTGGCAAAATTGCTTAAAGGAGAAATTATCCTTCATAGTAGAGTTAATGAAGGAAGTACCTTTACATTATGTCTTCCGGTTTATGGTTCTGTTCCTTACAAAACAAATGTGGAGAAAATACCGCCAACAGCGTTTGTAGAACTGGAACCTGAAAACGAAGCAGGAACGCCTGCAAAAAAATATATCAGCTCAACTATTCCAGACGAAATAGACGACGACAGAAACGAAATAAGAGAAGGAGATAAAGTAATTTTAATTGTTGAAGATGATATTCATTTTGCAAAATCACTTTTAGCTTTTTCACGAAACAAAGGTTATAAAGGAATTGTGGCCGTAAGAGGCGATCATGCCTTAAACTTTACTTTATTGTATAAACCCGTAGGTGTTTTATTAGATATTGAACTTCCGGTAAAAAGCGGTTGGGAAGTTCTGGAAGAATTAAAAAATCATGCCGAAACCAAACATATTCCCGTTCATATTATGTCATCACATAAATTGAAACAGGAAAGTTTATTAAAAGGTGCAGTTGACTTTTTAGATAAACCGGTGGCATTTGATAAAATTCCGGATGTGTTTTTAAGAATTGAACACATTATTAATAAAGAAGCGCAAAAGGTTTTAATTATTGAAGATAACCCAAAACATGCCAAAGCCTTATCTTATTTCTTAGAAACGTATAATATCAATTCGGAGATAAAAAGCGAAGTTTCAGATGGAATTCAGGCTTTAAATAAAACAGAAGTTGATTGTGTAATTCTGGACATGGGAATTCCGGATAAACAAGCGTATCAAATTCTGGATGGCATTAAGAAAAATCCGGGCTTGGAGAAACTTCCGGTAATTGTGTTTACAGGAAAAAGTTTATCGCTAAAAGAAGAAGTAAAAATTAAGAAATATGCAGATTCTATTATTGTAAAAACCGCACATTCGTACCAAAGAATGTTAGATGAGGTTTCACTTTTTCTTCATTTAGTAGAAGATAAAAAGGAAGGAAAAGACAAAAAAGAAGGGCATAAAAAGCTAAATTTACTAAACAACATTCTGCACGATAAAAAAGTGCTGATTGTTGATGATGATGTTCGTAATATTTATTCGCTTACAAAAGCTTTAGAAGTATTTAAAATGACGATTATTACGGCTTTTGATGGAAATGATGCCATTAAAGTTCTAAGCGAAAATCCAGATACCGATGTCGTTTTATTAGATATGATGATGCCGCATATGGACGGTTACGAAGCAGCCGAGAAAATACGTGCCAATCCTAAGTTTTTAAATTTACCTGTAATTGCCGTAACCGCAAAAGCAATGACAGGCGACAGGGAAAAATGTATAAAAGCCGGAGCATCAGATTATATTACAAAACCAGTAGATGTTGACCAGTTATTATCGTTATTGCGAGTTTGGCTGTACGATAAAGTTTAATAGATAAAAGTTTATGCCACAGATTTCACAGATTAAAAGGATTCAAAAATTGAGATAATACTGTGATTAAAAAATCCCTTTAATCTGTGAAATCTGTGGCAAAAAAATAAAAAATATTTAGCCACAGATTATAAAATCTTTTTAATCCTTTTAATCTGTGGCAAAAAAAAATATAAAAGTTTATGAGTAAAAAACGACTTTTAATTGTAGATGACGATCCTAGAAACATTTTCGCATTAACACATACCTTACGTGTTAAATCATACGATTGTTTGTCTTGTGCAAGTGCCGAAGATGCAATAAAGTTATTGAAAACGGATGAAAATATCGACGCAGTTTTGCTGGATATGATGATGCCCGAAATGGATGGATATGAAGCCATTCCGTTAATAAAAGCCATTCCGTCAAGAAAATCTATTTTTGTTGTAGCGGTTACTGCGCAAGCTATGACAGGCGACAAAGAAAAATGTTTAGAGGCCGGAGCAGATGATTACATCTCAAAACCGGTAGATGTTGATAAGTTACTGCTTGTTTTAAGCAAAATTTGAATGGGGTAAATTATGATTGAAGATATCGAATTAGAAACACTTATCAACGAAGTTTACGAATACTACGGTTTTGATTTTGGAAGTTATTCAAGAGCATCCTTAAAAAGACGTGTATACCGGGTATATCAATTAGGCGGATTTGGTCATTTTCATGAATTTCTCTCAAAAGTTCGTTCTGATCCTGAGTATTACAAACAAATGATCGACGAGATCACGGTCAATGTTACAGAAATGTTTCGTGACCCAACATTTTATGGCATTTTAAGAAAAGAAATTTTACCATTATTAGGCACAAAACCTTTTATCAGGTTATGGCACGCCGGCTGTTCTACAGGCGAAGAAGTCTATTCTATGGCTATAATGCTTAAAGAAGCAGGTTTACTGCATAAATCTCTTATTTATGCTACAGACATCAATGCCACGGTTTTAGAAACAGCCAAAAAAGGAATTTTCCCGCTCAGAATGATGAAAGAGTATTCGCAAAACTATCGTGATGCAGGCGGGCAGGAAGACTTTTCGAGTTATTATACCGCTAATTACGGCATTGCAAAATTCAACGAAGAGCTGTCTCAAAAAATGGTATATTCACAGCACAATTTAGTATCAGACACTTCATTCAATGAATTTGATATTATATTATGCCGTAATGTTTTAATTTATTTTGATAGTGACCTTCAAAAAAGAGTCATTAATTTATTTGATGAAAGCTTAGCCGTTTTAGGTTTTCTGGCCTTAGGCACAAAAGAAACAATAAAATATTCTATTTCTCCCGGCAAATACAAACAGTTTGAAAAAGAGAAAATATGGAGGAAAATAAAATAATATCAAACTGCAGATTAGTAATAATAGGAGGATCGGCAGGAAGTTTAAATGCTTTAATGCAGATTTTACCTGAATTAACAGCACTGCGTAATTATGCGATCGTAATTGTTGTACATCGCAAAAGTACAGACGATCAGACTCTGGAAGAATTAATTACTTTAAAATCAAGCGTTCCCGTAAAACCAATCGAAGACAAAACAATTCTTATACCCGGATTTATATATATAGCTCCGTCTAATTATCATTTATTATTTGAAAAAGACGATACACTCGCATTAGATACCTCAGAAAAAATCAATTACAGCCGTCCAAGTATCGATGTTTCTTTTGAATCGGCAGCAGAAATCTTCGGAAGTTCTTTGGTTGGAATTCTATTTTCAGGATCCAATACCGATGGAACATTAGGATTACAAGCCATTCAGGAAAACGGTGGAAAAATTGTAGTGCAAAATCCATTATCGGCAGACATGCCCTTTATGCCCAATAATGCCATATTATTTACAACACCGGATTATGTTTTAAACAACGAAGAAATATTAGCATTACTCAACTCCATAAACAGTTAATTATTTTTTAGGCGCTTCATCTTCCGGAAGAATAACTTTGTTCAGTTCCGCTTCTTTTTCAGCACGTTTTTGCGCCGCTTTTCCTTTCCCAATAGGTATTCCGGCAGTAAAATACAAAGACCTGTTATATACATTATGTCCGTCACCTTTCATAACCGGAACCAAACCATAATAATATTGAATGGTGATATTTAAACCATTGCCCACATCCATGTGATATCCTGTACCAAAAGCGATTCCGGCATCAATAACCCTGATTTCATCCCGAATCTTTTTCTTGTAAACCACATCATTATCATTAATCTTATTTTTAAACTGATCAAAAGCCGAAGCCAAAAGCCCAAGCTGAGGTCCGGTTTTAAGATAAATTCTATTTTTAAACTGATATTTAATCAAAATAGGCACATTAAAATACCGAATTTCACGATCAACAGTTCCTCCCGCAAAAGTATTATCCAGATTTTCATCTTCTAAAGAATAAAGAGGAATCTGCCGTGCGCCCATAGGAGATTTTACAATCACACCCGTATTAATCATCCACGCCGGATTTTGCTTTGATTTTATATCAAAATAAAAACCAAGATTAAAACCGGGATTCAATCCAGAACTCTCCATATTAGAAATATCTGAAAGATTGATACCGCCTTCTAAACCAAACTCTAAAAAAGGAGAATTTAGTTTATCACCAAAAATCAGAGAAATCAAAACCTGAGATTCCGCCTGATTCATACAAAAAAAAGTGACGAGTAATAATAAACCTTTTTTCATAAAAATAGGTTATAATCCAAAACGATATTGTAAACCAGCTAAAGCTTGCGTACGGCTTGCGAGGAAACCTGCTTCAAGCCTAAACATAAAATGCTTATTGTATTGAAACTGCGTTCCAACAATAAAATTCCACATATCCTTTGGTCTTTTTTGCAATGAATATTGAACAGTAGACTGATTTGCAGTACTCAAAGCCCCATCTAAAGTCGTTAAAAACGTACCTGCTCTTTCTAAAGCACGATTAGCGGTATTATGTTTGGCAATATTACCAGGATTTGCCTGTTGAGCAGGAGTTAAACCATCCCACCAAGTATCGACTTTTGTTTGGTTTTCAGATACTTTTGCCAAACCATTATCAACTTTACCCTGCGCCGTACTCAAATCAAAAATATCCGACAAAGCAATATTTCCATTCGTACCGCCATTAATATGAACCCTAAAACCGCCAACCCAAACCGCAATATTGCGTTCCGGTTTACGGAGCTTAAAAGTTTTACCTAATCGCGGGCCAAAAACATAAGAAAACGCAGGTTTATCCAGCGCACTTACATCTGTCCAGGCCATATTCATATCAAGTGCGAGCCAGCCGCCTCCAATTCCTATGGTTGGTGTCATTCCAAAACCAAATGTCGTAGCGCTAAAATTGGCTTTTGTACTAAAATTGGCAATTTCAGTCCAATTATTATCAGCGTCAGGGATATAAATTCCCGCATTGATTTTTGTTGAAGGATTTGATTTTCCAAAAATACCATAGATATTTAAAAAAGGCAGCAGCCATATATCCGGACGAATAGTAAGTGCTCCCGCTTCGACAGAAGATTTATCAAAACGTACAATTTCGTCTAAATTATACATAGGGCCGTTATTAAAACCCACTTGAAGATTACTGATGATAATTTCAGAATCCTGCCAGAAATAATTTAAGGAAAGCCCGGCTGAATAAGGAAGTTTGTATCCTTTTTGAGCTACTTTTTCACCCCAGATAGGAAGGGCATAAGGATAATCGGCAACTTTAAGACTGTCTTTTAACTCCTGGTTTTTTTGTCCTACGATTTTCTCAGTATAAACCTGACCGAAAAATGAAACACTAAATAATAAAAAAACGGCTGATATTAGTTTTTTACATTTCATTGATTAGAGTATTAGTTGATTAAAATAAAACTGCTTGAAATAAATATGTACTAATGTATTCTGAGGGAATTTCGGCTTTATCTTTTGTTTTTACAGGCGTAAAATAGAGGTATTGAAAGTGATTATATGTAATAATATGAGTTAATTATTGTTAAAGTTAACTAAAATTTCTTTTAGGAAGAACTATTTTTTAATAAATATGCTTAAAAATCAATCTATTACGACTTTTTTAAGATCAGATAGAATTACAAACAGAATATTATATTATTTTTACAGTAATGAAATGGATAGCAATACTTATGTCAATTTATTTGATGGCACTTTCAAATATGCCCTGTGCAGATATGGAAGTAAACAGCGCTATGCATAAAACAGCCCGGTTTTCATCAGAAGAAAATCATTCGCATGATAAAGACAACGATTTATGTTCTCCATTTTGTGCCTGCAACTGCTGCGGAGCACAAGTTTTAAGTTACCAGATAGCTGTAAACTTCGAATTCCCTTCAGCTTACACAAAAATTTCAATTCCTTTACCAAGTTATAATTCTGTATTTACTTCTAATTTCTACGGAAGTATTTGGCAGCCCCCTCAAATAGCATGATATCCCGATAAATCGGGTTAGAGAACTGTGGGTTTTCCACAAATGTATCAGACAAACTTTTGTCTCAATTCTCATGTCATTATATATTTCAAATGCTAGATAAAATCATTCAGTTTAGTATACGAAACAAATTCGTTATACTATTATTTACCCTCGTTTTGATAGCGTGGGGAAGCTATTCGCTTAAACAATTGCCGCTCGATGCCTTGCCGGATGTTACTAATAATCAAGTTCAGATTATTACCACAGCGCCCACTTTAGCAAGTCAGGAAGTCGAGCAGTTAATAACATATCCGCTGGAACAAGCTGTAAAAACCGTTCCCGATATTATAGAACTTCGCAGTATTTCCCGTTTTGGTTTATCTGTCGTAACCGTTGTATTTGAAGACAATGTCGATATTTACTGGGCACGCGAACAAATATTTCAACGCTTAAAACAAGCCGAAGAAAATATTCCCGCTTATGCAGGTTCACCGGAATTAGCGCCAATTACAACAGGTCTTGGAGAAATTTACCAATATGATGTTTACGCCAAAAAAGGCTACGAAAACAAATACGACGCCGTAAAATTAAGAACCATTCAGGATTGGATTATTATTCCACAATTACAGGGAATTCGTGGCGTTGCCGATGTAAGTGCCTGGGGTGGAAAACTAAAACAATACGAAATTGCCGTGAACCCAAATACGCTAAACAGTCTGGGCGTAACGATTACCGAAATTTTTGATGCCTTAGAAAAAAACAATCAAAACACCGGAGGCGCATACATAGAAAAAGATCAATACGCGTATTTCATTCGCGGTGTAGGAATGGCAAAAGGCGTAAAAGACCTTGGAAACGTTGTTGTTAAAAACAGAAATGGTTCTCCTGTTTTGGTTCGTGATGTAGCGCAGGTTCGCGAAGGCGTTGCATTACGTTACGGCGCCTCAACAAAAGATGGAAAAGGAGAAATAGTTTCCGGTTTAGTTTTAATGCTGAAAGGCGAAAACTCCAGCGCCGTTGTAAACCGAATCCATGAAAGAATGGCCCAGATTAATAAAAGCCTGCCCGAAGGTGTCGTTGCAGAAGCTTTTATTGACAGAGGAAAACTGGTTGATAACGCCATTGGAACCGTTACCAAAAACTTACTCGAAGGAGCTTTAATCGTCATTTTTGTGCTGATCCTGTTTTTAGGAAATCTTCGTGCCGGATTGATCGTTGCATCGGTAATTCCGCTGGCGATGTTATTTGCTATTATTTTGATGAATGCCTTTGGTGTAAGCGGAAACCTGATGAGTTTAGGTGCCATAGATTTTGGGATTATTGTCGATGGCGCCGTGATTATTGTAGAAGCTTCAATGCATCATCTGCAGAAACTCAAACGCAAAAAAGAACTTTCGCAGGAAGAAATGGATGTTGAAATCTACAATTCGGCATCAAAAATTAGAAATAGTGCCGCTTTTGGAGAAATTATTATTTTAATTGTGTATTTACCAATACTTGCTTTAATTGGAACAGAAGGAAAAATGTTTAAACCTATGGCAATGACAGTTGGTTTTGCCGTAATTGGTGCGTTTATACTTTCGCTGACGTACGTGCCAATGATGAGTGCATTATTTCTTTCGAAGAAAACCGAACACAAAGAAAACTTCAGCGACAGAATGATGCTTTGGTTTGAGAATTTATACACACCATTTTTAAACAAAGCGTTAGCATTCAAAAAAGTAGTTTTAGGAATCTCTCTCGGATTATTCGCTTTAGGATTAATCATTTTCAATAATATGGGCGGTGAATTTATCCCAACAATTGAAGAAGGTGATTTAGCCATTAATGCTTCAATTATGACAGGAAGTTCGCTTACGCAGATGGTGGAAACGACAACCAAATATGAACAAATTCTAAAAGCCAAGTTTCCTGAAATCAAAACCATCGTAACCAAAATAGGAAGCGGTGAAATCCCAACCGACCCAATGCCAATTGAAAGCGGCGATTTGATTATTGTTTTAAAAGACAAAAAAGAATGGAAAGGCAAATACCATAATTGGGAAGAACTGGCAAATGCCATGAAAGAAGAAATGGAAGTAATCCCGGGTGCAAACATTGAAATTTCACAGCCTATTCAAATGCGATTTAACGAATTAATGACCGGAAGTCGAAGCGATATTGCCATCAAAATTTTTGGTGATGATCTTGAAATTTTAGATTCAAAGGCATCAGAATTAATTTCGAAAATAAAAAACATCGAAGGAATTGGAGATCTAAAAGCCGATAAAGTAACCGGACTACCTCAAATTACAATAAAATACGATTACAATAAAATTGCTTTATACGGATTAAATATCTCAGATATCAATCAAATTATTCGTTCGTCGTTTGCCGGAGAAAGTGCCGGAAAAATCTACGAAGAAAGCAAACGTTTTGATGTTGTCGTAAGAATGGATCAGGACAATCGCGCTGATATTACCGATGTGAGCAATTTGTTTATTCCGTTACCAAACGGACAGCAAGTGCCGCTTTCGCAAGTGGCGAGTGTTGATTATGAACAAGGTCCGGTGCAGGTTACACGCGAAGACGGAAAACGAAGAATTACCGTTGGTTTAAACGTTAGAGGTAGAGATATTAAAACTGTTGTAGAAGAAATTCAGCAGAAACTAGACAAAGATTTCAAACTTCCTACGGGCTATTATGTAACGTATGGCGGACAATTTGAAAATTTAATCGAAGCCACAAAACGACTTTCGGTTGCATTGCCAATCGCTTTAGGTTTGATTTTGATCTTGCTGTATTTTACGTTTAAAAGCTATAAACAAGCACTTTTAATCTTTACAGCCATTCCGTTATCAGCCATTGGAGGGGTATTTGCGCTTTCGCTGAGAGGAATGCCGTTTAGTATTTCCGCCGGGATTGGTTTCATCGCCTTATTCGGAATTGCGGTTTTAAACGGAATCGTTCTGATTTCCTATTTCAATCAATTAAAATCAGAAGGAATTCTGGATCCGCTGCAAAGAGTTATAATTGGAACCAAAACCAGATTACGTCCCGTTTTAATGACCGCAGCCGTAGCTTCTTTAGGATTTTTACCAATGGCATTGTCCACAAGCGGCGGGGCAGAAGTACAGAAACCTTTAGCAACCGTAGTTATTGGCGGTTTAATCTCTGCAACCTTATTAACCTTAATCGTTTTACCGATTTTATATTTAATGTTAGAGAAATTTAACCGTAAAGTAAAATGATTTCTCCCGCAGATTTAGCAGATTCGGCAGATTTAATTTTTGATTATAATAATCTGCTAAATCTCCAAAATCTGCGAGAGTTAAAAAAAAAACAAATGAAATGAAAAAATCAACATATAAAAATCAATCAAAAATACTTTGCTCCCGATGGCTATCGGGATTGCGGCTAATTGCATTCCTATTGGCAAGCACAATAACATCGGCGCAAGCCAAAATATCTTTAGAAAAAGCAATAGAACTTGCCAAATCAAACAACATCGACTTAAAAATCGCCGATAAAGAAATAGAAAAACAAACCCTTTTAAAGAAAACCGCTTTTCAGCCCGATCCACTGCAGGTTCAATATCAAGGCGGACAATTCAACAGCGTTGATTTTGATCACAATGTTTCGGTACAGCAATTTTTTCCGTTAGGAAACGTCACAAAAGCCAACCGACAATTGCAGGAAGAACTTGCCAAACTGGCCGAAAAACGAAAAGCTTTATCCTCTTACGAACTGGAAAAAGCCGTGACTTTGGCCTATTATCAATATTTATACGGAATTTCAATTCAAAAGTTAAACTCAGAATTAAATGAGATTTACACTAAATTCCTAAAGAACGCCGAACTCCGTTTTAAAACCGGAGAAAGCGGCAATATTGAAGTAATAAGTGCCAAAGCTAAAGTAAAAGAAATCGAAACTCAAAAAGAACAATTAAATTACGATTTGGCCATTTACCAAAGACAGCTTCAGTTTTTTGTGCAGACGAATGAAAGTATCATTCCGGATGAAACGACTTCATTAAAGTATTCCTTTATAGATAACAAGGATTCTAAAGCAGAAACATTATTGACAGATTTTTATCAGCAACAGATTTCGGTTTACCAAAAAGAAGCCGGAACATTTAAAGCAAACCGAACGCCTAAATTAGGTTTAGGCTATTTTGCGCAAACTATAAATACTGAATCGTTGTTTCAGGGTTTCACGGCGGGATTGCAGATTCCGATTTTTGGAGGCGTAAATACGGCTAAAGCCAAAGCCATAGAAATTAGCATGTCACAATCGCAATTGGCATTCGATAAAAATAAAATTATCCTGAACCTGCAAAAAGAAGAATTGCAGAATAACTTTCAAAAACAGCAGAAAAACCTGGATTATTATCAAAATGAAGGTTTGCAATACGCCAACCAGATTATTGATACGGCACAAAAAAGTTATGCGAACGGCGATATGAGTTATTGGTCGTACATCAGTTTTTTAAATCAGGCCATTGATATTAAAAAACAACTTGCAGAAGCAACGCACAGTTTCAATCAAAGTGCTATCGAACTCCAATTTCCAACCATCAAAAACAATTAAAATGAAGATAAGTTTAACCGCAAAGTTCACAAAGATTTTAGCGCAAAGTTCGCAAAGAAAATTAGCTTATAGCTTACTGCTTATAGCCTATAGCGGAATATTTATTTCTTGCAATGAAAAAAAAGCCGAAGAAACGCATGAAGAAGAAAAATCGCAGACAGAAGCCACATTAACAGAAACTCAATATAAAACCGTTGGCATTGAAACAGGATTTGTAGAAAACAGAAACCTGAATAAAATTATTAAAGCCAATGGTTATACAACAGTTCCACCGCAAAATTCGGCTGAGGTTTCGACTTTAATTGGCGGAACAGTAAAAGATATTTATGTTTTAGAAGGGACATTTGTCAACAAAGGAAAAGTTTTGGCAACGATTCAAAATCTGGAAGTAATTGAAATGCAGGAAGATTATCATTCGGCAACAGCCAATGTTGAATATTTGCAATTAGAATACAACCGTCAGAAAACATTGAGCGATGAAAATGTGAATCCGAGGAAAACGTTTCAGGAAGTAAAAGCCAAATTAGCCGCAGAAAGAGCCCGTGCGCAGGCAGCAAAAAACAAATTGGAAGCATTGCATGTCGGTACAAAAGGAAGTTCGTCTTTAGTACCAATTGTTGCGCCTATAAGCGGTTATGTTGGTAAAATCAGCATTGCTAAAGGCGCTTTTGCCCAAACCGGAGTTTCTTTGTTTGAGGTTGTAGATAACAGTCAGATGCATTTAGATTTAAATGTTTATGAAAAAGATCTGGGTTCCATTTCTATTGGTCAGGTAATCGATTTTGTGTTGACCAATCAATCCAATAAATCAATTAAAGGAAAGATTTTCGGAATCAATAAATCCTTTTCTAACGAAAGTAAAACCGTTGCAGTTCACGCCAAAATTGATCCCGCCGATGCTAAAGATTTGATTTCTGGAATGTATGTTTCGGCAAATATCAATATTGTAAATGCCACCGTCCCGGCTTTACCAAAAGATGCCGTTGTTCGAAATGCTGATAAGTATTTTGTTTTTGTGCAGGAAGAAGAGCATAAAAACGAGAAAACAAAAGAAAAAGAAATTCATTTTAAAGCAATTGAAGTAATTCCCGGTACTACAGATTTAGGTTTTACAGAAATTAAGTTTGTTGACAGAATTCAGCCTGATGCTAAAATTGTTACTGAAGGCGCTTTTTATTTATTATCTGCAATGAAGGGCGGGGGTGAGCATGAACACTAGGTTATTTGCCACGAAGGCACTAAGGCGCTAAGCTCTTTTTAAGCTTGGGCGAAATAATCTCGCAAAGTCGCAGAGCCGCAAAGTTTTTTCTCATTTTATGTCATTTCGACGAAGGAGAAATCTTCGCAAGAAGCTCGACAAAGATTGGATTCTCACTACGGAGTTACTCGCGAAGATTTCTCCTTCGTCGAAATGACAAATAGTACGCTTAATTCTCCAATCAAAAACTTTGCGACTCTGCGACTTTGCGAGATTAAAAACATTTTTACTTAAGAGTAATTACCACAAAATGATTAAATTTAGAGCATAATTTAAACGAAGTTTACAGAACAAAAAACCTGTCCCGATAGCTATCGGGATTAACTTGAAACTCCAAAAATGATACATCAAGATAAAGAAATAAAAAATACTAAAAATAAAACCAAACCATCCTGCTGTTGTTCACACGACGAACCTATACATTCTGATAATGACGGACATGACCACGGCCACGATCACGAACATGGAGCCGAAGGCAGTTTGTTTAAATTATTCCTGCCATCTATTATATCTCTTGCTTTATTACTTATAGGAATTGGTTTTGATTATTATTTCCCTCAAAACTGGTTTTCAGGATATGTTCGAATCGCCTGGTATGTCATTGCGTATCTTCCAGTTGGACTTCCGGTTTTGCGAGAAGCTTACGAAAGCATTGTAAAAGGCGATGTTTTCTCCGAGTTTTTCCTAATGTGTATTGCAACAATTGGAGCTTTTGCAATTGGTGAATATCCTGAAGGTGTTGCCGTTATGTTGTTTTATACCATTGGAGAAACATTTCAGGGAATGGCGGTCAGTAAAGCAAAATCTAATATTAAAAGTTTACTAGATCAGCGTCCGGATGAGGTTAGTGTTTTAGAAAATAATACTGCAGTAAAAATAAAAGCTAAAGATGCTAAAATAGGCGATATCATTCAGCTTAAAGCAGGTGAAAAACTAGGTTTAGACGGCGAATTATTATCAGATTCGGCTTCGTTTAATACCGCAGCTTTAACGGGAGAAAGTAAACCAGATACTAAAAAGAAAGGAGATACGGTTTTAGCCGGAATGATCAACGGAAATACAATTGCACAAGTAAGAGTTACAACGGCTTACAACGATAGTAAACTTTCGAAAATACTCGAATTAGTGCAAAATGCGACAACAAAAAAAGCGCCTGCCGAATTGTTTATCCGCAAGTTTGCCAAGATTTATACACCAATTGTAGTGTATTTAGCAATTGCAATTTGTTTACTGCCAATGCTTTTTGTCGATAATTATGTGTTTAGCGACTGGTTGTACAGAGCTTTGGTTTTTCTGGTTATTTCTTGTCCGTGTGCTTTGGTTATCAGTATTCCGCTTGGTTATTTTGGCGGAATTGGCGCTGCGAGTAAAAACGGAATTCTATTTAAAGGAAGTAATTATCTCGACAGTATTTCGAAGATTCAGAATGTAGTTATGGACAAAACCGGAACTATGACCGAAGGAGTTTTTAAAGTTCAGGAAGTCATTATAAAACCTGATTTTGATAAAGAAGAAATTCTGAAATTGGTTAACGTTTTAGAAGGTAAAAGTACACATCCAGTGGCAACGGCGATTCATAATCATGTTGGTGTAATTGATTCTTCAATAGAACTAAAAAACGTTGAAGAAATTTCCGGACACGGATTAAAAGCTGAAGTAAACGGAAAAGAACTGCATGTTGGGAATTTCAAATTACTGGATAAATTCAATATTTCTTATGATATTGATCCAGGTTCAGTAGTTTACACCACAATCGCCATTGCTTACAATAATAAGTTTGCGGGTTATTTAACCATTGCCGATGAAATTAAAGCTGATGCGCAAGAAACCGTTTCAAAACTAAAAGCATTAGGCGTAAAAGTTACGATGCTGAGCGGAGACAAAACAAATGTCGTTCAGTTTGTGGCTGATAAACTCGGAATAAAAAATGCTTTTGGAGATTTACTTCCGGAAGATAAAGTCAATAAAGTAAACGAAATCAAAGCTAAAAACGAAACCGTAGCTTTTGTGGGCGATGGTGTAAACGATGCACCTGTTATCGCCTTAAGTACCGTAGGAATTGCAATGGGAGGTTTAGGAAGCGACGCTGCAATCGAAACTGCCGACGTTGTAATTCAGGATGATAAACCGAGTAAAATTGCAATGGCAATTAATATTGGAAAACAAACCAAAAAAATTGTCTGGCAGAATATTGGTTTAGCTTTCGTAGTAAAAGCTTTTGTACTAATTCTGGGCGCGGGCGGACTTGCCACAATGTGGGAAGCGGTTTTTGCCGATGTTGGTGTGGCTTTACTGGCGATTTTAAATGCAGTTCGAATTCAGAAGATGAGGTTTTAGTTTGATGAAATTCTGCCTTATTTTGATATATTAATAATTGATATAGAACATTCTAATTGTTTTATATATAGAGATTTTGTAACTGAAAATATATTTAATAATTTATGAATTGGGATAATTATTTATTAGAAGAAAAAGCACCATATGGAGCAATAGCTCATTTAGGAGTTTTAGAAGGAAATGTTTCTGGAATCTATGATTTATCAAAAGTAGATAATGATACACGAGTTCTGAGCTTATCAACTCCACTTAAAAAATTTAAAAAAGCGTATACAAATTTTTCTTCTTTGATTGCAAATGAAAAAATTGAAGCTATTTATGTCAATGACATTGATAAAGAACGTATTTCAGTTTTTTCAGCATTACCAAATTTAAAATATCTACAAATAAGTTAAAACAAGCAGGACGAAATTCCGAATTTAGATTCTTTAAATTCAGTAGAGGTCTTGATACTTGCAAATGTCACAAAAATTCAAAATCTAGATTTCTTAAAAAATATGAAGAATTTAAAAACCCTTTATATTTATGGAATGAATAATTTATATGACTTAACTCCAATTTCTACTTTAATCAATTTAAAAGAACTAGATATCGAGCATGGAAAGATGAATGGTACCGGAAAAGCTGTAAAAAGCATAAGTCCATTAAAATCATTAACTCAATTAAAATATCTCAGATTGGCGGTGAAAATAGAAGATGAAGGTGTTGATCTTAAGTCTTTATATGGATTAAAAAACCTTCAAAAAATTACGATACTTCCTAGATATTTAAAAACTGAAAAATGGAAAAGTTTAATAAATGAATTGCCTTTAATAAAATAGGTTTTAAAATGATTTATACCAAGTTAAATAAAGAAATCGAAAAGTATTATAAGCAAATTGGTATGTATGCTGAATTGCAGTTCTAAAAGATTATGAAGATTATCCAAAGAAAAATGAAGCAGAAAGAATAGAATAGTTTTTTATTTGATGATAGAAGGTTTGAACGGCATAGCAAAAATTGATAAGTTGGATTTGCAAACTTAAGTGAGTTTTTAGATGAAGTCGAGAAAGAAATATAAAATAAAAGCCCATTTCATAATAGAAACGAGCTTTGTTATTTTGATTAATATTAGAAATTATCTTTTGCAAACTGTTCGCAAAACTCTTTTATAGTTTGTCTTACGGTTCTAAATTCCTGTAAAATTTCTTCTTCAGTTCCGGTTGCTTTAGCCGGATCATTAAAGTTTTGATGTATTTTGTGAGCTTTTGAAGGAAAGAACGGGCAGCGCTCTTTTGCATTATCACAAACTGTAATTACAAAATCAAAATCTATATTTTGGTATTCATCAACATGATTTGAAGTATGATTAGAAATGTCAATTCCATCTTCTTTCATCGTTATAATTGCTCTTGGATTAACTCCGTGCGTTTCTATTCCGGCACTGTGAATGCTGGCTTTATCGTCTAAAAAGTATTTTAAATAACCTTCGGCAATTTGACTTCTGCAGCTGTTTCCCGTGCAGAGTACTAAAATGTTTTTTGTCATAATTTAAACTAATAACCAAATGATATTGATGATGCAGAATTTTGGCTCAAAGCCAAAAATAAGCTGCAGCACAATTACAGATGTTGTAATGATAATAGGTTTCTTGTATTTAATTATTTTCTGTTTCATTTAGCAGCAGCCCGAATTTGGAGAACAGCTATTGGCTTCGCTTTTGTAAAGTTCAGTCAATCCTATTTTTTCTTTTGATGCAGGAACGCCGCATGCTTCTTGTGCCAGACAAGCCGTAGTTTTGTTTTTCAGAATAAAATGAGTTCCGTTAAATTCTAAATCATATCTCCCGATGGTTTCATTTTGATATTCAACTTCAATTTCAAAATCTTGAATATTTAATTTTTCTTCTGATAGTTTAATGATATTCAGAAGTTTGCTTGGTTTCAATCTGTGTTCAAAATCATTGGCATTCCACAACTGAAAATTAACGGCACTTTCGTCGCGAATTACGCCGCCGCAGTCAATAAATTTTTTATTGGTAGTTCCAACTTCAGTTACATGAAAATGTTCAGGAACAAAAGCTCCGTTTTCTAATTGAAATACAACATTTTCCAAATTTGGAAGAATGTTTTTAATGTCTGATAGTTTCATTGTTTTTTTATTTTATAGTTATAATGCAATATTGCGATATAGATTTACAAAAAAAGGTTTAACAGCATTTCTGCTCTTTTGTAACAGCAATAATATTAGAGAAATAAGCTTTTAAAATATCAAAAGTATTTTCATCAATGCAATAGCAAATAGCATTTCCTTCTATATTACCTTTTATAAGTCCGGCATTTTTTAATTCTTTTAAATGCTGCGAAACAGTAGGCTGGGCAAGTGGAAGTTCGTTTACAATATCACCGCAAATACATTCATTTACTTTCAAAAGATATTCAATAATAGCAATCCTCGCCGGATGTCCCAAAGCTTTTGCTATTGTGGCAATCTGATTTTGTTTATCTGTAAAATGTTCTGTTTTAGTAGCTCCCATTTTATTTTAAATTTTAATATAGCAATATTACGATATAGTTTTTAAAAGAACAAATCATTTTTAATAAAATTTATTCGTCATATTCAGGTTCTGGATCTAAAAATAATAAAAGCTTATTTGCTCTGATATAATCATATTGTTTTTTTGTGAGAAAGATAACTTTTGAGCCTTCTCCTCCGGTATGTAAATCGTAAAATTTCCCGTTGAGTTTATTTTCAGCTGCAACAAGTTCTATAAATTCAAAAAAGTATAAATCAATAAAATAATCGCTTATCCTAAGAACTTTAGTATACGATTTATTTCCGACTTTAAATTTTAACGTTGACTTTTTAGTTTTTTTGTCAAAAATGTTTGAAATATTGGTTGGATTAAATTGATTATGAGAAATCTTCGAGTATTCTTTTGTTAATTCAGCATACGAATCTTTAAAATTTGGAAGGCTATTAGGAATTGAATATATGATGTTTGGAAAAGCAGAAAGAATTTCGATATAATTATTGTTTTCCTGCTCTGCAACATTTTCTTTTCCCAGATTGATTTGAGCAGCACTTAGATTTGAAAATAACCCAATGTTTGAATACTCTTCTATTACTTTGTCGATTTGCGAAGTTGTAAACTTCTTTTTGTAATCCTCCTGACTTGGTATGATATAAGTTTCGTGTATCTTCAGTGCTTTTTCTTGTTCTTTTGTCAACATCATTATACCAAGAACTTCCGGGTAAGTTTCATCTATATTAAATTTAATTTCATGAAGTCTATACTGAGAATGCTGATCATTCAAAATTTTATTGAAAATTTGATAATAATCTCTAAAACCAATTTTTCTTGCTGAAAAGTGGTCTTTTGATACTACTTCTAATCGATAAGAACTTTTCTGTCTGTAAATTTTTCCACCTGATTTTAACGATACAATAAAATCATAAAATTTATCGGTATCAGGAACAATTTTAAGCTCAAAATCAGTAAAGTTTAATTCTGCGGCTAAAGAAGCTGTTTTTTTATAAATAGCCTCTAAATACTCTTTTGGTTCATTTGTATCATCCTTTGTGTCAATAGTTATAGATTTTTCACAATACAAAAGTAAGTCAGCATGTTCTTTTATCTTTTCCTCATCTATCGCAGCAATAAGACTTTCATATTTGGTATCTGCTATTTTGTATTCTTTAAGAAAACTTGCAAATTTTTTAAGTCTTTCTAAGTGATCTGCATTTAAGGTCTTATTTGTAATATCTTTTAAAAATTGTATTTTATAACTATACGAATTATTATTTATTTGCTGTTGAAAATAGCTAAATTGCTTTTCATTAATTAGATCGCATTTTTTCAGTTTGAAAAGATAATCGCTAAGTTCGATATTTTCTTTTTTTTGTTCTCCTTCAGTAAGTTGTTCATCTTCAATCGCAACCATATCAGTTATAACTTGAAAATAAAAGTGACCATGTAGTTTTTTAAATTCACACTGAAACAATCCATATAAGTAGGAAGTTTTATTTTCCATCTTAAAGTCGAGTTGTTTTAGTTCAAAATCGCTAACATCTTCTTGGTTAATAAGTTGATTGTCGATTAACTTTTGTAAAGTTAAATCTTGTGATTGCGCATTTGTAAAATTGCTTGTTAAAAGCAGTAATAAGATGATTCGCTGAAATAGTTTTTTCATTTTAAGCTCAGTGATATATACTTTTTAGCATTTTATGAAATTTAAAACACTTGGTAAATATATTGCATTTGAGTATTAAAACTTCAATTCAATTATATTTTCATTGTTCTTTAAAACAATTTCTGTTTTATTACTTTCAGAAGGCGTTTGGGTTGGATACCAATTTCGATTTGGTCTTACTAAAATCAATAAACCTTCATCATCGCCAATTGCTGCAAAAACTTCACTGTTATTGTTTTTAGAGAAAAAGCTTAAGTCATGTTCTGCGATTAACTGATTTCCTAATTCCAGCGGATTTTCATTGACAATTCCAATCTCGCTTATATTCAAAATAGATTTAGAACTAAATTCTTCCGTTTGGGCATTATTGAGATCATGACGGGCAATAAACTCTAATAAATTACCATTATTATCGTAGAAATAAACAGCATGAGCATTCCAGTTTTCAAAATGAGTAATCACATTTTGGTCTTCAATAGTAATTAAATCTACTTTGTCTTTACACCATTCAATAGCTTTGTCCAGTTTGTTTGTCGGGATGTTGAAAGCGAAATGATAAATGGATTTAAATTGCGGATTTTCAATGAATTTTAAAATAGAGTTTCCGACTTTAATGGTAATAGATTCTGAATCATTTTCTATAATTAAAAGACGAAGAATATCTTGATAAAATGCGGCAGTCTCTTTTATATTGCTGGTTTGGATCTGGATGTGTTCTAATTTCATGATGGTATTTTTTATAAAAAGAAAAAGCTTCTTTTCTGTTTCAAACAAATTTAGAAAATCAGAATTCTAGTTTTATCAGCAGACTATTTTATGCTTCAATAGAAATATAGAAAAAGAGTATTGTTGCTTTGATAAAAGTTATGTGTTTTTTAACCACAAAGGACACTAAGGTTTTTGCTAAAAGACTAAAAAGATTTAACGCAAAGTACGCAATGTTTTTTCGTAAAGTTCACGAAGATTTTGAGAGAGTTTTATAAACTCAAAGTTCACAAAGCTAAACGTAAAGCTTTGTGAACTTTGAAAAAAACTTTTTCTTTCTTTTAAGCTTAGCGAACTTTGCGAAAAAAATTACCGCGCTTTGCGTTAATAAAAACCTAGCGTTAAAAAAATAAGTATCAAAAATCAATTAAGAATCAAACTTACTTTTTGAGACAAGCTTTTCGCTAATTCCGGTTTATCGCTGTTATTGATAATCCAGGGAATCAGTTTTCTTTTTTCTATAATTTTTTCTTTAGAATAAACCAGTGTAAAATACTCAGCTGGCGAATGGATATTTTTTTCAGATTCTGAAAGCTCTTCGTAATAATAACGGGATTTTTTTAAGGAAGGATATTTGTTTAACAAATAATCGTTTACGGTATAAGTTGCACCTTCTTTATACAAATCGTTGCGAAGAATTGGCGTTATCGTAAGCTTTTTGATATTCAGTTTTAAACTGTGATAAGTGTCTCTTGTAAAGGAAAAGTCAGAAGATTTAAGTTTTCCTTTTTCAGATAACTGCCGAATAGGGGAAAGGCGAACATAATCGCCGTTTATTTCGACTACTTTAAAAATAAGATAATTGAATTGTGAACTTTGGCTTCCATTTGAACCTGTTTGCTTGCTAAAAAGGAAACTTCCCATTTGCAATCGATGCTCTGGGGTGTTCATCGCTTTTTTCCACATATAGGGTTTGTAAACGATTTCTCTAAAGGCATAAAAAACAGCAAGAACTAATATACTTATTAAAAGTAGTTTTTTCATTAATTATAATTTGGGACTTATATTTAACAGTTTTATTTCTAAATTTTCGCTAAAAGTAATAAAATACTAATATCTTTCTTTAAAAAATGAAAATATTTTTTTGTTATTTTTTGTCGCTAGGAACATAAAATTTTAACGCAAAGTCCGCAAAGGTCTGGGTAGATTTTTAACGCAAAGAGCGCAAAGGTTTTTCGCAAAGAGCACAAAGATTTTGTATAAGAGAGTTTTTTCAAACTCAAAGTTCACAAAGCTATGAGTATACATATAGCTTTGCGAACTTTGCAAAAAGACTTTTTCTTTTATTAACCTTAGCGAACTTTGCGAAAATCCTTTGCGCTCTTTGCGTTAAAAAAAACTCTGCGTTAAAAAAACTCAACGCTTAAAATTCCTCCATCCAAAACCAATCAACACTAAATTGAAAAGCAGTAATGGCAAAAACGCTTTTACATAACTTGTTTCTGATTTATCATGAAATGTTTCTACTTTAAAAGTTTCCCATTTTTGCTGATTAACTGCTGCATTATCAAATATCTTCGGATAAAAATGCAATCTTAGTTTTTCATGAAATTTGTTGGTTTCTTTTAGAAATAAAAGCTGGTTTCTCAAGTCTGATTTTGCGATTTCATTCAATTGAATCTGCGTATGAAGCGTTGGAATAAACTGCGCAATCCATTCGCTGGTATTATTTCGCTGTTCTAATTTCGACTCTAATTCTTTTGATTGTATGGCAGATTCATCATCGCCCATTTGCTGCATCGCATAATACCAAAGCCAGCTGAATTCACTTTCCGGTAAATTATAATGTTTAAACTGCGGATAATGTTTATAGAATTTATTCAGCGTTTGCTGTTTATCCATATCCCATTTTTCGTGATAGGCATTTCGCTGCGTAAGCGTTAATTCTAAAGCTTCGGGAACTTTGTATTTATTGATAATATAGGTGTTGATTCCGGCAGGAAGAATGATAATCAGAAATAACCAGATCGTTAATAAAATAACAGCATTGAAGTTCGAATTCTTTTGAAGAGAAACAATAAAAAAGCAAACCGCAAACCAAAATAAAATATATAAAACTGCGATTCCGTAAAATAGGATAAACGCTTTGTCAATCGGAATTTCCAGAAGAAAAACTGCAATTAAAAGTATAAAAGACAAAAGACCAATTAAACTTAAAATACGAATATAAAACAGTTTTAAAATATATAAAAAGGTATTCGGACTTTGTGTTGCCACAATTTTCCAGGTTCCTGATTCTTTTTCTTCGGAAATAATATTATACGAAAAAGCAATAATTAAAAGTGGAAACAAATACAAAAGCACAAAACTAAAATCGATATTTCCAGATAAAAGATTACTTGGATTATTGAGTTCAGAATCGTATTTCTGAGCTTCCAAACCCCGAATCGTCACACTTTGAATCGATGGATTTACATCACGCTGCCCGATTGCTAAACTGCTAATTGGTAAAGTGTTATTGACCAATGAAAACTTAATGTAATATAGCAGAAGTCCAATTTCGTCTTTATGAAAAGCGGCGTTTCTGGCCATATGTTCTTTTTGGTAAATGGCAGCTTCATCTATATTATTTTGCTGTTTTTTCTGAAACTGACGGCCAATTAAAAGGCTTATAAAGCCAATGATTAATAAAAAAAGTAAGCCAATTTTGGTACCTTTTGAGCGGATGAAATTTTTAAATAAGAGAACTAACATATTAAATGGCTTTTAGGTTTTTAGCAGCAATTTTGATCAAAACAAACAGCAGGATTATCCATAGCAATATGGAGATGACAGCAGTGATTTCGGACTTTAAGACTTCCCAAACTGGTTTTGGTTCATAATGAAATTCTTCAATAATAGCCCAGTGTCTTTTGTCAATTGTTAAAGGTTTATCCTTTGGACCGGGTTTTTTATTGCTGATGTATTTTATTTGTAACGCATTCATTTTCTGCGCCATATTGTAGCGGTAATTTTCCGCTTGCTGCTGAAAATCGATGTACGAATCATAATCTGTATTGGATAATCCCATCGATAAGTTTTTCATGGCGATGTATGGATTTACGAATGAAACAGCTTTAGAAAAACTATTTTGTTTTTCGTAAATTTTTAGAAGATCTTCTAAATGTTTATTATAAATATTTGAACTGATTCTTTCGCCTTCGGTCATAATAAATCCGGAATAATTAAAAGGAAGTTTTTGTACCGAATCGACTTTGTAAACACGTAACAAAGAATCTTTTATGGCTTTATAATGCACATCATTCGGATTATGACTGTCACCTTGTTTCAGGATGTCTTTTTCAATATCGCTGTTAAAACGGATTTTCGAAGGTGCTTCATATAAATACGCTCCAATTGCCTGTGTTGTTCTTGGCAGAATAATGGTCAAAATAAGCCAGATTCCAATTAAAGAAACCAACGCTTTTTTTGAAGTTTTGCTTGACGCCGAAACCAAAACGGCAACGACACAAAAGAACATCAGATAAATAAAATGAAACCCAACAAACAATAGCATTTTTATCGTTTCATCTGCCGAAATGCTAAAGCTTTGAAGCAGTAACCAAATCAAAACCAATACAATAATGGTTGGAACAAAAAGCAGCATAACAACGCTTGCAATTCCAAGGATTTTACCAAACAAAAACTGTTTCCAATTAATTCCCTGACTTAAAAGAATTTTTAAAGTTCCGTTTTCCCTTTCGTAAGCGACTGAATTAAAGCCAACAAAAAAGATCAGTAAAGGCAGTAAAACCTGCAAAACCATCGCAATACTGATTTCGCCAAAACGAAGCATACTGTTAGAGAATCCAGCTTCAGAGAAATTGGCGGTATTTTGTTTGTGCGCTTCGAGGAAAATAGCATTTCCAAAAAACGGTTCCATCCCGAATTCAAAAACGCTTAAAGACGTGCTTTTTCTAAAAGCAAAATTCCCGTAGTGTGCCATTCTATGCGGGTTTTTATCCGGATTTTTTAGCCAGTCTTCGCGTGATTCATGCTGATATTTTTCGCTGGTTTCGTTTTGGCTTTTGTAATTATCCCAACCCGAAAAAGCTGCAAATAAAAGCAGCGCACCAATAAAAAGTGTAATAATATAAATCGCCGAATTTTTAAAAACAGCATTTTTAAAATGTCTGGCTATGAGGATTTCTTTATGTAATAATTTCATATTAATTAAGATTTATCTGTTGAGTATAATTTGTTTAAACACATAGAAACATAGTTTTTAGGTGATTTAAAAAAAGGCGTTTCACTTGCATAAATTCACATAGCTATTGTGTTAGAAACTAGTTTCTTTCAATTATCTTCTTTAGTAAAAAAATCTATGTTTCTATGTGTTTAAATATTTTTCAACTCAACGAATTAAAATTTATAAGTTACGGTAAGGCTTACGTTTCGTGGACTTCCGGGAAACAAACGCAAATAATTCTGCGCGCCAAGCCAATACGTTTTGTTTAATAAATTGCCGGCATTTACAGCAATCTGCACATTACTTTTGCTTGGTTTGTAAAATAAAGCAGCGTCAAAAATCGTAAAATCAGGAAGTGTAAAATCTCTTGTAAACCAAGGCACTTTTGAGCTTTGATACTGCATTCCAATTCCAATTCCTAAGTCCTGCAAAGCAGAATCAGAAGCAAAGTTGTAGCGTGTCCATAAATTCGCGCTGTTTTTTGGTGTGTTTTGTTTTCTGGCACCAATTAAAGCCGGATTATTGTCCTTGATAATTTCGGCATCGATATAGCTGTAGGAAGCATTTATCTGCCAGTCGGGCGTAATATAACCTGCTAAATCGCATTCAAAACCACGGCTTCGTTCTGCACCTCTTGTAACCAATAAATCAGGATTTGCAGGATCATTTGCATTCATTAAAATATTGCGCTGTCTGATTTCATAAATGGCCGCGTTAAAACTCATTGAGTTATCTAAAAAAGTTGTTTTTATTCCCACTTCTTTCAAATCACTTTTAAGCGGATCGAACAAACTTCCCGCTGGTAATGAACCCGTTTGCGGCATTAAAGTAACCGTATTCGATTGCGGCTGATAGCCTTCGAGATAAGTTGTGTAGACATTTATCGCATTATTTACGGCATAAGTAATTCCAACTCTTGGCAGCAAAGCCGATTTTTTTACTTTCAGTTCGTTATTGGTTTCGTAGTTCGTAATATCTTCAAACCATTCGTTTCGCAAACCCAATAAAAAAGTAAATTTTTCCCATTGAATCTGATCCTGAATATATACCGCATTTGTAGTCGTTAATGCCGATGGAAGTGCAGTTCGAACATTCAGCGTATAATCTTCGGGGCTTGTAATTTTATAAATGGGATTGTTCAGGTTGAAATATTCGACATTTGGTTTTGGCAATACAACGCCGTCAACTGTAATAGTTTGATAATTTGAGGCATTCGCTAAAACAAAAGAACTCGTAACCGTACCATCTTTTAATAAATAACCTCTGGCTGCGTTTTGCCCGCCGCCTTTATTTTTGTTCCAACTGCTTAAATCGTAACCCGTTAGTAATTTATGTTTAAGTTTTCCGGTTTTGAAATCGAAGTTTAAAAAAGCATTCAAATTGTCGATATCCCAATTTTGCTGACGCTGCACAAACTGCATCATTGCCAGACTTGTTACAGGCTGATTGTTTATATCGACGGCAAATGCATTTGTAGTTCTGTGTTCCTGAAGATCTTCTGTCCAGGTTTGTTTCATGTATGATGCATTAAAACCAATTTTTGAACTGAATTTATGGGCAAAATTGGTCATCAAAATCATTTCTTTCGACTTAAAAAAATCACTCGGAGCTCCCAGATTTAAGCTGATTGGAGTTTTATTTAAACTTGTTTTTCCGGCAACGGCACCAAAAATAGGCTGGCCTCTGTCAAGATTCCCGTTCATATCGCTCAAAATCAACTCCGTATTAATGGCAGTTTTTTCATTTGGGATATAACTGAAGGAAGGTGAAATCAAAAACGATTTATTATTCACTAAATCACGAAATGATTTTGCCTGCTGATACGCACCGTTTACACGATACAAAAGTGTTTTTGATTCGTTTAGAGGGCCTGTAAAATCAAGCGTTTCGCGTAAAGTGCTGAAACTGCCCACGCTCATACTGATTTCTTTTCGGTCAATTGCTAAAGGTTTTTTGGTTACCATATTGATACTTCCGCCCGGATCTACAGATGAAAATGTCGCACTCGACGGGCCTTTAATCACTTCAACTCGCTCAATATTACTCGTTAAAGGCTGTAAAAAATAATATTGACGTGTTCGCATTCCGTTGATAATCTGACCTTCTTCATTTTGGCTGATACCTCGAATCGTGTATTGATTGTAATAACTTGCCGGAATCACACCACTTGCCATTTTTACGGCATCGGCTAGATAAAAAGCACCTTTATCTGTAATAAGTTCTTTGGTTATGGTTGAGATAGACTGCGGAATATCTTTGTTTAAAGCGGCTGTTTTTGTGGCGGCAAATGAATAATCGCTGGTGTATTTTTTTGTCGAACGCCCCACGATTTCAACGGTTTGTAATTCGGTTCTGGCCATTTTAACAGAATCCTGAACAATACTGTCTGTGTTTTTTTTATTAGTCTGCGATTGTATGGAATGTGTGGCAATTATTAAAAATAAAAAGAGAATTATAGGTTTCATTTTATACTTTGATTGGAAATATCTTTTCCTTTAAACGGTTTGTAAATACAAGTCTTCGAGTTCGTTTGCTGAGATTTTATCGGCTTCGATTACCGTGACTAAATTTCCTTGCTTCATAATGCCAATGTGCGAAGCAACTTCTCTGGCTCTGAAAATGTCATGCGTTGCCATTAAAATTGCCGTACCGTCGGCAGAAAGCTCTTTTAAAATCTGCGAAAATTCGTTAGAAGCTTTTGGATCTAAACCGCTCGTAGGTTCGTCTAGTAAAAGCACTTTTGCTTTTTTGGCAATCGCAATCGCAATTCCTACTTTTTGGCGCATTCCTTTAGAATATCCGCCTAAGTTTTGATCGTGCGCTGCGGCCTGCAAACCGGCTTTATTAAGGAAATAAGTTAATTCTCCAGCAGAATATTTGAATCCGGCCAGAGACGAAAAGAATTTTAGGTTTTCTAAACCCGTTAAATTGGGATATAACATTACAGTTTCGGGAATGTAAGCAACGTGTTTTTTGGTTTCCTGATTGTTTTGAGTAACCGAAATGTTATTGATTTCCAATTCTCCCGATGTTGGTTCGATAAAACCTAAAAAAAGATTTATTGTAGTGGTTTTTCCGGCGCCGTTTTGCCCTAAAAGCGCAAAGATTTCGCCTTCGTTTATGGTTAAGTTTAAAGAATTCAAAGCGGTATGATCACCATATTTTTTGGTGAGATTTTTTGCTGTAAGCATAGTTTTTATGTATTTGGTAAATTGATTTTAAACAGATATAGAAACCTCAGGCTTTTACTTGTTTCGTAAAGGCTTAATATGATTTTCTAATTTTGAGAAGTGGTAATTTACTACAAGGATAAAAAGGCTGATTTGAGTTCCAAATAAAGGAACTAAACAGCTGTAAAATAGTATTTCTTTTTACCCAATTTTGAATAGGTAAAAAGCTGTTTTATTTAAAAATTAAAATGTAGTAAATTAAATGAATGCGGGAGGTGCACGCAGTGCAAAGAGACTGCCTTTAAAAAATGCTGTATAAACCTTCGAATAAAAGAATTTATAAGAGGTTTCAGCCGTTATTTTATGAAATGATAAGGTCTGAAAAGAATTCGGAATAAAGGTACTAAAGGCAAAATGGCAAATATGACAATTGGCATCGACCGAATGGCTGTGCGTTATTTGTTTTTGCCCCGCAATAGTTTTATGCTCACAGTGTTTCTCAGAAGCCTGTCTTAAAATATGCTCGTAGGAGTGAACCGTCTGAAACAGCATGGCGAACAATACTGCAAAAGACATCAGTAAATTTACAACTACGATTTTCTTTTTCATTCGGTGGTATTTCTGCTGGATATTTAACCGTTTCATTATGAAACAAATAAACGCAACAGTGTTGCAAATATAAATATCTTAATTTAGAAATACACTAATGCAACATTATATTTTTAATGAAATACCAGTAAACCGCCTGAATTTATTGATTTTACAAATTACTGTATAGTAGTTGCAGTGTATGAAAATCAGAAGATCCGTCGAAGTATTTATGCAAAACTTCCTGAAAAACCGGTTCTGTATTTTGAATACTTGCAAAAAGCGTCATACAGGATTGCAAATTTTCAACATCTGGCGTACCAAATATATCTACAGCTTCGAGTTCGTCTTTTTTGACTAATTCTTCTGTTATTTCTATAAGGTGTTTTCCTAAAATTGGATGCTCAAGAAAAGCGATTGCTTCATCGGCATTTTTAATTTCGTAGAATTTTGATGTATCAGTAGAACCCATTCCTTTTATCTGCGGAAAAATGCACCACATCCACGGAGATTCCTTTTTACCTTTCTTAATTTCATCAAGAGCAGTTAGATACAATTTGTTTTGAGCATCTAAAAACCGAAGTAATTCGTTGTTGTTGTAAGCCATTCTTTACTTAATTGATTTGGGGGTATCAGATCATAAAACTACAGAAAATATGTTTAGTTGTACATTACAAAACCCTTTTTTTACTGCTATTTTTTTTGAATATTACGAACAAAAATTGTTGAAAAAAATACCGTAAAAATTTAGCTGCAAAAAGATTCAAATAGCAAGCTAAGTTCTTAATGTTTTGCCACGAAGACGCGAAGGCACTATTTTTTTAATCTCGCAAAGTCGCAGAGTCGCAAAGTTTTTGTTTAAAGAAAAATATTCAATAGCGTCCAGCTTTAGCTGGATGTAAAAATACAGGCAAAGAAAAGGCTTTAGCCGAACTTTACTAGTTCGGCTGAAGCCTTTTTGCTATTGAAATAAAAACCTCCAGCTAAAGCTGGAGGCAATTGATTTTTATATTCTAAAACGTATTGTTTGTCATTTCGACTGAAAGCAGAAATCGCACTCGTAAATTTACAAAGAGAATCGCCAATCTTTGTCGAGTTTCTAGTGCTATTTGCTTCGCCTATTCGCTATCGCTCGAGTCTCCTTTCAGTCGAAATGACATAAAATGAGAAAAAAACTTTGCGACTTAGAGACTTTGTGGTATATTTTTACATTTCACAAAAACTTATTCAACAATTGCAGGTTTCCTAACGTTCTTTCCGACTTTATTAGTCAAATCATCACCAAGATCTTCTCTGGCAGTTTCGGCTATTTTTTGAATCTCTGCTACAATTTCAGGATATAATTCCTGAACATCACGAACTTCACCCGGATCGTGCGCCAGATCATATAACGCAAGCGGAACTTCGACTACAGCGCCTTTTCCTCGTAAACCACCTTTACCAGTCAGGTTTTTATTGTATGATGTGCTTTTGTGCGGGAAAACCAATTTCCAGTGTTTGTAACGAATGGCTTCAAGATTATTGCTTCCTACACCAAAATAATAATAGAAAGTATCTCTGGGACCTTTATTCGTTTTTCCTGTCAGTAAAGAAAGAAAATCCAGACCATCAATTTTATTTTCGGGCAAAGCAGATTTGGTTATGTCGGCAATTGTTGGTAAAAGATCCATATTCGTCATAAGAGATCCGTTTACAGTTCCGGCTTCTATTTTTCCGGGCCAGCGAATCAAAAACGGAACTCTGGTTCCGCCTTCCCAAGTGGTTGATTTTCCTTCTCTATAACCTCCTGATGATCCTGCATTGTCACCAAAAAAGAGCCACGGACCATTATCGCTGGTTACAATTACAACCGTATTTTTGGTAAGTCCTTCCTGGTCTAAAGTTTTTAATATTTCACCAATAGACCAGTCAATTTCCATAATAACATCTCCAAAAAGTCCCAATTCGCTTTTGCCTTTAAATTTATCTGAAACAGCTAAAGGCGCGTGCGGAAGCGGATGCGTGAGATATAAAAAGAACGGCTGCTTTTTATTTTTCTTGATAAATCCCACTGCTTTTTCGGTAAAAAGTGTAGTTAATTTAGACGCCTCTTTTATGTTTCTAATAGTATCTATAACAGTCGTATTACTGATTAATGGAAGAGGAGGAAAGGTAGAACGCAGATCTTTAGGATCGGTTACCAATGAATAGCCGTCGTAATCAATTGGCCATACATCATGAGAATACGGAATCCCGAAAAACTCGTCAAATCCATAATTTGTAGGCCAGTATGGCAAATTATTTCCTAAATGCCATTTGCCGTAATTAGCGGTTTTATAGCCTGATTTTTTCAAAAGTGAAGCGATTGTTTCTTCTTTTGGATTTAGGGCATGTTTTGCTCCCGGAAGCAGTACGCCCGACATTCCAATTCGGTTTGGATAACATCCTGTCAATAAAGCCGCTCTCGATGCCGTACAAATAGCCTGAGCCGAGTTAAAATTAGTCAAACGCATTCCTTCCTTCGCCACCTGATTAAAGTGTGGAGTAGGGATTCCCGTCATTCCGTAAGGTTCAGTATCTCCATAACCCATATCATCCATATTGATAATAACGATATTGGGTTTTTGGCTTTTACTTTGGGCGGTTATTTTACTGCTAATGAAAGGAATTACTAATAAAAGCAGCATTAGACTTTTTCTCATAATTTGTGTGGTATTTATTGGGATCGCTAACTACAAATATAACCCGCAAAAATGAAAAGTATTCTTCTTGGGATAACTCTTTTGTTTCAAATAAATATAAAATTGTTATTTCCTGAGAGTTGAAACAGGATTATCATGTGAAATATTTTATTTGATATATCAAATAATTATATATATTTGATATATCAAATAAATTTAAATATAACTTATTTAAAATGAAGCAGAAAAATCCAACAGGAACGGTTCTTTATACCATAGAACAGGCTATAAAAGAATATAGGAAAGTTTGCCAAAAAAACATTGAGAAAGTAGTAAGTGATATTACTGTTGATCAATGTTTGGTGTTAATTATTTTAAATGAAAATGAAAAAATTTCTCAAATTGAAATTGCCAAATTAATTTTTAAGGATAACGCTTCCATTACAAGAATTATCGAATTAATGGTTAAAAAAGATTATTTGATAAGAGAAGCAAATGAAATTGATAAAAGAAAATCAAAGCTTGTAATTACAGAAAAAGGCAGGGAAACAATTGTTTTACTAACGCCTGTTTTTAACCTAAACCGTAAAACTGCTCTTGACGGATTATCATTCGACGAAATTGAATTACTGGACAAATTACTGCATAAAATAATTTCAAATTGTAAAAAATAATAAAGATGAAGCAACTTATAAATGTGATATTACTGCTATTATCAATTGGTGTATACGCACAAAAAGAACCTGATTTTACGGAGTTAAGTAAAAAACAAGTTATCGATTCGCTGGGTAAAGAACTCGAAGAATTTTACATTAGACCGAATGCAATTGAAAGTATTCAGAAAAAATTGAAAGAGAATTTTAATGCAGGAGTTTATAAAAACAGTGTAACGCCAAATGAATTTGCCTCAAAACTTACTATGGACCTTTTAGAGGTTAGCAAAGATTTACATTTTAGAGTAATGTATGATCCGGAATGGACTGATCCTCTGCAAAAAAATGAAGATAAAAAGGCACAGGAAAAAATTAAAGCGGCAGAATTAATTGAGGCAAAAAACAGGAATTTCGGATTTCAGCAAGTACGTATTTTAGAGGGAAATATTGGCTATTTAGCATTTGATTATTTTGAAGATCCTGCAATTGGGAGCGAAACAGCCGCTTCTGTGATGCAGTTTTTAAATAATACAGATGCACTGATTATTGATTTGCGTAAAAATAATGGCGGGGCAATGGAAATGGGGCAGTTTATTAGCAGTTATTTTTATTCGAATAAAGAATTACCGCTTTATAAATATTATTATTACGAGAAAAACAGAAAAAAAATTGAAAGAGAAATGTGGCTGCTTCCGTCTGTTCCCGGTAAACGTCTGGCCGATATAGATATCTATATTCTAACAAGTTCCGTTACATTTTCTGCTGCAGAATGGATGAGTTATTCGCTTCAAAATTTAAAACGTGTTACGATTGTGGGCGAAAAAACGGCTGGTGGAGCGCACCCAATAAACCGGGTAGGAATATCAAATGGTTTTTCTGTAAATATACCTTTTGGCGAAGTCAAAGATCCGGTTACGAATCTGGATTTTGAAGGAAAAGGCGTTATGCCGGATGTTTTATGTAAGAGCGAAGAAGCCATAAATACGTCTCATTTATTAGCTTTGAAAAATTTAGCCTTAAAAAATAAAGATTCATTAAATAATCTTAACTGGTTTATTCCGGTTATTAAAAACAGACAAAAACCATTACATGTTGATAATGCTGTTTTAAAATCATATCAAGGCAAATATGGAAAATCTGAATTGGTTTATGAAGGGGATAATTTATATTACAGATGGAATAATATCGTTACTCTTTTATTGACTCCAATTGAAAAAGATTTATTTCTGGTTGATGGAACAGATGAATATCGTATAAAAATTGTTTTCGAGAAAAAATCTTTAACAGCGATAAAAAGAATTTATCATAACGGACAAGAGAGAGTTTATAAAAAAGATAAAGTTTAACCCTTAAAAGCTACAAAGTTTTATCTCAATAAATTGAAAACCCCAATAGATCCTAAAATCTATTGGGGTTTATTATTTTAGCTTATTTTCTAAACTTAAAAAATAAAATTATTGTTAACTTACTGGGATTGCTTTACTGGAAGCATTAGTTTTTATAAAATAAATTCCAGTTGCTTGTTCAGAAATTGAAATTACATTTCCTTTTCCTTGTTTAATTTTACTTCCTGTTGCAGAAAATACAGTCCATTCCAGTTCTTTTGATAAATGGAATATTCCTTTTGATGGATTTGGATAAACTACAATTGCATTTGGTTCTGCATTTGGATTTTCAACTCCAAGGTGGCAGTCGTGAACCATATATGTAACTGTTTTCGTGTTGCTTCCTTCTGAATTGCTTACGGTAAGTGAAACTTCTTTATCTCCTTCTGTAGAATAAGTTACAGTATGAGGGCCAGCTCCGGTTGCTGTTGCAGGCTGAGCGTCAGCACCAAAATTCCATAAATAGTTATCAATTGTACCAATAGAAACGGATGTAAAAGTAACAGGCTCATTTTCGCATCCCATTTGTGGTGTAAACTCATAATCGGCAACTGGGCTGGTAATTCCAGACAATACAAAATCCATTTTGTTTACGTTAATGTCATTTTCATCAAAATATAAAGTAATGACATGATTACCCTGCGTTAAAGGAATATTAGGAACGGCAACAGTCTGCCATGCCTGGAAACCTCCCGTATTTGGGATATTTAAAATTCCGGTAACGTTTACACCGTCTACTTCAAGATGTAATTTTCGGTTAAGGTAAGGCGTTGAAATTCTTAAATTGATGGTATAATTTCCGCTGGTACTTACTCTTGCAGAATATTTCAGCCATTCGTCTTTTGCTACATACGCAAGATTATATCCGCCTTCGTTACACGCTTCAGTTCCTACGCCGTCGCCAGCTCTGTATACATTATCTCCGCCGCCGTTTTTATCCAGAAAAGCACCCGGACCAACATCATAATTTTCTGCTTCAATAATTCCCGGAATCTGAGCAACTAAGCCCTGATATGGTGCATTTTGAAGTACAGTAGCTGTATAAAATGCTGTATAAGTAATTGTTCCTGTTGCTGGCGCCGTAAAAGTTTGATTTGCAGCTCCGCCCTGACTCCAATGGTCAAAATCGTAACGCGTATTTTCAATATACTGAGGCGTTGGTGCATTTAAAGTTTGTACCGCTGCATTTGCCACAACTTGTTTTGTAGAAGGTGCCGTAACTGGTTTTTGATTGAATTCTAAATTAAGCGGAACCGGCGAACTTGTCGCAGTAACATCAACTAAATTAGGTTTAATATCAACAAAAGTAGTAGCAGTTAAACCATCGCTGTCGGTTACTTTTACCGTAAATCTGTACCACACATTTGGTGTTTTTTCTCCTTGATTTGAAGCGGTGAAATCCCCAGATTTTACACCTTGCGGACTTGCACCAGGATGCGAGTGTCCGGCTCCCGGAATATCTTCGTGAAAAAGATCAATACTCCATGAAAATGCACTTGCAGGTAAAGTTCCGTCTTCAACATCTGTTGCAGTGGCTTCAAAATGAACTACATCTTCGGCATTCCATTTTAGTGATGGAAGCGGAGAAACAATCGTTACCGTTGGTTTATTACTAAAAGGTTTTACCGTTAATGTTGCCGGATTACTGGTTACATTTCCTGCTGTATTAGTTACAATAACTTTGTAATCGCCTGCATTTGCATTTGTTACATTAGGAATTGTATAACTTGCTCCGGTTGCTCCGTTAATATCGACATTATTAAACTGCCATTGATAGGTTAAACCTGTTCCGCTTGCCGAAACTGTAAAAGTTACCGGATCTGTTTCCATTATAGTTTGAGAAACCGGATGATTTACAATTGTTGGTGCAGCGGTTGCTATATAGTCTAATTTAATTAATGAACCATTATTTCCGTATTCACAGTAATAAATGAAACCATCATTTCCTAACATCATACCCAATACCTGAAATTGTGGTGCCGAATAAAATTCTGTAGAAACGGGATTCGCAACATTAGGATCAAACCAGCGAATTGCATTTCGGACAAAATCTTTGATAATGAATTTCCCTTGCAAATTAGGATAACGGGAGATTGTTGGATTATACAAAACTCCATTTGTTAAAGCATTTCCAATACTTCCCGTTGCGTAGGTAAATATCGGATTTGTAAATAAATCAGTTTCGGTTTGCATTCCGTCGCCTCCCTGCGGATGTCCCCAGGCATAATTGCGAATTGTTGGATTGCTGATTTCATTAATTTCTTCCCATGAAGTTCCAACATCCAGTACAAATAATTTATCGGCAACAGCATTGGGAACCAGTCTCCACGGATTTCTAAATCCGTAAACCCAGATGCTTTGCCTTTGTACAGAACCGCTTCCGTAAAATGGATTTCCCGGTGCAGGAAGTCCGTCTTCTGTAATACGAAGAATTTTTCCTTTATAAGTGTCTAAATCCTGAGAATTAGTGTTTTGCTGACTGTCTCCAACGGTTACATACAAAAATCCATGGAAGAATTTTAAATCTCCGCCATTATGAAATCCGTTACCAATAGGTTCTAAAAGTAAAATTTCCTGTCTGCTTACTACTTGGTTAGCATTGTCAATTTTGATTCTTTCAATTTTATGTCTGACTTTTTCTCCTGCTGGTTGTATAGAATAAAAAACATAAATGTAACCGTTTGTTGCAAAGTTAGGATGCAGCGTTAATCCAAGTAACCCTTGTTCGTTATCTGTTACGGTAGGAACGGTAAATACATTTGTAACCGTATTGTTTTGAAACACTTTAACAATCCCGCCGCGTTCTGCTATAAAAATTCTTCCGTCAGAAGATTGTTCCAGCGAAAGTCCTTCTTTGATAACCGCAGTAGGAGCAAGGTTTTGCGTGATGTATTGCGAATAGGATTGTGAAGAAATCAATAAAGCAAAAGCTATTATTAGATGACTAAGCAATTTATTTTTAATGTTAAATTGTAGATTTTTTCTCATAATTATTCAGAATTTTTAGTGATTTGGGTAATCAAATTTAAACTTTTTCTGTATAATTATTTAGTTTACTAAAATTTCTTTACGATATCGATTTAGTGATAATGCCACAAAGGCACTAAGGCACAAAGTTTTTTTTACACAATCCTTATAATTATCGGGATCAGGTTAAGTAGATTTTAAAATCATTTTAATCCTTTTAATCTGTGGCAAAAAAACTTTTATTTTCCGATAATTTCTTTTCGGTGTAAAGTTCCCCAGTCTTTTAGGGCCATGATAACATCTCCTAAAGATTGACTGTGCTGGGTGCGTGAATATTCGACCGTTGGCGGAAAAGTATCGTAAACAGTTCTAGTAACAAGTTTATTGATTTCGAGATCTTTTAATTCTTTCGAAAGCATTTTGTCCGTAATTCCGTTGATGTCTTTTGAGATTTCTTTAAAACGTTTTGGTCTGTCAGACAAAGCAATTAAAATGGGTAGTTTCCATCTTCCGCTTAAAACTTCTAAAGCGTCTCTTACAGGCAATAATGCCGCCATGCATTCTTGTGGTTTGCAATCTTTATCTTCTTTTTTGAATGTTCTTACTGCTGTTTTTACTTCTGCTTCCATATATATCACATTACTATCCTCAAGGGTAGCGCTATCCTCGGGGATAGTACTATAAAAGAGATAGCAAATGTAGATAAGTTTGTATCGTAAAACAAATAATTTAAATCATGAGCCAAAAAATTCTACGCATAATTACCAGTACAAACGGAGACACTTCGTTTAGTAATCAATTATCAAATGCTATTATCGAAAAACTAGCAGCACAAACAGAAACGGAAGTACAAACACTAGATCTTACTCAAACACCTTTACCTTATTTAACAGGTTCGCATATTAATGCGGTTTATACACCTGCAGAAGCTCATACGCCAGAACAAACAGACGCATTGAAATATTCTGATGCAGCAATAAAAACGTTATTAGAATCGGATATAATCGTGATTGGTGTGCCTTTATACAACTTCGGAATTCCGGCAGTTTTAAAAGGATGGATCGATCAGGTTGCAAGAGCAGGAAAAACTTTTAGCTATAGTCCGGAAGGAGCAAAAGGATTAGTTACCGATAAAAAAGTATACTTGTCAATCGCTTCCGGAGCTATATTTTCTGAAGGGCCATACAAAAGTTACGATTTCTCGGAATCATATCTTAGAACTGTATTAGGCTTTTTAGGAATGACTGATGTTACAACTTTCCGTGTGGAAGGAACTGCAATTCCTGATTTTGCAGAAAATGCTTTACCAAAAGCTTTATCTTCTGTTGAAGAATTTGCTTTTTAAAAAAGAAAAGAAAATAAAATAAGAAATCTGCTAAATCTGCCAAATCTGCGTGCAAAAAAAAATACTCCCGCAGATTCAGCAGATTCAACGGATTTATAAATGAAATTAAAACCTTATCTTCTGTTGCAGAATTTGCTTTTTAAAAAAGAGAGAAATTAAAAAATCTGCCAAATCTGCCAAATCTGCGTGCAAAAAAAATACTCTCGCAGATTCAGCAGATTTATAAATTTTATTATTTTTCAATAATCATCGTAACGCCTTGTCCTCCTGCGGCGCAGATAGAAACAAACCCTCTTCCTGAACCTTTTTCATTTAATAATTTTGCCATAACGCCAATTATTCTTCCTCCGGTTGCGGCAAAAGGATGCGCGGCTGCAAGACTGCTTCCTTTTACATTTAGTTTTTCCCTGTCAATTGCACCAAGTGTTTTCTTCAAGCCTAATTCGGCACTCAATTCCGGGCTTTCCCAAATTTTCAAAGTTGCCAAAACCTGAGCGGCAAAAGCTTCGTGAATTTCATAATAATCAAAATCCTGTAAATTTAATTCCGCTTTTTCAAGCATTCTGCTGGCAGCAAATAAAGGTGCCAATAAAAGATTCTGCTGATTTTTGACATATTCAATCGCCGCAATTTCGGCAAATGTAATATAAGCCAGGATTGGTAATCCGCGTTCGTTTGCCCATTCTTCGCTGGCTAAAAGTATGCAGGATGCACCGTCAGTTAAAGGAGTTGAATTTCCTGCAGTTAAAGTTCCGTTTGCTTTATCAAAAGCAGGATTTAGTTTAGCCAGTTTTTCTATACTGCTGTCTTTTCTCAGGTTATTATCTCTGTCAAGTCCGTTAAAAGGCGTAATCATATCAGCAAAAAAACCTTCGTCATATGCTTTAGCCATATTCAAATGGCTTTTAAGCGCCAGATTGTCCTGATCTTCTCTTGAAATTTTATAATATTTTGCCGTAATCTCCGTATGTCCGCCCATCGAAAGTCCGGTTTGTGTTTCTTCATTTCTTGGAACTAACGGAGAAAAATCTTTTGGACGTAATTTTAAAAATGCTTTAATCTTTTCACCCAATGATTTTGCCTGTCTGGCTTTAAGCAGCGTTTTTCTCAAATTTTCACTTACGGCAATTGGCATATCACTAATAGAATCGACTCCTCCGGCAATTCCAGATTCTATTTGTCCAAGCGCAATTTTATTGGCAATATAAACTGCACTTTCAATTCCGGTATCGCAGGCTTGCTGCAAATCGCAGGCTGGGGTAGCGGGATCGAGAGCGGTTTTCATAACACATTCTCTAATCATATTCATGTCATAAGAATGTTTTATTACGGCACCTCCGGCAACTTCGCCTAACAGTTGTCCCTTTAAATTATATTTATCAATAAGCCCGTTTAAGGCTGCGGTCATCATTTCCTGATTTCCAACATTTGCGTAAGCGGTATTGGCTCTCGCAAACGGAATTCGATTATAACCTACAATAGCAACTTTTCTAACTGTTTTTGTGGTATTCATTGATTTATGTTTTTTGTTGTGGAAATTTATTTTGCGGATTAAAGATAAGTATACTTCCTCAATTATTTGCTTTCTCCTGAAGTTTATAAAGTTATAAGTGTAAAAATATCACTAAATGATCTTAATATTTTATATTTATTTAGAATAATTAAAAATAATTTGGAAAACCCGGCATTACCGTTTACTTTTGCCAAACAAAACTTAAAATAGTACTAAAATGAGTATAAATATCATTAAGAAAGTTTGTTTTTTGATGGTTCTTTTGACTTCACTAAATGCAATGAGTCAGGAATTAGGAAAAGTAAACGGAAAGATTTCTTTAAGCGGTAACGAACCAGTGCCGGGTGTTTCAATAGTTCTAAAAGGAACAAGATATTCTGCAGTTACAAATGACAACGGTCAATATGAAATTAAAAATGTTAAACCGGGTTCTTACACTATTAGTGTTCGTGCAGTTGGAATTCATGCCGTTGAAAACACAATCGTAGTAACGGCAAAACAAACTACTACCAAAAACTTTACACTTTCTGAAAGTCAGGAAGATCTTGATGAAGTTGTCATTACAAAAAATAAATACAAACAAGACAAACCTTCATTATCATTACGTCTTCAGACTCCGGTACTTGAAATCCCACAGAATATTCAAATCGTAAGCGGACAAACTTTAAAAGACCAGCAGATTATCAGTATGAGTGATGGAGTGATCCGTAACGTGAGTGGTGCTGTGCGCTTAGAACACTGGGGAGATATGTATACGAATATTACAATGCGTGGTTCACAAATACAGGCTTTCCGTAACGGATTTAATGTAGTTACTTCTTTTTGGGGACCATTGACAGAAGATATGAGTTTTGTGGATCATATCGAATTTGTGAAAGGACCAGCAGGATTTATGCTTTCGAGTGGTGATCCAAGCGGACTTTATAATGTTGTGACTAAAAAGCCAACTGGAATTACCAAAGGAGAAGCTACTGTTATGGCTGGAAGTTTTGATTTTTACAGAGCAAGTATTGATCTTGATGGAAAATTTGATAAAGAAGGGAAGTTTTTATACCGTTTTAATGGTGCTTTTCAAAAGAAAGGTTCTCACAGACCGTTTGAACACAATGATCGTTATGTAATTGCTCCGGTACTTTCGTATCAAATTGATGATAAAACAAAAGTTACTTTAGAGTACAACTACCAAATGGCTAATATGACTGAGGTTGGTTCTTATTATATTTTTGGAGCTGACGCTGGAGGATACGCAACTTTGCCAAGAAATTTTACTATGACACAGCCGGGTCTGCCAGATACAAAAATGAACGATCACAGCGGATATTTTACATTTGAACATAAATTTGATGACAACTGGAAACTTACTGCACAAACATCATATTTTAAATATCTGCAAAAAGGATACAGCTCATGGCCAACAGGCGTGGGGCCCGGACCAGTGGATTTAGATTATGATGAGATACCTGACGGAACTCTTGGGTATGGTGAAATTATACGAAATGTTGGTATTTGGGATGCGGAAAGCGACATGTTTTTAGGACAGATTTTTGTTAATGGTAAATTCAATACAGGACCTGTTTCTCATAAAGTATTAGGAGGAATAGATGCAGGAAATAAAGAATACTATGCAGATTTTTACCAATCACATGATTTAGATACTTTTGATAATCCGTTTAATATTTTTGCACCAAATTATGGAATGCCGGCAAACGGACTGCCTGTTTTTAATCGTGATACGCCGCTTAAGGAGAGATCTTTTGGCGGTATGATTTCAAAATATACAGCTGCTTACATTCAGGATGAATTAGGTTTCTTTGAAAATAAATTGAGATTGACTCTTGCGGCAAGATATACATGGATTAATCAGGCAAACTGGGGCGATGTTCAAGAAGATACTCACATTACACCTCGTGTTGGTATTAGTTATTCTATAACGCCAAGTACATCGGTTTACGGATTGTACGATCAGGCTTTTACGCCTCAATCAGGAATTATTCAAAATGGAGATCCAATTAAACCTCTTACTGGAAATAATATCGAGTTTGGAATTAAGAAAGATTGGTTTGACGGATCATGGAGTACTACAGTTGCTGCTTATAGAATTTTGAAAGAAAACGAATTGACTTCTGATCCTGCTAATGGACCTAATGATGTATTTAAAGTTGTATTAGGAGAAAAAAGAGCACAAGGTATAGAAGTTGATCTTAGAGGAAAAATCTTTGACGGTCTTAATTTAATTGCAAATTATGCTTTTACAGAATCTATAGTTACAGATTCTAATGTTCCAAGTATTATACAAGGTTCTACTGTACCGGGTTTCTCTAAACATGTTGCAAATGCATGGCTAAATTATACTCTTGTAAATGGTAAGTTAAAAGGATTTGGAGCGTCTATTGGAGGTACATACCTTGCAGGAAGACAAACAGATACTTGGGCTGCCGGACTCGAAAGACTTCCAGAATATTTTAAACTTGATGGTGGTTTATCTTATGAGATTGGAAAAATGAAATTTACAGCGAATGTATTTAATATTTTAGATAAATATCTGTACAGTGGTTCTTATTATGCTTCAACTAATATTAATGCTTACTATTGGCAGACAGAACAACCAAGAAACTTCAGATTTGGCGTAACATACAAATTCTAAAAATATTTGATTGTTCTAGTTGAAAAATTACAATTAAAAAAGAAAGCATCCGCTAAAACGGATGCTTTCTTTTTTATAGGTTCAAAGGTTCAGAGCGGCAAGGTTCAAAGTTTTTTTGAAAATTTGCCCACGGATTTGACGGATTAAACGGATTTACGCAGTTTTATATTTTCCATACGTTAGATAAAAAAGAACCAGCGTAAATCCGTTTAATCCGTGTAATCTGTGGCCCAAAAACTACACAAAGTATTACCCTTTCTTAATCAAAGGAATTAGTTTTGTTCCGATGAGTTCTATGGCGTTCATTAATTGAGAATGCGTTAATCCCGCGTTGTCCATTTGGAACGTAAATCTTTCAACACCGCCAAGCGCTTCGCTGTGACGTAAAATTTTCTCCAGCTCTTTCAGGACTTCCCACAATTAAAACACCCAAATCATCAATTAATCCGTCAAATTTACCTTTTGTTACCGGAGGCCAGCCTCTCTCATATCCTAATTTTGTCCACAATTCGGCATAACCCGGATAATATTCTTCAACAGCTTTTTCGGTTGTATTCGAAACGTATCCCGGCGAATGCAGTCCAACTTTTAATTCGTGCGGTTTAAAACCAGTCGCTTTTCCGGCTTCACGGTATAAATCAATCAAAGGTCTAAAACGATGTGTTTGTCCGCCAATAACGGCAACCATTAAAGGCAATCCTAAACTTCCGGCTCTTACAAAAGATTCCGGAGTTCCGCCAACACCAAGCCAAATCGGCATTTTTTCCTGTAAAGCTCTCGGGTAAACCGGAAGATTATTCAGTTCAGGACGAAATTTTCCGTACCAAGTTATAAATTCGTTATCTCTAACCTGCAAAAGCAATTCAAGTTTCTCCTTAAAAAGCGCATCATAATCCTTAAGGTCATATCCAAAAAGCGGATAAGCTTCAATAGCAGATCCGCGCCCGACAACAATTTCGGCTCTGCCTTTTGAAATTAAATCCAATGTCGCAAAACTTTGATAAACGCGTACAGGATCGGCGGCACTTAGAACCGTCACCGCACTTGCCAAACGAATATTTTTTGTTCGAGCCGCAGCCGCACTCAAAATTACTGCTGTTGCCGAATCCAGAAATTCTTTTTTATGATGTTCTCCAATTCCAAAAACATCCAATCCAGCCTGATCTGCAAACTCAATTCTCTGCAGCAGTTGTTCCATCGCGTCAACACTACTCAAAGTATTGCTGTCGCCGTACATTGCCGAAGCAAAACTATCGATTCCTATTTCCATAAATTTTTCTAAATTTCAATGACAATGTTAATATCAATATCAAATTCCAATTTTTAAACCCCAAATCCCAAATTCCAAAATCTACATTCTAAAATCTAAAATCTAAAATTTTCTAATGTGAAAACCCAAATGAAATACTAGTTATAATAATCAGAATAACAATCAGCGTGATCACTACATATAAATAATCTTTCTCGATCAAAAAAGAGAAAAGAGAAAGTAAAACCCTGAAAACGGGAGTTAAAAACAATAATATGATTCCGAAGAAGATTAAAAATTCGCCGCTTCCCGAAATTACACCATTTACAACCGACGAAATTACTTCAAATATATTTCGGTCATTTTCTTTAAAAACAGAATAATCTTCAATGTCATTTCCGTGGTGCATCAAATAAACGATTCCGCCAATAAAAGCTACTGATAATGAAATCCAAACGCCATAGCGTAATAAGTTTCCAATAATGGTTTGAAAATCTTTTTCTCCAAATTTTTCGTGCGTCATAACTTTAGATTTTTCCATTAAGTCCATTATAAATCATATTAACTGCTAACACAAAAATCAAGCATGCGAAAAATATTCTAAGTTTTTTAGGATTTGTTCTAACCAAAATTTTTGCTCCTGCCATTGCGCCAAACAAAACGCCAATAACAACCGGCATACAAATTCCCGGTTCGATATATCCTTTTTGAATGTAAATTACAGAACTCGCCATTGCTGTAACACCCATCATAAAATTGCTGGTTGTGGTAGAAACTTTAAACGGAATTCGCATAATATTATCCATCGCAATAACTTTAAAAGCACCAGAACCAATTCCTAGTAAACCAGACATCATTCCGGCAATTCCCATCATACTGAAACCGCCAATAACATTTTTAGTTCCGTAGCTCACGACTTGTCCGTCGTGCGTTGGGTAAGTTCCCTGAAGTTTTAAGCTTTTAGCCAGCGGACTTGATTCTAAAACAATATGTTCTTCTTTTTTGCGAAGCGAATTTATAGCCGAAAAAATCAACGTAAGTCCGAATAAAACAGCGATGAATGAAGTAGGAGCAATGGTAGAAAGTAAAGCACCGCAAACGGCTCCGATTGTTGTTGCGATTTCCAGAAAAATCCCGAGGCGCATATTGGTAATTCCTTCCTTAACATAAGCCGCCGCAGAACCCGAAGAAGTCGCAATTACCGAAACTAAAGCGGCTCCAATTGCATAATGAATATCAACACCAAGAATAATTGTGAGAAGCGGAATAATTATTATACCTCCGCCCAAGCCTGATAATGAACCAATAAAGCCAGCTAAAAAAGCACCAAGCAGCATTATCAGGGTAAAAGTAAGTACTGTCATTAAGATAAATTTTGTTTGATGCTAATTTACGAATACATATTTGTTCGGAATGAGTTTACGACCTTAAATATACCTTAAAAATGTTTTTTTAGTTTTCAGTCGCAGTCTCAGTTTTCAGTCTTGGTGCTCAAAAACTTTGTCAAAGTTTTAAACTTTGACAAAGTTAAAGCGACTGAAAACTGCGACTGAAAACTGCGACTGAAAACTGCGACTGAAAACTGCGACTGAAAACTCACAATTCACCATTTACAATTAACAATTAAAAAAATCATCATTTATAATGACTCCTCCGCTATAACGAACTTTTACATTTGCGGTTAAAATTGAAGAATAAAGATCATGAAAAATTACCGTTCGTATAAAAGAGTTGATCCCGTCTATTTTAGCGGAGAAATTTTCTTTCCTGTCGGATTATTGTTTGTTGCCGCGCTTATAAGTTATTTTCTATTGTATTTCCTCGGACTTGGATTTGCGGTGTTTTTTAATGCTGCCATTGCCTGGTGCGGTTATTTTTACTTTTATTATTACGGAAGATCCAGTGCCAGTATCAGTTTAGAATTTGTGTTTGGTGTGATTATGATAACCGCATTGCTGCTTTTTGTCGATTATGGTGTTTATGCTTTGGTTACGTATCAAAAAACAGGAACTTTTAATGGCTTGTATTTTTCAATATGGCTTGCCGTTTTACTTGGTACTCCGCTGGTTTATTATACACATTATTTTGGCTCAAATCATTACGCACAAGTCAATCTGGCCAGTACTTATTTTAAAGCCACTTTTAGTGTTTTTCACGATCGCGAACTTTTAATGCATATTGATTCGATTGCATTTGTTAATTCTTCAAAACATGTAATTTCAGATATAAAACTGGAGAATAATATTTGTTTTTATTCTGAAGAAGAACTTTCAGAAATGGAAACACAATCAAAATATTATCATTTAAACCAATCAGCTTTTTCCGGTTTAATTCATATTCCGTTTGATGCAGACCGTTTTCAAATGTCATGGTTTTCTATAATTGAAGATCGGTATTATAAAATCGATGTTCCGTTTCCTATGGAGAAGTTAGAGCTTGAAGAAGAGAAATATCCGTTAGATGAACCCAAAAATATTAGAGGTAAAAAATCAAAGCGAATCTATCTTCATATTTACCAAAAAGGAGGCTTTAAATTATACAACGACGATATGGTTTTACTGGACTTTGAAGCCAATAATGAAACTGAAATAACGGAAGAACAAAAACAAGAAAAAATTATATCAAACCGACGTTGTCATAGATTTTATGATAACGAAGAACGTTTTTCTCAGTTAATTAAAAGAATAAAAAACTCCAATGACATTCAGGAACGTTTTGAATTAAAAGATAAACTTGTAGTTTGGAATTTAGAATTTGAAGGTTTAGACAAACGCAATTATCTGGAAATAAACGACAATTATTTTAAATATTATAAAATAGAAAAAGAAGCTATTGCAGAAGCGGCTTTAAGACATTTACCCAGAAAAATCATTTTTGTACATCGAGGATCTTATTTACGAACGTGGATGCGAGTGCATATTGATGTTCAAAAATTAAACCAGAAAATTGAAGAAGTTCTGGCAGCAGGATCCCAAAACCAGGTTTTGTTTTCTCTTGATTTTAAAGATGCCGCAGTAAAAGATTTAATTTTTACAGTAATTGGAAACGATAAAAAAATAGTTTTCACAGGCTGGGAAATTGAAATAGACGAATATCGAAAAAAAGAAATTGACGACGAACATCTCGAGCAAAAAGAAGACGAAACCAAAAGAGCACTTTTAAAAGAAGGCTGGGATTTTGTTTTTGCCAAAAATTATGAGAAAGCACAAAAAACATGTAATGCTATATTGCTTATAGATCCTCAATATGCTTCGGCTTATTTTCTTGAAACCAGAATATTATGGTATACGAAAGGTTTTGAAGCCAGCTTTAAGAAAAGAAAATATTATTTCACAAAAACACAGCATGAACCTCCTGTAAATGCTCTTATCTACAATAATTATGGCTGTATTTTAGATAGAGAACTGCGCTATGAAGAATCACTGCCGTATTTTGAAAAAGCAATTGAAATAAACCCGAAAGAACCCATTTTTGTGTGCAATCTCGGGGAAATGTATTATAAATTAAAACAGCCCGAAAAAGCACTAAAAGAAGCCCGAAAAGCAAAAATGATGGGATATCAATCGGCAATGTTAACCGAAATTATAACCAATAAAGGCAAAATTGATTCAGATAAATCAGTCATAAATTAGAAATCAAAATCACTATAAATAGTGATGCCAGATAAAAATGCGGAAGATAAATTTGCGCCTATAATTAATCAATTAAATTAAATATGGGATTAGCAGAAAAACGTTTAGCAGAATCGATTAAAGTAGAAAAACTTCCGGCTTTTGAAGCAAAGCTAAAAGAAAGAGCAGGTTATGATATTAAAGTAGATATTGACTGGAATACTTTTACAGCTTATGATCAATATCCTTTATCAAGACTGGATATTGTTTTTGACGACTTAGAATCTTTCGTAAAAAAAATCTGTTCTGATGATATGGGAAAAGAAGCGCTGCAGGAAAAACTGAGCACCATTCACTTAACAAATTCTGAAAATAATGATGACGTTAAAATGGAATTAAAAGACGACACCTTGTTTTTAACCGTCCAATTGGTACAGTCGTCATTTAATTCCCAAACTGATTCTCAAATCGCAAACTATGTAGAAGCACTTTTGTAGGTTATTGGTGTTTTTAAATATTTTGTGGGGCAAAACGGGATAGAGTAGTCTATCTCGTTTTCGTTTTTTTATGTTTTTTAAACACATAGGAACATAGTTTTTCTTTGTGTGTAAAAGGCGTTTCACTTGTATTAATACACATAGCTGCGTGCGTAGAACTTTGTCAAAGTTTTAAACTTTGACAAAGTTACTCATCGAAAACAGGAAAAGCTATGTGTGAAAAAACGAGTTTTTTTTTAATCTTCTCTTTTCAAGAATAAAAAAATCTATGTTTCTATGTGTTTAAAAAAATAACAGAATATTATATTTTATTATCAGCAGCAAAAGCAGTTTTACCAATTGTAGAAAGCAATAAAGCTGCAGCAGCACTTGTCAAAACAGAATAATCAAAAGGCGCTTTTACCGAAACAGAAATTGCCATTGCAAATGCAAAAACCAACATTAAAAAAGCAGTTCCTAAAGCAGCAATTCTGGTTTTGAAACCAAAGATTAATAAGACAGAAAACAGAATTTCAAAACCTGTTGCAATTGCACCCAATACTTCGGCAGTCGATTTACTGGCAAAAGAATTAAGTGTCTGCGTATAAAGAACAAAATTTTCCCAGTTTCCCCATGCAACACCATTCGAACCGGGCGCGCCCCAAAATCCAAATCGGTCGGCAACTGCTGATAACATTGTTATTCCTAAAACTATTCTTAAAACTAAACCTGCTTCTAATATTGTTATGTTTTTCATTCTGTGATATTATTTATTTGTCAAATTGGGGGATTAAACGAATGTTTTTCCAACTAAAAAAAGCTGGCAAATCATTTTTATAACGATATTCTAAGCTTCAAATTGTTTAAAAAGGAGAATTCACAATCGATATTACTTTTTTTATAGGCTTTTTAATGAGAAATCATCATTTCTAATGATTTTTACTGCTGAATGAAATTCTACATTTGCCACAGGATTTTTTGTTTTTATTTTTAGAAGTTCTGTAAAATTTACTTGGAACGTAATCATCAGTAACTTCTTTTTAAAATAGACTTCTATTTTAAGTATTAGTAAAGTAAAAAAGGGATAGAAAATTAATTCTATCCCTTTTTGTTTTCAAATATCTGAATTCTTATTTCAATGTTGTTTTAATTACAACCGCAGCTTGTTGAATTGCAGTTTGAATCGCCGGAACATTTGCAATAGGATTTAAAAGTCCGTAATCGTGAATCAATCCGTTGTATCTTGTTAAAGTTACAGGAACTCCAGCCTCGTTTAATTTTCTGGCATAAGCTTCACCTTCATCTCTTAAAACATCATTTTCAGCAGTTTGAACAAGTGCAGGAGGTAAGTCTTTCAATTCTGCTAAACTTGCCTGAAGTGGAGAAGCATATTTTTCTGTTCTTTTTGAAGCGTCTGGCAAATAATTATCCCAAAACCATTTCATCATATTTTTAGTTAAGAAACGTCCGTTAGCATATAAATTATAAGATTCAGTTTCAAAATTAGCATCGGTTACAGGCCATAATAAAACTTGTAATTTAATGTGTGGACCTTTTTTATCTTTTGCCATTAAAGTAATCGCAGCAGTCATATTTCCACCCACGCTATTTCCCACAACAGCAAGGTTTTTACCGTTTACACCAATTTGTTTTCCGTTTTCGGCTACCCATTGAGTCGCTGCATAAATTTCATTAATCGCTACCGGATATTGAGCTTCCGGAGAAGGTGTGTAGTCTGGGAAAACCGCAACTGCACCGCTTTCTACAACTAAATCTCTCACTAATCTTCTATGAGTTGGATAATCTCCTAAAACCCATCCGCCGCCGTGAATGAAGATAAATACCGGAGCATTAGCTTTAGCACCTTTAGGTTTTGTAATATGGATTTTTACTTTTAAACCATTTTGAGAAATTACTCTTTCAGATTCTTCAATACCAGAATAATTAACTTCAACTGATTTTTGTGCACCAACCAATACGTTACGAGCGTCTGCAACAGATAATTGTTCCAAAGGTTTTCCGTCACCAGAATTTAATGCGTTTAAGAAACCGCGTACTTCTGTAAAAATTTCTGGGTCATTTTGCCCTTTAAATTGTCTTTCTTGTGCTGAAGCAATTGTATTTACGATTAACAATGCTGCAATAAATAAACCCTGTTGTAATACTTTAATAGTTTTCATATCATTTGTCTTTTTAATTATTTATAATTTGATAGGACAAAGATATGGCGGTAATACAGCTCTAAAAATAGACAAAAGTCTATTCTAATTGTACATTTTTCCCTTGAAGGTATTTTTTCTTGAAATTAGACGGAGTGTCGCCAACTTTATTGGTAAAAAGTCGGTTAAAATAAGCCGGATCTTCATATCCTAATTGATATGCAATCTCTTTTACACTTAAAGAAGAATAACCTAAAAGCCTTTTTGCTTCCAGAATAATTCTATCCTTAATAATATCGTTAGGCTGAGAAAGCTCTAAACGATTGAATTTATTCGAAAGTGTTTTTGACGCAAGACCCAAAATATCAGCATAATCTGCCACAGTATGTTTGGTTCTGAAATGAATTTCGACCAATCGGCTGAAATCCCTGAAGAAATCCATTTCCTTTGAAGGCTCATCGTTTAAAACACCCAATTGCTGTATTTTCCAGATTCGGGTAGCTTTAATAATAAGCTGTTTCAAATACGTGCGGATCATTTCTTCCTGCGAAGAATCGGGAGCGTCAAATTCCTGCTGAATTTGACTGTAAATACCTTCCACAAATAAAACCTCTTTTTCAGGTAAAGTTGTCATTGGCATTTCAAAAATATTATTGAACAACAAACCGTCGCAGGCAACTTCGGCATCATGAATCTGCACGCAATAAAAGTCACGGTTATAATACATAAAGTAACCTTGTTTTTTTCCTTCCTTATTAATCTGTAAATATTGATTGCTGTTTATAAAAAACAAAGAAGGACTCGAAGTTTTGTATTGTTTAAAGTCAATTGTTATTTCATAACCTTCTGGTAAATACAATACCTTAATATAAGCTTTGTAATCTTCACCATTAATTTCCTCTACAGTTTCCTGATTCAGAATTAAAAATCCCAGTTTTTTATAATTAGATTCAAATATTTGGTGGTTCATTTCGGCTTGTTTTGGTTTAAAAATACTAATTTTCTTTGGCAGAGCCGAATTTTAATTCGGACTTATTTGAAGATGATCCAGTTTTTTTCCAACCAAAGTTTTTTTGCCCACAACCTTAAACCCAAGTTTTAAATAAAGACTTTTTGCCAGCGGATTATCTTCGTCAACCAATAATCCTAAAGTCTGTTTATTTTTATGTACATATTGATCAATTAGAAACTGAAGAATTTTAGAACCAATTCCTTTTCCCTGATATTTCGGGTTTATTCCCACCGAATCAATATAATATTCACCCGCCTGTGTTTCTTCTTCAAGATAAAAATCAGGATTAAAATTGAGATGTACATAATCAATAATAGAAGCGCGCAATTCGCGTAAATCGGCACCATTATAAACGCTGACAGCACCAATAATTTCATTTTCAGACTCGGCTACAAAACAATTTTCATACGAATATTGATTGCCTTCTCTTGCAGTAAAATAAGAAACCAATTCGAGTGCGCTGTCATGATCCTTCTTGCCCATATATTTATAGATGATATCTTCCATTGCCAGTAATAAAATAGGAGCAATGTATTTAGAATCGGATATATTGGCTTTGCGGATATTCATTTTGAGAAGTTTGATTTAGCAAATTTAAAGTTTTTTAAACACATAGGAACATAGTTTTTCTTTGCGTGTAAAGGCGTTTCACTTGTTTCAATGCACATAGCTTTGCGCATAGAGCTTTGTCAAAGTTTTAAACTTTGACAAAGCTTCCCATCGAAATACGCAAAGCTATGTGTGAAAAAACGAGTTTTTTTAATATCCCTTTTTCAAGAAATAAAAAAATCTATGTTTCTATGTGTTTAAACAAAACTGCCGAATTTCGACCAATATAAATAAAAACATACCAGTTCTATTATTTTAAAGGGATTTGCTTTAAAAAATATGTTTCCCGCGGATTTTGCAGATTGAGCTGATAAATAAAAATATCTGCTAATCTGCAAAATCTGCGAGAGAACAAATAAAATGCATTGAAAAATTTGTACCGATATTTTATAAAAATATACAAGTTATAAGAGTTAAAGCCCTCGTATCTTTGTTAGTATATTTTAATTAAAAATTTAAAAAACGATGAAAGCAATAGGATTCAAATCATCATTACCCATAGAAGAAAAAGACAGTTTTATAGAATTTGAAACTGCAAAACCAATACCCGGAGCGCACGATTTATTAGTAAAAATTGATGCCATCTCCGTAAATCCGGTTGATTTTAAAATTCGCCAGAGCGCCGCAAAAGACACCGTTCTGGAAACCCCAAAAATTATTGGCTGGGATGCTGTAGGAATTGTGCAGGCAGTTGGAGAAAAAGTAACTTTATTTGAAGTTGGAGATCCCGTTTATTACGCAGGAGATTTAACCAAACAAGGAAGCAACGCTGAATTTCAAATTGTTGATGAAAGAATTGTAGGTAATAAACCAACATCATTAACGAATGCAGAAGCAGCCGTGATTCCGTTGACAGGTTTAACAGCCTGGGAAATTCTTTTTGACAGAATCAGAATAAATCCGGAGAAAGACAAAGGAAAATCAATCTTAATCATCGGAGGTGCCGGTGGCGTTGGTTCTATCGCCATTCAGCTATCAAAGAAAATTGCAGGATTAACCGTTATTGCAACCGCTTCGCGTCCGGAAACAATAAAATGGTGTAAACAGCAGGGAGCTGATTTTGTGGTTGATCATAAAGATTTAGTTGCTTCGGTTAGAGAAGCGGGTTTTCAACACGTAGATTTTATTTTAGATTTTGTTGATACGAATGCGTATTGGGATATTATGGCAGAATTAATTAAACCTCAAGGACATATTGCTTCGATTACCGGAAGTGCAGAACCTGTTGTTTTAAATAAACTGAAAGGGAAAAGTGTTTCCTTTTCATGGGAATTAATGTATACGCGTTCGATGTTTCAAACCGAAGACATGATCGAACAGCATCATATTTTAAATAAAATTGCCGATTTATTAGACGAAGGCGTTTTAAAAACAACTTTAAAGGAAACTTATAAAGGACTTTCTGCAGAGAATCTTAAAAAAGCGCATCAGCTTTTAGAATCCGGAAAAACGATTGGTAAAATTGCTATTAAATATTAATTGCATTTTTTAGATAGTAAAGAAATCCCATTTTTTAATGGGATTTTTTTGTTTACTGCAGTTTTATTTAAACACATAGAAACATAGATTTTTTAATTCTTGAAAAGAGGATATTAAAAAAAACTGGTTTTTTGCACATAGCTTTACGCATTTTGATGGCGCAGCTTTGTCAAAGTTTTAAACGCACAACTATGTGCATTAAAAACAAGTGAAACGCCTTTATACACAAAGAAAAACTATGTCTCTATGTGTTAAAAAATTAATTGCATTCCAAAACTCAGAATAGTATTTTTGCGATCCAATACCAAAACTTACTACATGCGATTTCTATTTTTCTTCTCTGTTTTTATCCTCACTTTTTCGGCAAAATCACAAGCAGTTTCAGGAACTGTAAATGGTGCAAACGGAAAACCATTATCTGATGTTTTGATTCGGAATTTAATTTTTAAAACGCACGCTCATACGGATATAAACGGAAAATTTACTTTAGAAGAAACTAAAATCGGCGACAGCCTTCAAATTTCGGAACAAGGATTTATTACGCAGAAAATAAAGCTTTTATCAAATGAAAATCTATCGATTCAATTAGAAGAAAAACCTTTTTTATTGGAAGAAGTTACGATTACCAATAATCTAAAATATCTTAATACAATCTCCAAAATAGATTTAGAAATTCAGCCTGTATCCAATTCGCAGGATTTATTGCGAAAAGTTCCGGGACTTTTTATTGGTCAGCACGCGGGCGGGGGAAAAGCAGAGCAGATTTTCCTGAGAGGTTTTGACTGCGATCACGGAACGGATATTAATGTTACGGTTGACGGAATGCCGGTGAATATGGTTTCGCACGCGCACGGACAAGGTTACGCCGATCTTCATTTTGTGATTCCGGAAACGGTAGATAATATCGATTTTGATAAAGGATCTTATTTTGCAGATAAAGGCGATTTTACAACCGCAGGATATGTTGGTTTTAACACTAAAAATGCTTTACAAAACAGTTCACTTTCTTTTGAAGGCGGACAGTTTGATACTTTTCGCACGGTGGCTTTATTCAATTTGCTGAATAAAGAAAATCAGTCGGCCTATTTTGCGGGTGAATATATGATGACCGATGGTTATTTTGATGCGTCGCAAAACTTTAACCGAATTAATTTGTTTGGAAAATATGCTGCGAAAATGAATAACGGAGATAAACTGACAATTGCAGTTTCGCATTTTAAAAGCCAATGGGATGCCAGCGGACAAATTCCTGATCGTGCAGTGAACGACGGAACAATTTCGCATTATGGAGCAATTGATCCAAATGAAGGCGGAAATACCGGAAGAACGAATTTCAACTTACAATACGACGCCAAAATCGACGAAAACACGCATATTAAAAACACAGCATATTTGAGCAAATACGATTTTGAATTGTATTCGAATTTTACTTTTTTCCTGAATGATCCTGTAAATGGCGACCAAATCAAACAAAAAGAAAACAGAGCAATTGTTGGTTTTCAGTCAGAATATAATGAGAAGTTAAGTGAAAAATGGCTTTTTAAACTAGGTGCAGGTTTAAGAAACGACAATAATAAAGATGTAGAATTATCGCATACTTTAAATCGAAAAACAGTTTTAGAATATTTGAGTTTAGGAACTGTAAACCAGACGAATTTGTTTACTTATAGCAGTTTAGATTTTACATCTGGAAAATGGTTAATAAATGGAGGTTTGCGTTTGGATTATTTCAAGTTTGGATATGAAGATCAACTGGCTTCAACTTACACGAATCAAACGCAGACAAAAGCGATTGTAAGCCCAAAACTGAATTTCCTTTATACTCAAAATGATAAACTTCAGTATTTTTTAAAATTAGGAAAAGGATTTCACAGTAACGATACACGCGTAGTTGTAGCGCAAAAAGGGGAAAAAATCCTGCCTGAAACCTACGGTGCCGATTTAGGAATTAACTGGAAACCGTTTCCAAGAATGATCATAAACTCAGCCATTTGGTATTTGTATTTAGCACAGGAATTTGTGTATGTGGGCGACGAAGCGGTTGTTGAACCAAGCGGAAAAACAGAACGTAAAGGTTTTGATTTTGGTTTTAGATATCAGTTAACCAATTGGTTATTTTGGAATACTGATTATACGTATACACACGCACGTTCTATCGACGAATCAAAAGGAAATGATTATTTACCGCTTGCTCCGGTTCATACTTTAATGAACGGATTTTCGGTAAAAGATTTAAAAGGGTTTTCGGGAAGTTTAAGAACGAGATTTCTGGGTGATCGTCCGGCGAATGAAGATAATTCGGTTGTGGCAAAAGGATATTGCATCACCGATTTCTCAGTAAATTATCAAATTAAAAAAGTTTCGATAGGGGTAAACATCGACAATATTTTTAATACAAAATGGAAGGAAACTCAATTCTTGACAGAATCACGTTTGGCAAATGAAACAGATCCTGTTGAAGAAATTCATTTTACGGCAGGAACACCATTTAATGCCAGATTGATATTGAAATACAGTTGGTAGTTATGACAAAATTGTTTGTATGATATTTTATGTTCCGTAGGAAAATCTCGTCGGTAGAAAAAAAATTATGCTATTATTTTTTACGTTCCGTAGGAACGTTTGGTTATGGCATCATTTTTAATAATCGAACGTATCAAACGTTCCTACGGAACGTAAACCCGGACAATTATTATTTTTTTCTATCAATGAAACATTCCTATGGAATGATAATCGGGATCGAAATTCAATATAAATTCTGTAAGTCTTATCTTAAATTATATAAAATTTTTGAATTTTTATTTTAGATATTTGAAGTTATAACCCAAATTAATTTAATAAATATCTACGATGAAAAATTTAAAGTACATTTTGATTCTTTCGAGTGCATTATTTGCCTTTAGCTGCAACAACAACGATGATGATCCTGAAAATGGAGGCGGAACCGTAACGAACCCTGTAGAAACAAATCCTGCAAACACTCAATATAAACCTGCTTTTGCCGGACAAACCAGAATTAGCGGAATGACTACCAATACAGAATATAAAGCCGACATCATTACATCGGCGCTTACAAGTCCGTGGGGTGTAAAAGTGCTTCCAGACGGCCGACTTTTGGTAACTCAAAAAACAACAGGAACATTGCGTATCGTGACAACTGCTGGAGTAGTGAGTGCGCCAATTACAGGTTTACCTGCCGTAAATCCTGCCAATCAGGGAGGTTTATTAGGTTTATGCCTTGATCCTGATTATGCAACAAATAAAATGATTTACTGGGTGTTTTCTGAAGCAGTTGCAGGTGGAAATATTTCTGCTGTTGCAAAGGGAAAACTGGCAAATGATGAAAAAACTATCGAAAACGCAACCGTAATTTATCGTTCAAGTCCTGCAAATCCAAGTGATTTACATTATGGCGGAAGAATTCTGTTTGATCAAACCGGAAATCTTGTGGTAAGTACGGGTGAACGTTCTGTTTTGCAAACCAGACCTTTGGCACAATCTTTAACAGCAAGTCTTGGTAAAGTAGTCAGAATTACAAAAGACGGACAGCCTGCACCCGGAAATCCAACTTTTGGCGGTGCAAATGCATTACCTGAAATTTTCACATATGGACACAGAAACCCACAAGGACTTGCTATGCACCCGGTTACAAAAGAAATCTGGGAGAGCGAACACGGACCAAGAGGTGGTGACGAAATCAACCGTTTGAAAGCCGGAACAAATTATGGATGGCCAACTATTACGTACGGAATTGAATACAGCGGACAGCCAATTGGCGATGCTATTCAGCAGAAAGACGGAATGGAACAACCGGTTTATTACTGGGATCCTGTGATTTCGCCTAGCGGTATGACTTTCTACTCTGGAAATCGTGTACCGGAATGGGAAAATAATCTTTTCATAGGTTCGTTAAGCGCTACGCATATTGCCAGACTTGTTATCAGAGATAATAAAGTAGTTGGCGAAGAAAGATTATTGGCAGGCGAAGGTCAGCGTTTTAGAGATATTACGCAAGGTGCAGATGGTGCTTTGTATGCGGTAACAGATCAGGGAAGACTTTATAAAATCGACAAAAAATAATTATTTGAATGGTTAATTATTAATTGTTAATTATAAAAAACGGTGCTTATGCACCGTTTTTTTTTGGTCGTTATTTTATAAAAGTTTTTGATGAATGTTATAAAACTATATCAGTGTTTGTGATTTAATTTTAAAGCTAATTAAATGAAAGAGTTATGAGATCGATATGGACAGGTTCAGTGAGTTTTGGATTGATTAATATTCCAATAAAAATGTTTTCGGCGGTAGAGGAGAGTAGTCTTGATATGGACATGCTGGATAAAAAAGACCACGCCAATATTAAATTCAAGCGTGTTAATGAAGATACGGGTAAAGAAGTTGATTTTGCCAATATTGTAAAAGGCTATAAAATTGAAGATAAATATGTCATTTTAGAGGATTCTGATTTTGAAGCCGCAGATGCGATCAAAACGAAAACAATTGCTATAGAAAGTTTTGTTCTCGAAAAAGAAATTCAAAGTATTTATTACGAACAGCCGTATTATCTGGAACCGGATAAAGGCGCAATGAATGCATACGGATTGCTTCGTGATGCACTTGAAGCTTCAGGAAAAGTAGGCGTAACGCGTTTTGTTTTACGAAACAAAGAAAGTCTTGCGATTTTAAAACCATACAAAAATGTCATTGTTTTAAACCGAATTCGTTTTGAACAGGAAATCAGGGCTACAGACGAATTAAAACTGCCTCCGGTTTCTAAAAAAGCCACCAAAGAAATGGATATGGCCGAAAAACTAATCGACCAACTTACTGAGAAATTTGATATTACGGGTTTTAAAGATGAATATACCGCCAAACTTTTGGATATAATTAAAAAGAAAGCCAAAGGAAAAACAGCCAAAGCGCCTAAACTTAAAGTGGTGCACAGCAAACAAAGCGACGATTTAATGTCAATGCTGAAAGCGAGTTTAGAAACAAAGAAAAAGTCATCTTAGACTCTTTCTTGTTTCTCTTCTAATTTCTTGATTATCTTTTTAATATTGGCACCTTTTGATAAAACAGGTTCCCATAAATCCCCTTTTTTCTCAAATCGCTGTAATACATTTTTAATCGTAAACTGCGACGGATGTAATTTAGTAGTAACTTCACTCCATTCTAAAGGTGTTGAAACTGTTGCACCAGGTTTAGGACGAACAGAATAAGGCGCGGCCAAAGTTTGTCCGCGGCGGTTTTGCAGATAATCGATATAAAGTTTATTATCTCGTTTTTTGATGCTTCGCTCAATTGTTGTAATATCCGGAAGCCTTGTCTGAACTTCCTTGGCGATTAATTCTCCTAAAATTTTTATCGAATCATAATCGTATTGTGCACCAAGCGGAATATAAATATGTAACCCTGTCGCGCCCGAAGTTTTGCACAAACATTCCGTTTCCAATTCATCCATAACTTGTTTTACAACTTGTGCAGTTTCAACAACAATATGAAAATCGTCTTCTTTTGCAGGATCAAGGTCCATTACAAGCCAGTCGGGATTATGAATGTTTTTTATGGTCGAATTCCACGGATTAATTTCTATACAGCCCAAATTTGCCATATAAAGCAATGTTTCCTTATCATTGCAAATAAGATAATCTATGTTTTCTTCGTTCGATTCTGAGAATATTTTTTTGGTTTTGAGCCATTTTGGAGTTTTCTCCAGATCAATATCTTTTTGATAAAAACTCGGCGCATCAATTCCGTTAGGAAAGCGGTTCATAGATTCCGGACGATCTTTTAAATAAGGCAGAATAAGGGATGAAACTTCATTGTAATATTGAATAATTTCGCCTTTTGTAATACCGTCAGCGGGAAAATATATTTTGTTTTGATTTGTTAAATGTAAAGTGGTTTTTCCAACTTTTAAATCGTAATCATTTTCGGTTTTGTGTTCTTTTAAATCTTCCATTTTATTTTGCTTGAGGTTAGTTTTGCTTTTGCCACTGAAAACAACTTCATTGGCTTTTTTATCAATTCTTAATCCCAGATAAACAGGATGTCTCAGGTTATTATCCTGTGTCCATTCTGAATATTTAACCTGACAGACAACTTTGGGTTTAACCCATTGAATTTTATCTCTTATTGGAACTTTTTCGCTTAACGGGGATTTATCCAGAAATAACGGTTTAAGCTTTGTATAAAGCTCCTTTAGAACTTCTTCTGAAAAACCCGTTCCGCATTTTCCAATATATTTTAATTCTCCGTCATTATATTGGCCCAGTAAAATGGCGCCAAAGTATTTTCGGGAATTTTTAGGTTCTGTTATTCCAATGATGATAGCTTCTTCTTCATTAGAAATTTTAATTTTAAGCCAGTTATTACTTCTGCTGGCTATAGTATAAGTACTGTCAGCTTTTTTGGCAATAATGCCTTCGCTGTTATTTTTTCGGGCTTTTGCAAATTGTTTAATTCCGTCCCCAATAGTATGTTCCGAATAAAAAACATTTGTAAAATCATATTTATTAAATAAAATTTTCAAAAGTTCTTTTCTGTCAAGCAGAGAAAGGTCTGTAACCGAATTTCCATCTAAATTGAGCAGGTCAAAAACATAATATTTTAGGTTTCCGATTCCTGTTTTAAGATAATTTTGAAGAAGTTGAAAATCAGCTTTTCCGGATTCATTTTCAACCACGATTTCACCATCCAGAATTACGGTGTGATCTATTTTTTTCAATTCGTCTGCAATGGGTTTAAAACTGACATTAAACGAAATTTGATTTCTGCTGAATAAATTTACTTCATCCGGATTAATAACGGCAACAGTACGATAACCGTCATATTTATTTTCAAAAACCCATTCTTCATCATCAAAAGGTTTTTCGACTGTAGTGGCAAGCATTGGTTTTACAAAAGAAACTTCGGCAGGTTTGGCTTTAGACTTTTTTTTTATCGTTTGCTTTTCTTCTTTTTCTTCTGGTTTTGCCTTTATTTTTTCAGATTTTTTCTCCAGTTCTTCTAAACTTCTTTTCGAAATAACCGATTTATTTTTTTCTAAAATATCAGTATCTGTAGCATATTTATCTTGTTTCTTGATCAACAGCCAGGCGTTTTCCTGTTTTCCGTGAAGTTTTACCAATGAAAATTCCCCTTTAAGTTTTTTTCCTTTTAAGATAAAACTTAAACGTCCTTTTTTCAAATCGGCTAATAATTGTTTTTCGTCTGAGGCGGTTTTTTCGTCAGAAGTATACGTTCCGTTATCCCAGACAATAACATTTCCGGCACCATAATTTCCTTCGGGAATAGTACCTTCAAAATCTTTATAACTGTAAGGATGATCTTCGACCATCATGGCGAGGCGTTTTACTTCCGGATCAAGTGACGGACCTTTTGGAACAGCCCAGCTTTTAAGAACGCCGTCCATTTCTAACCTAAAATCATAATGCAAATGTGATGCAGCATGTTTTTGAACGACAAAAATCAATTCACTTGCTGATTTTCCGATTTTACCCTTTGGTTCGCGGGTTTGTTTAAAATCTCTTTTTTCGTTGTATTTAGACAGTGACATAAGCGTTTGCTAATATTAAAAGTGTTAACGTAACAGAGTAGAGCGCCGTGGCGACAATGGCAAAAATTATATGGGCAAAGAACAGCTGAATGTAATAACCCTTAAAATCAATTGGGGGGTGATGGTGGGTCATCTTAAAAATAATTATCCAGCTGACTATGCCAACTACACCGCTTATCACTCCTAATATAAGAGCGCTTAACGGTGAAATTGGCAGTATATCCTTTACCCAAATAATATGATATCCTATAACAAACAAAAGACCAATTATATAATGTAATAACCAGCCCCAGATTTTTTTTGACTTCGGTGAGAGCTCTATTTTCATTTTGTCGATAGCATAACTCAAAAGCACCGGTTCTTTATACAATTCTCTAAAGCTTTTTGACATGGCATAACTAAACCACGTCATGGCTGATGTTGCCATAATTGAAACCACAACCAATTGTATAATAACATTAAAAATCATGTACGGTGTTTTTAAAGTGACTTACTCAAAATTACTTTTAGAAACACCTTTTTTAGTTATACGATTAGATTTCGTAATTATATAATTATAGGATTAAATAATTGATATCATGGATATTGTAATATGAATGTTATAAGCCTGAAACCAAATTGTATAATATTTAACATGAAAAGCCTTCTAACTTTGTTTAGCTATTTTGCTAAATATTCTTCTATCGAAATAGATCAATTATTAAGTCACCAATACATTTTAAATCAAGAAACAAATGAAAAATTCAAAGAAAACAAATCAGGATAATTCTGATGGAAAACAAAGAGATTTAGATTTGAATAGATCGAATGGAGAAAATCAGTTTTTGACCACTAACCAGGGAGTTAAGATTAATGATAATAACAATTCCTTAAAGGCAGGAGAAAGAGGACCGTCTCTTTTAGAAGATTTTATTCTTAGAGAAAAAATAACTCATTTTGATCACGAACGCATTCCGGAACGAATCGTTCACGCAAGAGGTTCTGGAGCTCATGGATATTTTGAACTTTATAAAACCATGGAAAAATATACTAAAGCCGGATTTTTAAACAATACAAGTATTAAAACTCCCGTTTTTGTTAGGTTTTCAACTGTTGCCGGTTCAAGAGGATCAACAGATTTGGCTCGCGATGTTCGTGGATTTGCCGTAAAATTTTATACTCAGGAAGGTATTTTTGATTTAGTTGGAAACAATGTTCCGGTATTCTTTATTCAGGATGCCATGAAATTTCCAGATTTAATTCACGCTGTTAAAGGCGAACCGCACAATGAAATTCCGCAGGCCGCGTCTGCACATGATACTTTTTGGGATTTTATTTCCTTAATGCCAGAATCCATGCATATGGTTATGTGGGTAATGAGCGACAGGGCAATACCGAGAAGTTTAAGAATGATGGAAGGTTTTGGAGTTCACACCTTTAGATTTGTGAATGCACAAAACGAATCTCATTTTGTAAAATTTCATTGGAAACCAAAATTAGGAACTCATGCTGTTGCCTGGGACGAAGCACAAAAAATATCAGGTAAAAATTCTGATTTTCATAAACTGGATTTATGGGAAGCGATCGATACCGGAAATTTCCCTGAATGGGAATTAGGCGTTCAGATTATTCCGGAAAGCGATGAACATAAATATGATTTTGACCTTTTAGACCCAACAAAATTAGTTCCTGAAGAATTGGTTCCGGTAACCATTATTGGAAGAATGGTGCTGGATAAAAACCCAGACAATTTTTTTGCAGAAACAGAACAGGTTGCGTTCCATCCGGGGCATATAGTTCCGGGAATTGATTTCACAAATGATCCGTTATTACAAGGCCGTTTATTTTCTTATACAGATACACAATTATCAAGGTTAGGAAGTCCTAATTTTCATGAAATACCAATTAACAGAACCATTGCGCCTATGCACAACAACCAGCGTGACGGGCATATGCGTCAGGAAATTGCAGTTGGTAAAGTAAGTTATCATCCTAATTCCCTAGGCGGCGGATGTCCTTTTCAGGCAAAAATTGACGAAGGAGGTTTTGCCAGTTTTAATGAGCGAATTGATGCTCATAAAATAAGAGAACGAAGCGAAAGTTTTTCAGATCATTTTAGTCAGGCCGTACTTTTTTATAACAGCCAGACTCCGGTAGAACAAGATCATATTGCAAACGCATTGTCTTTTGAACTTGGTAAAGTTGAAACTGTTGCAATTAGAGAAAGAATGCTTGGACTGCTAAATCAAGTTGATGGTAATCTGGCATCAAAAGTTGCCAAATCCTTAGGAATTCCGGTTCCAAAGAATATCGAAAAACCCATCAATCATGGAGTTGGCGCTGATGATAAAGGCAATCACGAACCAACAAAAGTGAAACAAAGCATTAAAAACTCTGATGCTTTAAGTATGCTGAAAAATCCAACTATTTCGAATACTATTGCAACACGCCAGATTGCTTTTTTATGTGCTGAAGGCGTAAATGCATCATCAGTAAAAGCAATGAAAACGGCGCTTCAAAATGCAGGTGCAAAAGCAGTAATTATTGCACCGCATTTAGGAACAATTACATCAGAAGACGGAACAGCCATTCCGGTGGATCAAACTTATAAAATTGCAGCTTCAGTACTTTTTGACGGGGTTTTTATTCCGGGAGGAAAAGGAATTAAAGAACTTTCAAGAATCAAGGAAGTGAAAGAATTTATAAATGATTCCTATAATCACTGTAAGTTTATTGCAGCTGAAGCAGAAGGAATTCAAATAATAAAAACAAACAGCGATATAAAAGAGAAGGATGCAGGAGTTTTAATTAGCAATACTATTGCTGACAAAGCTTTAAACACTTCTTTTATAAAAGCTTTAGGAAGACATCGTTTTTGGGAAAGAGAAAAGATGCTCTAACAAATTGTTTATATAAAATATACTGAAACCATTCATTAATTTGAATGGTTTTTTTTTGTGGAATCAGAGCAAATAGGTTTCAAATTATAATTTGAAACCTATTTGTAAGATTTTGGCTCTTAGTAAGTTGTAACTTAGTTGTCCCTTAAAACCACAAATCATGAAAACAAACGAGATTTTAAATGCTGCTTTAATTTTCATAAAAAATAAAGCAATACTTCTATTATTTGTAATTATTGGTACACAGGTTACTTTTAGCCAGGAAAATGAAAAACCAGGAACTCCAAAAGTTTTGCCGCAACCTGATTTTCATTTTTCAGGATATGTGGGCAGAACCTATCTGGATTCAGATCCGCCGCAATTTCCTCAGCCTGTAAAAGCTCCAAAAGGCGCACCAAACGTGGTGCTCATTTTATTAGATGATTCGGGATTTGGACAGTTTAGTACTTTTGGCGGCGGCGTACCTTCGCCAACAATGGATAAACTGGCAGCAGAAGGAATTCGTTACAATAAATTTCATACTACAGCGCTTTGCAGTCCAACGCGTGCAGCCTTAATAACAGGACGAAACCATCACTCAGTTTCTTTTTCCGGAATTACAGAAGCAGCTACGGGTTATGACGGCGCAGTTTGTATACTACCCAAAAATGCAGCAACCATTGCCGAAGTTTTACGTCAAAATGGTTACATGACGGCATGGATTGGTAAAAATCACAATACACCCGCTTGGGAAACCAGTGAAGCTGGACCATTTGACCGCTGGGCAAACGGATTAGGCTTCGAATATTTTTATGGATTTAATTCTGGAGATATGAACCATTGGAATCCGGTTTTGTTTGAAAACCGAAATCTTGTTCCGGTTTCTAAAGATCCAAATTATCACATGACAGTTGATCTTGCCGACCATGCTATTGCGTGGGTTCGGAAAGTAAAATCGATCGCGCCAGATAAACCTTATTTTTTATACGTTGCTCCGGGCGCGGCACATTCACCGCATCATGCTCCGCAGGACTGGATAGACAAGTTCAAAGGTAGATTTGATATGGGCTGGGATGCTTACAGAGAGCAGACTTTTGAAAGACAGAAAAAACTGGGTGTTATTCCGCCAGATGCAAAACTTACTCCAAGACCAGAAAGTCTGCCTGCATGGAGTTCACTCAATGCTGATCAAAAACGTTTGTATGCCAGAATGATGGAAGTATTTGCGGCATACGGTTCACATTGTGATTATGAAATGGGAAGAGTGGTCAATGCTGTAAAACAATTGCCGGATGCAGATAATACCATTATCATTTACATTGCCGGAGATAACGGCGCCAGTGCCGAAGGCGGAATTGAAGGTTCTGTAAATGAAAATTTATTTTTTAACGGAATTCCCGAAAAATGGCAGGATAACCTTAAAGTGATAGACGAATTAGGCGGACCAAAACATTTTAATCATTTTACGGCAGAATGGGCGTGGGCAATGGATACGCCTTTTCAATGGACAAAACAAGTTGCAAGTCATTTTGGAGGAACACGAAACCCTATGATTATTTCATGGCCTGCCAAAATTAAAGACAAAGGAGGTTTAAGAAGCCAGTTTACACATACCATTGATGTTGTACCAACGCTTTATGATGTCATTGGTATTACACCACCTGAAGTTGTAAATGGTATTACTCAAAAGCCTATTGAAGGAATTAGTTTTGCTTATACTTTTAATGATGCCAAAGCAAAAGAAAAACATACAACCCAATATTTTGAACTGGCTGTAAACAGAGGTATTTATCACAATGGCTGGATGGCTTCGGCATTATCATTTGCACCGTGGAATCCAAATCGTGGCGCCTTTGATCCCGATAAACAAAAATGGGAGCTTTATAAAGTCGATGAAGATTTTAGTCAGGCCAATGATTTAGCAGCAAAAAATCCGCAGAAATTAAGAGAAATGCAAGATTTATGGTGGGTTGAAGCCGCTAAATACAATGTACTTCCGCTGGACTGGCGTGCTGTTGAAAGACTGAACGGAGAATTAATGGGAAGACCAACGCTGGCCGGAGACACCAATACTTTTACTTATTATTCCGGACAAGTGGGTTTACCAAATGAAGCCGCTCCAAGAATCCTTAATAAATCATGGTCAATTACCGCCGATATTGATGTTCCAGATAATGGAGCAGAAGGAATGATTGTAACACACGGAGGTTTAGTGGGCGGATACGGACTTTATGTACAAAATGGTAAGCCAAGTTTTGTTTACAATAATCTGGCTTTGGAACGTCCTACAGTTACAGGAAATGAAGTATTGCCAAAAGGAAAAGTAAAACTGGTTGTTGATTTTAAATACGAAGGCAAAGGGGAAGAAAGAGGAAAAGGCGCAACAGTTACACTGCTTGTTAATGGCAAAAAAGTAGGAGAAGAACATCTGGAAAGAACAATACCTATTCAAATATCCCTTAATGAAGGTTTAGATGTGGGAATGGATGCCGGTTCTCCGGTTGATTTTAATTATAAACTCCCTTTTGAATTTACCGGAAAAATTGAAAAAGTAACGTATAACCTGAGTGAAAACAAAGGCTCAAAAACAGGAAAATCCGCGAAAGCGAAATAACTATAAAACCATTTTTTATGAAAAAGCTATTTCTATATTTTAGTCTGCTTCTTCTTGTTTTAAGCAGCTGTAAAAAAGAATCTGATACTTCAGTTTTAGACAATAACTCGTCAGATTCAAGTTCAGACGGTTATGAATTTGTTGGAGGATATCCAACCGAAAAAACAATACAAAAAGCATACGATGATGCTGATTTAAACAGGGCAATACAAGCGTATAAATTTTTCTATCCAACAGTTTCGGGTGAAGGTTTGGTAAAAGGAAACGACACGATTAAAATCATCCCAAACAGTTCATTTGGAACATTAGATACCAAACCGGGACAAATAGGTTTTACATTAAACTCTGATACTCCGTATGGTCCAATTCCAATTGATTTGTCAAAAGGGCCAATGATTATTGAAGTTCCTAAAGGACCGCTTATTGTGGTTGCTATGGACGTAAACCAGCGATGGGTTGCCGATATGGGGATTCCGGGGCCTGATGCAGGAAATGGAGGGAAACATTTATTACTTCCGCCTGCTTATAAAGGCTCTGTTCCGGGTTCTGGTTATTATGTATGGAAATCTTCCTCAAACAATCTTACCGTGGGAATACGTTCGCTTCCTGTAGGCGGTGATGTAAAAGCGGCTATGGAACGCATTAAAACGGTAAAAGTATATCCGTTAAACAAAGGAGCCGACTGGAAAGAACCAACTTGGCTTGAACTTACAGATAAACCTCAGAATACAACACCTGTTGCATGGGAAAATAATATTAAATACTGGGAAGCGCTAAATGATGTAATTCAGCGTGAACCTGCTTATGATGGGTATCGAAATTATTACGGAGAACTTGCCGTATTGGGTATTATAAAAGGAAAACCTTTTAAACCCGATGCGCGTTTGAAAGGAATACTCGAAAAAGCGGCGAAAATAGCGAATGCACAAATGAGGGTACAATCGTTTGCCGACCGCCGTCCTGATAAAGTAGTATGGAAAGACAGAAAATGGGAATGGGTTGGCTTAAGATTTGAAGATGGAGACTTCAATACCCCAAACTATGTTGATCTTGATGGTCGCGAAACATGGTTTTATCAGGCTATTGGAGCCTCTCCTTCAATGTTTCGAAGAAAAGAAGGTGCTGGGTCGTTATACTGGCTTGGACTTAAAGACGGCACAGGAAAATACGTCGATGGCGGAAAAACATACAAGATTACGATTCCTACGCCTGTTCCTGCGAAGCTTTTTTGGTCGGTAACTATTTATGATGCCCTTACGAGAAGTCAGGTTATAACAGATCAGAATAAAGCGGCTCTTCGCTCTTTATTTGAATTGAAAGATAAAATAGGAGGAAAGAGTATTGATTTGTATTTTGGTCCAAAAGCTCCTGAGGGAAAAGAAGGACAATGGATAAAAACACTGCCTAACAGAGGCTGGTTTGCTTATTTTAGAATTTACGGCCCGGAAACCACCGCTTTTAACGGAAGCTGGAAACCGGGGGATTTTGAGGAATTGTGAATTCTTAATGGTTAATTATCAATTATATAAAAGGGGCTGATCATACTTTTGAGACAGCCTTTTTTTTTAATATTTTATTTGTATGTGTGATGAGTTGTCCCTACGGGGACAATTTTGCCGGGGTCCATATTTTTTTTTCTACCGACCAAAAACTCCTAGCGGAGTTTACGTTATTAGAAATATATTAAAAATTAAAAAACTCCGCTAGGAGTTTCTAATCTATAGCCCCTAGGGGGTAATTTTGCAGGGATTGGTATTTTTTTCCACCGATATAAAACTCCTAGCGGAGTTTATGTTAGTCGAAAATGTATTAGACTTTAAAAAACTTCGCCAGGAGTTTACTTTAGTAGAAATATATTAAAAATTAAAAACTCCGTTAGGAATTTCTGGTCGGTAGAAAATGTTTGGAAATTTGCTGCAGAAAAAAAACTCCGTTAGGAGTTTCAGATCGGTAGAAAAAAAATGCATTACCCGATATTATTGTCCCGTAGGGACTACATTTTTTATACAAATGAGTAAATTATTTAATTATAAGTGTCATATTGGGAACGACGATATCTCCATTAGCTCCTGTATAACGTTGTGCAAAAACTTCAATATAATCATTATTTACTAATTCTACTGATGCGTTTATGGGAAGTACCACAATATCATTAAGTATTTGCCCTCTTCCATAAATTTTGTACTGGGTTATTACTGTTCCGTTTTTTGCGATATAGATAATGTAGGTTCCTGCTCCAGGCACTTGGAAAGAAATAGATCCTCCAATTTGAAAGATTCTCTTCTTTTTTCCCTGATATCGTAATCGATTTGCAGCATCAGTTGAAAATCTAAATAAATTTGAATAGGTGGTGGAAGGAGTTCCAGAGCCTACTTTTACTATATTACTTGGGTTGAGGTTATTTGTAAAACTAACTCCAAGTCCACTCCCAACAGCATAATCCATAGAAAGATCGCCTACAGCATTAGCATCTGTTTCTGTTGGAATTCCGGAAGCTCTAACATTCCAACTGTTATTAAAATTATATCCTGTATATGATCCTGTAGTATAGCCTTTTACATATCCTGTTGTATTTGAGCCTGTAAAAACAACAGATTCTAATATGGCATCTCCGGTAATACTAAGTCCAGTAGTAGAGACATCAAATCCTACGGCAGTTCCGTCAACCTGACTAAAACCACCTTGTTTTTCTACTAATGTAAAAGTTCCGGTTAGTTTTTCGTAAGTCCCGGCATTATTACCAAACCAACCCATATTGCTTAATAACAGCTGATTAATATTGTTATAGGTTATTCCGGTTGTATTTCCCGTAAAATTGACAATACTCAAAAATACAAGCCCGAAACCAGATATTGTTCCTACACTTGCTGAATTGGCAACGATACAGTCCCTAAAAACTAAATTTTGAGTTGCCGCTCCGCTAAGGTTAAAAACACTACCTGTTGCTGCTCTAAGCGTAACATTTTTTATATTTCCTCCTGTTGCGCCTTCAAAAATATTTCCTGTTGTTCTAAGTATAATATCATCATTAGAATCTAAACCGTGTACATAAGCATTATTTAATTCTATAGGAAAGTTGAAGGTAACAGTACCATTTATTTCATACAATGTATTTGAGTTTAAAAGATATTTCGCTCCTCCGCCTGCAGTAAGTTCAGCGGCTAGAACGGTTGCTAAATTATCTGTAGATCGAATACGTTTAAAATTTAATCTGGGATTTATACCGCTGCTCACCACTAACCATGAGGTAGAACCTGAAGAATAATAGTAAAAAGCTTTTAAATCAGTATCATAAACAATTAATCCGTCAGCAGGTGTTGTTATGGCAGTTCTTTGGGCAGTTGTCATTCTGGGAGTCAGCATACCCTGAGTAGTTGAGGTAATATCTAATACCGAACTCGCATTAGGAGTAGTAGTTCCAATTCCGACCTGGGCATTTGCGATAAAGGATAAAAAAATAAAAACGAGTAGTAATAATGTCTGGTGGTTTTTTGAGGCTGTATTTTTCATAATTTCAGGTTTTAGATAGTTGAAAGGCAATAAAAACATTATTAATTTCCTGCATTCGAAATAATTACTTTTTGGGATATTTTTTCATTATCAGCAGTTATGAAGGTCGCAATATATACTCCGGAACTTAAGCCGGAAGTAGAGAAACTATAGTTTTCTTCAACCCCTAAGTTCTCTTTATACCGAACCATTTTACCCACCATATCATAGAGATAAAATGACTTAAACGAAATAAAATCCGGATTTGTAGCTTTTAATAAACGGCTTGAATTGTCCTGCATAATGAAAAAATTACTTTTGGTATTTTCATCTGTACCCAGTGTTTTGTTTGTGAAAGTAATTTTAAAACGATCCGGGAATACGCCTGCCGGAATGGTAACTTCATAATTCCCCGTTTTAATATTATGATACGATGCATCTGAAGCATCATATATAAATATATTTTGCGCAGGGTCAAAGTTGATAACTTCGGGAATATAAAATTTAAGGGTAGTGCTGGCTTCGGCCTTTACGGTTAAAGGAATTTGTTTGGTAATATCAAAATTAGTACCTGTAATAATATAATTTTTTCCTTCCATCAAAAAGAAAGTATCGCTGGGAAAATTGTCCATGCTTACGGCGTCAAGCCCTCTGTCAACTCCGTCAGTAGCTTCGGGTAAAAAAGCAAGAGCCAGCTGTCTGGTAAATTCGTTGTTGATAATAGCATTTATCCTGATGTGCGGAATATCATTTGATTCTTCGGCTTTTTCAGTTTTAGCCGTTTCTACGGTTTTATCGGTGGTTTTGTCTCTTGCGGGTTTTTCAAATTGTGATAAACCTGCACCTTCTTTATAAAATATTCGATACGAATTTCTAAAGGTTACGGTTCCGTTTGCAGCGCCTTTAATTACAAAACCCTGTCCAATAGGTGCGTATTTACGCTGACGCATAAGCCCAGACGAAGTACCAACCGTATTTAATGAACCATCACCATTATAACTATTAAAAGTGGCAGGAACATAAATACCGTTTGAACCTAAACTTCCGGGTGAATAAGTGGCATATCCGCCTCTGTAAGCCTTAATTAAATGTGAATTTGTGGTTTTATCCTGTTCCCAGAAATAAGCAATTCCCGTACAGGCATTATTTAAAGGATCTAATAAAAAAGCGTTTAAATGCAATGCAGAAGGATACGGATTTCCGGTTAAAGTAGAAGCATTGTTTGCACCAACAGTAACGGTAATATTTCCGTCATTGGGTTTTCCTCTAAAATCATAACGCTGAGCGCCAGTTCCGCCGGGATTATTTGCACCTGTTCCTTCGGGATCTACAGCATCAGTTCCGCTGGTTCCTTTCATGGTGAAACCTTCACCGGGAGCTAGTGTAGTGGTAGTTCCCACCTGAACCCATTGCGAATAACTATTAGCATTGGTCAATTTATAAATCCATCGTGAAGCAATAGAAAGCGGATTTGCAATTCCGTCATAACTCGCTAACGGAAGGATTGTTGCAGCAGTTGATGCCGTTGAGGTCGTTGGCCTGTTCAGTAAAGTAATACCAAAATTTCGGTTTCCGGTTGCAGCTACGTTTACACCTACGGGAGAACACCAGTAATTGTAGTCAAAATTATCTGCGCTTCCTTCCTGATAAACAGAAATTATTCCGGTTCCTACATTAGTCGAAGTTCCTGTTGTACCCTGAACCAGCTGAGATAAATTACGCAGATATAAATTTGAGTTTGCGGCAAGGTTTATCGTCTGTCCTACGTAAAGAACCTGGTTTTTTACATAAACGGGAGTACTTGCACCAACATAAATCTGTCCAAAGCTTTGAATAGAAATGATATAAATTAATAAGGCAAATTTTTTCATAATTTTTAGTTTAGTTAAAAATTAGATACTGTCGAAAACTATATTTCAAGTAATGCTAAACCCTTAATTATATATCTGCCTGCAGCAAATAACTGCTTTTTCCTACTGCATGATTAAGAATTCACTTTTATAAAAAACGGAAAGTAAAGTATGATTGTAAATTATTTAAATTGTAAAAAAAAAGCTGAACTAACTAGTTTTATAACTAGAAAAATACTTACTTATTAGTTACGATAAATCAAATATTTAAGAAATTTACTATAATCAAATTTAAACCCTATATATTTTAAATTTTTATATAATTTCTTACATATTTTATATTATTTCCATTTTATACGCCATTTCTTATAAAAGTGAATCGATATCAAAGAACTTTTTTGACTACATTGGTTTTAAAAAGATTAGAATATCCTCTGGCAATCAGCCTTGTTTCGGTTTCATTCCAAATCTCGCATTGCGCATTTACGAATTGTTTTCCTTTTTTTATTATGGATGTTTTCGCCAGGATATTGTCTCCGGAATGCGCAGGAGAGAAGTAATCAATACTTAGGTTTATTGTGGTATAAAAATGTTCCTCGTCAAGCGAAAATAACGTTGCACCAATACAATCATCTACAATTGCCGCAGTAACTCCGCCGTGTAAAGATTTGATTGGGTTCGTCATTTCCTCTCTAATGTGGTATTTAAAAGTTACCGTTCCAGGTTCTGCGACGATAACAATAGGTTTCATCCAAAGCATAAATGGAGAAGGCGAAAGCACAAATTCGCCGCCAATGTGATCTTGCAACACTTCTAATCTTGTTTTTGTTTTCATTATTTAAATTTTAAAAATTAGTAATTATACCAATCGGTATATTTTTGTATGTAAAAAAAGCAATCGGTAGATTATTGCTTTATTCTAAGTCGTCGATAATTTTGTTAAGCGAAAGCATTATAGCAGATAAATCAGTGTCACTTCCCGTTAATTTGCTTATCATCATGCCTCCCTCAATCAATGCAATTATGGTTAAAGCTGTGTTTTCAACATTAATTGATTTTGCTTTAAATTCTCCGGCATTTATACCCTGATCGATGAGGTACATTAGTTTGTCTTTCCAATACAACAGCGTTCTTTCGGCATATTTTTTAAGAACCGGATGCGTATCGTCAGATTCTATGGCAGTATTCAAAATAGGACATCCTCCAATAGTTACATCCAGACTTGGGTATTTGGCATAAACACGTGGATAAACTAGCAATTTTTCTTTAAAAGTTCTTTGTTTTTCGATTTCCCGGCTTAAAACATCGTGAAGCTTTTTCACATTAAACTTAAAAGAAGCAATAGCAACTTCATCTTTATTCTCAAAATTACCGTAAATACTTCCTTTGGTAAGACCTGTTGCCGTTGTTATATCATTTATAGATGTACCGCTGTAACCCTTTGTATTAAAGATTGGAGCGGTTTTTTCTATTATAAATTGCTTAGTTTTTTCTGCTTTACTCATCTTGAAATGATTTAGTTATACAAATATATACCAATCGGTATAATTTTAAAGCGATTTATGTAATTATTTTTTTTATGAGATTATTGTGAGTTGGTTTTAATCTGCAAAAATTGAAATTTAGTATCTTAGTATTTCTTGCAAAATGCGAATTTACAGTTCCCTTATTTTTAATTTAAAAAATCAAAATATGCCTTGGAATCCAGATGTTTATAATAAGTTTAAAGATATTCGATACAAACCGTTTTATGATTTAATTGAATTTATACAACCCAAAAACGGAATGAATGCTATTGATTTAGGATGTGGTACGGGAGAACAAACTTCTATTTTGGCAGATAAATTTAAAGAGGCTCATTTTCTTGGCATAGATTCTTCTGCAGAAATGCTGGAGAAATCAAAATCCTTAGAAACGGATAATCTCCATTTTAAAAAAGCAACTACAGAAGAAACCATACATTCAGGAGAAAAATGGGATTTGATTTTTAGCAATGCAGCTTTACAATGGTCAAACGATCATGAAAGTTTATTTTCAAATTTATTGAAATTATTGAATAAAGACGGACAGTTTGCCGTACAAATGCCTGTTCAGCCAGAAAATAAACTCAATAAAATCCTTTCTGACCTTATTGATGAAGAACCGTTTAAATCGTATTTAAAAGGCTATAAAAGAGATTCTCCTGTTTTAAGTCTTGATGAATATGCCCAAATACTTTTTGACGGAGGTCTCAAGGACATTGAAATCCTCCAGAAAGTGTATCCCATTATTGCTGATGATCACGAAACGCTTTATAATTTTATTTCGGGTTCGGCATTAATTCCTTATATAGAAAGGCTTGAAGGCGAACAAAAAGAACTTTTCATTAAAACATATAAAGAGAGAATTGCAGTAAATTTTCCTAAACTTCCGGCTATTTATTCTTTTAAGAGGATTTTGATGTATGGAAGAAAGAATGAGTAGTGGTCAGTGATCAGTTAGCTAGTGATCAGTGAATAGTAAAAAGTAAAAAGCCTGTAGATTTCTCTACAGGCTTTTTTTTGAATTAATAGTCAAATTTAGTCTTTATATAAAATAATAACAGCTTTATATCCAGTTCCAACATTCCATTGGCTGGCTTCAATCACTTTTCCGTTGTCGTCATAAACCTGAAATTCGGCTGTGTTTGGTGATGCTGAGCCTTCGTTTAAAGCTTCAAAATCAATTTTGTTCATTCCTTTTACCAGGTTTATTTTAAATCCTTTAAATTCTCCTACCAGACTAACTTCCGGTTCTATCACTTTATCATTAAGATATACTCTAATTTTATCACCGTCAACAAAAGCAGCATCACGATAACGAATGGTTGAGGTTGTTGATTTGGTTACAAAACCACCTAAATATTCATTTCTTCTGTAAAAAATACCTTCAACATTTGCCTCTCTTTTATAAAGCGTGTTGTCCTTAAAAAGTTCCTCCGGGTTTATTTTTAAAACAATCGGATCTTTTGCAAGAGTAGGTTCATCCGGCGGCGGCGTTTCCGTTGGCGGAATAACTTCTTTAGTTTCCGGAGTTTTAGATTGAATAGGCTGATATTTCCCTTTAACTTCTCCCTGAGAATAAGCTTGAAGTGAAGTAACGATTATAATTAAAAACAATATTCTTTTCATACTTAAATTTATTTTGAAATGTATAGAAGCAATTTTGACTTCTAAATATCTATTTATAACAATTGATTAAGGCATTTATTGCCCAAAAAAGTAATTAAATAGCAAGATGTAGAAGTTTTGTAATAATCGTATCGAAATAGTGTAAAGATTTGTTTACATATCTGGGTAATTTTAAAATTGTAATTATTTAATATTCAGGAGATGCATTTATCATTTAGAAAAATAGTATTTGGAGCATTTTTATGTATGGCTGTAAGTGTGCAGGCGCAGCAAAAAAATGACAATGAAAAATGCCGTTATACCAAAACGACTTATGGTTATTTGATGGTTTTGCGTGAGGGAGATAATGTACTCAGCTTGATTGAAAACTTAGCAAAAGAACAGCAGGTTCCTTCGGCAAACTTTAGCGGAATTGGTTTTGCGCAGGAAGTTACTTTTGGATTTTACGATTTTAATCAAAAGAAATTTAATCCTAAAACATTCAATAAAGTCGAAATGGGAAGTTTAACGGGCTCGATTGCATGGAATGAAGGAAAACCATCCCTGCACATTCACGGAGTTGCCACAGATGATAAATTTGATGCTTATGGCGGACATATTCTTGCGCTGAAAGTTGGAACAGGTTCTATGGAAATTTATATAACGGTGAATAGTGAAAAACTCGAAAGAAAAATAGAACAGCCTTTGAATGCTAATGTATTACAGCTTCCGTGCATAAAATAAATTTAAAGTTTACAAACTAAAATTATAATTATGAAATCATTTTTTAAATCAAATATAGCCTTACTCTTTATTCTGATTACAGTTTTATTTTCATGTAAAAATAATCAGGATGGCTACAGTGATGAAATTGAAACCACCACTGTAACAGACAGTACAAAAAAGCCTGTAGACAGTACAGGTACAAATGAAACCGGAACGAATAAAAGTACGGGCAAGCCAATTACAGGCGCTGCAAGTTCGACGACCAATAAAGACTTAGGAAAAGAAGGTACTGCAAAAGGCGGAACCGGAACGGGAATAGGACCAGGCGAAGATGCTCAGGATGGTGCTACTTATACCAGCTCTTCAAAAAAGCAAAATATTGATAAAGATTCGGTTAGAATAAAACCAAGAAAATAATTTATTCAATACTGGCTAATGCTGTTGGTGAATAACCAAATTGTTTTTTGAACGCAAAAGAGAAATGGGAAAGATTTTCAAAACCAACTTCGTAATATATTTCGGTTGGCTTTTTTTTATTCTCTGCCAAATGATAATGTGCTAATTCAAGCCTTTTTTTAGTAAGCCATTTTTGAGGAGTTGTATTAAAGTACTTTTTAAAATCGCGATTAAAAGTAGATAAACTGCGGCCTGTTAAATAACCCAATTTTTCCATTGGCATATTAAACATAAAATTACGCTGCATAAAATCGATCAAATCAATTTTTCCCGGTTCGTCAAAGCTTGCTAAAACAGCATCAATTCTTTTGTCGATTGTTCTTAAAATAGTGATCGCTTCGGTTATTTTTAAAGAAGCAATATCTTCTGGAAAATCGCCTTCAATATCAAAATAAGGCATTAAGGAAGCCAGACAGCTTTCTAACAACGGATGATTGCTGTAAGAAATGATTTTTTGTTCAGAAGTTGTTTTGGCGCTTAAATCTACATTCTTATAAAACTCTTTTAAACGTTTTACCGAAAGATGCATAACAACCGTTTTATGCGGCTGTCCATTTTTGGGATAATTGATAATAGTTGCCAGTAAATTTCTGGGAATAAGGAAAATATCTCCGGCTTTAAAAGTAAAAACGGCATCGGTTTGTATGATTTTGGTTTCTCCGGAAATAAACCAAATCAGCATATGATCATCAAAAACCAAATCAGATTTGAAGAACTTATCTTCATAACAAGAAAGTTTGATCTCAGGAGTTAAATATTTTGATATATGTTCCATTTTACAACTGTTTTAACCGCCAGGCTTTTTCTTCGATTATCAAAGATAAAAATCCTGACGGTATATTATTTTCTAAATCCTGATTAAATAACGTCAAATGACATTCCTAATAAACGTTCGCTTAAATCCCAAAGCCTTTTTGCATTATCCTGATCTAAAGCATAAGGCTGAACGCCAAATATAGTTGAAGGATCATCAAATTTGTGTTCGACTTCTCCAAGATCTAATCGGGCAACATCAGCATCTTCACAATAAACACCGCCAATATTGTTCAATAAAGGACTTACAGCGCACCAAACCGTAGTTGCAGCGCCTTGATGTACGTTTTTTAATAAAACAGCAACTTCTGGTTTTAAATTCCCGTCCTGATCATGCGTTCCTATTTGTTTGAATAATTCAATAGGTTCATCTCTTCCTAAATCAGTTCCCAAAACACTTCCCGGATGCAGGGAATAAGCTCTTACATTAAACTCTTTTGCACGATTGTCCAGTTCTAAAGCAAATAAATTACAGGCCGTTTTTGATTGTCCGTAACCTTGCAAAGTATGATATTCACGGTGAAGAAAATTAGGATCGTCAAAATTAAACGGCGCCATTTGATGACCGTATGAAGATACATTTATGACTCTCGTGCCATTTGCTTTTTTTAACGCCGGAAATAATTTTGCTGTAAGCTGAAACTGTCCCAAATAATTGGTTACCAATTGCGATTCGTAACCACGATCGTCTCTGCGTAACGGAACCCACATAATTCCTGCGTTATTAATAAGAAGATGAAGCGGTCTTCCTGAAGAAAGGAATTTTGATGCAAACGAATCTATAGAATTCGGATTCATAAAATCTAAAGCTTCTAACTCTACATTGGCAATTCCGTCAAGATTTTTTTGCGCTTTTGCAATATCTCTCGCCGCCACAATTACAGTTGCTCCGGCATTTACAAGTGTTTTAGTAGTTTCTAAACCAATGCCCGTGTGTCCGCCCGTTACAATAGCAATTTTTCCTGTTAGGTCAATTCCTTTAATTACATCTGCAGCAGTTGATTTTGCATTAAATCCTGATTGTAAAGGGATTTGTAATGCTCCCTGATAATTATTTGTTTTCATTTTTATAAATGTTTAATTGTTATGAAGCAAAATTATAGAGAAGCAAAACTTTCGATTTTGTTTAAAACGCCAATTTACTTTGTTTAAAACGTCATTTTCAATTCATTGTTTTTAAGTATCTTTAACGCTGTACAACCAGTCAATTAAACCTGAATTTATGAAAGCATTGGTAATTGGGGCTACAGGCTCAACCGGGAAATTTTTGGTAGAAGAACTGCTCAAGGATAATGATTATTCTTCTGTCGTAACTTTTGTTAGAAAACCTTCGGGCAAAGAACATCCTAAATTAACAGAACACATTGTCAATTTTGATGATATTGAATCCTTTAAAGATCAGATAAACGGAGGTGTTTTGTTTTCCTGCCTCGGAACAACTTTAAAAGCTGCAGGATCTAAAGAAAAACAATGGAAGATAGATTTTGATATTCCGGCTGCATTTGCCGTTGCGGCGAAACAAAATGGAGTAAAATCTTTTGTACTCGTTTCTTCTTACGGAGCTTCTGCGACAAGTAGTGTTTTTTACTCTAAAATGAAAGGAAAGCTGGAAGATTATATCGCCGAACTTAATTTTGAGCAGTATATTATTTTTAGACCGGGACCTTTGGTACGTGAAGATACTGACCGACTGGGCGAAAAAATTTCGGTTAAACTTTTCAATTTCCTCAATTCAATTGGCATCCTTACCAAGTTTAAACCGCTTGAAACACAGCTTTTGGCACAGAAATTAGTGAAGGCCCCAAAAATACTTCCAGCGGGAAAGAAAATAATAGAACTTAAAGAAATTTTTAAATTTTAATATTTGAAAAAGAAATAACGCAATTAAAAAGAAATTGTAATAGATTTTTTAAAAAATTGGCAATGTTTTTTTATAAATTTGTTTTTAGTGAGAAATAAAAAGATTCTCCTAACAGCATAACATTACCTACAATGAACACAAACCCCGCTTCTTTGCTTTCTTCAGAATTTCTGACGGATATAAAAACACAAACCGCTACTTCTCATAAAAAATTAGAAAGCCTTCCGGTGTCAGCTTCTATTTTGTCTCCAGAGATGAAAATCGAAGATTATATTCAATATTTGAGTTTAATGCATGACGTTCATAAAAATACGGAAGACACAATATATCCCTTACTTTCTGGTATTGTTGAAGATTTAGAACAAAGAAAAAAAACACATCTTATTGAAGAAGATTTTCTTTTCCTTCATCACCAAAAAACAGGATCGGCAAAGGTTTTTGATCGTTCAGAAATGACAGTTCCTTTTGCGCTGGGCGTTTTGTATGTTATTGAAGGTTCAAGTTTAGGCGGAAGATTTATACTAAAAAACATTGTACTTAACCCGCAGCTCTCTAACGATCTGGGTGTATCGTATTTTAAAGGTTACGGAGACAAAACAGGCAGCTACTGGAAAAATTTTCTAAATGTACTTGCTGAATATGAACAAGATTATAATTGTGCAGACGATATCATAAAAGGAGCTATATATGCTTTTGATAGTATTTACAATCACTTTGAGAAGGCATAAAGAAAATGAAGATTAAAGATATAGTTAATCGCAATATTGTTACACTAACCAACTGTGAGCACGAACCAATCCATATTCCGGGAAGTATACAGCCACATGGTTTTTTAATTGGTCTGAATGCCGATTGGAAAATAGATTTTTGTACCGCTAATATTGCTGAATTTATTGATATACAGCATACCGAAGTATTAGGAAAGGATTTAACAGCAGTTTTTGGTTCAAAATCGCAGGAGCAGATTTTAGAATATTTAAATGAAGATAAAATTCAGAATGTATTTCCACTTGAAATAAATTTGCTCGAAAAGCAATTTCAGCTAAGCATTCACAAGAGTTTTGATATTTATGTTCTTGAGGCAGAACCAAAATTTCCCGATAGAGAAAAACTGGCTGATGTTTATACGCAGACTATTCAGTTTGTAACCCAAATGAACAATACAAGTTCTCTTAAAGACCTGTGTGCACTTGTTGCGCAGGGAACGCGCGAAATTACCGGTTATGACCGTGTTATGATTTATCGTTTTGATGAACAGTATAATGGTGAAGTAATTGCCGAAAACTGCAGGGAAGACCTTGAACCTTTTTTAGGTTTGCATTATCCGCATACCGATATTCCGCCTCAGGCGAGAGAATTATATATAAAAAACCAGCTCAGGTTAATTGTTGATATTGATTATAAACCCGTTCCTATTTTTACGATTGATGATAACAGAGAAGATAAGAATCTGGATTTAAGCCTTTCGATACTTAGAAGCACGTCTCCAATTCATGTTCAATATTTAAAAAATATGGGCGTTGGCGCGACACTAACGATTTCACTTATTCATCAGGACAAACTTTGGGGCTTAATAGCCTGCCATCATTATTCTAAAAAGAATATTTCGCCGGAAATCAGGCTCGCAGCAAAACTTCAGGGGCAGTTTATTACCTCTCAAATCGATATACGACAATCAAATGATGAAAATGTAAATGCCAGAAAAACATCTTTGGCACTCGAATTATTATCCGGTTTAGAACTTCCGCTTACAGAGGATTCATTAGAAACGATTATCAAGTCACCACAATTATTGAATATTTGTAATGCGTCTGGAGTTTCTGTTTTAGTAAAAGATAAAATTTACAAAAACGGTTTAACGCCATCAAATGAACAGATTATAAGCTTAATTGAATCGATTAATAAAAAAACAACAGACAAAACATTTAGCACAAATAAGCTAAGGGACCATTTTCCGGAAATGGAAGAATGCTCTGATTTTGCTGGTATTATTTATCATTCTCTCGACAGTGCCAACCATATAATCTGGTACAGGCCCGAAACAATTTCAGAAATTAATTGGGGAGGCGATCCCGAAAAAGCTATTGTAAAAGACAGCAACGGCCTGCATCCCAGAAATTCATTTAATATCTGGAAACAAATTATTAAAAACCAAAGCAACATCTGGAAGCAGTACGAAATTAATGCCGCAACCCAGTATGCACATACGCTTCACAACCATTTGATGATGATAATGCTTAGTGAAGAGGAAGAAAAATACCGTACGCAAAGCGAAATTTTGCGCGAAACCAATGCTGAACTTGAAAATATCAACTGGATTAGTACACACGATTTGCAGGAACCGCTGCGCAAAATTCAGTTAATTACTTCAAAAATGCTGACAGAATTAGATGTTATTCCGTTAGAATCCATTTCCAGTTCCTTAGTAAGAGTATCAAAATCTGCAGCAAGAATGCGGGTTTTACTAGAAGATATCCTAAAGTTTACGCGAATAAAATATACCAGAGATGCTTTGCAAGAAGTTGATCTGAATCAGATTTTGGAGATTACTTTAGCAGAGATGAAAGAAAATATCGCTGAGAAGAATGCAGTTATAGAAAGTGAAAACCTTCCCGAAGTTCACGCCATTGGGTTTTTAATGCGTCAGTTATTTTCTAATATTATTCAAAATTCATTAAAATACGCTTCGCAGGAAAGAACGCCGGTAATTAAAATCACGGCTTCAAAAGAGGCGGAATTGGTGGGGCATTCTAATAAAATTTACTGCCATTGGGTTAATTTTTCTGATAACGGAATTGGTTTTGAACAGCAGTATGCCGAAACAATTTTTAAAGTTTTTACAAGACTGCATAATCAGGATGAATACGGCGGCTCTGGCGTAGGTTTGGCTTTATGCAAAAAAATTATGCAGACAGTTGGCGGCAATATTTATGCAACGGGAAAATTAGGAGTAGGGACAGATATAAAAATTTATTTTCCGTGCAATCCGGAAGATTCACTTATATAAAAAATCAAATCCATTCTCCGGATGCATCATAATCATCTGGCAGATAGGTAAGATATTGTACCATTCTTGGACTTAAACCTTTATTTGGTGATGCACAATGCGGTAAAGTATTGTTCCAGATTATAAAATCGCCTGCATTGCCAGTAATCGGTTCTGGTCGTAAGGTTTCGATGGCTTTGTTTCTTGGATTTTCATTTGGTTCAAGATCATTGAGCCAGTCATTGATTTTATTATGAAATCCCGGAACGCAATGAAAAGCGCCGTCATCAATACCGCAGTCTGTAAGATAGAGCAGTCCCTGAAATCCAAAAGTAATGGGCTGTTTTAAACTAATATCCCAATGAAGCGGACTTCCTAAAAAAGTAAACTCGTTAGTTTCAGGCGGATTAAAACTGACTTTGTCAATCGTTTTGTAAATTTTGGTGGAGTTATAAAGCTGTTCGTAAGCCTTTTTTATTCTTGGAGAAAAACGGTTTTTATTTAAAGTTTCGTGATCAGAAAAATTAAGCATTAAACCTTTTTGATCTTTATGTCTTTTGTACCAGCTTTCGCTTTTATCAGGATCCATTTCTAAATAATCCCAAATGGCGTTAACGGTATCTTCGCAGTCTTTTTGCGAAACAGCATTTTTTACAATTACATAACCATTTTTATCCCAAAACTCAAGATCTTGTTCGGAAAGCACATTGTTTACAGTTGCTACGACAGTGTTTCCGTTTTTCTTTTGATTGTTAATCCAGGTTTTAAAAGTTTCAAAATCAGGTTTTTCAAAATATAAAAACTGAACTGTATCTTCCATACTGATACCTAACTGGAACAAGGTTTTAATTTCCAGATCCCATTGTTTATCCGTTATAACAGCGGATGTATTTATAGTGCGGTTCCATAAATTTTCAAGAATATTCCAAGGCATATTTTATTGTTTCAAATCGTCAGGAAGATAATCAAAATACAATTGAAGTGAAAAGTCTCCCATTATAATATCATTTGCCACAAATAAATGACCATTCGGAATGTCACCAACTGCCGCATTTGTTGAAATACTATGAATGCCGCCGCGTAATGAACCTGCTTTAACCGATTCTATATGAATGGGATTCCCTTCTTTATCGACAAGTTCTTGTCCCGGCTGCAATTGCGAAGCAGGAGCATATTTACCGTTACTCAATAAAAAAAGCTGATCTGCGCTGCAGGTAATATTTTTACATGAACCTTGAAAGTCCATTAAATCCAGATAAATCATGCGGGTTTGTTTGCTGCATTCGATACCATTGCTAAACGAAACTTTTGCCTGAGAAGCAGTCAGTTTAACGGTACCCGATTCTAATTTTGCCGAAAAGGCTAAAATTGAATCTCCAATTTGAAAGGATTGGATATCTTTTTCTCCGTTTGGAGTTGAAATTTTTGCAGAATAAGCGAAATCATTACTATTTAAGTGTTTTACAGATTGATTTGGGTTTGTTTTCATATTGTGCCGATATTTAGTTAAACCTGCTTATACGTAATTGTTCTCTCAAATTTAAGCAATTATTTTTTCTTTTTCTAGGTATAAATACCTGTTTTTGTGTTTGTTGCAGGTAAAAAAAAAGTGCTTTATCTTTTGAATAAAGCACTTTAAAATTTTATAAGGTTCAGATTAATCAATTTTATACCCATCGTCGGCAAAAGTTTCCGGCTCGCGGTCATTTTCATCATAATCTTCTACTAAATCATCGTCAAGATCATTTTCATCAAGATCATCTTCTTCATCAAAATCATCTTCTTCTAATTCACTTTCGTCAATATCTTGTTCTAAATCTTCATCGTCATCTCTTTCAAGTGCATTCGAAAATTCATTATCCAGATAATTCTGATCTTCGTTTAAAGAATAAGTGTGTTCAAAATTATTTTGATCCCCAATGTGTTCTTGCTGATATTGATCAACATAGCTCTGATTGTCGTTTGTGAAATTACTATCATCCTGATCGTAATATCTATTATTATCTGCTGTCATATAGAATGTTTTTAAAATTAAGTCAGCAGCGAAACCTTGATTTAAGTTTCACGCTATTTCAAAAGTACTCACATAGTCAGCCTATTTTATTATACGATTTTAGCAAACAATTACTTAATTATCATTGAAGGTTGTAAAGCAGTAATAACGAAAAGCAATAAATCTTTTATCTTTGATTTGCAAAACTGAATTATGGAAAAACTACGAAAGCATATTGAAGAAATTATCCCGGTTACTGATGAAGAATTTGAATCGATAAAACCATTTTTCACCATACGAAAGGTTTTAAAAAATCAATATTTGATTAGTCAGGGCGACGAAGCAAAGTACGAATACATTATTGTAAGCGGAATTTTCAGGGTTTTTTATCTTGATGATGACGGGAAAGAACATATCGTACAGTTTGCAACCGAAAACTGGTGGATGTCTGATTATATTTCCTATTTCAACCAAAAGCCCGCAAACATGTATGTTGTATGTATGGAAGCGGGAGAAGTTTTGTGTTTAACGCTCGAAGGAAGAGAAAAACTTTCGATTGCATTGCACAAAATGGAACACTTTTTCAGGGTAAAACTAACCAAGGGATATATTGCGCTTCAGCAGCGAATAATCTCCTTACTTTCTAACAAACCGGAGCAGCGATATAAAGAATTTGCCAATCTCTATCCCAATTTAATGCAGAAGATTCCCAAAAAATATATTGCAGAATATTTAGGTGTAAGCCGTGAAACCCTTAGCAGGCTTTACTCCGGCAATAAATAGCATCATTAAAACCTATCAAAGTGTGATTTTCGTCACACTTTTTTTGTGACTTGCCTCCTCGCATTCAGGAGGCATGCCTATATAAATTTGTCTTGTAAATAATTCATAACCAATTAAAAAATAATACAGATGAAAAAAATTATGATTTTGACAATGGCACTTTCCTTTTTTGCAGTTAGTGCACAAACTAAAAAAGAAAACAAAGTATCGGAAGAAAAAACAAACCACAAAAAAGAAGCTAAAATGAAAAAGAGAATTTTAATTATTGTATCAAATGCAAATACAATTGGTCCAAACAACAGAAGAACAGGAAGTTTTCTTCCTGAAGTAGCACATCCTTATGCTGAATTTGACAGAGCTAATTATCAAATTGATTTTGCAAGCTTAACCGGAGACACTCCGTATTTAGACGCTCTTAATTTGGCTGGAGATCCAGACAACCTTGCCTTTTTAACCGGGAAAGGATGGGAAACCATGCAAAAAGCAGTAAAGTTATCAAATGTTGATGTAAGTACTTACGATGCCGTTTTTGTTCCCGGCGGATTAGCTCCAATGGTTGATATGCCTGAAAATGCGCTTCTTAAAAAAGTAATTAAAGAAACTTACGAACGCAATGCAGTTGTTGGTGCTGTCTGTCACGGTCCTGTATCTTTACTAAACGTAAAATTAAGCGACGGATCATATTTGGTAAATGGAAAAAACATTACTTCATTTACAGATGAAGAAGAAAAAGGGTACGCGATTGCCGATGTGCCATTTTTATTAGAATCTGCGTTGACAAAACAAGGAGCAAAATTTCACGCAGCAGCAGTTTGGTCAGCCCACAGTATTGCCGACGGAAATTTGGTTACAGGTCAAAATCCTGCATCTGCAAAAGGAGTAGCAGAAAAAATGATTGCTATTTTAGAAGCTCCTAAAAAATAATATGCTGATTGTATTGACCTCTTCCAAAATCAGGCAGAGGTCAATATGATTTTAAAATCAATTATCTCATCAAAAGAAAACAAAAATGAAAAATCAAAATCCAATTCATGTTTTCGCAACATGGAAAGTTAAAGAAGGTCAAATTGAAAACGTTTTGCAGTTATTGAAAACGGTTCAGGAAAAAAGCATTCAGGAAAGCGGTAATCTGTTTTACAACATTCACCAAAGCATTACGGATTTAAATACAATCGTATTGTTTGAAGGATATACAAACGCAGATGCCGTAACAGAACACCGAAACACAGCACATTTTCAGGATTTAGTTTTAGGGCAGATTGTGCCGCTTTTAGACGAAAGAAATATCATTTTGACTTCGCCGATAGAATAAGAATTATTTAAATTGCCCATATTTAATTGTGTAACAAATAGTTAAAATATTGAAACATAATAAAATACCTAATAATTAAATTTGATAAGCTTTATTATAAACTTAAAAAAATTAATTATGAAAACGATATTAAACTCCAAACTACTGGTATGTATTGCTTTAATAGCACTATCAGTTTCTTGTAAAACCAGTTCTTCTTCAGGAACTGCCATGAGAACAGATTCTGATGCTATAAAAGCAGGGGACAGTACATCATTAAATACTGGAACAAAAGGCACAACACGAGCTAACGAAGGAAACGAACCAAGTGACCCGCAGCCAAGTGATGCAAATGCACCTAAAAAATAAATCAATTTTGTAAAAGCAAATACTTTTATAATCTAAAAATCAAAACCGCTTTAATGCGGTTTTTTTTATGCTTGTTAATTTAAAGCAAAGCTAAATCTAAAATCTAAAGTCAAAAATCTAAAATCTAAAATCTAAAATCTAAAATCTAATTTAGTGTTATATCGCCACTTTTACCTCTGATAGCGATATATGGTTATTAATTGCATTTAGTAATATTTGTAAAGTCTTTAGAATAAAGCTTTTCGTTTAAAGGCATCATTTTGGTTTCCCGGTTGGTATTCGATAATCGAAAATCTAAAAAAATTACCAACAATTAATTTTAAAAAAATTATGAAACCAATTTTTAACCAAAATTTCGGGTCTTTAAAAATGTTTACAGGCCTTTTAATCATCAGTTTATTTTCTCTAACCTCTTGTAATAAAAAAGAAGAACCGGCAAAAGCAGCCGAAGAAACTACAATAGCAGAAGATACCGCTGCGGTAAAACCCGCCAATCCACCGGCTAATTTTAAACACCAAACTGCTTTAGTAAATGGTGTCAACATTCACTACGTTATAGGCGGAAAAGGGGAGCCGCTTGTACTTGTTCACGGTTTTGGACAAAACTGGTATATGTGGAATCGTTTATTACCGGAGCTTTCGAAACATTTTACCGTAATCGCACCAGATTTAAGAGGAGTAGGCGAGTCTGATAAACCAGAAGGCGGTTACGACAAAAAAACAATGGCGACCGACATTCATGAATTAGTAAAAAAACTAGGTTATAATAATATCAATCTGGCAGGTCACGATATTGGACTTATGGTAGCGTATGCTTATGCGGCGCAATACGGTTCTGAAGTGAAAAAACTCGCCTTAATGGATGCTTTGCTTCCGGGAATTGAGCCAGTTTGGTCACAGGTTTCTGCTTCTGCATGGTGGTTTGGATTCTTTGCATGGCCAGCTTCTGGAGATATTGTGAAAGGAAAAGAAAAAGAGTTTTTGACTAATTTCTGGCCAATGGTTGGACACGTAAAAGATCCTTTTACTCCAGAAGAAACGGCAGAATTTGTTAGGGCTTATGCCGTAAAAGATGGTGCAAAATCAAGTTTTAAATGGTTTGGAAATTTCTCACAGGACGGAAAAGACAATTTGGTTTTTGCCAAAACAAAACTAAAAATGCCTTTATTAGCAATGGGCGGCGAATATTTTGCAGCAGCATTTTTAAAAGACCATTCTAAACTGGTGGCAGAAAACGTAACCGAATCTAAAATTGCAGGTTCAGGACACTGGCTGGTTCAGGAAAATACCGCGCAGGTTCAAAAAGATCTTTTAGCCTTTTTTACTGCAAAATAACTTCAACTCAATAATTGAAGATTCTAAGCTATTTTCTATAAACCATCGATAATGAAAACTAAAAAAATCATTTTAAGATTTGCAATCCTAGTATTGCTTATTCTAAGTAATACAGCAGCTTACGCACAATTTCCTATGCCGGATCATGTTCCTATCTGGGATGCGAATACGGTAACTTTAAAACTTCATAAAATTGCCGAAAATGTTTATTCAGTTGCGCCGGAAACGGTTGAAGCCGAAACAACAAAAGGTATTGCACAAGCAACATCGGCAGGTTTTATTGTGGGTGAAAAAGGAGTTTTGGTAATTGAAACTTTGCTGAGCAAAAGATTGTACGATCAGTTGTATAAACTAATCAGATCTGTTACTGATAAACCTATTGTTTATGCCGTAAATACCAGCGATCATGGTGATCATTGTTTTGGAAATTATTTGCTTCCAAAAGAAACCATTATCATTCAGAACGAATTCTGCAAAGAAAACCTTTCTAAAAATTACGAGAATATCAAACAATTTATGATTATGCTTTTTGGTAAAGGCAGAGGAATTGAAGAAAGTGTTTATCGTCCGGCAGATATTACAATCGCCATCAATCAAAACCTAAAGATTGATATGGGAAAAGGAAACATTGTTGAGATTATAAATGTGGGAACGGCGCAGTCTCCGGCAGATCTTTTTGTGTATTTAAAATCACCGACGGGAAATGTACTTTGGGCAGGAAATCCATTTATTGCCGAAAGTCCGACAATTCCGTGGTTGTTTGACGGTTATTTTCTGGAACCTGTAAACAACCTGAACAAGATTTATAATATGATTGGCGACAAAGATATTGTAGTTCCGGGACACGGCAGAATTACCAATAAAGCCGGAATAAAATACACGATTGATTATGTTGAAGCATTAAAAACAAATGTTGAAAATGCGGTTAAAAAAGGTCTGACTTTAGAAGAAACTAAAACCGCTGTTAAAATGAAAGAATTTGATAAAGGTTATGAACTTTTTAACTGGCTTCATTTCAATTTCAACATTCCGAATGCGTATAAGGATATCAAACAAAATAGCACAAAATAATGTTGTTTAAGATTTCTAAATGTTTAAAAATAAGGACAATGAAAAATACAATTTTAATAGTGATTTTGTTGATTTCATTGTCCTGTTTTGGACAACAGTATCCTGATTTTAAATCGCTTCGATATGATGAAAATTATAGTTTCCTAAAAAGCGATACAACAACTGATAATTGGTATAAAACAATGAAGTTTCTGCCGCTTTCAGCATCTAAGGAAAATTATATCAGTTTTGGCGGAAGCATTAGATATCAATATTTCTATGCCGAAAATGAAAATTGGGGAGACGGCCCGCAAGACAGCGACGGTTATGTTTTATCACGGTATTTGTTTCATGCAGATTTTCATGCGGGAAATTTTTTCAGGGCTTTTGTACAGACACAAAGCAGTTTAGCCGACAGCAGAATTGACCCAAGTCCGGTTGATCAAAATCCGCTTGAAGTGCATCAGGCTTTCGCCGATTTTAATTTCATAAACGAAAAAAATCACAAGCTTATTTTAAGAGCGGGAAGGCAGGAACTCACGTACGGATCACAGCGTTTGGTTGCTATGCGGGACGGGCCAAATAACCGCCAGTCTTTTGATGCTGTAAAATTGATAACTTCAAAAGATAATGTTTCGGCTGATTTTTTCTACAGTCATTTTGTTGTGGCGCACGACGGAATTTTTGATGATAATTCTACTCCCGAAAGGCAGTTTTGGGGCAGTTATTTTGTAATTAATAAAGTTCCAATTATCAAAAATATTGATGTTTATTATTTTGGATATGAAAGAACAAAAGCCACATTTAATGACGGCGCAGGAAAAGAAGAACGACATTCTGTAGGAACCCGAATTTGGGGAAAAACCGAAAACTGGCGTTATGACGGAGAAGCTTTATATCAGTTTGGTGATTTTGCTTCAAAAGATATCAGCGCATGGACAGCTTCAATCAATTTGGGATATCGTTTTAATGAAATAAAATTTCATCCTGAACTGAGTTTTAAGGCCGAAGCGATAAGCGGTGATAAACAAATGGGAGATAATCAATTACAGACATTTAATCCGCTTTTTCCGCGTGGTGGATATTTCGGTTTAGCCTCTATAATTGGGCCGTCAAATCTTCTGGATTTTCACCCCGGAATAAGTTTAGAACTGAGTAAAAATATTGACTGGGTGATCGATTATGATATGTTTTGGAGATACAGCAGCAATGACGGAATTTATGGGCCAAATACTTTTTTGATTTATCCAGGAGACACAACGACAAGCAAGAAAATTGGAAACCAGCTTGAAACTGAGGTGATTTGGCAGCCAAATCCATATCTTTATTTTCGTTTTGAATCGACGTGGTTTAATGCGGGAGATTATATAAAAGCTTCGGGAACGGGAAAAGATATTTTTTTCGCCGGAATCACAATGCAGCTGAATTTTTAGGTTAAAAAAAAATGTAATTAAAATGAATTGGATGATTTGTAATGCCGGATTGAAATTCGGCGTTACAAATCTAAAATAAACCAAATTGAAAATCGGGTTGTATAAATTATGCGTAAACCGGATTGAAATCCGTTAAAAATTTAACCGCCATCCATATGAGTTCCGAAGGAACGGATCATATTGTAGGGCTGGATTTCAATCCAGTTTACGAATATAGGTTGTAAAATTAAAAATCATGAAAAGCTATGAATTATCATAAATTATTTGAACCGTATGAATTAAGCGGAAATCAATTAGCAAACCGTTTTTTAATGGCTCCCATGACGCGTTCAAGAGCTTCACAGCCAGGCGACATTCCAAATGCTTTAATGGCCGAATATTACGCACAGCGAAGTACAGCCGGTATCATAATTACAGAAGCCACTCAGGTTTCATTACAAGGAAAAGGCTATGCGAATACGCCCGGAATTTACAGTAAACAGCAAATAGAAGGCTGGAAATTAATAACAAATGCCGTACATCAAAACGGAAGTAAAATATTTCTTCAGTTATGGCATGTTGGCAGAGTAAGCAGTTCAAAAGTCAACGGATTACAGCCTATTGCGCCTTCGGCATTAATAGCTCAAAATACCAGCGTTTATGTATTTGATGGCGCTGTAAACGGAGATGCGACTTTTGTTCCGGTAGAAGAACCCAGAGCAATGGATAAAGCCGATATCGATACTGTAATTCAAGAATTTGTGCAAGGAGCTAAAAATGCCATTGAAGCCGGTTTTGACGGAGTTGAAATTCACGGCGCAAATGGTTATTTGATCGATCAGTTTTTGCGAAGCAACAGCAATAAAAGAACGGATGAATATGGCGGAACACAGGAAAACAGAATTCGGTTACTAATTGAAATTTCAAAAGAAGTTGCGAATGCCATAGGGAAAGAAAAAACAGGAATAAGATTATCTCCGTTTATCAGTTTTAAAGATATGAATGATCCTGAAATTCTGCAAACGATAATGATTGCTGCGGCTGAATTAAACAAACTGGATGTTGCTTATATTCATCTTTGCGAGGCCGACTGGGATGATGCGCCTCAAATTCCGCTTGATTTTAGAATCGAACTCAGAGATACATTTAAAAAGACCATTATTGCGACAGGAAATAAAACTCCCGAAGAAGCAGAGAAATTACTTGAAGAAAATCTGGTCGATTTAGTTGGCTTTGGCAGAAAATTTTTAACCAATCCCGATTATCCTGCTAAAGTAAAAGAAAACTTCAGGCTAAATGAAATTTCAGATACTCATACTTTATTTGGCGGCGGCACAGCTAGAGGTTATACAGATTATCCTTTTATGAGGTAAATATTTATCACTAAATCACTAAATTATTAATTCAAAAATAAACCCGACAGGTTTTAAAAACCTGTCGGGTTTTCATATTTTAGGTGGGCGGGGCTTCGACTTCGCTCAGCCTGACAATTCTGGATTTATAATATGGATTCGTAAACCGGATTGAAATCCGGCCCTACAATATAAATCGAACCTCCGGTTCTTTTTTAAATTCCGAACAAATAAATTATATCGTAAAAATGAATTTCAATCCGTTAAAAATTTAACCGCATCTATATGAGTTCCGAAGGAACGGATCATATTGTAGGGCTGGATTTCAATCCAGTTTAAAATAATTAAAATACTAAAATACCGAATTTCATTACGGTTTAAAAATAATTGAAATACCGGATTGAAATACGGTTTGCGCTTGTTTAAGTATAATTTAACAGAAAATATCCAATTTCATAACCTCTTGTTTAAAACTATATTTTTTCTGTTAAATAATTTTAGAATAAATTTCTGTTCTTTGCAGTAATAAAATAAGGAATACAGTCTTTGCAGAAAAAATTCGTGTACAATATTATTTTGAACATGGAGTTAAGACTAAGGATCATATTTACGTTATGGACAATAAAAAGTTTATATTAAGTTTAAAAAAAGGTAATGAGGCTTCCTTCAAAGAAGCTTACCTAAATTACTACGATAAACTTATTGGTATTGCCAGACGTTTTAATTTTACGGTTCTTACTCCGCAGGATTTTGTACAGGAAACTTTTTTAAGACTTTATAATAAAAGAGAATTACTTAATGAAGATGTTTTGTTTGATAAACAGCTCTTTGTTATCTGCAAAAATATTATCATCAATCATGTTAACAGGGAAAATAAAATAATTCAGCTCGATACTTCAAATTTTGAAATCGAAAATGAAGATTATGATGATGTGATTTTTGAAGAAAGAAAAGAAAAACTGTATGCTTTTATAAATTTACTTCCGGAGCAGCAGCAAAAAATATTTACTTTACACAAACTGGAAAACCTTAGCTATAAGGAGATTGCGGCAATGACAGACCTTTCTGAAAAAACAATTGCCAATCATATTTACCTCGCCAGTAAATTTATTCGAAAAAAAATCGAAAACCATTAGGAACTTTTTTGTTCTCGTTTGTTATACTAATAAACAGAAACAAAAAATGCATATTGAATCTTATAAAACTGATGTTAAAACCAAGGAAGATGCAAGCTTTATTGTAGTGCTTCTTCGTTTTATTATTTCTGACTGTTCAATGGATTTTGTGGTAGATGATAGTAATCATATTCTAAAAATCGAAACGAACAGAGAGATTAAAGAAATGGTGTATGGTGTTTTTAATAAACAAGGATTTTATTGTCAAAAACTTTAACGCAATAAAGACATGGACGAAAAGAAAATAGAAGAGGAATTGAAAAAAATATGGGACGAAGTCCCTGTTTCACATTCTGATAATGAAAAAGAGATGTCTTGGGAACAATTCCAGGCAAAGGCATTTTCTCCAAAAAAGAAAAAGAATAATTCCTGGCGTTATTTTGCGGCAGCGGCGGCTGTTTTAATTTTTGTTCTTATAGGAACCGGACTTTATTTTAACGGAAGTAATCCTATAACGAATAATATTCAACTTACCGAAAATGTAATTGAAAATACAACTTCGATAATAAAAACGGCTGTTTTACCAGATAGTTCAAGAGTAGAGTTGAGTCCGAATTCTAAAATTTCTTATGCCAGTAATTTTGCAGCAAACAGAAAAGTAGAAGTTTCGGGAGAAGTTTATTTTAAAGTAACCAAGGATAAAAAACATCCGTTTCAGGTATTTTGCAACGAAACAACCACTACAGTTTTAGGAACTTCTTTTACAGTAAAAGGATATGTGAAAAAAGGGGTAACGGTTGAACTTTATGAAGGAAGTGTTCAGATGAATGTAAAAGACCGTAATGAAAAATGGATTTTAAAACCGGGCGAAAAATTCACATACGGAAACCAAACTCCATCGGTTACAGAATTCAACAGATTTATAGATTTTGACAATCAAAAGCTAACAGATCTAAGCACTTATATCGAAACAAATTACGGTTATAAAGTAATTATGCCGCAGGAATATCAAAACCAGCGAATCACGGTACGCATCAATAAAAAAGAAGATTTAAATACGATTATCCAATTAATATCAGAAATGTATAACCTAAACTATGAAGTAAATGAAAAATTAAAACAAGTTACTCTTCAATAGAAAAGAAAAGGATGCACTAGCCGCGAAACTAAAAACATCCTTCCTATAGTCAGGATAGTATAAAACTATTCCATTTAATAATTCAAAAATACAAAATTTCATGAAGCATATAATTTCAGCGTGCTTTTTTTTATTCAGTTGGGGAGTTTTTTCCCAAAACGTCACGGTAACTGTAGATCAAACGGTAACATTAAAGGAATTCTTTAAACAAATTGAAAATCAATCTGATTTTAAATTTGCCTTTACAGATCAAATTAATACCAGCCAAAGATATTTTACGCAAAAAAACGTGTATACTAATATCGATATCAAACAGCTTGTTAATGAATTAAATAAAAACACATCGATTCAATTTTCGATTGTAGGCAGTAATATTTTTGTAAAACAAAAAGCTGTAAAAACGGCTAAAAAAAAAAATAAACTGACAGGACAGGTTCTTGATGAAAACAAAGAGCCCGTAATAGGAGCGAATGTTTTCATCATAGAACTTTCTACGGGTGTTACAACAGATATTAATGGAACCTTTAGCATAGATGTGGACAAAGGTATTTACAATCTTGTTGTAAGTTATGTAGGCTTGAAAAACAAAGAAAGACAGATTGCAGTTGATGGTGATGAAAGAATAAAATTCAACATGGAATCTGACAGTCAGCAGTTAGAGCAGGTAATTGTAACCAATAGTAAAGCTGTTGATGTAAGGAATACTCAAATGAGTGTCAACAAACTTTCGATGGCAGAAATTAAGCGAATTCCTGTTGCAATGGGAGAACCCGATCCTTTAAAATCGCTGTTAACATTACCCGGAGTTACAAATGCTGGAGAAGCTTCTTCTGGTTTTAACGTGCGTGGTGGTGCTGCAGATCAAAATTTAATTCTGCTGGATGGTGCGCCGGTATACGGTGACTCACACATGTTTGGATTTTTCTCTATTTTTAATGCTGATGTTGTAAACGGATTAGATTTATATAAAGGTGGAATTCCGTCTAAATTTGGCGGACGTGTTTCTTCTGTTTTGGACGTAACGCAGCAAACCGGAGATTTTGAAAATTACAAAGTTAACGGAGGAATTGGTTTAATCTCAAGCCGACTTTTAGTGCAGGGACCAATACAAAAAGATGTGGGTTCGTTTCTTATTGCAGGTCGTGCCTCTTATGCACATTTATTTTTAAAACTGGCAGATAATAATAATTCGGCTATGTTTTATGATATCAATGCGAAGTTCAATTATAGATTGGGCGCTAATAATACACTTGCTTTTTCCGGATATTTTGGAAATGATGTTTTTGATATAAACGATCGTTTTTCCAGTACTTACGGAAACACAATGGGAATTTTAAGCTGGAAACATAAATTTTCTGAAAACCTGAATACTAATTTAGCTGTTTTTTACAGCGATTATAAATTTAACCTTGGTTTACAGCAGGAAGATTTTGACTGGAATAATAACATTCGAACGTACGGACTTAAATATGGTTTTAATCATGTTGTAACTGATAAGTTTAAATTAAACTACGGAATCGATGGTCAGTATTATAATTTTAATCCAGGAACAGTTCAGCCTACAAGTTTAGATTCGGACTTTAATTACAAACAGCTGGATAAGAAATATTCGTTAGAAACATCTGCTTATTTGGATTTTGAAAATCAAATTACGCCAAAATTAAACCTTCGTTACGGACTTCGTTACAGTTTGTTTTATCGTTTAGGTGATGAAACGATCAATACTTATGCAGATGGAAAAGCAGTAGTATTTAATCCGTTATATCATATTTATGAAGAAGGTACTCCAACAGGATCTATATCATACGGAAAAGGAGATAAAATAAGCAGTTTTGATAACCTTGAACCACGTGTGGCGTTATCGTATGCTTTTAGTGATGATGCTTCTGTAAAAGCAAGTTACAACAGAATGGCGCAGTATATTCATATTTTATCTAATACACAATCGCCATTGCCTACAAGTATCTGGACGCCAAGCGGTCCGTTTACAAAACCACAATTACTGGATCAATATGCGGCCGGATATTTCAGGAATTTTAAAGACGGCGATTATTCTTTTGAAGGAGAATTATTTTATAAGAAAATACAAAACCGTATTGATTATATTGATGGTGCCGATATAGTGGCCAATAACAATATCGAACAGGTTATCTTAAATGGTAAAGCCAGATCGTATGGTATGGAATTATCATTTAGAAAAAATACAGGAAATTTTACAGGATGGGTTTCCTACACTTTATCAAGAGCAGAACAAAAAACACCGGGAAGAACTCCTGATGAACCTGGAATTGCAAATGGTGACTGGTATTTATCTGGATATGATAAACTGCATAATTTGAACATTGTAGGAAGTTATGAATACAATCCAAAATGGTCATTTAATGCTAATTTCACTTTGCAGTCTGGTCAGCCGGTAACTTATGCAAATGGTTATTATGAATTTGGCGGAATCAATATACCAAACTTTTCACTTCGTAATGAAAACAGACTGCCGCTTTTTCACCATTTAGATTTGGCTGCGACTTACACGCCAAAACCGGATAAAAAGAAAGGATGGCAGAGCTATTGGGTATTCAGTCTTTATAATGTTTACAACAGAAAAAATGCAGCTTCTATGACGTTTGCAACAAATGAAGACACAGGAGCGAATGAAACCAGAAGACTTTCAATTTTTGGAGTGGTACCTGGAATTTCTTATAATTTTAAATTTTAATGAGTATGCAAAGGATTAATAAATATAATTTTAAAAGTAAAGCACTAGTTTTATTCAGCTTGTTTTGTGTGCTGTTTTTATCATCTTGTGAAGATGTAGTCAATCTTGATTTAGAAACCGGACAGACAAGAATAGTAGTCGATGCTGAGATTTTATGGTTTAAAGGAACTGCTGGTAACGAACAAACCATAAAAATCAGTAAAACAGCTCCGTATTATAATAACACAACACCAAAAGTTTCGGGAGCGCAGGTAAGAGTTGAAAACAGTACGGGAACGGTTTTTACTTTTAATGAAACAGAACCGGGTGTTTATAAGTGTACTAATTTTGTTCCTGTTTTAAATGCAGATTATACGCTTTACGTACAAGCAGAAGGTCAGAGTCTTACCGCTACTGAAAAGCTGACATCTGTAACGCCAATTGATAGAGTAGAGCAGGCAGTTGTTCCTGATTTTGGAGGAGAGGATGTTATAGAACTGACTTTTTATTATAAAGACCCTGCCGATCAGGTGAATTATTATCTTTCAGATTTTAAAAGCAGTTTCCTGATTTATCCGGAATATGACCTTACAGATGATGATTTCTTTAACGGAAATGAAATAAGTAACAGGTTCAATCATGAAGATATGAAAGCAGGAAATACGGTTGATATTACAAATCGTGGTATTTCTAAAAACTTCTATAATTATATGAACTTACTTTTAGAAATATATGGCGGAAGTCCGTTTTCAATTCCTCCCGGAAATATCCGCGGAAATATTGTAAACACTACAGATGCTAATAATTATGCCTTTGGTTATTTCAGGCTTTGCGAAGCAGATAAAGTTTCCTATTTGGTAAAATAAAGATTTTAATTAGGTTGATTTGTACGCGAACATCTGGCATTAAAGTAATTTAGTGTCAGATGTTTTTTTATCGTACTATTTCAATCAATAAGCAGTATTTGAAATACTATTAAAGCTCTTCGTTTGCGAATTCAATTTTACTTAAATTAATAAAATCAGGTCGTTCAGAATCCGTTTCGTGTGAAATTTTAATCTCATTTTCAGATATAAATTTTATTTCCTTATCACATCCTACATGACAAGATTCTACAGCAATTGGAAAATATAATTTTTTGTTTTTATCATAACCTATAATGTTGTTTCGAAAATAAGAAACAATCTTAAAATCTTCATTTTCAATTACTCGATCTTTATCATATTCTCCATTAAATTCAAATAAATTTTCACTATAATAAGTACTTTTTACAATAGTTGGATAAGAACTTTCTTTTCCTTCAGGATAATTGTCTTCATCCCATTTTTGTTCAAAGTTCTTATAATAATTGATATCTTTTTCTTGTTCAGTTGGCTTATAAATCCATTTACTTTTAGCACCAAATTGATATAATTCGTTGTAGACTGCAGTGTTTGCTTCCAGAGTTTTATCTTTTGTAAATTCACCATCAACAAACTCTCCGGATCTTAAACTATATTCACCATCATATTTTAAGGTATAAAACTTTAGATTATTTATATTTAGCATAATAAAACTTAGGTATATTCCAGGATCACCGTTGCCTAAAGGAGATTCTTTTACAGCAAATAGAAAATAATCTACACCTTGAATTTTTTTTCTTAACGTATGTTTTGGGTCGATTACGATATGATTATAGTCACTTATTACCAAAGTGTCACTTTTAAGCAATTCAAGATTTTTTTTATACTTTGAAGCTATTATTATATTTTTTGCACCGCCAAGATAAAAATCATCTTCATCGCCAGCATCGCTGCCCGATATTTTAATTACTTCAGTATTATTCTCATTGTTAAAAGAAAATAAAGTTACCGTTCTTACTGTTTCGTCGTTATCTTCTTTAATCTTTGGTAATGTGTTTTCCTCGTTTACTTTTTGATTCGGAATTTTGTCTTCTTTTTTGCAAGAATAAAGTATGATAGAAGATAAAAGAATTATGGCTAGTTTGGTTTTAATGGTGCTCAATTTAGTTATCAGGTTTTAGGTTATTGGCAAGATAAAAATTATTTCAGAATTAAAAAATATCCTATGAAATGTCTTTTAATTGATAAATAAAATTTGTTAGATTTACTGAAAAACAAAACGTGATAAAAAAAATACTCTGCCTGTTTCTTGTTTCAATTGCTGTGATTTCGTGTAAAAAAGAAAGCGAGGCAAAACACATTAAAACTTCTCTGGGAATTGTTGCAAATTTTGAAGGAACAGATTTATTTGCTAATAATGATTTATCTCAAAAAACAGATCATTTAAATTATGCTGCAAAAATTGAAGTTATTTCTTTTGACAGTAAAAAAGGAGTTTCTAAAATTCTCTATAAAAATCAAGAATTATATGTAGCATCTTCAGCATTAGAATTACTTTCTAAAAAAGAAAATGATAACAGTTATTTTACAAAAGACTGCTATTGTTTAATGGGATTAAAAGAAGCCAAAACCCTTAATTTTCCAACGAAATATGATACAGTTCATTATTTTGAAAAAGACAATAAAATACGATTTATAAAAGAGGTATCCTATTATAAACCTAGTTATGAAACGTATAAAAGTCATGACATAGAAATGACCCAAGAAGATTATAATGCTGACGGGCCAAATTTTTATTCATACGTTACAATTGACAGAAACAATTTTCTGATAGGTACTTTTTTTACAGAGCAAAATAAATCTTATCTGGAATGTTATAATAAGAAATCAACCTACGAAGTTTCTAAAAATTCCAGCAAATTATCAGAGTACTATGAAACTGAGGAGTTTAATTATGCAATGAATTTATTTAATACAGATCTTTTATTTGCAAAAATTGGCAATGATAATTTTGTAAAATCTTCTGATAATTTCGACTACAAGAAACAAGCAATTTTGATTGATCAGGGCGAACTGAATTTAGAGAAAAATGTAAATATTCAATTATATAGCTTAAATAATTTTGAGCCTGTTGTCTACAATGATCATGCAATACTTTTTAATTATTTGAGAGAGTTTAAAATTGTAAAAAAAGAGGGTAAAAAAAGATATTTTGTAAAAATCTATATAGAAGAATTTGAAGGTTCTGATATAGCAGGAGAGTATTATATAGATTTAAAAGAAATTGCAGCGTTTGCTTCAATAGGTGATTAATTCAAAAAGTTTATTTTTAAATATGAAGTATTGTATAAAGCTATTTGCTCTTTTATTTTTATTGAATAGTTGTAAAAACGAAACAAAAGAAGTTCGTAATAAAACAGCTGTAAAAACTCAAAAAAGCGATGAGGTTAAAATTTCTGCAACGGTATATAAAGATTATACAACAGCTCCTGTCGATTTTTTGGATGAAAAATATAAAATTGATGGTTTTGAATTCCAGGGCAGTTCGCCTTCATTTCCTACCTATTATTTTTTTGATGAAAATTTAGGGTCATTTACGGTTACCTATGTCGGAAAATCAAGATTAACCCGGGATTATTGGGATGCCGATAACTCAACTGGTTTTTTTGCTCTATTTAAGGGTAATAATAAAAACAACAAACTAGTAAGTGATAAGGCAAATGAAGTTTTAAAACAGGAATCAAATGATTATTACATTCTAGTTAATCTTTTACCTATAGAAGAAATTACAGAATGTTTTGATTGTGATTTAGGCGATTTTAAACTCAAAAACGATGCATATAATTATTTTTATGTATATGAAAATAACAAATGGGTTTTGATAAAAAGACTTTTGAACAGCAATATTAAAAATCAAGGGATTTCGCTTTTTACAGAGGTATTATTATCTCATAAATTAAAAGATATTAAACCAATTGCAGAAGAATTTCAAGGTAAATTTAAAGCCGAAGCCAACGGAGAATATACTAATGATGGACAAGGTCATACGACTTATTATTTTACCATTACAAAAAATAAAATTGATTTAAAATATGAAGCTTTTAGAGGAGATTTTGTTTGTGAAGGCGAGTATAAAGGAATACAAAATGATACGGTTTTAGAATTGTATTATGATAGAGAAGACGATCGCTGTTTAAAATTAGATCCTACCTATTTAATAAAAAGAGAAAACGATAATTTTTTTATAAAAGGAATTGGCGGAGAAGGAACTATTAATGAATGGATAAAAATGGATAAAGAATGATAAAAGTTAGAATAATGATTTGCTTTCTATTTCTTTCATTATGTGCCTGTAAAGAGCCAAAGAAAGAAATAAAAGAAACAAAAGAAATAACTCCAAAAGTAGTTGTCGATAAAGTTCAATCTGTCAATAATGATCAGTTAAGTGATTTTATAGGAGAATATGAATTTAAAGATCCAGATAATCCAAAAGAAAACCTTCTTTTAGTTTTGAAAACTGCAGATATTAAAAGTATTGCTGATTTTGAAGGATATGCATGGGAAGAAACAAATGAAAAAGGAGAAATTGTTGAGAAAACATTAATTGGATTATTTTACGGTAATACAGATTTATTTGATCAAGCGAGGGAAGGATATGGACCTGGTTTTTTTGTTGCAAATGCACAAGTTGAACCTGCTGGAGAGAATTCATTGCAAGTAAATGTTCGGGCAACTGCTTCGGATATTTTAGAAAATCCCGTTCTGCCGCCAATTAAATCGACTAAAGAAGCTTTGAAAAAAGGGAATAAAAAATGGGAGATAACAGAAATTGATATTTTCAGAGAGTTAATTTTTGAAATTAAAAATCCTAAGGAATTAATACTCAAGTCAGATTTAGGTTTGGAGGATAAAACATTTAAAAAGGTAAAATAATTACTTAGAGAATTAAAAAATGAAAGAACAGCTTACCGAAATTATAAGGCAGGTTTATCATAAAAAGAACAGAAATCTATTTACATTTTTAACAGGTGCAGGAATTTCTGCAGAAAGCGGTATACCAACATACAGAGGAGTAGACGGAATATGGATAAAAGGAACAAAATTTCATAAACCGGAAGAATTTGGAACGTTTAAATATTTCAAGGAAAATCCCGAAGAAGTCTGGCAATATTCGTTGTTTAGAAAAAGGATGTTTGAAAATGCCCAGACAAATCAAAGTCACCATGAAATAGTAGCAATTGAAAACCTTTTGCAAGACAGATTTCATTTAATAACTCAAAATATAGACAATTTACACCGTCGTGCCGGCACGGAAAGAATCTATGAAATACACGGAAAAGCCAGAGAAATCAAATGTTCTAACGGATGTAAAGAGATAGAAAATTTACCAGCTGAAATTGAGGGCAAAGACATAGACGAAGACCTGACAGAAAAAGATATCGAATTATTGAAATGCAAAGAATGCGGCAGCTGGATGCGACCAAACATTTTATGGTTTGATGAATATTATGATGAAAAAACAAATAAAAAATTCAGCTCTTTAAAAATCGCTAAAAACTCAGGAATTCTATTTATTGTTGGCACTTCTGGAGCAACAAATCTGCCAATGGCAATTGCAGAAACCACATTGAAATATGGCGGAACAATCGTTGATATTAATACCGAAGACAATTTATTTACTCAACTTATTAAAGAGAAAAAAAATAAAATTATCATTCGTGAAACTTCAACAGAAGCATTAAAAACAATACGAGAAATATTGCAAAATATATCAGAGGAATAACGATTTTTAATATCAAAATCTATGTGCCAAAGCGGAAAAGAAATCAAACTTTGTACCTGCGTTCCCAATGGAATGGATACTATTATTCACCACAAGAATTCCCGAAAAAACAGACAAAAAAGACGTGTCGATTTTACCTGGACGTTAGAAAAATGTTTGGGCTGGAGTAAAACTACAATGGATGGAATGGGGTATATGCCAGAGAAAGCTTTAACGGAAGATTTGACAAATGAAAGAATACTTGTTGATCTTAACAGTAAAAATTGTTTCGATTTTGATTATGAGCCTAATGAAAAAGATAATCTTCAAATTTTTACTCCTGAAAGCTCTATTAGAAGACATTTATCTTTTATTTTTCGAAATGGAGAATGGGTAGCAGGTTCTCATATGCCTTTTATGTACGAGATGGAAAAAATAAATTTTGGAAAAGTAACTTTAGAAGATAAAACTGAAAATAAAAATGATTAAAAAAGCACTATTTCTGCTAATAACTGTACTAACATTAATAAGCTGCAAACATCAATATGAGGAGAATAAATCTTTAAATGTAAAAAGCGATAATAAGGACAATTCTGAAAATCTTTTAAAAAAGAATAAAGATACTGACAGTATTATTGAGGTTGAGGAGACTGAAAAACCTACCGAAGTTCTTTTCAAATGCAAAGAAAACGACAACGGTATGTCGAGATACGATGATCCTTTAAATAAAACCTGTGTATGTAACGAAACCACATTTGACGGAGCTTATGAAATATTTTATAAAGAGTCACCAGATTACGAGCAAAAGAATTTATTGAAAAAATTACCAGAGAAAAATAAGGAATGGAAAGCTCCAGATGCAGACGTTACCTACAGCTGGATTGAGCAGGATACATTAAAAATAAACTTGTTTTATCAAGGCGGCGAAGACACTTATGTTTTTTATAAAAACAGCGATAATAAAATAGAATACAAACAATATGTATCGCTGCCGTAGCTTTAGATTTAGTCACAGCGATAACCATGCAAATCTAATCCTTCAAGATATATGGTTTTAAATTTATCGTTTTTTTGATGAATAAGGATTCTTCTTTCGGGAAATTTGGTTTTCGATTTAGCGGAAGTTTTTCCCCATAAAAAATCATCATTATAAACAAAATAGGCAGGACCAATATTAGCAAACACTTTTACTTTGGTGCTGTCTTCATCACTATATCTATAAACGATACTGTCGTCCATTTTTTGAATTTTTCTTTGAATGGGAAAATAGCCTTTTCCGTAATTTAGGTTTAATGGCTTTTTAGAACATAAAAGTGGTTTGCCGTTTTTAGCGGTATCAAAATTCTTGATGGTCAAACCAATAAAATTTTCTCTGCAATCGTCGATTCTGCAGATTATTTCATCAACTTTCATTTCTGCAAAACCTTTAGTTCCGTAAACATAATATTTTGGTTCGATGATTTTTTTAATCTCCTTTTCTAAGTTTTTACTTTTAATAAGCTTGACAATTCCTAAAGTATCATAAAATTCAAGTTTTTTATTTTTTACAGATTTAGGATCATAAAAAGCGGCTTCTAATGAATCGGTTTCATTTATTCGTCTGTAAATTTCTTCGTATTTGGATATGGTGTCAGATTCAAACATGGTAATAACAATGGCTGTAGTATTATCTGCCAGATCATAGACGGGATAGATACTATCTTCTTTAATCTCTAATTCTAATTTTGAGTTATCTTCTGCAATTTCTTTTAACGGGATATTCTTGTGTTCTTTCCTTTTTTCCTGACAAGAAAGGAACAGGGAAAATGAAATTATAAAAAGTATAAAAGTTGTTTTTTGCATTGGATATTTTTAAATAGATTTCGAAATGTTTTTATAAAAGATGATTAACAACAGCCTATAATATCAACTGCTTTTTTCAGTTTTTTAGAATATCCAATATAAGTTGTATCTTCTTCTGAAAGCGAAATGGAGAACAAAGGCCTTTTATCATTTTGGCATTCTATAAAGACATCGTAGTTCATAAACTCATCTTTTGGCTGACCAAAAATATCATCTTTTCCTATTTCATTTTTATCAGATATATCGGTAAGAGAATCTGGATCAACCATTTCTTTAGCTGTAGTTAAAATGTACTTTTCCATTTCTTCATCATTTTTAATATATATCAAATGATAACCATTTGCTATGTATCTTGTTTTAAAAGATTTTTCATATATCAATTCACCAATGCTGTTAAAAATTTGAAATACTGATGTTGTCTCATTTATATTTCCCTTTGGAACAGTAATAATAAATTTATCATCAGTTGACAAATCTGAGAATTTTGCAGACAAAGAGTCTTTAAATTCTTCTTTGATCACAGTATTAACAGGATCAAAATATACTTCTGCCGGCGGGTGTGCAACGGTTAAAGTATCTTTTTTGGATAAAGTATCGCTCACAATTGCAGTTTTTTTGATTGGCTTTTTTTCAACTTTATTGCAGGCATAAAACAGTAAAACAGATAAGAAAAAAATCAGCGTATTTTTATACATATTTGAGTATTTGATTTGAGTTTTAATATTTAAAATAACTTATTTAACCGCTTTCCCATTCCATTTCTCAGTCAAATATTTTCGAAGCGGAATATCATAAAATACCATTACCAAATAAGCAAATGCAACCAGCAAAATTGTTCCGGAAATAGTAATAATAGTTAGCTGTAAAGTATATGGTTTATGAGAAGTATAATAATTGCCAAACATCCACAAGGCGGCATAATGCGTCATGTACAACGGATAAGAAATCTTTCCGGAAAATACGCAGATTTTTTTAAGGTTTGGTGTTAGTTCTGCACCCGCGCCCAAAGCAATTAACAAAGGAAAATAAAACAAAACTACCAAAGGTTCAGACAGCCAGTTCCATTCTGAAGAAGGCATTAAAAAAGCCATAAGCAAAAATATAGTAAGACTGATAAATCCGAGTTTGTTTTTAATAACCCAGTTGCAGCGATAAATAAGCAAACCCGCTAAAAAAGAATAAGAGATTCGGGCACAGCCGTCCCAAAATGTCGGACCGCTCCAGCCTCCCAGTAAATTATCTGAATTATAAGCTACATAACAAATAGCCAAAGCAGCCAGAATTGTTAGAATTTGAAGGTAAAATCGGCTAATGCGACATAGTACAAAAGCATACACAATATTCGCAATATATTCCCAAAAGAGCGACCAGGCCGGAGCATTAAAGCTGAACAAATTAAAACCACGATCAGCAATAACAGGCAACGGAATAAGAAATAAAGAACAGATAAAAGTTAGAACAATTTTACCTGTACTGTACAATTCTGGATGACCACCAAAAGGATCAAACAAAAACGCCAGTAAACCTAACACAGAACCTATAATTACAAGTGGATGAAGCCTAATAATTCTCGAAATAAAAAACTTACGAAGCCCTATTTTTGCTATACGATCATCATAAGCATAACCAATTACAAATCCGGAAAGACAGAAGAAAAAATCGACCGCCAAAAATCCGTGTCCGATAAAATTTTGGGCAGGATCTGTAAAAACCCATTCCATAAAATGAAAAATCACAACCGCAATCGCAGCAATGCCTCTTAGTCCGTCGAGAATTTCAAAATGTTGTTTCGTTTGAAGGTTTGATGCGGTAATTGTATTCGTATTCATTTTTAATCTATATCCGGTCAAATTAAACTAAAGGCGTCGAAAAACACATGATTTGTCATGGCAAGATATATAAAATTATCTTGCCAAGTAACCAGAAAAAGACAAAAAAATGATGATAATTGTTAGAATAATTACTCAAAATTTTTCCTCAAATCAATTATAGTTTGATTTGGAACATCAAGATTTACAAAACCTCTGCGTGGTCTGTCTAAATCGAGTGTAAATAAAATTACTAGCGAAACCAAAAGACAAAAACCAATTTGAACTAACCAGTCAATTTTGCCTTTAAGCCCTTCAGAATAGCCACTGTAGAATGCAATTATCATAGACAGAAAAAATAGCATAACTAAAATGCTTTCGGGAACTTTTGTTTTTTCTCCCGATAGGCGGGAAGTAGTAACATCAATTAAGTCATTAAGTGCTGGAATCATTTGCTGTGTCGCAGCAAGATTAGCCGGATCTTTTGAAAGAGTGGTCGCACGTTTCCATAATTTCGCAGAAATAACCTGTGATAAACTATCAGCTTTTAAAATTCCTTTTGTGTCGGGACCTACTTTATAGTATGAAATTCTTGTTTCGACATAATCCTTAAAATCTTTTCGAAACAATGCACGTGTTGAATCCGGATATAAATCACTTCTCAATATAGCGGTACCAATGATATTGGATTCTTCAACCACAATTTTTCTTCGGGAATCGTAACGATCGCTGCTCATGCTAAATGTAAACGCCAGTAAGAAAAAAAGCAAGGCAATAAGTGAAGATGTTTCTGTCGTTTTTTCTTCTTCAGGGTTTTTCTTCCGAATATGATTTCCGGCTACTTTCCCAATAAAACTTGAAATAAGCATTAATACAAAAAGCAATAGCGCAATTACCCACGCTTCAGTTTGATAGAGAATACCTGTATCCATACGATTAGCTGTTTTTTAGAAATAATGAAACGACTGAATTAACAGAAAAAGACTCTCAAATATAAAGAAAAAAATGTAGGAATTAACTATGAAGCAGCAAGTTGTAATTTGCAGTTAGTTTGTCAGGCTTCTTTTTTCTTCAAACATCGACCTCTTGGTTCATCACCTTCATGAAGCACAATATCAGAATGCAAAAACTGAGCAGCATCAGCAGAATCTCTTACTTTGGCTGCGCTGCGTTCTAACATTTCGGCTTCAAACTCTGTTAATACACTTTTCCTGATTCCGGATTTTCTCCATTGCGATAAAGGTTTACATCCTTTTGCAATTGCCCTTGCGAGCGACAATGCATCCAGAAGCGCTTGATTGGCACCTTGTCCTTTAAACGGACTCATTGGGTGCGCAGCGTCTCCAATTAATGTTGACGAGCCTCCTTTATCTAATAATTCAGAATCAAGTAATTGACGATCATAAACAGGATAACCCGAAATCTGAGTGGCTAAAGTTGCCTCTAAAATCTGCGGAATTGGATCGTGCCATTGTGTTCTGCGGCAAGCTTCTTCTTTTAAAGCTGAAGGCCCTAAAGCACTTAAAGATTTTGCTTCATCTTCAGACATTGGAAAACTCAATTGCCACATCACAGAATCTGAAGTATAAGGCATGATATAAATTCGTTCATTGCCATTTGCGGTTTGAAATACAGTTGCAGAATCCAGTAAAGAACTATCAACACCTTCAAGTGCACTTAACGGACAAATGCCCAATATTACAATACAATCTAAATAACGTAAAGGCGTAATATCGTCCCCAATTAAAAGCTTTCGAACCGAACTGCGAATACCATCGGCACCCACAATAAGATCGGCTTTTGTGCTTTTTATTTCACCATTTACCAGAAAGTTTATGTCGAGACTTTCATCTTCACATTCTTTAAAATCAACTAATTGATGTCCCCATTGTACAACATCATCTCCGCCAAGCTGTTCGAGAAGTTCTAAGCGAAGTGATTGTCTTGCGATATGGACATTAGAACGTTTTGCAGCTACTTTACCATCAGTCTGCAGCCATTTTCTAATTCCCCATTCGCCAACCACTTTTCCTTCGGGAGTATGAACCAAATGTCGTGTAGAAACTACGCCGTCTTTTAAGGAAAAAATACCCAATCCTTCGATTGCTTTACTCGCTTGCTGCAAAGTAAGTCCGTAGCCCTGAGATCGGGCAGAAAAGTTGTTATCGCGCTCATAAATAGTAAAAGGAATTCCTCGGTGCAAACAGGCAACAGCAAGTGCAGTTCCGCCAATTCCGGCACCAATAATAGCAACGTGAGGGAAATTTTCTGTATCTGGTTCAGGAAAACTGGCAGATTCCATTAATCCAGATCCGTTGCAGTTAAGGCATTTGTATAAGTTAGCCTTAGGACGAACAGGAGGAGTTCCATTGCCTTGTGTTTTTTCAAATTCTTCGAATGCTATTTGGTAATTAAGCCGTACTTTTTTACTAAGCCTTCGACTTTTTTTACCACGACCTTGGCATTCCGGGCAAGTAGTCCACATATTCGTTTGTTTAAAACTAAATTTTTGTACCAAATTTAGAATGGGCAAATTTAGAGCGAAATTAGTATATACACAAATTCAATTTTTTATTGAAGCATAATCGCCGTTCTATTTTTTAAATATCAATAATTTTCAATATCAAATTAGCGAAATAAAATAAATAAGATTTTTTCTATTGCTGTAATGTGTTGTATTCTTTGGTTTTACAAAAAAGGTATATTGATTGTTTATCAATTGAAAGTGATAACAGAATTTTAACATAGTTCTGCTTAACATTCCTTAATTTGTTAGGGAAATAAGTTAAAATCAAAAACGAATTTTATTAGAGTTTTAATTACCAATTAAACATTTGTATATGGAAAATTTAAAAGCATCCTTAACGGCTATTGACGGCCTTTTTACAGAAGAAAATCTAATCCCCCAAGAATATCAGATTTCAGAAATCCATCAAAGAGAATATCTCTTAAACGGTAAATTAGTTCCTTGGAACGGAGACGTTACGGAGGTTTTTTCTCCCGTTTTTGTTAATGGAGCAGACGGACTTAAACGTAAACTTGTTGGAACAATTCCGCATACTTCTGCCAAAGAAGCATTAGAATCGCTAGACGCAGCGGTTGCAGCTTACGACGACGGACAAGGAGTTTGGCCAACAATGAGCGTTGAAGACAGAATTAAATGTATGCAGAAATTTGTGTATTTAATGATTCAGCAGCGTGAATTGGTTATTAAACTTTTGATGTGGGAAATTGGAAAAAGCCTTCCTGATTCTACCAAAGAGTTTGACAGAACCGTAGAATATATCAATGCTACAATTGATGCCTTAAAAGATTTAGACAGACAATCTTCAAGATTTGAAGAAGCAGAAGGCGTTTTGGCACAAGTCAGACGTTCTTCTCTGGGCGTTGTTTTGAGTATGGGACCATTTAATTATCCTTTAAATGAAATTTTTACCACACTGATTCCGGCCTTAATAATGGGAAATACCATTTTGTTTAAATTACCAAAACATGGTGTTTTAGCACATTATCCGTTATTAAATGCCTTTAAAGAAGCATTTCCTCCGGGAACGGTAAATACACTTTACGGACGAGGAGCGGAGATTATTTCTCCATTAATGGAAAGCGGAAAAGTGAATGTACTGGCTTTTATCGGTTCAAGTAATGTTGCAAATGGATTAAAAAAACTACATCCAAAAGCCAACAGACTGCGTTCTATTTTAAGTCTTGATGCTAAAAACGCTGCCATTGTAACGAAACACGCTGACATAAACGTTGCTGTAAATGAATGTTTATTGGGCGCTTTATCTTTTAACGGACAACGCTGTACGGCATTAAAATTAATTTTTGTGCAGAAAGATGTTGCCGATGAATTTGTTCAAAAATTAAGTGAAGCTGTCGCAGCATTAAAACCGGGACTTCCTTGGGATAAAGATGTAAAAATCACACCGCTTCCGGAAGTTGATAAACCAGCTTATCTTAAAAATTGTCTGGATGATGCGTTGGCAAATGGAGCAAAAATTATAAATGAAAACGGAGGATACACCAATAATTCATTTGTATTTCCATCTGTAGTTTATCCGGTAAACGATAAAATGAAATTGTATCATGAAGAGCAATTTGGGCCAATTATTCCGGTTGTTCCTTTTGATTCTATCGATGAACCAATTAATTACCAAATCAATGCGTCGCACGGAATGCAGGTGAGTATTTTTAGCGAAGATCCGAGAGAAGTAGCTAGTTTAATTGATCCGTTTGTGAATTTGGTTAGCCGAGTAAATATCAACTGTCAGTCGCAGCGCGGGCCGGACGTTTTCCCGTTTACCGGAAGAAAAGACAGCGCAGAAGGAACTTTATCCATATCTGATGCATTGCGTTCGTTTTCAATTCGTTCACTTGTTGCCACTAAAGCTACAGATGCCAATAAGAAATTGTTTAACTCAATTGTAAGAGATCACGATTCTAATTTCTTGAGTACAGATTATATATTTTAACAGAAAGCGAGCAATTGTATTATCTTTGTTAGGCTAGAAAAATTAGCTTTTTAAAGTTTTTATACCCAAGATATGTTTGAAGTTTTTGCCAAATATTTACTGAATCAGATACAATTAAGTGATGAAGAATTAGAAATGATTCGGGAAGTTACCGTTGTACGTAAACTTAGAAAAAATCAATACCTGCTTCAGGAAGGTGATATTTGGCGTTTTAATGCTTTTATCACAAAAGGCTGCTTGCGAACGTATAGTGTAAATGATAAATCAAACGAACACATTATTAATTTTGCCATTGAAAATTGGTGGATAGGAGACCGGGAAAGCCTTTTGAACGGAACGCCTTCACGTTTTAATATCGATGCAATCGAAGACAGCGAAGTATTATTGATAAGTAAAGATAATTTTGCAATGCTTACCAAAAGTATTCCTCAATTTCAGGATTTGGTAAACTTGATTATTGAAAGAAGTTTTGTAGCAAGTCAAAACCGAATTAACAGCAGTATCAGCCATTCTGCCGAAGAAAAGTATAAAAACTTTATGGAAAAACAGGCTCATATTGCCTTACGAGTTCCGCAGCATATGGTTGCTTCTTATTTGGGAATTACGCCTGAAACTTTAAGTCGCATACGAAAGCAGACTTTGAAAAAATGAGTTTATAATTGATGTTAATTGTTAATTGTGAATGGTTAATTATTAATTGTAAATACTGAATATTGAAAAGGGTAGAAGACTAATGTTTTCTGCCCTTTTTTATTTTAAATAAAACCTTGATTAAAGTCAATTTGTTTGATATTATATATCAATGTTTTCCAAAGGTAGAAACAAGAACTTTGTGATATTTATAATAATTAAACCATTGTATTATGTCACATTTTAAAAGCGATGAAGCGCTCTTGTTAACTACCAAACTTTATATAGAAGCGTGGCTTTTATCTAACAGAAGATTACACAATTTAATTATCAAACTTTCTGAAGAAGAGATCTATAAAGAAATTTCTCCGGAAAGAAACCGGGGAATTTATCTTTTAGGTCATCTTATTTCGACAACCGATACCATGATTGAGTTATTGGGTTTTGATAAAAAAAGATATCCTGAACTGGATCCTATTTTTGTTTCTGCTCCCGATAAATCGGGCAAAATTTTTCCTGATTTTGAAGTTTTAAAACAGAATTGGGAAAAGATAAATACTGTTATGTTAGAACATATCGAAAATATGTCACCGGAACAATGGCTTGAAAAACATGCTTCTGTAAGTGAAGATGATTTTAAGAAAGATCCAACTAGAAATAAACTTAATGTTTTGATTAGCAGAACCAATCATCAAAATTATCATTTAGGGCAATTGGTTTTGTTATTGTAATATTTATATCAATTGCGTTTTTGATATAAAATTTTTATTAACCACATAGAAACATAGATTTAAAAAAGATGGTATTGAAGATGTATTGAAGATGTTTCAAAAAATCTAGATTTTAACACATAGCCTTGTGTGTTTTTCGATGACGCAGCTTTGTCAAAGTTTTAAACTTTGACAAAGCTCTACGCGTACAAATATGTGAATTAATGCAAGTGAAACGCCTTTTAAACATACAGAAAAACTATGTTCCTATGTGTTTAAAAAATTACACACAACAGGATTATATTTTTTTGGTGTTTTGATTTCTAATTCTACTAAGTGTTTCTGCAGAAATTCCCAAATAAGAAGCAATCATGTGCTGCGGAAATCTCGTATGTACATCCTGAAATTTATGGAGAAAATTGGTATATTTTTGTTCCGATGTCAAACTGATATTCGACAAAACCCGATTTTGAGATTCTATAAAACTAATCTCAAACAGCTTTTTCATGAATTTTGCAAAATCAGGAATTTCAGTTAAAAGCTTTTCAAAATTTACTTTCGAAATCAATATTACTTCAGAATCTTCGAGAGCATCAATATTTAGATTGGAAGGTATTTCAGAAGAATAACTTTCCATATCTCCAGTCCAGGAATTCTCTAAAGAAAAATCAATAATATGTTCAATTCCGCAGTCGTCTACACTGTACGTGCGTAAAAGTCCTTTTAAAACAAAAGCATAATAACGCCAGATATCACCTTCCTGCAGTAGAAATTTTCTTCTCTTAATATTTTTATGAATAAGAGTTTCCTGTATTAATTCAAATTCAGGTTCAGAAATTTGAAGTTTCGTTTTTAAATAATCGAGAAAATCCTGAGACATAAGAATGAGTTTGGGTAAAATTATCGATTTTGATTTATATAATAAAAAAATCCCGCCATAAAGCGGGATTTTAAAGTTAAAAGGATTTTGATATTTATTTTTTTAGTCCGTCGATAAAAATGTAAAGCGATTTAATTTTGTTGTTTTCTATCACAAAAACATCCTGACCCGTAATCGTATCGGGCTTGCTTTCCGGACCAAACTGCCAAAAAAGGCGTGCAATATTATTATGTGTTTCAATTGGTTTTGCCAAAGAAAATTTAAACCCCGGATGTTTTTTCTGAAGATCATCAATAAACGGATTCAAGTCTGAAGTTCCATTTAAAATAAAAAACGGATCTACAATATTTACATCTTCAGTATAAATCAGTTTGAAGTTTTTGGTTCTTTTTTCTACATTTTTTTCGCCCCAGGTTGCCAAATGCAATTGAAGTAATTTTTCCACTTCATTTGTCGCCGTAATTTTGGTTGTACTTGTGATAGCAAAAGATTCTCCGGCCAATTTTGGCGACCATAATTTAGTCTGCGGATTTTCTTTTTCATACGCTTTCCCGTTAGGATACGAAACCAGTTCAAACTGCGCTCCCCAAGGTGCTAAAAAATAAACCCAGGATTCGCCCGCAGTTGGTCCCGCAGTACTTACATTAGGATCACTCAAAACAGTTATCCCTTTTGATTTAAGATATTTTACGCTGTTATTAATATCATCAGTATAAAAAGCAGTGTGGTTCCAGCCAAGATCATCTCCGTAAGGCACTTCTTTATTTCCCTTTGGAGATTTGTATTCAAATAATTCAATATTAGCTCCGTCACCGGCTCTTAACGATACGATTTTTTCAACCTGAGCGCCAGAGTGAATTTTGTATTTTTCTCTCCAGGCATCATCAAGTTCAAAAGGGCCAATTTCTGTTACGGGCGTAAATCCTAAAATATCTTTAAAAAAGGGCAAAGCCGTTTTCATGTCAGGAACCGTAATTCCAATGTGTTCAATGCCTTTAACTACAGGAGTTTGAGCAGATGTGTTTTGCGAAAATATAGTGGTAAGCGTTAACATATAGATTGTTTTATAAATTGTTTTCATTTGTTTTATCATTTTATTTCTGTTAGAAATTCTGAAATTGGTTTTCTAACCTTTTTTACTTTTAAATTATAATCATTGGTTTCGTCTCTGTAGCCTAAAGCTAAAAGCATGGAACTTCTTAATCCTTTTTCGGGCAATCCTAATAATTGATCTAATTGTGCGGGATTGAAACCTTCCATTGGTGTTGCATCAATTTTTTCGAGTGCGGCGGCGGCTACAGAAAGTCCAAGTGCAATATGTGCCTGTTTTGCGGCGTGATGGAAATTTTCTTCTTTAGTGAAATTTCCAAAGTAACTAATGGCGAAATTCTTCTGACGTTCGGTTACGGTTTCTTCTTGATTTCTTTGTTCGTTAAGATGTTTAAAAACACCATCAATTCTTTCAGGCGTATAATTATCCCAGGCGGCAAATACCAATAAATGCGAAGATTCAACAGCTTGCGGCTGATTCATGGCGATAGGCAGAATTTGCTGTTTAAGTTCGGGATTGCTGATCGCGATGATTTCATAAGGCTGTAAACCAATTCCCGAAGGTGCAAGATGAGCGGCTTCAATTATGCGTTGTACAATTTCATCCGGAACTTTTTGGCCTGTCATTTTCTTGGTTGCATAACGCCAGTTCAGTGCTTCTATAATAGATTTCATAGTAGTTATTTTGAAGAGTGAATAAGGCTTTACGAGTTTTGCAAAGCCTTATTTTTAGTTGAATTAGTTGCTATAAGCAGAAAGCCATTTCGCTTTAATCTCAGCTCTTGCAGTAATAAATTCCTGATCTGTTCCCTGAGCGATAGCGTCAAGTGGCAAACGTAAAGGGCGTGTACCTTTTTCCATGTTTACAAGAGACAAAATACCGTCGGCAATGGTTTGAGGATTCATATCGTATTGTGCCATTTTTCCAAATAAAGCGCCGCCAAGAGCGTTGAATTTAGCAGCAGCTTCTTCACCGTATTCGGCAATAATATCTGCTTTATCAGCTTGAAGACCTGATTTTTGACCGTTATTCATTTCTGTTGGATAAACGCCCGGCTGAATACTTACGTTTTCAATTCCGAATTCGCTTAATTCATCCTGAATTCCTTCTGTAATACTTTCTATACCAAATTTAGAAGCTAAATAAGGTCCCATAAAAGGTAAAGTGTGACCGCTTGCGCCAGATGTAAGGTTGATAATTAAACCGTTTTTAGCTTTACGCATACTTGGTAAAACGGCTTGATACGTACGAATAACTCCGTAAAAGTTAACTTCGAACATGTTTCTGATCTGGTCTAAAGTCCATGATTCCCAAACACCATATCCGGCAACTCCGGCATTGTTTATAAGTACGTCGATTGTACCATGTTTTGCTAAAGTTTGTTCGAATGCTTTTGTTACCGACTCGTCGTTTGTAACATCAATATCAACTACTTCAACATTTGACAAAGCTGCCAATTCTTTTGCAACGGCTTCGTTTTTACCGTTTGTTCCGCGCATACCCGCAATAACGGTATGACCAGCATTTGAAAGCGTGATTGCAGTTAATTTTCCAAATCCTGTACTTGTTCCTGTAATAAAGATTGTTTTTGACATTTTGTATATATTTTAATTAGTGAAATATTTATAGTACAAAGTTGCGTCAGGAACACTCTTTAAGCCATTGATGTTTATTACAAAAAATCTTGACATTTATCAAGAGAATGGAAGAACGAGAGGTATTGTTTTATTTTTTATAAGCTAATTTCCTTATTCTGCTTAAGGTTTCGGGTGTAACGCCTAAATAGGAGGCTAACATATGCCTCGGAACACGATTCGCGAGCTGTGGATAAAATTCAAGAAAATGTAGGTATTTTTCTTCGGCGGTATAACTAATATCGGCCTGAATTCTTTTTTGCATGGTATTCATACTCTTTTGAAGTATGCTGCTTATGATAGAACTGAAGGTTGGGATTTTTTCGCAGATTTTATCGAAATCATCTTTGTGTATTAAAAGTACAGTAGTGTTTTCGATGGCTTCGATATTTAGTTTGGAAGGTGTTTCGTTTAATAAACTTTCGCGATCGCCTGTCCACCAATTTTCGATAGAAAACTGAATCGTATGTTCGACGTTATCAGCATCTGTAGAATAACGTCTAACGCAGCCATCGCAAATAAAAGCGTGAAAATTCCAAACATCGCCTTCTTTTAGTACCAGCTGATGTTTACGGAACTTTTTAACGTTGCTGACAGATTCTATAAACGCCCATTCGTCATCTGACAAAGTCGCTTTACTTTCGATATATTTTTTAAATACACTAAACATATTACAAAGATATAGTATTTATAAACGGCTTAAATGAAATAAAAAGGCCGGAATTAGAGATTAATTCCGGCCTTAAATTATGATGTTATGATTGTTAGTTTCCGATAAGAGTATTGGTCTGGAAAATGTTTATTTTATTTCCGTCAACATCTGTAATCATAGTGCATAACATTTTATCTCCAGCCAGATATTGCTCTTTCCATACAAAATTAACGCCTTTTTCTTCGAGTTCTTTTGTAGCAACTGCCAGATCTTCAACCTGCAAAACAATTGATTTATTGCCAAGCGGAATTAAGTGGAGCGGAGCATCGGCAAATAAAGCTTCGATTCTTTCAGGATTAGGAATATTCAAAAGTTCGATGCGCATTCCGCCGGCTTTTATAATAGCAGCTTCTGCAGATCCGGACGGAATGGCAAACGTAGTGCGGCTGACTAATTTGAAATCAAATATATCTGAATACCATTTAATAGACTGATCGATATTTGAAACCGTAAAGGCAATATTGTAAAGTGAGAAAGAGGCAAGCCCTGTTTTATTTGCATTTTCCATGTTTAGAAGATTTTAAAAAATTTGTGTTTTCAGTAATGTATTTTATGATACAAATTTCAAACAAATCTTATTTTAAAACATTGACATTTGATATGAAATGGATTGATGTAGATCAAGAACATTTGATAAATTAATGATGGATGCGAAAAAATAGGCAATTAAAAATTAAAAGCTGCCACTCAATATTTAATCTATGAATGACAGCTTTTAATTTTTAATCTTTACTTTTTTGCAGCTATTTAATATCCTTTAAAATCGCAATGATTTCGGTAATTTCACTGCGTAGGGTATTTATTTTGCCAACCGTTTCGGTACTAAATTCTCTCATATTGGCTTCTTTCTCAATAATAGAGACATAATTACTAAGATCCTTCAGCAAAAAAATATCTAAACTGGATTTCATAGTATGCGAAATTTTTTTGGCAGTATCAACATCATTTTTAAGAATGGCTTCTTCTAATTGCGTTACTTCATTCGGGATTTTTTCTAAAAATAAATGAATCATATCTTGTCGAAAATCAGGATCTCCGCAGGAAACTTCATCTATAAAAGACAAATCGATATTTCGTTTTTGAGTAAGCGGAATATCTTTGTTCATTACAGTTTTTATCGCTTCTAAAAGAACGGCCTGTTTAAAAGGTTTTGGAACATAACCATTCATTCCTTCTTTATAACAGCGTTCTTGCTCTCCAACCAGAGAGTGCGCCGTCATAGCTATAATAGGAATGTTCAGTTTCATTTCATTTCTAATGTACTGCGTAGTTTGATACCCGTCTTTAACAGGCATCTGAAGGTCCATTAGAATTAAATCGTATTTATTTTTTGATAATAATTGGATTCCTGCTTCACCATTTTCGGCAATATCCACTTCATAACCAAAGTTGTAAATAACGCTTTTTACCAATTTTTGGTTTAAAACATTATCCTCACAAAGCAGTATTTTATATTTATCCTGATTATGTTCCGGTAAAGTTGTTTTTATTTCTTCAACATCATCAGCTTTTTTATAAGTAAGAGTGAAGAAAAATTCTGAACCGTGACCCAGTTTACTTTTTACCTGAATCTCAGAATGCTGTAATTCAATTAATTGCTTTACAATATTGAGTCCAAGTCCTGTACCGCCAAATTTTCGTGTTGTACTTTCTTCTGCTTGTGTAAAACGTTCAAAAATAGTTTTAAGCTTCTTTTCAGCTATTCCAATTCCGGTATCTTTAACAGAGAATCTAAGCGAATAATTATCAGCTGTTTCAGCAGTCTTTTTTACAGAAACGGTAACTTCGCCTTCTTCAGTGAATTTAAGGGAGTTTCCGGCAAGATTCACCAGTATTTGATTCAGTCTTCCCTGATCGCCAATAACCATTTCCGGCATATCGGCATCCAGGAAAAGATTAAATTCGACATTGGCAGGAACTTTTACCTTTAATAAATCATAGATATGCTTAAGGGTATTTTTTAAATTGAATGGATGGGCATCGATAGTCAGGTTTCCCGATTCGATTTTGGATAAATCCAAAATATCATTCACGATTAAAAGCAGGTTTTCTTCTGCAATTTGGACACTATTAATATAATCGCGCTGAATGGTATCAAGCCTTGTTTGAGCCAGAAGATCCGTAAAACCAATAATAGCATTTAAAGGCGTTCTGATCTCGTGACTCATATTGGCCAAAAAGCTGTCTTTTGCTAATACGGCACGTTGCGCAATTTTTTTCTGCGCAGCAAGTTCAATATTTTTAGTTCTTAATTCGAGTTGATTGATAATATGCTTTGCCACAATCGAAAGCGCATTTTTTTGATTTTCATTCAGTTCTTTCGAAATGTGATCGATCGCGCAAATAGTTCCAATATTATATCCATCAGGAGTTGTAAGCGGGATTCCGGCATAGAACCTAACTTTAAAACCATCGACTACATTAGGATCGTCTTTAAATCGTTCGTTTAAATGGGTATCGCCAATTTCAACCATTTCGGAATCTAAAATAGTATAACGGCAAAAACTAATTTCACGCGGCACCTCAGATACTCCAATTCCAATTTCAGATTTAAACCATTGTCTGGTTTCATCTATAAAAGATATGTGTGCAATAGGCACGGCACATATATAAGAGACCAGTTTGGTAGCATCGTCAAAGATGTGCTCAGGAAGTGAGTCCAATATATTATAACGTTTTAATGCTGCTAAACGTTCTGTTTCGTTGTGTGGTAGAGGTTGTTGGGGATTGCTCATTCTAATGAAAAGTAAAATGCAAAAATAGAATAATATTAAATAAAACTTGCCAGCTTATTCTTAAATCTGTCTGTATCAGGAAGAAAATTAGATTATCATATCTGTTGGTATTGCTAAATCAAAATGATAAAAACGTATCATTTTGAGAAGTATTTTATAAACGGGACTATTTTCTTTTTTGAATATAAAACACTTGTAAACAGATAATAACGCTTAATAATAGATTATAATTCTACAATTGGTCTCTAATTTGGAAGACGAGTTTGAATTATAGAATTACGCTTTATTACTAAATTAAAATGCGATAAATCAAATATGAAAACCCAAGAACCGCCCGTAGATTTTTCAGACAAAGATTTTCTGTCTGCCTCCATTTTAGATAAAACCAACTTATTTTCCCACAATCAAAACCCTGAAGATCCAATTGAATTTTGGGTTGAAACCGCTAATTCCGATCATATTTTTTGGGTTCAGGAAATTTGCGACATGACATTATCATCTGCTTTGGCGCGGGGAACGGGTATTTCCGGACGGTCGCCGGAACTTCTTAAAGAAAAAATAGAAAAAGGTGAAGCTGTTATTGCTTTTGCATTAGACGGAAGATGGGCCGGATTTTCTTTTATTTCTTCCTGGGATAATGGCCGGTTTGTTTCAAATTCAGGTTTAATAGTAGCTCCGGAATTCAGACATACCGGACTTGCAAAAAACATTAAAAGAAAAATTTTTGAATTAAGCCGTCAAAAATATCCCGAAGCCAGCATTTTTAGCCTTACCACAGGTTTGGCAGTAATGAAAATGAACCACGAACTCGGTTTTGAACCCGTTACTTATTCAGAATTAACTACCGATGATGTTTTTTGGGAAAACTGTAAATCCTGTGTCAATTGTCCGATATTAAGCAGTAAAGAAAGAAAAAACTGTTTATGTACGGCAATGTTGTATGATCCTAAGAAACATTAAGATTTAGCTTGTTTGTCAAAAAGTAATATCCTGTAACTTTTAAAAATGATTATATAAGTGATTGATTTTGAGTTTAAGTAATTTTAATAAAATTTAAAACTTAGAGTTATGAACACAAAAAATCCAAATCCGAATAACACTCCAAAGAGTGGTTCTGATAATCGAAGTGACATGAGAAAACATCAATATAAAGATCATGATGAAGTTTTAACAAACGACGAGAAATATGATGTTGATACTCATAAATTTAAAGGTAAAGAACCTGATTTTGACGATAAGTTGAACAACGAAGAAAAAAAATAATTTTAAAACGTCTCAAATTCCTGTTTGAGACGTTTTTATTTTGACTTCATAATAATTGTTTACTAACAATAATGACAATGCTTTGCTAAGTATTCAACCAGACAGCAGTTTATATTTGTTAATAAATTTTGCGAAGTAAAAAAAACTATGGTTTGATTTTTATAGATTTGCAAATCTATAATTTCCAAAAATTAGTTTTTTGGAAACAATTATAAAAGCCAAAGACAATGAAATCCGTTACCTCAATATTTTTATTTTTAATATTCGGTTATTCAAATTGTTACTCTCAATTGAGCTCAGATCAAATATGGGAAAGCTTTAAACAAGGAGAACGTACCAACTGCTCATCGATTGCTTTAATCAAGGCCGCTTTAAATATTTACGGGTTAGATAATCTTTTTATAACTCAGAAAATAAACGACAACGAGCAAAAAATTACACTAAAAAATAATGCTTCCTTTACTCTAAAAACTGCTGAACTCGATAAAGCCAGATTTTCTGCCGGGTTTGTTCTTATTAAAGATAATTGTGAGGCCGAAGCCATAACAGACTATGCAATACTGGCTTATGCAGTAATGGCAAAATACAAACAGATTATTGATAAAGATGCCACTTTTGATAAAGCACTGGAAGATTTAGAAGATGGTGAAGTTTATACGCCAACTATTTATAAATATCTGGGGTTTGAAAAAGGCAAGCAAATTCAAAAATTAAAGCGACAATCCGGAAATGAATTTTGCGGTGTTGTGGCCTGGTCAAATGCACATGCCGTGTTTGTTTGCGAAGAATTTATGGATTATTACGGCAACAAAAAGAGTATTTGGATAAAATATCCGGGAAGATTTAGAATTATTAAGTCGCCAGATGATATAAGAAACAGTCATCAAATCGCCGAAATTCCTAAAGATACTCTTACTTACGATGACGAAATTGAATGATATTACACTCATTGTTAAAGTTTTCTAAAAAAAAGAAATGAAATAAGTTGTGATTTAAGTTAATTTATATATTTTTGTCACAACCAACAACTAATTTACATCTACAAAATGAAGAGCAAAATTATACTATTATGTGCCCTTTTCTTCTTGACGACTGGCGCTATCATGGCACAAGCAAAAAATGCCCCAAGAAGTATCATCAGTACAACAGCCTTAATTCGTAAATACCACGATCAAAAAGAATTAAGCGGAATGCAAAAAGGTGAACTTTTAGAATTGTACATCGAGCGTATTAAAGTTTTAGTGAAAACTCTTCCTTACATCGCATTGGTTACAAAACCAGGAGTTACTATGGCAGATTTAGGTATTCCAGACGATGGAGACCACAAAAAAATCTTAGATAACCAAGCAATTGGTACTTCTACTTTCTTAGATACTACAGTAGAATTTCAAAGAAAAATGATGCCTTACTCTGATAAAGGAAACCTTATCGCAGCAATTTTATTCTACGAAAACACATTAAAATCTTTACACGAATTCAACGACTTGAACGAAATGTAATAAACATACAAGTTTGAAAAAACTTAAAAAACTCCAAAGTCATTTGATTTTGGAGTTTTTTTTATGCTTTTTCTGAATCCGATATTTTAAAATAATTCCAATTGATTATTGGGATTCGAAGGTTTATTTTTCGGAGGTTTTGCATCGCCAAAAATAGTTCTTCCGCCATATTTATAAGATTCATCACGTTCTTTTTGAATCAAGGCATCAAAATTAGCATTGGGCGTAAAGCTTTCTTCGGCTTTTCTGGAGATTTCAGATAGCTTTTTAATTGCGTCTATTTTATCGCTGTTTCCAATTTTAGCACGATTGATGGCTCTTTGCAAAGTATCAATTGTTTCATCGTATATTTTTACAGGAACAGGAAACGGATGTCCGTCTTTTCCGCCGTGAGCAAATGAAAAGCGTGCAGGATCTTCAAATCGGGTAGGAGTGCCGTAAATAATCTCGCTAACCAAAGCTAACGACTGTAAAGCTCTTGGTCCCATGCCTTTTAAAAGCAATAATTCCTGAAAATCTTCGGGCCTGTTTTCGTGAGTTGTCCACAACATTGCCCCAAGTCTTTTCATATTCACATCTTCCATTCTCACATCATGATGCGCGGGCATAGAAAGATATTGCATTTCCTTCATGATTCTTGCCGGAGATTCTTTCGATAATTCTAAAATACCTTCTCTTGATTTTTCGGCCGCCTGAGCCGTAAGATTTAAAATAGTACCTTGATTTTCGCCATAAATAAAAGTATGTGGCTCATTTATAAATGATTTTAAATCCTGCGAATGCCAATGGTATCTTCTGGCAGTTTTAGAATGGGGATTCATTCCCTGCTGAATAACCGCCCATTGTCCTTTATTATCCACAATAAAATTATGCTGGTACAATTGAAATCCGTCCTGAATAGCCGTGTTGTCTACTTTAGCCGTAAGTTTACTGCAGTTGGCGAGATTGCTGCCGTCAAGCCCTGTTTTTTCGCCCACAAATAAAAGTTCCTGCGGTGTTAAAAGTGAATGTTTTCCTTTGCCGCCGCAAATATAAATTCCGAGTTCTTTGGAATGCGGGTTTACCGATTTTTTTAAGGCTCCAAGTACAGAAGTTGTAATTCCTGACGAGTGCCAGTCCATTCCCATAACAGCGCCAAAACTCTGAAACCAAAAAGGATTGCTGAGTTTACTTATAACTTCGGAAGTAGAAAATTCCATGGCAATCGTTTCAACAATTGCAAAGCCAAGTTTAGCCATACGTTCAGAAAGCCATAAAGGAACTTGCCCATAATGTAATGGAAGATCTGCTGTACCGGAACGTTTCATGGAATATTGAGTTTTTACAAAAATACGAAAAAAGACGTTAGTAATAGTTTGTTGTTCAAACCATTAAAGGCCTACTTTTTATCGTCCCATTCTTTTTTAAGCATGGCATATTGAAATTCGCTTCCCCATTTTCCTTTAAAAAATATATTTTCAATAAAATGTCCTTCTTGTCTAAAGCTAATACTTTTTAGCAGATTAATTGAAGCAATATTTTCTGCATCAACTATTTCGACTACGCGATGTATTTTTATTTCATCAAACAAAAATGATAAAATTCCCAGAAGAACTTCTTTAGCATAACCCTTTTTTTGTTCCAGATGCGAAATAGTAATTCCTATTTCGGCAATTCTTGGATCATATTCGTCCAGTTTGATGGCGCAGTCACCAATAAGTTTTCCTGTTGTGCGATTTTCAATTCCGTATTGTACCCATTCTCCAGCTTTACCAAAATACTTACTCGAATTATCTGTAATAAAATCTTCTGCCTGTTCCATTGTCATAACATCAAAACCCTGATATTTTGTGACTTCTGGATTGGAACGATAAATATGGAAGTCTGATAAGTCAGATAATGATAAATGTCGAATAATAAGCTGCGGAGTTTCTATATATAAAGGTTTCTCGATCATTTAGTTATCTAAAGTTTTAAAGGTGAATTTTGGTTCAATGAAAGTAGGCCAATTTCATTGAATTTACAAATTGGAAAAAAAATAATTATAAAAAGCGAATGTCATTATAAATGAGACCTAATTTTTTTATATTCTCATTTTCAGAGCCTTAAATTATCAAGTTTGCATCTATATTTATTCTTGATTTTTTATTTTCTTAAAAATTATATATAACTGATTGTTAGGTTTTTATGTAAACGAAATCGATATATAAGTCTTGATTTTTTGTCAACCTTTTCTTTAATTTCTTTTTTAAGTATAGTTTCGTTATGCCCTTTTTTAAGGCACTAACTATTTAAAAACCAAAACTTATGAGAAACAAATTACATCCTATTTTTTTTAAAAGAGACTGCCATATTTTACTATGGATTTTTTTCGTTCTCTTAACTTCAAGTTCTTATGCGCAGCGCGGTTATTATGATGCGCCGTATAAAAGATACGAAGCTAATTTAGGCCAACTGTCTAATGGCGCAACAACTACTTCGAAATCATATGTACAATCTGATCTTCAATCTGAAGCTTCAGATCAGCAATGTGTAAATCTTTCTGCTACAAATGCTACGGTTCAATGGACACTTACAGAAGCCGCAGACGGACTTGTAATTCGTTACAGCGTTCCTGACGGACAATCCGGTACTGTAGGCGTGTATAACGGAAACACAAAGCTTACAACGCTTACTTTGACTTCAACATGGTCTTGGGAATATTTGTGGAGCAACGGAAATCCGAATAATAACGGAATCACGAATCAAAACCCAAGAATGCGTTTTGATGAAGTGCGTTACAAACTTCCTGCTAAAATTGCGGTTTCGGGAACTTTAAAAATTGTGAGAGAATCAGGAAACATTCATTTGGATTTTGCAGAAATGGAACCAATTCCAACTGCGGTAACGGCTCCGTCTGGCGCAGTAACGTACAGCGGAAACGGAAGTGATCTTCAAACTTTTATCGACGCAAACGGAGGTAAAAAAATCTTTGTTCCAACTGGAGTTTATAACGTAAACCGCGAATTGTATTTTGGTTCGGCAAATACTTCATTAATTGGTGCAGGAATGTGGTATACTCAAATTAATTTTACCAATACGAGCAGTTTAAACGGAGGATTGCGTGCCAATGCCAGTAATATTTCATTTACCGATCTTTATTTGACGACAAACTCGGCTTCGAGAAGTAACTCTTATAAAGGGATAAATGGCGTTTTTACAAGTGGTTCAATCGTAAAAAATATTTGGGCAGAACATTTTGAATGCGGTGTCTGGATTGCACAATACAATACCGGAGGACCTGCAATTGCTGACGGATTTACGCTATCTCATTGTCGTTTTAGAAACAATTATGCAGATGGAATTAATCTTTGTAAAGGAACTGCGAACTCTGTTGTAGAGCATTGTAATTTCAGAAATAACGGTGATGACGACCAAGCAATTTGGTCTGCTGACGGATTGGAATGTATCAATAATACGTTTCGATACAATACTTCAGAAAATTGCTGGCGAGCTTGCGGCCTTGCTATTTACGGCGGAAAAAATAACAAAGGCTACAATTTGATTATCAAAGATAACCTTGAAGCAGGTATCAGAGTGAGTAATAATTTTCCGGGAGCTCCATTTAACAATGACGGAATGCACGAAATTCACGATATTACGGTATCAACCTGCGGAACTTTTAATGATACGTACAATAATCCTGTAGCGGCTGTAGATATTTTTAGCGCTACAAATGCCGGATCTCAGGTTAAAAATGTACAGCTTTATAATATCGATATTAATGATTCAAGAAATGATGCGATTTCTATCAGTAAAAGATCGGGCGATGGAATTTACAATCTTTCGTTTAAAGACATTACGGTTAACGGAACAGGCAAAGAATATCCAAACAATAATGCATTAAACAGAAATTGGGGCAGAGGTTACTTTGTGCTTATTGCAGGTTCGCCTAACGGAAATGGTACGTATTGCAATATGAATTATTCTAACAGAGGCGGAAATGCTGCTGCAAATGAAGAAATCAGTGCCATAGGTTCCTTTTCGTGGACACAAAGCAGCAACTGTTCTACTGTAAATGTTCCGGTTACGGGCGTTACCATTTCTCCAACAACAGCTACTTTAGGCGTTAGCGCAACGCAGCAATTAACACCAACTGTTGCTCCGGCAAATGCTACGAACAAAAACGTAACGTATAGTTCTAATAATACGGGCGTTGCAACTGTAAATAGTTCAGGTTTAGTTACGGCAGTTGCTGTGGGAACAGCAACGATTACGGTAACAACTCAGGATGGAAATAAAACGGCTACAGCTGTAATTACTGTGAATTCATCAAATATTGCGGTTACAAGTGTGAGTTTGAGCCCAACATCTGCAACATTATCTGTAGGCGGAACACAGCAATTAACGCCAACAGTTTTACCATCAAATGCGACAAATAAAAACGTAACGTATAGTTCTAATAATACGGGCGTTGCAACTGTAAATGGTTCAGGTTTAGTTACAGCAGTTGCTGCAGGAACCGCTACGATTACCGTAACAACTGTAGACGGAAATAAAACAAGTACAGCAGCGATTACGGTTAATGCTGCAACAGGAAATTATTTTACGATTAAAAACAGATGGACTGGTAATTATTTATATGATGCCGGAGCAAATGTTGGATACGGAGCAACTGTTGCCAACAACAATTACAAATGGGAAAAAGTTGCAGTTGATGCTACTTTTTATATCCTGAAAAATGTGGGTACAGGCGATATAATGAATATTGAAAACTTAACCGGAGCAGTACAATGTACGGCAGGATCAAATGGCTGGTGGAGTGCACAATGGTCAAGTGAAAATGTGGACGGAACTTACGTTAGAATTAAAAACAGATGGCAGACAGGTGCTATGATTCATATTGAAAACCTAAACGGTTCTGCTCAATATAACGGAGGTCAAAACAATTGGGAAAGTGCACAATGGCAGTTTCAATCGACTTCTGCATCTAAAAAAGCGAATGTTACCGCAGCAGAAGTAACAGTTGAAAATTCTGTAGTTAGTATTTATCCAAATCCGTCGATTAACAATGAATTTAATGTTGTTTTACCAGAATTAGAATCAGGTGATTCGGCAACTGTAACGGTTACAGATATTAACGGAAGAAAAGTTTTGGTAAACAATATCAATTCTTCTGCAAAAATCAACCATCATTTAGCTTCTGGAATTTATGTGGTTACCATTAATTCTAATGCTTTTAATGTTTCTAAAAAATTGATTATTAAGTAATAAATTAGAATTTTATGTAAAGGTTTCAACTTTTACAGTTCAAATTCTTCCTCTTGAAAACGATCAGATATGTTTTATATCTGGTCGTTTTTTGTTTTCTCTAAATATTTTTCCTGTTACTTTCAAAATACAGAATTTCTTCAAAATTGGTGTTCAACTTTGCCTAATAATTTAATTGTTTTCTATGAGGAAAAACTACGTTTATTTTAATCACCAAGCGTAATTATTAATTTCTAATTTTCATTTAAAATGGGAAAATCGTTCCTCTTATTTATTTTTGGTATGACTTCTATTTGTGCCCAAAACACAGTAAGTGATACAATTGCAGCACAAGACACTGTACACAATTTAAAGTTTAACTACAAACAATTGATCATTCCAAGCGTTCTTATTGGTTATGGTTTTATTGGTTTAGAAAGTGACCAGCTTAAAACTTATAACACACAAATTAAGGAAGAAGTAAATGAAGATATCGATCACAAAATCTCTATTGATGATTTCTCGCAATGGGCGCCTGCGGCTTCTGTGTACGGATTAAATGCTTTGGGTATAAAAGGAAAAAATAATCTGAAAGATCGTTCTATTATTTTAGCGAGTTCTTATTTAATGATGAGCGCTTCGGTATTTGCTTTAAAAAATATTACCAAAGTAGAAAGACCGGACGGATCTTCTAACAATTCTTTTCCTTCAGGACATACTGCGACCGCTTTTGCCGGAGCAGAATTTATGTATCAGGAATACAAAGACCAATCGATTTGGTACGGTATTGCAGGATATGCAGTGGCGACAGGAACGGGACTTTTTAGAATGTACAATGACAGACACTGGCTTACAGATGTTGTTGCGGGCGCAGGAATTGGAATTTTAAGTACCAAAGCGGCGTATTGGATGTATCCGTATTTACAAAATAAAGTTTTTAAATCTTCCAAAGAAAACAAAACTACATCGATGATTATGCCTTTTTATAACGGAAAAGAATTGGGCTGCAGCTTTGTAAGACAATTTTAAATCAGACTTTAAAACAAAAAAATATTCCATAGAGAGAATTAAAAAAGGTTCTTTCTATGGAAATTTTATTTTATAAATCTACTAAGACGTTGAGTGCTTCGGGCAGTATTTTTATGTTTAATTTATTTGTTTTCAAATTATGCTGTTCTCCGTCAATTTGAGAATCGATAAAGATTTTGGAGGGCATTTCAATTTGAATTTCTTTTACTAAAAAGTGCTGTGCTTTTTTGAATTTTTCAATTGAATTTCGAAGAACATTAAACCCCAGCATTATTTTTTCTAAAAAAGATAATTTCGGAATTACAATCATATCCAATAGTCCATCCTGAAGACTTGCTTTTGGTGTAAGGCTCATATTGTAACCCATTTCGTTAGAATTGGATATAAACAACATCAAAGGATTTATTTCAAGAGTTTGATTGTCAAAATGTACAATCGTTTTTTTGGGTTTAAATTCTAAACTCGAAGACATTGCTGCTTTAATATAAGCCGGAAGTGTTCTTTTTCCTGCTCGCTCGTATTTTTTGATAATAAGCGCGTCAATGCCAATACCCATGTTGCTAAAAAAATATTTATCATTTACTTGTCCCACATCCATTGCTGTAGCATGCCCTTTTTTAATGATAGCAATTGCTTTATCAAAATCTCTTGGAATATTCAAATTAGAAGCTAATCCGTTTCCTGAACCTACAGGAACAATTCCTAATTTTATGGAAGTTCCTATAAGCGAAGAAGCAACTTCATTTATAGTTCCGTCACCGCCGCATGCAATTATATAATCTGGATTTTGTGCAATAGCCGCTTTTGTGAGTTCTATTGCGTGTTTTTTTTGATTTGTATAATCAACCTCAATTTTATATTTATCTTTAGGAAACTGGCTTAAGATATAAGACGCAGACAAATTGTGTTTGCCGCTTCCGGAAATTGGGTTGATTATAAAATGAATGTAAATCATTATTGTAAAAGTTTATTTGTAAAAAGGAAATCGGCGGTTTGGTACCACGAAATGGTTTCTTGTAAAAAAGACTGATCTATTGGCAGTGATTTCAAACTGTTATCTTCTTTATTCCAGGAATAAAACGCCTGTTTTTTCTGATCAGATAAAATCATTACTTTATCTTTTTTCATCAAAACTAATTTTCGATAGGTTCCCATTAAAGCGCGTTGTTCAAATTGAGAATCCAAAACATTTTTTCCAAAAAAATCAGATTGATAATTCCAATGAAACAGCGAAAAAAGCGTAGGCCATAAATCAATTTGAGAACATTGCTGCGCTATTTTTTGGTTTTGCTTTTCGGGAAAGTTAACAATGAAGGCAGGAATATGATAGTTGGCCACATCAATTTCATCTTTTCCGGCACTGCTCGCACAATGATCTGCAATTATTACAAAAACAGTATTTTTAAACCAAGGTTTTGTCTGGGCTTTTCTGAATAATTCTTTCAGTGCAAAATCAGTATATTTTACGGCGCCTTTACGACTTGTTCCAGAAGGAATATCAATTTTTCCCGAAGGATAAGTAAATGGTCTGTGATTAGATGTTGTCATTACAAAATTGAAAAACGGCTTTCCGGTTTTGTATTGTGAATCAGCGACTTTTAGCATTTTATTAAAAATGTCTTCGTCGCAAATTCCCCACGCATTTTCAAAAGTTACTTCATTGTCGTTGATATTATTACGAACCGTTTTAATCTCATCACTCAATACACTGCCGCGTCCGCGATCGTAAATGTTAAAACCGTTTCCTCCAAAATACGCATTCATATTATCAAAATAACCGTCGCCGCCGTAGAAAAAATTACAATCGTATTTTCTGGATTTGAAAACGCTGCAAACCGTATACAAATTTTGATTATCAGGTCTTTTTACAATACTTTGACCCGGCGTAGGCGGAATACACAAAGTCACGGCTTCCATTCCTCTAACAGTTCTGGTTCCTGTGGCATATAAATTTTCAAAGAAGATACTCTTTTGGGCAAGACTGTCCAGAAAAGGAGTGATGTTTTCTTTATTTCCAAATTCTTTCAAAAAGCTTCCGCTCAGACTTTCTACCAAAACAAAGACAACATTTTTATTTTCAAGAGAAGGAATACGGTCTGTAATTTTTCTATGAATAGAATAATCGTTTCTGGAATAAACAGAATTAGGACTGGTTAATTTTTTTCTAATAATACCAAAAGCTTTATCATTAGGAATCGAAGTATAGAAATCAACATATTTCATTTGGTTGTTTCTAAAGGCTGCAAAAAAGGAATAAATACCGGATTTTGATATTTCTGAATTGTATCTGTTTTGAGACCATTCTGCCTGATTATTGGTAATAAAGAAACCAAAAAATAAGGCAATGCCAATAGTAGATAACAAAACTGAAAGTCTCGTTTTTAAATTTGCTTTAGACGAAAAAGTAGTTGTAAAAGCGCCTCTTTTATAAAAAATAAACAGAAATACAAAAGTAAGCAGTAATACACCGCCAATTAAAACGGGCAGGGGATACGACTGTTGAATGTTAGCGACAACTTCATGTGTATAAATAAGATAATCAACGGCTATGAAATTAAATCTTGTTTTAAATTCATCCCAAAATGTCAATTCGGCAAAAAAGGTAAAAACAAGAATAAAAACGGTTAAAGATGTAAAAAAGTAAATTAAGATTTTATCTAAAAAAGAACCAACCCATTTATTTGGCATTACAGTATAATATAATACACTGCAAATGGAAATGAATGCAACGGTACCAAAATCAAAGAAAAGACCTGTTAGCAGGGTTCTTAAAAGATCGATAATATTCCATGAAACTTCACTATACTGCCAAAGGAAAAAGGAAATTCTTAAAAATTGAGATAGTATTAAAAACCAAAAAATAAAATGCATCAACAGTGAATATCTGCCGAACTTTGAAGATAATTTATTCATAATTATTATTTAACATTCGTCTGCAAATTTTATATTGCAATTCTGAATTAATTTTGAATTTCATTTTAGGTTTCCTTAAAACTTGTAGCTGTACCCAAAACGAACGACTTGTGTTTCATAATAATCCTTGCTCGTATATCGGAATCCTTCGCCTTGAATTTCTTTTTTGATTACCAGCGTATTGAAGATGTCTGTGGCATTTAAAAAGATTTCGCCTTTTCCTTTCTGCACTATCTTTTTTACACCCAAATCTGTAGAAAATCGCGAATCCATTTTTCCCTGCGGAATTATATCAGGTGCGAGATATACCATAGAAACCTGCCCGGAAAGTGTTTTGTTGAATAAAAAAGTATTGTTCCATTTTACATTTCCCGAAGTTATTTCCTGAAGACTGCCCGTATAAGTTGATGGAACTGGATATAAATTTGTGACCGTAAAGGCATCGATTGTATTTTTATATAGATTTCCATTGATATTAAAAGAATACCACGAATTGATTTCTTTTGCATAAACAATCTCGGCACCAAAAGAGGAACTTTCTAATGCATTTTGAAATACGTTATAAATCAACGAACTGCCGGGAACTGTAGTCGCGATCCGGGTAATAGTTCCATTGATAACGCGGTAATACAAAGAGGTTAAAAAATACCCTTTATTAAAATCGGTTTTATAACCTGCTTCAAAAGCGCTTGTATATTGCGGGCGCAGGGCAGGGTTTCCTACTTTAATAATTTCGGCATCATCGTATTTTGGGAAAATTCGAATATCGACTTCATTTGGTCTGTCTACACGGCGGTTATAAAAAGCGGTGAATTTGTTTTTATCATCAATTTTATACGCCAGTTTAACACTTGGGAAAGGTTCTGTATAATTATATCCGTTGCTTTTATAAGTAGGATGATTTGGATTTACATCGTACTTAAGATCAACATATTCATAACGAAGTCCAAGTTCAGCTTCAATTCTTTCACTTTCATAAATGTAACTTCCGTAAACAGCCGGAATGATTTCTTTGTAAGTAGCCCAGCCTCCGGCATTTGCATCTATTGGAGAATTTTCTCCCGGAAAAAACTGCATATTGGTAGGAATTTCTCTGTTTCTAAATTTAATTCCTGTTTCAAAACGTCCGTATTTTAATGGCTGTACATAATCTAAATTAAGGTCGATTACTTTTTCATCCGAAAGCAGTTTAAAAGCATCTTGTCCTCTAGATGTTGGGAGAATATTATCAAAGAAATATTTTTCATCTTCCTGATGATACGTATAATTAATTCCGGCATTTAATTTACGCCCAGCCTGTTTGAATTTATGCTGGTATGAACCGCTTACCATAACAGTTGTTTTAAGCTCGTCTTCTAAAAACTGCCACAAACGTAAACGTTCCGAATTATCCTGATTAAAGAAAGGTTCGTCTCCGTGATCGATAATTTTTTCGCGGCCATAAAGACCAGAAAAAGAAAAAGTATTTCGGTCGTTATAATTCCAGTCAATTCCGGTTTTAAGCGTAGTAAAATGCGTATCCCGATTTCGCTTTGTCTGTTGATTAATTATGCTGCCGTCATCATAAGTTCTGGTAACAAATTCATTTTTGTTAAGCGTTTCTGTGTAGAGATAATCGGCTTGTAAATAAGCATTTATTTTATCTTTTCTGTAGTTTAGCGAAAGGCTCGGATTAATTTTAGGCGTCACTTTATATTGAGGTCTTATCGTTGGCAGATTCGCCTGACGCTCCCATAAAGCTCCATATCCCGAACTAATTCCTATTTTTCCGTTTAATCCGTCTTGTTTGTTTTTTTTGTAGATAATATTGATGATTCCGGCATTTCCGTTGGCATCATATTTAGAAGATGGATTGTTGATAATTTCAATTTTTTCGATGGCAGAAGCCGGAATGTTATCGAGTCCGGACTGATTTCCAAATCCTGTCAAAGCAGTTTGTTTGCCGTCAATTAAAATGGTTACTTTATCATTTCCTCTTAATTGTACTTTTCCGTTTTGAACGGTAACGCCGGGTAAATTCTGCATGGATTGCAAAACAGAACCTCCGCTTTGCGTAATATTATCTGCAACAGCAAAAACTTTTTTATCTAATGTTACGGGATTTTGCTGTGTTTTTGAACTCACAACAACTTCTGATAAAGTATTGATATCTTCTTGAATTTCAATGTTTCCAAGATCTAAATAATCAGAAAGACTGCCCACAAACAAGGTTTGGGATTTGGTTTTAAAACCAACAACGCTTACTTCTAAAATGTAATTTCCAGAATTTACGGCTGCAATTATAAAACGTCCGTCTTCGCCGCTTACAGTGCCAAAGAAAATTTTAGAATCTTTGGAAGATTTTAAAACCACATTAGCATAAGGTATTGCAATTTTAGAATTACTGTCTTTTACAATTCCGGAAATGGTTACCGATTTTTTTTGGGCGGATAACTGCAGTACTATTATCAATAGAAAAGATAACAGTAGTATTGTTTTTGATTTCATTTGTACTATTTAAAAAAAGAATAGTACAAAGCTCATAACCGATTCTGTAGGAAGTTTGAATTTTTAAAATTTCACTTCAAAAATGTGCAGATTATCATTAAAAAAATAATGAATTTCCCAGTGATTGATTTCACATATTTTTTTAATGATAGCCAATCCGAGTCCATTTCCCTGCGAAGAAGGATTTACTTTAGAAAAACGATTGAAAATATTTTCTGCTGCTAAGGCTGTTTCCTGACCTGTGTTGATGAATCGTACCGTATTGTTTTCTATTTGAATTTCTATTCTGCCATCCTTTTTATTATGACGAATAGCGTTTAGAAATAAATTATTTAATAACACTTCTGCTAATGCTGCATTTCCCTGAACGCTTAAAGTATCTTTAAATTCAGTTTGAATGGTCAGGTTTTTAGCTTTTGCCTGCTCTGTAAAAAAGTCAAGATGTTTCTCAAAATACTCATTTAAAACAATTATATTTTTTTCTAGATAGCTTTCATTATCGATCTTAGAAAGTAATAAAAGATTTTTATTCAGCCTGTTGAGTCTGGATACATCTTTATTTAAAGAACCAACTAAAGTCGATTGTTCTTCGTTTAATTCTAATTGCTGGAGAATGTCAATTTTGGTTTGAAATAACGCTAAAGGCGTTTGAAGTTCATGCGCTGCATTTTCTACAAATTCGCGCTGGCTTTTGTAGATGGCTGTGTTTTTTTCAATTAAACTTTCGAGACTTTTATTTAATCGCGCAAATTCGTCAATATCTGTTGGAATAAAATGAGGCGGATTATTTTTATCAATTTCAAAATCTTCTATCTGGCTTAATGTATTGTAAAAAGGTTTCCAGATTATTTTTGCTGATCTTTTTGAAATCCAGATTATTCCGGTAAGTAAAATGATGATGATAAACAGAAACATAACGGCCACACTAAAAACCATTCCTTCCATTTCAACCAGATTTCGCTTTTCTATATAGGTGTATCTTTTTCCGTTGATATCAACCGGAGCATACAATATTCTAAACGGTTCTTTTTCATTGGCTAAAGCTTCAAATATCATTTTACCCACAATAGAATCTTTCGTTACACCCATATCTTTAACAATAGATATATTAGGATTGTATTTGTTCCAGGCGGCGATATCATTAGCAGTGTAATTGTTGTGGCTTTCGTTTACAAAAGCGCCTTTGTGAAAAAGCAGTACTTCATCGGTTTCATAAACATACAGCCACTGACAGATATAATAAAATACCGGCGCCGCTATCAATAGTATGATAATGGCATATAAAAGAAAGCGGTTCGTTGTTTTACGAAGTAGTTTTTTGTTATTCATTTTCCCATTTATAACCTAAACCGTATACTGTTTTGATATAATCGCCACTTCCGGCTTGTGTGAGTTTCTTTTTTAGGTTTTTAATATGTGCATATATAAAATCATGATTGTCAAGCATGTCTGCCATATCACCAGAAAGATGTTCTGCAATCGACGATTTAGATAATACCTTATTTTCATTGCCAATTAAAAAGAGCAGTAAATCAAGTTCTTTTTTGGTAATATCCAGTTTTATATCATTTACAAAAACTGTCTTTGAGAAAATTTCGATGACAATTTCATTAAATGTGATGCTGTTACTTCCTTTAAAATTCTTGCGGCGAATAAGCGCCTGCATTCTCACCAAAAGTTCAGCAAGATGAAAAGGTTTGGTAAGATAATCATCTGCACCAAGATTAAATCCTTCTAAACGTGTTTCAAGGTTTTCTTTTGCCGAAATGATAATAACACCTTCTGTTTTATTCTTCGCTTTTAGTTCTTTTAATATATCAAATCCGTCACCATCAGGCAGCATTAAATCCAGCAGAATACAATCGTAATCATAGCTGTCGATTTTGCTGAGAGCCAAATCGTAATTTTCGGCTGTTTCGCATTGAACGCCATTCGTTTTAAAGTACTCTTTGATGCTTTGTGCAATTTCTTGCTCATCTTCAATAATAAGAATTTTCATGCCGCAATTTACAAATGAATTTTGAAGAAAATCTGAATATTAGTATTCTGTAAACCTAAAATGTTTTGAAATAGCAGATTGTCAAATTTCTGCCATCATAAGATGGAGTTATAAAAGACATCGATTTTTTGTGTTCACCATGCCATAATTTTCTTGTAATGTATGGATTTACCCAATAGGCGATTTTAGTACTCAAAATTCCAATTCCTGCACCTGCGGCAACATCTGTAAGCCAGTGTCTGTTATTGTACATACGAAATATTCCGGTTCCTGTTGCAATGGCATAACCGGCAACGCCGTACCATATTGATTTATCTTTATATTCCTGATATAAAAATTCTGCTCCTGCAAAAGCTATAGCGGTATGACCTGAAGGAAATGAATTGTTTGAAGTTCCATCCGGACGCTCCACATTACTGAGTGATTTTAAAGCAAAAACAGTTCCCACATTTATAATGGTTGAAGTGATTAAAATGACAGAACGGTCGCGCATATTATTTTTTCCTTCAACCCCAAACGCATTGAGCGCATAAACTGAAACAGCAGGAACGTATCTGGAAAAATCATCTATCGAAACTTTACGGTCAATATCTTCTGTAAATTCATCACGTATTTGATCATTGAAACTTTTTATCTGCCCGCTTTCATTTCCCCAAAATCCATATCCAATTAAAATTCCGGGAATAATAAGCTGTTTGTAATTGAAACGTATGTTTTTTACAGTATCACTTATTATAGAATCTTTTGGCGCAGTATTTTGCCCAAAGACAGAACAAGTCAAAAAAGGTAATATAACTAAGAGAATAATTTTTCTTATCAAAATGATTTATTTTATGGTTAGTTTCCCTTCAATAAATTAATACTTACCGTAGCAATATCAGCTTCTGGAAATCTTTTAAAAATGGCTTTATCGGGAAATAATCTGGCTTCTGAAGCGACATCATTAAAAACATCAATTTCAATAATATATTGGTCAGAAAAACCATGAGTAGCGTCGTAAGCTGTTGCGGGAGTTTTTCCTAAATTTTTGGATGCAAGTTTTGTATTTATGGTATGCAATTCAATCAAAAGCAAACCAAATTTGCGTACATAAGGCGACCATTTTTGTAAATGTTCCAAGAGATTATCTTCTACCAAATTGTTGCTGATTCTTTTTCCTCTGTAAGCAAATGCTCCGGTAGATTTACTCACTCTGTTTTCGTCAATATGCTGCGGATCTTTCCAAATTCGGTTGTGATCTAAAAAAGTCCTTACGTTAAGTAAATCTTTCAAATCGATATTGTAATTCTCTCTCAAATCATCCGAAAGAACATCCGGACGTCCGATATCTCCCCAAATAACTTTTGCCCAAATATCTGCTTTTATAAGATTAGCTCTTGTAACTTTCAAAGCTGCCTGATTATAATCGGCACCAACGAGAAATAGGGGATATTCATCGAGCATTTCGCCTCGTAAAGTCTGTCTGTCGATTACTTCAAAAATATGTTCGAGGAAAGCACCATTTCCGCAGCCCATATCGAGAATTCCTTTTGGCTGTTGTTCAATTGGCAGATTAAAAAGTTTGATAATAATTTCGTCTACTACTTTAAAATACGTGTCGTGAGCGCCGCCGCTTCCCCAAACATTCATTTCACGATCCACATGAATTTCGTTTTCGCCATCGGCAATCATTCTTAAAACGGCTGGGTCGCCAAAAATTAATTCTTCAATTTTGGCAAATGTCGGAAGATAAGAAACCGTAACGCCGTAAGCGCTGGCTCTTTTTGCAAAAAACAAACCTGTTTCTGTAAATTGGTAATTGCCGTTTTTTTCCAAAAACCATCCAAGATGTACAAAAAAGTCTAATATTTTTTTGAAATTTTCGGGAGATTTATGAAACTCTTCGGGTCTGAAAGAAGTCTCCATAAAATATTTATGAAACATTCCGTTCATGGCCAAACGCACAATTGTTGGACCAATTAAATAGCCTTCAACATGTTTTAAAATTTGCTCCTGAATACTATTTTTCAAAGGATTATCAGAAGGTTCGATTCCGTAATTCTTTTTATATTTTTCAAAAATAAGGTTGAGTTTTTCAAACGGAACATCCTCAAAAAGACGAGGATGAAACTGAATAGAAAACTGAAGCAGATCGACAACATCTTCATAAAGATAAAACAGCGAAAAAGCGGTTTCGGTTTTTTCATTTACAGCGATTGTAATTTCCTGCGTTTTATTATCGACTTCATAATCCAGAAAACCCTGAGAAGCCAAAATTCTCAAACCCACATTCAAATATCCTTCATTTGCTTTAAAAACAGTTACCAATTCTGATAATTGGACTTGTTTTTTGTTCAAGATAAATTCCAAAACTGCATGATTTTTTAATGCTATTGCTACCGGAGCAGTCGCTAATCCGTCGAGATGTCTGAAAATGGAGCTACGAAGTTGTGCTTTGTCAATCATAGTAAGAGAGTAAATGTGTATTAAAAATAGTGATTTTTTTTAACTGTTAACTCATCGTCATAATAGTAAAAAAATAAAACAAAGATATCAGCTAGTCTTGCTGCTTGACCTGTTTCTGCAATTGTTGAGTTTACAAGCCTTATGAAAATAGATTTCCTGATTGTACATTAAAATATGCATTTGAAAAAAAAGCATTGAATTTTTATTACTATTTGATTGTTTAGTAAAACGGTTTAGCTTTTTCAGGTTTAAAAACGTAATTATGTAAACAATGGTTAAATTAATTTAGAAAAAATCTTACACGGTAAAAAAATACGGATAACTATTAACTGTCTTGTTTTTAGGTGTTTAAAAATATAGTAAAAATATAATTAACATTTTTTTTGCAAAAAGAACAGTTAAAATTTTTGATTTAAAATTTTTAATTTACTTTTGTTCTATCGAATTAGTAGAGTTTATTGTATTTGCTGATGTTACAAATATTTTAATCACAAATTAGCAGAAATTTTCTATAAGATGAAACCTAAAAGGTTGAACCAAAATACGATACAGGCCAATTAAAATAATAATAATCAAAAAAAAATAAAAATGAAAAAACGAATGCGTTGCAGATAAAAAAAAACCATCTCTGTTGCAGCAGAAATGGTGAAGCTTAAAGAAATTGTACATCTCTATAAGGAAGCGAAAGCGGAATAAATCTGTTTTCGGCTCGCCTTATTTTTTAAACCAAAACAAAGTAATGAAAAAAAAATTAAATAGATATACATGGATATGTATTTTGTTGATTTCCATAGGGATTAAGGCTCAGGAAACGAAACCTTTAATCCAGTCAAAACTTGAAGGAACAGTAATAGATGCTGTTACAAAGGAGCCTGTTATTGGGGCTTCGGTAAATATTAAAGGTACTACACACGGTGTTTTGACAGATTTTGATGGGAAGTTTTTCTTCCAAACCGGACAAAAATTTCCTTATACGTTAGTAGTAAGTTTCCTTGGATATAAAAAAGCAGAAACTGTAGTTACTCAAAACGCAGTTGTGATTGGTCTTGAACAGGAACAAAATCAATTATCAGAAGTTGTAGTTACTGCTTTAGGTATTTCTAAAGAAAAAAAATCTTTAGGATATACTACTCAATCCCTTAAAAACAAGGAAATTGTAGATACTAAAGAAACTAACTTTTTAAATAATCTTACGGGTAAACTGGCAGGTGTGCGTATCACTAATTCACAGGGAGATATGGGATCTTCACGTATTATTATTCGTGGAGAAACTTCTATTGCAGGAAATAACCAGCCATTATTTGTGGTTGATGGAGTTCCGGTAGACAACTCTCAGTTAGGAAGTGTTGGTGGAGCAACCCGTGATTTCAAAAATGCAATTGCCGATTTAAATCCGCAGGATATTGAATCACTAACTGTATTAAAAGGCCCGAATGCTGCGGCACTTTACGGATCACGTGCGGCGCATGGTGTCGTACTTATCACAACAAAATCTGGTAAAAACCAAAAAGGACTTGGTATCAGCTTTAGTACTGGTATCACAATTTCTCAGGTGACTACTTTGCCTCGTTTTCAAAATTCATTTGGACAAGGTTCAAACGGAAGATTCAGCTTTGTAGATGGTAAAGGAGGCGGAATTAATGATGGTGTTGACGAAAGCTGGGGACCAAGACTAGACGGACGTCTTATTCCTCAATTTTATTCAAATGGAGAAGCGGTGCCTTTTGTGGCTCATCCGGATAACGTTAAAGATTTCTTTAATACGGGTGTTACTTATGATAACAGTGTTTCGGTAGCAAAATCAGATGAAAAATCAGATTTCCGTTTGGGAGTAAACAACCAAAAACAATTAGGAACAGTACCTAACAGTGAAGTAAATAAAACAAACGTTAGTATTAATTCTAATTACCAAATTTCTAAAGGTATAAAAGTAGGAGTAACGGGTAACTATATCGTTACAGATGCTCCGGCTTTACCGGGTGGTCCATCTGGAAACCGTGCTGCGGGTGTAATGCTTCAGTTTATCTGGTTCGGACGTCAGGTTGATATCAATCAGCTTAAAAATAACAGAAACGTAAACTGGAATAACAGTTACTACAGCAACCCATATTGGAATGCTTATTATAATACTACAAGTCAGCAGCGTAATCGTATAATTGGAGATATCCATTTAGATGCAAAACTTGCAGAAGGACTTAATTTTAGATTCCGTACCGGAATTGATTACTATAATGATCGTAGAAAATACAAGATTAAATATGGTACAAACGGAACTCCTTTTGGATCGTATGCTGAAGATGCTTACACGGTAAGCGAACAAAATACAGAAGGTATTTTTACTTATACTAAAAAACTAAGTGATGACTTTACTGTAGATGCTCTTGGAGGATTCAACGTTCGTACACACAGTGATGCAAATAATTATCAAAAAGCACCGCGTTTAGCTGTACCGGATTTATATACTATAACAAACTCAAGAGATCCGTTGACTGCATCAAACTCTTATTCAAGATTGAAAGTATATAGTGCTTATGCATCGGCTCAGTTTGGTTATAAAAACTATGCTTATTTAAACCTTACAGCTCGTAATGACTGGTCATCTACATTACCAAGCAGTAACCGTTCTTATTTTTATCCTTCTGTTAACGGAAGTTTGATTTTATCTGAAGCTTTAAATTTGAAAAGCAATACACTTGATTTCTTAAAAGTACGCGGAGGCTGGTCTGAAGTAGGTAACGATGCAGATCCGTATCAATTGTCTACCGTTTACAATTTCCAAACTGCATTTGACGGAAATCCAATTCAAACTTCTTCACAGAAAAAATTGAATGAAAACCTGAAACCAGAAACTACTCGTTCAACAGAGATTGGTTTAGAAGCTTCTTTCTGGAAAAACAGACTTCATTTTGATGCGGCTTATTATAACACAAACAGTTTTGACCAGATTTTAGAAATCAAAACAACAGCTTCAAGCGGTTATAATTCACAATTAATCAATGCAGGGAAAATAAACAACCGTGGTATTGAACTTCAATTAGATGGAAATCCAATTCAAACTGAAAATTTCAAATGGAATGTAGCTTTAAATTATTCTAAGAATAAAAGTGAAGTAAAGATTTTGGATTATGACAGACAAATTCAAAACTACACAATTGGTACTTCTGGAGGTGTTGATGTATTGGCTTCTGTTGGACAAGCTTACGGAGCACTTTATGGAACTGCTTATTTACGTGACGCAAACGGAAATATTGTAGTCGGTGCAAACGGATTACCAAAAGCAGATCCGCAAAAGAAAGTTTTAGGACATTATACTCCAGACTGGATTGGTGGTATTACCAATACAATTACTTATAAAAACCTTGAATTATCGTTCTTAGTTGATGCAAGTGTAGGAGGAGAGCTTTTCTCAGGAACTAACAGAACTGGTAACTATACAGGGGTATTAGCTCAAACGCTTCCGGGTCGTGGTGCTGAAAATGGTGGTTTAAATTACTATTTGGCAGGTACTACAAAAACCTTATTGCCAGCAGGTGCAAGTGCACCAGGTGGAGCTACGGTATACGATGATGGTATGATTTTTAACGGTGTATATGCTGATGGAACTCCAAATACTCAGGTACTTAGTGCACAGGAATATTACAAAGCATCATACAATATCAGCGAAGCATACATTTACAGCTCAACTTTTGTAAAATTAAGAGAAGTAAAACTGACTTACAATGTAGATAAAAAACTGGCTAGAAAAATTGGATTTGATGGAGCAAGCATTACTGCTGCAGGTCGTAACTTGTTTTTTATTTACAAAGATGCACCAAATATTGATCCTGAAACGGCTTTCAATACAGGAAATGCTCAGGGATTGGAGAGTTTAGCGCTGCCAACAACCAGAAATTTCAGCCTTAATTTAAATCTTAAATTTTAAAAACACGAAATCATGCTAAAAAGAATAGCTTATATAACTCTATTTGCATTGACACTGACCTCATGCAGTGATGATTTGGATGAGATTAACAAAAATCCAAATGCAACAGAAACTCCATTAGCACCTTACTTATTAACGGGAACATTAAAACAAGGAGCTGACTTATACTGGGGATCAACAAATAATTTTGACTCGTCTTTATTATTTGTGCAGCATTGGGCTAAAATCCAATATACAGAACCGGATAGATTTGATGTGTCTAATGCTTCTTTCACTACTTTGTGGAATACTGGTTACGCCACTTTGATTACAGATTTGAACACCATTTTGAATTTCCCGGCAGATCAGGCCAATTCAAATTATAAAGGAATTGCATTAACGTTACGTTCATGGACTTTTTTATTGTTGACAGATGCTTACGGAAGTATTCCGTATAAAGAAGCAGGTCAAAAAGTAACTCCGGCATATAATACTCAAAAAGAAGTTTATACAGGATTACTTGAAGATTTGAAACAAGCTCAGACTCTACTAAATACAGCAAACGGAACTGTAACAGGTGATTTGGTTTACAAAGGTGACATTACAAAATGGAAAAAATTGGTAAATTCTCTTCGTTTACGTATTGCATTGAGAATTTCAGACAGAGAACCCGCTTTGGCAAAACAAGCTGCAATTGATGCCACAAGCGATGCTGCAGGAGTTTTAAGCAGTAACAGCGATACTTTTAAGTTTACTTATACAAGTTCGCCTCAGCAAAATCCAGCTTCGGCTTGGTTTGAAACTCGTGATGATTACCGTATTTCAAAAACATTGGTTGATAAATTAAATGAATTAGCAGATCCGCGTTTGCCAGTTTATGCTCAATTGCCATCAGATGCAACTGTAGGTAAATATGTTGGAGGTGCTAACGGATTATCAAATAGTGATGCTAATAGTCAGGGTTTTGCTAAAACATCAAAACCGGGAACTTACTTCCTGACATCTTCATCGCCGGCTGTAATTGCTTCTTATTCTGAAACATTATTCAATCTTGCCGAAGCTGTAGCTCGCGGATATATTTCCGGAAATGCAGAACAACTTTATAATGATGCTATTACAGCTTCGTTCAACCAATTTGGTATTACAAATGCAGCGACTATTTCTACTTATCTTAATCAGGCAGTTGTAAAATATGATGCTTCAAATTATGCTAAATCCATAGGTACACAAAAATGGATTGCATTCTACGGACAAGGTCTTGATGCTTTTACAGAATGGAGAAGATTAGATTTTCCAGTATTAACTGCTGGTCCTGCTACGGTTTTAGACGGAAAAATCCCTTCTCGTTTCTTCTATCCCGGAACAGAGCAATCGCTAAATGGTGCTAGTTATCAAGCTGCAATTGCTGTACAAGGAAAAGACTTATTGACTACGAAACTTTGGTTTGACGTAAAATAAGCGGAATGAATTACGGAAAATGATTCTTTAAAATAAATTTTCCAATAAAAATTTAAAAAAATTAAAACGGTTGTAAAGAAAAACTTTACAACCGTTTTTTATTTTTTAGTAATATAAAAAAGCAGTTAAAACCAGTAAAAACGGGAGGTTTGGAAAAAAATAAGCTTGCTAAAATATTACTTTTAGGAATTATTTTTCTAAAATATTTTATGATAAGTATCATTATTTCAGATATTTATAATATATTTAACATTAGAAACATGGGAATTATATAAAATTTGTACATAATTTTGCAAGGTCAAAGATCAAAAGGAAGAATAAAATTTTTGGCAACTCAAATCCCAAATTTGCTGTTAAACTAACTTTATTGCTATTTATGAGAATATTTTTTGTAGCACTTCTTCTTTCATTAAGTTCCTTTACTACCTACAACGTAACGGATAAGAAAGACATTTTAAGTGAGGTTGAATTAGTAAGGCTAAATGACCATGTAAAGGAAGTCAAATCTTTTACAGCTTCGAACTATGGCTACAGCAGGAAAATAGCTTTCCTGGTAGACATGAAAATCAAATCCGGAAAAAATCGTTTTTTTGTTTACGATCTTGAAAATGAAAGAATCATTGATCAGGGACTTGTTGCACACGGTTCTGGTTCAGAAACCGGAATTAAAGGCGATATACTGCAATTTAGTAATATGCCAAATTCTAACTGTACTTCACTTGGACGCTATTCTGTAGAGAAGTCTTATAAAGGAGTTTTTGGAAAAGCCTTTAGACTTGCAGGTTTAGATGACACTAACAGCAACGCTTTAAAAAGAGCTATTGTACTGCACTGCTATAAAGAAGTTCCAGATGAAGAAAAAGAATATTACATTATAAACAGCCACGGCTGCCCAATGGTAAGCGAAGTTTTCTTTAAAAGACTTGAAAAAATAATAGACAGTTCTGATTCTAAAATCATGCTTTCTGTTTACTATTAATCAAAGAATTCAAAATAATTTAGCTGCATAGCTGTAGTGCGTTAATAAACGATAAACAAAAAAAGAGCTTTTAAAAGCTCTTTTTTTGTTTATTAAGTTGGTACCTGACTGCGATTTTAATTGTGTCATAAAAATGTCTATTGTTTTTCTGAAAACAGATAAAACAAAATTCTATATTACGATTAGATTTATTTTTAGATCAATACGAATAGCTCTTTACAAAAAAGTACCAAACCTTTCAAAATGACAAGTGTAGCCATTAGGATTTTTCACCAAATAATCCTGATGATATTCTTCTGCAGGCCAGAATTTTGTAAAAGGTTCAAGTGTAGTAACCACTTTTCCCTGCCATCTTCCTGAGTCTTCAACTACTTTAATGATCTCTTTCGCAGTTTCTTCTTCTTCTTTGTCCTGAATAAATATAGCAGATCTGTAACTTTCTCCAATATCATTTCCCTGTCGATTCATAGTTCTGGGATCATGCACTCTGTAAAAATAATCTAAAAGTTCACTGTATGATGTTTCGGCCGGATCGTACACAATTTCCAGACCTTCTGCATGTCCGGGATGATTAGCGTATGTTGGATTTTCATTACTTCCTCCTAAATAGCCAACCTGAGTATCTTTAACGCCGGGACGTACTCGGAATAAATCTTCCATTCCCCAAAAACATCCTCCAGCGATGTAGGCTTTTTTTAAATTTTCCATATTTTATATATCAAATAAAGTGTTATTAGTCTGTGCGGTTATTTCTCTTTAAAAATGAAGCTAAAGATAAACCACTAATTCCAGATAAAGTTACTAAATATGATACTAAAATTGAAATCCAAAAGATAAATTCAATCAGGATGCTCCTCGATTAAAACCTATCGTATCTCTGTAAATTTGAGGAGAGATATCGGTTTTACCTTTAAAAACCCTGCTGAAATAATATTCATCATCGTAACCCAGTTCGTAGGCAATTTCTTTAACAGTTTTGTTTGTGAGATATAATTCCCTTTTGGCTTCAACAATAATTCGTTCCGTAATCAAATCGGAGAGCGTCATGTTAAAATGATTTTTTGCAGTTCGGGCAAGAACAGTTGGGGTTACATGCAGCATGTCTGCGTAATCGCTTGCAGAATGTTTTGTTCTAAAATTATCTTCAATCGCGTTTCTCAAATTCTGAATAATAAGCGTTTGTTTTTCATTGCCATTTACATTCTCAATAGATTGCTGTTCGAGTTTTATTCTCGTTGCCAACACTAAAAATATTTTCAAATAAGAAACCAAAACCTCGTCTTTTCTCAAAGCATCAACTTTCAATTCATTGACAATTTCTCTCACGATATTCATCAATGTTTGTTTGTTATTTTGATCCAGAAGAATAAATGGCTGCTGATAAATATTGTTGAATAAAATTCCGTTAGCCGCAATCTCTTTATGATGCCTGTAAATACAGAAAAAATCATGATGAAACTGAATAGAAATACCCGTTAATGTTCCTTCAGAAGCCAGCATAAAAGGCTGATAAGGATAAAAAGCAAACAAAGTATTTTCATGAAAAGCATATTCGCAAAGATCAACTTTTGCTACTCCTTCTCCAGAAGTAATAATAATAACAGTAAAATAATTATTTCGCTGAATATGATCAAAATAACTGCTGTTATCAAATTCAAATATCTTGAATGATAAATTTCCATTTTGCTGGTTAACAAGCGTATATACAGATTGTGAAAGCATGGTATTTTATTTTTTGCTTAATAATTCTAAAAATTGAGCATTAAGTGCATTACATTCTTCAATACAAACATCTCGTATAATTTTTGGTTTATTTCCCCATTTTGGAATATCCTCAGTAGAAAGTATACTAAATTGAGAAGTTAATCCACCAATATAAGGAACTGCTGTACCGTATACAATTTCAGCAATTTTATGATGGCGAATCATATACGAACACATAATACAAGGTTCGTGCGTCGTGTACATTGATGTTAGTTGTAGTTTATCTGAATAACCATTTTTTATAGCAGATCTGATTGCCATTATTTCTGCATGATTGGTAATATCTCCAGTCGATTTTCCAGATTCAATTCCGGTACCAATTATTTCTCCATCCAATACAATAACAGCACCAACCGGTGGATTTCCATTTGCCAAAGCAGTTTTAGCAAGATCTAAACATTGATGCATATAATATTGAAAATCCTCTTGCATAATTTTATAACTTAATTTTTTTATTGATGTATTTCCAGCAATGCTAAATTACTTAAAAACAAGCATTTTTTGATAACGGTTTGTATATGTAAAAAAATTAAAACTGCCCTCTATCAAAATAAGAAGGCAGTTTATAAGATATTTTAGAAAATCAAAAGATCGTAACCTTCGTTTCTAAGATTAAGGAAACTTGGCAGACCAGGAGTTCCAGGTACTTCATTGTCATTTAATAGGTCATAACCAGATATTTCGGTACCAAATACGGCAACACAACCTTTAGAAAGGCCATGAACATGATCTTTTACTTCTTTATAAAGTTCATAAACCGGATGATCTTCTTTTTCAAGTTGTTCAGGCCATCTTATACCAGCACCCTGAAAAATAATTTTTACATCTTCATTTGCATGTTTGAATTCATATGCTGATGCTAAAGCATTGAATACACGTCCTAGAGCTTCTTCTGAACCAGCTTTGGGATCAGATAGAATAATAATTGCTGTTTTTTTCATTTTGATTAAATTTTATTAACAAGGCAAAGATCAGACGACAGTGCCTGCTAAAGAATGGAGAAAATTTACTTTATAATGGAGAATTTTTTCTCCTGTAAATTCTTTAAAAGTCTAGGTTTAAAACGTCCATCATAAAGTAAAAATCATCCATTTTTCTCTATTGATTATCTCGGCAACTTTGCATCGGTAATAACTCACATAAGTAGAACTTTAAAAAATAACAATATGTCTGTTTCTGATTTATTTAAACCCCTTACGTTGCTGCATGGTCCGGCAATGAGAAACCGTTTCATGCTCGCACCATTAACAAGCCAGCAAAGTGAATTTGATGGCACAGCATCCGAATTCGATCAATATTGGATGGAACAATTGGCACAAAGTGGTTACGGATTGATTCAAACTAGTGCCTCTACAGTAGAAGCGGGAGGTATCGCGTTTGAAAGACAATTAGGTATTCACAGCGATCATCATTTACCTGGACTTAGTAAAATGGCGTCGGCTATTCGTGATGGCGGTGCGTTGTCTGCGGTTCAGTTGCATCACGCCGGACATCGTGCAAAACCTTCAATAGGAGGAATCCCAGCTCCAGCTTCAGGAAAAACAGTAGAAGGAATCAAAGCAATTACAACTGAAGAAGTAGAGCGAATTCGTGACAGTTTCATCGCTGCAGCAAAAAGAGCTCAATTGGCAGGATTTGACGGAATCTCCGTTCATGGTGCTTTCGGCTGGATTCTTTCAGAATTTATGTCACCAAACTTAAACGATCGAACAGATAAATACGGTGGAAGCTTGGAAAATCGATCTCGTTTTACTATTGAAGTTATTGAAGGAATTCGAAAAGCTTGCGGTCCTAATTTCCAAATTGGATGGAGATTATCGATTGAACGTTACGGCTTGCTTTTGGAAGAATTAAGAGAAGTTACCGCAGATATTTTTGATCGCGAATTAATTGATTATTTAGATTTAGCCTTGTGGGATTCTGCGCAAATTATTCGAGAGGGAACTTTTAAAGGAAAAACCATGCTAAGTGTTTTTACAGAACTTCCACGTAAAGGAGTGCGCTTAGGTGCAGCGGGAAAAATTATGAGTGCACAGCGTGCGGGAGAACTTCTCGATGAAGGCTGTGATTTTGTATTGATTGCACGTGCCGCAATTTTGCAGCGTGATTTTCCGCTTCAGGTAAAAGCAAATCCAATGTACGATAGTCCACAGCTTCCTGTAATGGCAAATTACCTGCGTCAGGGAGGATTGAGTGAACGTTTTATTGAAACGATGCGTGGATGGCAGACTTTTGTAAAGGCGGGTTCGATGTAAAACATTAATAACTAATGATATGCTATCATGAATCATCTTAACTGCAATACAATTATAAAAGAAAGCCCAGATGTATTATCATGGAATGAAGATATTTATCTTTTTCATTACAAACAGAAAGAAGAAATAAAAAGAGCGAATATGTGTGTACATATGAATCTCGTTAGTGTTGTATTGGAAGGAACAAAAGAAATTCTGGATCATGGAAGTAAAATTATTGTTCCTGCGGGTTCTGGTTATTTTATGAAAAGAGGCTCTTATTTAGTTACAGATAAAGTTGATGATCCTGATAAAGGATATGAATCTATTATCATTTTTTTCTCAGACGAATGGCTGCGTTCTCAAATTGACAATGTATTAGGAAATGTAAATGAAGCTCTTTCAGGAAAATTTTCTTCATGCAGAAGCGATATGGCACTTCTTCCCGCAGATGAATTGATGTGTGCTTTAATAACGCAGCTTAAAACCTGTTTGACATTAAACATAGATCCTAAACGTTTAGAATCTATTTTGCCTCTAAAAATTCGCGAATTGTTTCAAATTTTAATCTCTGCACCCGAAGGGCATCATTTTGAAGCACAATTGCGAAGTTTGGATACACATTTAAATCCCGATTTGGTGCAGTTAATGCAAAGCCATTACAAAGAAAATATTTCTATGGAACAATATGCGTTTCTGGCCAATTGCAGTCTGTCAACGTTTAAACGAAAGTTCAGCCAAACCTTTAAAATGAATCCCGGAAAATGGATTATGGAAAGAAGACTGGAAGAAGCCTATAATTTGCTGCGATCTGAAATGAACATTACAGAAATCGCTTATGAAGTTGGTTTTGAAACTCCTGCACATTTTATAGCTTCCTTCAAACAGAAATATAGAAATACTCCAAAACAACTTCAGCAGAAACTTTAATCTTTTTTAATTCTAAACTTTACAGGATATTTTTTGAACTTCTGATGAAATAGGCAACTGTAATATCCAGCTAATTTTGGCTTAGAAAAACAAAATATTTATTAATTGCATAATTTCAATTTAAAATGAAAAAGACATTGATTATCGTTACACACCCTGATATAAATAATTCAGTGATAAACAAAAAATGGGTTAACGAATTAGAAAAATTTCCTGAAAGATTTCATGTTCATCAATTACATCAAGTTTATCCTGATCAGCAATTTGATATAGCGGCAGAACAAAAATTGGTTGAAGAACACGATCATATCATTTTTCAGTTCCCATATTATTGGTATTATGGTCCTGCATTATTAAAAAAATGGTTAGATGAAGTTCTTACACACGGTTGGGCATATGGCAGTTCAAGCGGCTTTAAATTTAGAGGAAAGAAAGTGGCATTGGCTATTTCGTTAGGATTAAAAGAAGAACATTTACAACGCGGAACGCCCTTAAAATTTAATATTAAGGATTTAACCACTCCCTATGAAGCACTATTTGATTGGATAAAAGCCGATTACCAACCACTTTTTGCTTACTACGGAATGACTTTTGAACCTTCAGAAGAATGGATCGAAAGGAGTGTTCCCTTATATCTTGATTTTCTGGATCGCTTTAATTCTGAGAATGATGACAGAAATGTATAATTAGTTTTAATTAAACAAGGGAGTGACTAAAATATGGCACTCCCTTGTTTTTTTATTATCCTGTTACTTTTAGATGCTGAATTTTTCCATCAGCAATTTCAAAATGAAATTGTAATACAATTGGACTTCCTTCAAATGTACCTGAACATTCCGCAGATAAAACACTTGTATTGCCGTTTTCGGTATATTCAAGAGGTTTCATCACTGATTTGTATTTTTTGTTTGATTCTTCTATCCAGCTTTTTATTTCTGTTTTACCTGTATGGTTTTTGCCTTCATCAAATGCAATTGCAGTTTCTGAAAAACAATTGGCATAAGCTGTGCTGTCAAAATTGTTTTGGGCGTTTACTAAGTCTTTTATTACTTCTGGTAAGTTCATAATGTATCTGTTTTATTGTTCATAATTCTTTTGAGAAATTAAATTGTTGGGACTGTTCCTCCATCGATAACAAATTCAGTTCCTGTTAAATAATTGGCTCTTGGTGAAACAAGAAAACCAACTAATTCAGCTACTTCTTCCGGTTCGGCAGGTCTGCCGTAAGGTATTCCCCCAAGTGCATCCATAACACCTTGTTGAGCTTGTTCTACAGTAATATTTGAGTTTCTTGCAATCTCACCCAGCCAGGCTGTCGATGCAGATGTATTTATCCATCCCGGTGAAACAGTCAGCACGCGGACACCTTTTGGGGTAACTTCATTTGATAAACTTTTACTATAATTTATCAATCCGGCTTTTGCAGCAGCATACGGTAAAGTAGAATCATAAAGGGGCAGTTTACCCTGAATAGAAGCGATATGAATAATGACACCGCTTTTTTGATCTATCATCTGCGGTAAAAATCCTCTGTCTAATCTCACGGGAGCCAGCAAATTTGCCTGCAGGGTTGATTCCCAGTCTTCATCAGTTAATACGCTGTAACCTCCAGCGAGTGTTGAAGAAGATCCAAGGTTGTTCACAAGAATATCCAGTCTCCCGTAAGCCGACAACACTGCGCTAATTACTTTTTGTGTTCCTTCTGACTTACTTAAATCTGCTGCAATGAAATGTAAATCTTCATCGGGTATTTCGGCTTGATTTCTGGCGCTGATAATTACTTTGGCACCTGCATTTTTTAAACGTTCGGCAATGGCTTTTCCAGCACCTTTTGTTCCTCCTGTTACCAGTGCAATTTTGCCTGATAGTTCGTTCTGATAATCGAATTGTTGTTTCATAGTGATTTCTTTTGTACAAATTTCAGAACTATGTAACTTTCTCACAAGTACGGAATTACGATTCAGATAGGGATAAATTTTTCCCCTATTGTACAAATCAGAACATAGGTTTACTTTTGTAATATGTATGAAAGAAAAACAATTCCGAATTTAAACTGCGGGCTCGACCTGATAGGTGAAGTGTTGTATGGCAAATGGAAAATACGTTTGCTTTGGTTTATTAATGAAGGTCATAAAAGACCAAGCGAATTACAGCGTAAAATACCAGATGCTTCGCGCAGGGTTTTGAATATCCAGTTGAACGAATTGGAGGAACACGAACTTGTTGTCAGGAAAATATATCCCGTAGTACCGCCAAAAGTAGAATACAGTCTCACTGAATTTGGAAAAACGCTGATTCCTGTAGTAGGCGCTTTAGGAGGCTGGGGAGATGAACATCAGGAACGGTTAAGGAAGTTAATTATTAAAAAATTCTCTAATTTAACCGATCCCGAAGAGCAATAAGATTTTTTCTAAAAATATAAACAAATTTTATTTTTAAGGCGTTTCTGCCATACGTTTAGATAGTATTAAAGCTATTCTTTTGTTTTCATCATTAGAAGAAACTTTTTTTAACGGATGTCCGGCATACAATTCATATTTAGGAACAGCATTTCCGGTAAATTGTACTTTTTCAACACTAATAATCTGATCGGGAATATTAGCGCCATACCATAGAGAATCTGCTTTTTGTTTCCAGTTAACTTCATACAAAACAGCTCCATTAGGATAAGAACTGTCTGCTTTTGTTTTGGCGTGCTGAAAAGCAATTTTATTTCCGTATAAAGTAGACATAGCGGCTTTATTAGGATTAATGGAAAATGTAATAGGGGATAATAATAAAGGATTTTCGGGCAACGCATCTAATGCAGATACAGAAGCTTTTTCATTAAGATTATCTTTATTATTTCCGTTACATCCGGAAAGTATAACGATAAGTGCGATTATGATAGAATGAAGTGGTTTCATATTTATTTGGTTTTATTGTAAATATTAAATTTATTGATATCAAGATGCAGCGGAGTAGTAAAAACGTAATCATTGTTTTTGACAGGATTATGACAAGAAATACATTCCTGATCAAAGTTGGCGTTATCGCCGTACGGTTTTAAATCATTTCCTTTCCATCTTGCCCATCCCCATCCTTTTGTAGCTTCATATTTTTTGGCATCTTTTATCATAAATTCAACCTGAATAAATGCTCCGGCAGATATAGTTCCGTCGGCTTCTGTTTTTTGTTTCCAGGCAGTTTTGGCAAAAATGGCACCATCGGGCCAAGGATTAGTTTGATGTTCTGCAATAGCTTTTACAGCAATTTCGTTTCCATAAATGATACGCATACTGCCGTTGTCAAAACGATCGGATGTACTAACAGCTTTCCAGTTTCTAAAATTGGGGATATATGAAATATTATTTAGTGTAGGTTTAACTTTAGAGTAATCTGTTATTTTTTTATTCGGAAGTACTTTTTCAACATCTTTTGGATGAGTAACAGACGGTATTTCCTGATTTGGTTTTCGGACAGCTATGGTTGCCAAATAATTTTTTAAAACAGCAATAGAACGATCATCTAATTTGGCAGAAGGATGAAGAGCTGTATAACTTTTAAGCGGCATTTCGCCCGATAGTATTTTATTGAAAGCATAAAAAAGTGTAGCACTTTGTTTTGGCTTTTCTAATTTATCCCAATCAGAAAAATTCAGTGCTTTTCGGCCATCCGTAATATGAGAAGCGACTATAAAATTGGCAGGTGTTATTTTGTCAAACCATGCCAGATTTACAGTATTAGAGTGGCAGTCAAAACAAGAATTTCTTAAAATAGTATTTACTTCTGCCGGAACGTTAGTTAAGTCCTTTGTTGGTGTACTATATTCAATTTCTTCAGGTTTCCAAAATTGTAAAGTAATAAATGCAACCAGTAAAATTGCGAAGATTTTAAGTCCTTTTTTCATTTGTTTTATTTTTTAGATGAAATAAATAATCAATTCAAAATTAGGCCTAATCCCAGTGTTTAAAAGATTTAATTGGCTCAAAGGGGATTTTTTGACCTTGAAGCCGAAATATCAAAAGCTAAATAAATTGCTTATTTTAGCCTAAGTAAAAATTTTTAAACGAATTTCATTTTAAGGACTATAAATTTACATGAAAAAAGCACGTCTTTATACTTTGACACTTACAGGCATTAATATTGTTGTTGTAATTATTAGTTTGATTTCTTCCAGTTATCTTTATTTGTCTGCCAAAGAAAAGTTGTGCAATAGTAAATTAGAATCGGGTGAGAGGGAAGTTCGGGAAATTTCACGTCTTTTAGAACAACAGCTTCGCAGCGGATTATCTAAAGATCAGGTAATTCATAATCTTCAGATAAGTATTGAAAATACAGATATAAAAAGTGATTTTATCTGTATGTACAATCAAAAAGGAATTGAACTCTGTCATCCTAATCCGGCGTTAATTGGGCTTAAAATTCAAGAAAATAATTCTCAGGTAAATGGAATAGGAAATCAAGAGTTTAAACCATTAAGTACCGTTTTAGAACAGGGAGAAAAAATAGGAGGGATGCGAACATTTCCTAATGATCCAAAAAGAAAATCAGAAATAATAAATATAAATCCCGTTGCAGGAACAGACTGGATGGTAGCTTCGCATGCTAACTTGGCTGTTTTAGAAGAAGAATTATCAGATTTGTATCTGCAGTTTGTTGTGAGCCTGTTTTTAAGTACAGTTTTCATAAGTGTTTGCTGCTATTTAATGATACGACTTATTTATCGAAAATATGAAAGGGTTTTTGATCTTGAAAAAGAGGATTTAAATTACAGGGTAAATGAGCTGCAGATCTTGAATCTGCAGTTAAATTCAAATCAGCAGAAATTACAAAATCTGGCAGATAATACTATTCAAAATGATACATCAAAAGAGTCTGAAATTCTAAAGAAAAGGATACTTACGTATCATAAAGATGAACTGATAAAATTAGATATTCAAGAGATTGCCTATATTTTACTGGATAGCGGAATTACTTATATTTATACTTTTGACAATCGCCAATATAACAGCAATAACAGCCTTGATGAGGTGATGAAATGGCTTGATCCAACTATTTTTTACAGAGCAAACAGGCAGTTTATTATTAACATAAATTCTATTAGCAGTATATTACTTTATGGGAAAAATCAGTTGAAACTAATTATAAAACCAGATCCCAAAATCGATATTATTATCAGTAAAAATAAAGTAGCTGAATTTAAGAGCTGGCTTGACCAGTAAAAATGCATAAATAACACATAAAAAAGCGCAGCCGTATTCTATAATTGCTACGCTTTTTTTAGATGCTTAAAATTATAAAGAACCGTTATGAGCTTTAATAACAATAACATATAAATAAAAAATTGTCCATTTAAAAAAGATAAGAAAGGAAATAAAAACAAAAAAACTGTATTATTTTGATTTTAAAATATACTTTTTAGTATATTTGTGCTCAATATTTTAAGTGTGATGTTAACAAAAGCAGAAAAAACCAAGCAATTTATTTTAGAAACAGCAGTACCTCTTTATAATGAAAAAGGTATTTCTGGTGTACATATAGACGATGTGCTGGCTGCTACAAAGCTTACAAAAGGCTGCTTATATGGTCATTTTGAAAATAAAGATGATCTTTCGGAACAGGTTATTGACCTGGCGCTTAAAATGACTTCAGACAAAGTTAGAGCGGCAGTTTATAAAGGGAAAACGGCAAAAGGTAAAATATTTGCATTTATGGATTTTTATAAAAATCCGATTGATACACAAATCCCGGGAGGATGTCCAATATTTAATAATGCCGTAGAATCTGATGATAATTATCCTCTTGTAAAGAAGAAAATTGCCCAAATATTTAGAGCCGGTCAGGAAGAACTTACTGCATTGCTTCAACAAGGAATTGCTTCGGGAGAGTTTTCCAATGAACTAGACGCAGGTGTTTTTGCTTTTAAAATGGTAGCAGCAATTGAAGGAGGAGTGGTTATGTGCAGGGTTATGGATACAGCAAAGCCTCTGCAAGGTTTGATTAAAAGCCTAAAGTCTGAATTAGAACAATACTCAATTTAATTTTTTTTGCTTTAGAATAAACTAAAAAGTATATTTTAAAATAAACTAAAAAGTATATTTTTTTAAATTTTAATTACAAGAGATACAAGAATAAATAATTTAAACCAAAATTTAAAATTAACATGGATGTAAAAGGTAAAACAATATTAATTACCGGAGGAGCTTCCGGAATTGGGCTTGAATCTGCCAGACAGTTTTTAGCTGAAGGAGCAAGTGTAATTATTACGGGGAGAAATCAGGCTAAATTAGATGCTGCTAAAAAAATGTTTCCGGCATTAACAGTTATAAAAAGTGATGTTGAAAATGAAAATGATGCCGTATCGCTGTTTGAAAAAGTAACTTCTTTGGGCGGAATTGATATTTTGTATAATAATGCAGGCGTTGGAACTCCGGCTCTTAATCTTGGTATTGCAGATGATCAAATTTTAAAGAATGCCGTTTACGAAATGAATGTAAATTATTTTGGTGTTTTAAGACTCAATAATCTTTTTATCGATATGTTGAAATCGAGAAAAGAAAGCGCTATTATTAATACCACCTCTATTTTAAGTTTGGTACCAGCCTTAGAAGAGCCAACTTATTCGGCAACAAAAACGGCCTTAAGTTTTTATACAAAACTGCTTAGAAAGAATCTGGAAATAATAAACAGTACTGTAAAAGTATTTGAATTACTGCCTCCTGTTGTTGCAACAGAAATGACTGCAAAAAGAACTGATAAAAAAATGACTCCTGAAGAACTGGTAAAAACACTTATTAACGGAATAAAAAAAGATCAGTTTACTATTCGTGCCGGAGACACAAAAGCGTTGTATATCGTAAGCAGGTTTTTTCCAAAAATAGCTTTTAATTTAGTGAACCCTAAAAAGATTTATCCGAATTTAAAGTCATCCCTAAAATTATAAACTAAATAAGATGAAAGCATTTATAATTAATAAGTACAATAAAAAAGGAAGTCTGCAGTCTGCCGAAATGCCGATACCAAAACTAAAGGACAATGATATTTTGGTTGAAGTTCATGCAGCGGGAATTAATCTTTTAGATTCTAAAATAAAATCAGGAGAATTTAAACTTATTCTGCCTTATAAACTGCCATTAATTTTAGGGCATGATGCTGCTGGAGTAGTGGTACAGGCAGGTAAAAATGTAAAGAAGTTTAAAGTTGGCGATGAGGTTTATGCCAGACCTTCAGATTATCGTATAGGTACATTTGCAGAGTTTATTGCCATAGACGAAAAAGATGCGGCACTTAAACCTAAAAACATTTCGATGGAAGCAGCAGCTTCTATTCCTTTAGTAGCGCTTACGGCATGGCAGGTTTTGATTGAAAAGGCTCAAGTTAAAGCAGGACAAAAAGTGTTTATTCAGGCCGGTTCTGGAGGTGTAGGAACTATTGCAATTCAGCTGGCTAAACATTTAGGAGCTGTAACTGCTTCTACGGCAAGTGCAAAAAGTTTCGATTTGCTTAAAGATTTGGGTACTGATGTTATTATTGATTACCAGAATAGTGATTTTGAAAACATTTTGAGTGATTATGATGTGGTATTAAACAGTCAGGATCAAAAAACGCTCGAAAAATCACTTAAAATAGTAAAACCGGGAGGAAAACTTATTTCTATTTCCGGGCCGCCGACTCCTGATTTTGCAAAAGAAATTGGAGCTCCCTGGTTTATCAAAATGATTCTTTCTTTACTAAGTTCAGGGATTCGCAAAAAAGCAAAAAATAAAAATGTCGATTATTCTTTTTTATTTATGAAGGCAGACGGACAGCAGTTAAAAGAAATCGCAGCGCTGATTGAAGCAGATATAATTAAACCGGTAATAGATAAGATTTTTCCATTTGATAAAACCAACGAAGCATTATCGTATGTAGAAAGCGGACGCGCAAAAGGTAAAGTAGTGGTTAAAATAAAATAATGATCTTCTTTTAAATATACAGATTAACATTTTTCATTTTAAAACGAGCACCTAAATTACAGCATAGTTATAAATGATTTTTCATTTATTGTAGCCCTATAAAGTAGTTTTAACGAAGATTATTTATAATCTAAATTCGGGGATGGAATTTAACTGATTTAAGCCAAAACCGAATGCTTGTTTTAAATTAAAAATGCTGTATCCATTGAGTTTTAAAGCTAAACGTTATAGCTTTTTATTTTCTCTTTTCTTTTTAAAATAGCTTTTATTAGCAATGTAAATTGTTTTGCGAACCTCACAATATGTGATCGATTTATCTTTGTTTGTAAGCAATGTAGTTTTTACAATTTCTAATTCATTCTGTTGCTTAATCTTATACTTAATTTCGCCCAGTTCTTCTAGAGTAAAAATAAAATCAGCGTATAAATTCTCTTTTGCAGGTCTCTTAAAATAAATTTCGGCTGCTTTATCCCATACTACAAAATTCTCATCTAAAAGATTTATCAATTGAACCATCGGAATTGGGTCTACAGCAGCAAACATGCTTCCTCCAAAAATAGAGTTTACATAATTTTTGTTTTTATAACTTATAGGAAGCTTTATTTGAATTTGCAATAAATCCTGCGATACATTTACAATTCTGGCAGTACTTCTTCGGTACATTGGAGACAGATTAAATCCGTACTTAAAAAGTTTTGGTTTCCCGATATACTTCGAACCTACTGCTGCTATTTTTTGATATACCGACATTTAAATTTGATTTGAGTGTTATTTTTTAATGAATTGATTGGAGAAGATTTGCAAATTTTTACAAACGACTTATTCTTTCATAAATTTTAGGATCGTGTTTTCTAACTTTAATTTTTACATATTTTGAAGCTGGCATATTACTATCCTTAACCACATTATTAACGGAAACCAAAACGTTTGTTTCGGGAAAATAAGTAACCGTGTTTTTCTCAGGAATTTGATAGGAAACAATAACAAACAAAGGCGCGATTCTTTCAATATTATCATCATAATTAAATAAATCGACTTTATCGCCAGCTTTAAATCCTCCTTGTTCAATATCTTTTTCGTTCATAAATATTACCCTGCGTTCATTTTTTACACCGCGGTAACGATCATCAAGACCATAAATTGTGGTATTAAACTGGTCGTGCGTTCGGGTGCTTGCCATCATATATTCATCTGGGGCAAGTTCGTTTTTTGGAATTTCCGTTAATGTAAAAGGTGCGCGGTCTCCAAAATCTTTAGTAATAAATTTTCCATCACGTGCCGCATTCGGTAAATGGAAACCTCCTTTTTGGCGTACTTTTTCATTATAATTCTCAAAACCGGGAATACATTTTTCAATGGCATCTCTCACATCATCATAACTGTCATGATAACGCTGCCAGTCAACAACCGATTTATTTCCCAGCGTTGCCATAGCCAATTTACATACAATCTGAGTTTCATTAATAAGATTATCAGATACAGGTTTGAGCATTCCTTTTGACGACTGTACAACGCCCATTGAGTTTTCGGTAGTTATAAATTGTGCTTCACCATTAACGATATCAATATCGCTTCGGGATAATGTTGGTAATATAATAGCTTCTTGCCCATGAATCAAGTGACTGCGATTCAGTTTTGTAGAAACATTTACGGTTAAATTCAGTTTTCTTAAAGCACTTGCGGTATAAGTTGTATCTGATGTTGCCGATAGAAAATTACCACCCATACAAAATAGTAATTTTACTTTTTCTTCCTTCATGGCTTTAATGGCTCTCACAACATCATATCCATGTTTGCGAGGCGGATTAAATCCAAAATAAGCCTGAAGACGATCCAGTTGTTCGTTAGTAGGTTTTTCATCAATCATCATCGTTCTGTTTCCCTGAACGTTACTATGACCACGAACGGGGCAAACGCCTGCGTCGGGTTTACCAATACTTCCTTTTAGCAATAGAATATTAAGAATTTCTCTAATCATTTCTACGCCGTTGGGCTGCTGTGTAAGTCCCATTCCCCAGCAAACAATGATTCGTTTTTTGAAAGCGATGATTTCTGCAGCTTCATAAAGTGCTTCTTTAGAAACGCCTGAAAGTTGTACAAGTTCATCTAAATTATAATTATCAAACTGTTTTAGGAAAGCTTCATATCCGGTAGTTTTTTCTTTGATGAAATCATAATCAAAGACTTTTCCGGGATTTTTATTTTCCAATTCCAATAATATAATTTCAAGGGCTTTTAAAAGCGCCATATCTCCATTTATTTTTACCGGAAGAAAAAGATCGGCTAGTTTGACACCGTTTCCAATAATTCCGTTAATTTCCTGCGGATTATGAAATCCCATTAAACCCGCTTCCGGCAATGGATTAACGGCAATAATTTTCGCTCCGTTTTTTTTACCTTTTGCTAATGCAGTCAGCATTCTTGGCGCGTTTGTTCCGGGATTTTGACCAATAATTACAATTACATCTGTATCATAAAAATCATCTAATGTTACGGTTCCTTTTCCAATTCCGATCGTAGTTCTTAAAGCCGAACCGGATGTTTCATGGCACATATTAGAACAGTCAGGCATATTGTTGGTTCCAAATTCTTTTGCAAAAAGCTGATAAAGAAATGATGTTTCATTGCTTGTTCTTCCTGAGGTATAAAAAGCAGCTTCGTCTGGCGAATCTAAGGCGTTGAGATGTTCTGCTATTTTTGTGAACGCGTTATCCCAGCTTATAGGTTCGTAGTGCGTTCCATTTTTAGGAAGATACATAGGCTCTGTCAATCTTCCCATTTTTCCAATTTGATAATCATCTAATTGTGCAAGATCATAGACAGAATTTTGTTTGAAAAATTCAGCTGTGATTTTTTTGGTAGTGGCTTCTTCTGCTAAAGCTTTAACTCCGTTTTCGCAGTATTCTCCCAAAGGCGAACGATCATCATCTGGATCAGGCCATGCACAGCTCGGACAGTCAAAACCACCTTTTTGATTCATCTTGAATAAAGCTTTTGTCCCGCGAACAAGCGTTTTTTCTTCAATAAGATCACTAAAAGCTGAGATAACAGCGGGAACTCCGGCAGCCCATTTTCCGGTTTTTGTGAGCTTAAGATCTAAAAGTTTATACGGATTTTCGGCATTTGGTTCTTTTGTAATTTTATCGTTGATGCCTTTTGGAGATTTATCTTCTTTCATGACTTTTGCATTTAATTGGCTTATTCGCAGAAACTGGAATAATTATGATTTTAATTCAGCTATAGAAATAATTTTTATACCTCTTGGGTTTAATTGTTTTAACACATAGAAACATAGAATTATTGAACTCAAGAAAGGCGTTTCACTTGCATTAACAAATCCCGATAGCTATCGGGACTATGTGTGAGAAACGAGTTTCTTTTTAATTGACTTTTTCAAAAACATAAAATCTATGTCTCTATGTGTTTAATTATTGTTTTTTATGCATTACACCCAACGGGATAACTGTTGTTTTAATTTTTATTAGAAGTTGATTACAACCTGATCACTGGAATTATAGATATTGAATCTATCTTCTTTAAGAAAACCCAAAAGGGTAATATTAAATTCTCTAGCCAATTCTACAGCAAGACTCGACGGAGCACCAATGGCAACTACTACTGATATTCCTGCCATAGCCGCTTTTTGAATTAACTCAAAACTAGCTCTTCCGCTAAGGAGTAATATATGTTTATTTAAAGGAAGTAAATTATTTGCAAAAGCACTGCCAATTAGTTTATCCAATGCATTATGACGTCCAACATCTTCCTGTAAAAAAACTAAATCGCCTTCAATAGTAAAAAGTCCCGACGCATGAATACCGCCAGTAACGGCAAAACTGCTTTGAGCTGCTTTTAATTTGTTTGATAATTGATAAAGTACTTGCGCAGCGATATTTAGTTTTGGATTGTCTAATGGATTAAAAGTACTGACCGTTTTGATAGATTGTATAGAACTTTTTCCACAAACGCCGCAGCTGGACGTGGTATAAAAATTCCGGTCTGACGACATCAAATGCGGAATGAAATCTTCAGCTAAATCTACCTGAACAATATTTTTCTTTTGAAAGGAACAATCTGTATTGGTGTGATAAACTTTTTTAACGTCCTGATAAGAAGTTATAATGCCTTCGGTAAATAAAAAACCAATGGCAAGATCAAAATCATTGCCTGGCGTACGCATTGTTACCGAGATATTTTTGTGTGTTTTTTCGGCTTCAGGGCCGTAAGAAATTCTTATTTCAAGCGGTTCTTCTACAGAAAGAATGTCTAATATAGATGTACTTTCAAATCCGTTCACTTTTGTAATGCAAACCTCTTTAATGGAAACTAATTCCAAATCATTCATTTCCATGTAAATTCATTAAATGTTGATACGTAAAATTAATAAAAAATGATTTATAAGAAGATTTTTCTCCTTGTAATTAAACCGTTTTTAAGGAATTAAATTACTATAATTTATGCCATTTTAATGGAAATTAGGGATTTGGATAAAAACAAAAAAAGATATGCAGACAAGAAAAACAATTAAGCTTCTTGTCTGCATATTTAAATTAAAAAGTCAATTTATATTGCGCTGATTTTTATAGAGCTAGCTTTATCATTAAAGCCTCCTAAACAGCTATTGTTTCCTGTTACTACAACAGATTCTCCTCCAAAATTATCGTTTTGGTAGAATGTAATTTTGTATCCATTATCTAAACGAACAGACGATAAATCATCATTTACAATACCATATGATTTTAGCTGAGCCAATGTATAATCACCCGCAGGCAAAGCAACTGCATAACCTGTATAGCTGCAATTTTGGTAAACTGTAACAACGCCTCCGGCAGAACTATTGTATTTATTATCAGTATAGGTACGTGACAAATTGCCTACGCCATCAAAATAATTATCGGCTAATTTTGCAGGATCTGTTGCAAATTCTCCGCCTTGTACGATACCATCATTTCCGTCATTCCACGCCCACGGAGCATTAGCACCGCCAGTTTTAAAATCATTTCCTTTAAATCCTCCGCCCGGGCTAGAAAACAATTCAGTATTAAATCTTTGATCCCATAATCCTCCGGTTTCAAAAATATCAACAAGTTTGTATTCCACGTAAGTGTCATAATTATCGGATGGTATTTGTGCAGTTCCACTTGTCGAAGGATAGTAGATAATTCCGTCTCCATCAATATCGTGCTGCGGCCACGCTTTAAGGCTGTGTCCTTTAGAATCTTGCGCAGTAATAGGGTGCAATTCTCCGTTATAATCTCTCATTTGTAATGTTCCGTCAACACTTTCCAATCCGCTTACAAAAGAACTTCCAGATGGTACATAAGAGAAAAAGTCTGAATGACTAACTGTAACCGCTCCTTTTAAAGAACCATAAGTTGAACCATCTTTTTCTACAATCATTAATACACCTTCTAAATCATTTTCATGCTGATCTAAATTGTATAAAAACGGATTATCTGTCCAATCGCGTGGAGAGAAAAAAGCATAAGTATAAACCAATGTGTATTTGATTCTACCACTGAATAGTAGCAATGTGCCGCTAAAGAGTTGGCATAAGCAGGAAGATTGTTCCAGTTGTTTTCGGCATTCCAGTCGTTGTCGTAGTTAATGGCAGTAAGATAATCTGATTTTCCTCCTTCGGCATAAGTTCCTGTTGCGTCTACATCTTTGTAATGAATTGGAGCCCATCTTCTTGCCAAATTAGAACTTGCTGAGATGCTCATTTTTTTGAAATTTTGCTGCTCTTTTGCTACAGCAGAATTTTCGCTTTCTTCTAATGTCGTATCCTGACATGAGAATGTAATGGCCGACAGCATAATAATTAAGGCTCTACTTAATACCTTTTTTGGATTCTGTTTTTTCATAATTCTAGTTTTAATGGTTTATAACATATTTAAATTCAATGATTTTTATAAATTATTTGATAGCAATAACCAACTGAGAAATAAAAAGTAATCAGCTTTGTTTTCTGGAAATTTTGTCGATAGAACGGATTGTTTTTGAATTATAATTCTTACTACTTGTAAGTACCTTAAAAGAGAAATCGTACTATCGAGGCAGTATTATAATACGGTTAACAAAAAGTTAATAGGATTAAGATTATTTATTGTTTTTGAAGTCAATAAAAAAGAAGACGGTATTTAGCATATACCAACGTAATAATGAGATTTCGATATAAGCTATAACAATGATATAATGCTGATTAAGTTATGTTACCAATAAATTAAATTATGGTTAACAGCCCTTTTGTATTTACATTTTAAAATAATTAATCCTGAAATTTACAAGTATCAATAAAGTATAAACCAATTTTTTTACGTGCAAAACCATCTTATACCTTCAGAAATTTCGTGGCTCTCTTTCAATAATTGTATTTTGGATGAAGCCGAAGACTCCAATAATTTGTTATATGAAAGAATTAAATTTTTAGCCATTCATTCTTCTAATTTAGATGAATTTTTCAGGGTTAAAATCAGAAAACTGCTGACTAAAAATTCAAAAAAGAACACAGAATTACTCAATAAAATTTTAGCCGAAGTAAATCTCCAGCAAAACAAATTCGGGGCAATTTGGAAGAAATCAATACTGCCAGAATTAGCTGCGAATAATATTGTTTATTATGAAAATCAAGAGCTTGCCGAAGAGCATTTGCAGGAAATTGAATATTATTTTAAAAGTATCATTCTCTCTTATATCCAGGTTATTTATATTTCAATAAATCAGCCTAAAACGTATTTCTTAAACAATCGGAGTTTATACTTTTTGGTCAAGTTAAAAGATACTTCGGGTAATTTTAATTATGCTTATTTGAATATTCCTTCGGATAAACTGGACCGATTTAAACAATTGCAAAGTCAGGGCGATATGCATTATATTATTTCGATAGATACTATTATAAAGAATTGTTTATCGCTTATTTTTCCTTCCGGAAAAGTGGTTTCCTGTAATGCTATAAAATTAAATCGGGATGAAAATTATTTAATAGAAGATGAAAATTCAGGAGATTTAATAGCGAAAATTGAAGCGAAAATCGAAGAACGAAAACGAGGTTCGTCGACAAGATTTCTGTATGATTCTAATATGGATGCTGAAACAATTTCGGTATGCAAAAAAACATTCCGCCTTAAAAAAGATGAAATGATAAAAGGAGGAAGCCATCATAATTTTTATGATTTATTCAAGTTTCCAAATCCAGTAAAACCCAATCTTCAGGGAGCAAATTATCCGGGTATCAAACATTTGCCTTTTGAAAGCAAAAAGTCGGTTTTTGAAATTATTGATAAACAAAATCAATTATTGCATTTTCCGTATCAATCATATTATTATGTACTTCAGTTTTTTAATCAGGCGGCAATTAACAGAAACGTTCTGGAGATAAAAATTACTTTATACCGAATTTCATCGCAGTCGTTAATTGCAAATGCTTTGATAAGCGCTGCTAAAAACGGAAAAAAAGTAACTGTTTTTGTAGAAGTAAAAGCACGTTTTGATGAATACAATAATTTATTCTGGTCCCGAGAAATGAAAAATGCCGGAATAAAAATCATTCAAAGTATGCCGAATTTAAAGGTTCACGCTAAAGTGGCAATGGTAACCATGAAAGACAAATACGGAAATAAAAAATACTATAATTATTTATCGACCGGAAATTTTAATGAAAGTACAGCCAATATTTATTCTGATTTTGGATTTTTTACCTCTGAAAAAAAATATACAGATGATCTAAAAAAAGTCTTTGCATTTTTAAAAACCAAGAAAAAAGCAGGCGCACCAAAACATATTCTGGCCGCAGGCTTTAATATGAAAGAGAAGTTAATAGAATTGATAGATACCGAAATAGAAAATAAAAAAGCCGGAAGAGAAGCGGCGGTATTTTTAAAAGTAAACGGAGTCGATGAAAAAGATATTATTGACAAACTTATTGAAGCAAGCAGGGCAGGTGTTGAAGTAACATTAATTGTCCGCGGCATTTTCACCTTATTGCCGGGAATAAAATATGCAACCGAGAACATAAAAATCTATAGGATTGTAGATATGTTTTTAGAACATTCCAGAATTTACAAATTTGCAAATAATGGAGAGGAAAAAATCTATTTATCATCAGCCGATATGTTAAGCCGAAATTTAAACAGAAGAATTGAAGTTGCTTTTCCGTTGTATGATGAAAAACATATTGAAGAAATTAATACAATTATTCAGTTACAGCTTGAAGATAATACAAAAAGAAGAACCATAAATAATGAAGGAAATAATGAATTAGAGGTTCTGACTGCGGATGAACCAAGACGCGCGCAAACGGAAATTTATGATTGGCTTGCGGAGTGTAATATGGAATGATGTTTAGTTTTATTTTACAAATAAAGCTCGATTGTTAAGTTGGGCTTTTTTTTGTAATATAAAGCTTATTTTTCCGTAAATAATAACTGATTTTTATTAAAATATTAGGAATCCTATAAAGATTTAATCATAACATTTTCTAGATTTGCGCCGAAATTAAAATTGCTTATGAAAAAACTTTACTTATTAGTCTTTACACTTTTACCGCTTTTAATTTTTTCTCAGGATATTCTTTGGGAAAAATCGTATGGAGGTATACATGCAGATTATCTTTTTGATGCACAACCAACAGCAGATTACGGTTTTATATTAGCAGGAAGTTCTGTGTCTGATAAAACCGGAAATAAAACAGAGGACAATCATGGAGATCTGGATTACTGGATCTGGAAAATGAGCGAAAAAGGTGAACTTGAGTGGCAGAAAAGCATTGGAGGAAATGGTTTTGATCTTCTTCAAAGCATTAAAAACACAAACGACGGCGGATTTATACTGGCAGGAACCTCAAGTTCAGGAAATAGTTTTCAGAAAAAAGAAGAATCTAAAGGACTTAGTGATTTTTGGGTTATAAAACTCGATGCTTCAGGTACTGAACAATGGCAGAGAACCATTGGAGGAAATGGCCAGGATGAACTTTTATGCGCTTTTCAGACTAAAGATGGAGGTTATGTTTTAGGAGGTTCATCCAGTTCCAGTCCATCTTCAATTTCAAATAATACAATAGATCCAAAAATTACTGCTTCAGCTAAAACAGATTTATATAGTAAATCTGAAAAAAGCCGTGGTAATATGGATTACTGGATCGTAAAACTGGACAGACATGGCGTTATCGAATGGCAGAAAACATACGGAGGAGAGTATGCCGATTTATTACGTAGCATGGAACAAACCGCTGATAATGGATATATTTTAGCTGGATACTCAACTTCTCCAATATCTGGAGACAAAACCGAAGCAAATAATGGTTCCGGAGATTACTGGATCGTAAAGTTAAATGATTCAGGAGCAATTCAATGGCAGAAAGCATACGGAGCAGAAGGCGATGACCAGCCTTATATAATTCATCAGACTGCAGACGGCGGTTACATTGCCGGTGGAAATTCTAACAGCACCAATGCCCTAACTCCATTAGGAGGCATTGTAGGTAACGGAACAGATTTTTGGGTATTAAGAATCAATCATCAAGGAGACGTTTTGTGGAGTAAGACTTTCGATTTTGGTAAAGTAGATATTCTAACATCGCTGGTGGAGAATAACGATCATACCTATTTAATTGGCGGTCATGCAAAAACAGAAACCAGACAATCTGTAATTGGAGATTTGGCAAAAAAGGCAGGTGTAGGAAAGGAAAAAGATGGTATAAACGATTATATCGCACTAAAAATAGATAATAAAGGAGAAGAATTGTGGAGCAAAACGGTAGGCAGTAACGGCGAAGATATTCTAAGAAAACTAGTTGAAACCCGTGATGGAGGTTATTTAATGGCAGGAACTTCAAACTCAACTTCATCTAAAGATAAAAATTCGAATATTGGCAGTAATGATTTTTGGGTTGTTAAACTAAAAGACAAAACCAAGATTGAGAAAGTTAAAGCCAGCATTGAAGCAATTCCTAATCCTGCAGTTGATTATACGAATGTAATTATTGGTTATGATTTCAAGGAAGGTACTGCAACAGTTGTTGATATTCTCGGTAGAAATTTACAGCATTTTAAAATATCAAGCAGAACAGTCCCTGTGAATTTAAACGGTTATGCTGAGGGAATATACATAGTAAAAATTCAGACAGATGTGAAGACAGAGTCTGTGAAAATAATTAAAACGGTTAAATAATTTAAAATGAGTATTATAATAGATAAACCAAATCTAAAAAGTTTAATTAAATTTTTATACTTTTTGGTTATTTTTTTTGTTTCGATAAAAATTAATGCACAAGGCGAAAAACCAAGTTCATATTTTCCAAATATAGTACCACCGCCACCAAATAGTGCCAGTTTAGGGGCGTATGGACAAGTGCCTCTAAATCAATTTACTGGTAATGCAAATATCTCGATTCCTTTACTGGAGTTAAAATCAAATAGTTTATCACTTCCTGTTTCATTATCATATTCATCAGATGGAATTAAAGTAGATCAATATGAATCAAATGTTGGTATGGGATGGGCATTGAATGCAGGAGGTGTTGTAACGAGACAAGTTTTTGATTATCCCGATAATTATAATGGCAGAATGCAAAAACCTAATGCTGCAATAGATTCGAATGAGATGGAAACTTTTTTAAATCAGGCATCATTGGGTTCTCAGGTTGATACACAGCCAGATATTTTTAGTTATAATGTGAATGGTATATCTGGTAAGTTTTTTTTAGATAATAATAATCCTGTGGAGATAGAACCTTCAGGATTAAAAATTGAAATTACATCAGGCTTTATCGATTTGGGATTTGTTCCAACATCTACTCCTGAAATAACTATAACTGATACGAAAGGAATCAAATACTATTTTGGAGGAACAAACGCAATTGAAAGCAGTTCTACAAGAAGAATTTTTGTTGAAAACTCACCACCGGGAGAAACTGTTAAAACTTCATGGTATTTAACTAAAATTGAAGACCCATTTACAAGTAGTGTAATAACATTTACGTATGATTCCAGAGTGGTGACATATGTATCAAGTAATGAACAAAGTTTAGAATATGTTTATGGATTTGCAGGAGTTAGATTAACTTCAGGATTATATAATTATCAGAGTACTTCACGTTTGAATGAATCTCTTTTGAAAGAAATTACCACAGTTAACAGCAAAGTGTCTTTTGTATATTCAAAACGATTTACAGATCCTGATTTTCCATTATCAAAAATAGATGAAGTAATTTATACTACAATTCCGGGCACAGTAATAAAAAAAATAAAATTTGATTACGATCAATATTCAGGTACTACATTTTCGAATAGTTATAATCAATCCTTTGAATATTTTAAAAAAAGGTTTTTTCTTAAACAAGTTAATGAGTTTAGTACAGAAAGCGAACCAATAACACATCAGTTTGAATATTATTTTCCCGATAGACTTCCGGCAAGATTTAGTTTTGCACAAGATAACTACGGCGTTTTCAACGGAAAAAATAACACAAGTTTAATTTCTGATGAAATTTCTGTTTTTAATTCTGTGCTTCAGGCTATTCCAGGTGGAAAATTAGCAGACAGACGACCAGATGGTAATTTTGGATATTATGGTCTGTTAAAAAAAATAATATACCCCACAAAAGGATCAACAACTATAGAGTATGAACCTCATGTTTTAGGGAAGATAAATGTTCCGGTAAATGCTGTAAAAAACCAATTTAGTTTAAGCGTTTCTACCATTAATGAGCAATTTAACAATTCAGCTACAAGTACTATTCATTCCTCTATGCAGCAAAAAATCAGGATAAATGGTAGTGTAGTAAACAATGTAGATCAATGTACGGAGGCAGAAAATCCTTGGCCTCTTCGGGCTGAAGTAGTAATAACTGATTTATCTACTAATCTTCCTGTTCCGTTTTATAAAAGCGGATCAAATCAGGATACTCCTTCCTTAATAGGAAATTCCTATACTTTTTATAAAACTCAAAGTGTTACTGAAGACACTTTTACTCTGGAAGCAAATAAGGATTATTCAATTAGCATATCTTTGATTAGACCCTGCATGTTTGGAGGTGTTTTTTTTGATTACTACAGCCAGCCTATAACATATCAGGAGATTGATAAAGAAATTGGTGGTCAGAGGATAAAATCTATTTCTAAAAATAATAATGTAAATGGAATAATAGAAAAAGAAAGATATTATTACAGGCCTTATAATTGTGCTACCTGCCAGAGTGGGAGCTATATCAATCAGGCACCGATTGCATATGTGAAAAATATTGAGAGGAGTAATTTATGTGAATATCCGCCACAACGTACATTATATTCTGTGGGAAGTTCAAATCTGGCTAGATTATATTCTGCACAAAATGCTCAATTTGGTTATGGATATGTAACCAAAAGTTATGGGGATAATTTTGAAAATGGAGGGGAAGAATTTAAGTATGAGATAATTCAGGACGGTTTTCCTTTGCCTACATTAGGAGCAATGGATAAAACAACACCGTTCACAAATGGTTTTGGATCAGGAAAATTATTATCTCATAAAGTTTTTAATAAGGCATTAACAGTAGTAAAAGAAACTACAAATACTTATTATCATGATCTTTCAAAAGATATATCAGTAACAGGATATAATGCTTTTATGAGCACACAGGCTTTTGCGAGAATTGGTGATGCTACTGCTACTTTCTGTGGGCTTCAGCTAAATTGGGCTAATTATACTCTAAATGAATATTCTCTTCGCTCCCAATGGTATTATTTAAAACAAACAGTTGAAAAGCAGTATGATCTTAACGGATTAAATCCGGTAACAACTACGACTGATTTTAATTATGGAAATCCAAATCACTTACAACTTACATCGCAGAGTATTAAAAATTCAAAAGCAGAAGATATGATAACTAAATATTTTTATGCAAAAGATCCTGAAATGGCAAACAAACCGTTTGTAACCGAGTTAATCACAGCTAATATTATTGGAGTTCCTCTGGATACACAAACTTATAATGGAGCATCAACCAAGTTGTCAGAACAGTTGACCGTTTATGACAAAAGTACTGCAACAAGTAATTTATTACTGCCAAAATCTATTTATGCAGGTAAATTTCCAAATGCATTCCCAACAGTTTTAACAGATAAAAATCTGGAGAAAAAAGTCACTTTTGATCAATATGATGATAAAGGTAATATAATACAATACACTCCCGAAAGTGGTATTCCGGTTGCTGTTATTTGGGGATATAATAAAACCCAGCCTATTGCAAAAATAGAAAATGCGACATACAGCGAGGTTTCATCTTATGTGGCTAATTTGCAAAACTTGTCAAATACAGGAACAGAGGCTAATTTAATTACTGCATTGACATCATTACGCAATGCTTTGCCAAATAAAATGGTAACGACAATTACATATTTGCCGCTTATAGGAGTAAGTACCATAACAGACCCAAAAGGAAGTATAACAACTTATTTATATGATAAGTTCAACAGACTTAAAGTTGTAAAAGATAATGGTGGTAAAGTTATTTCAGAAAACCTATACCATTATCAAAACTAATCAAAGCCTTAAAATGAGAAAAAAAATACTATTTATACTATTATTCCAAATATTTGCTTTTGTAGGTTATTCACAAGTAAAATCTAATTCTTCCAATAGTGCAAAAGCTGCTGCCGTTGTCGATCCGGGTGGAGAAGATCCTACAGGTTACCAGTGGAATCGTGATTTTGATAAAGATGGTTTTGGAGACCCAAACGACTATGTATTCAGTCAGACTAAACCTAATGGTTATGTTGCAAATCCACTAGATTGTAATGACAATGATGCTACAATAAATCCTAATACAGTTTGGTATCGAGATGTTGATGCTGATGGATTCGGTACTTCGGCTACAACTATCCAAAGCTGTACTCAGCCAACAGGGTATGTAAGAAATAATACAGATTGTAATGATGCAGATGCAACACTAAATCCTAATACAACCTGGTATCGTGATGCAGACGGCGATGGTTACGGAGCTACAACTCCAACATTAAAACAATGTACTCAACCAGCAGGTTATGTTCGAAACTCGTCTGATTATAATGATACAACTGTTAATATTACCAATATTGCTCCATCAACTTTTTACAGAGATGCTGATAACGATACTTTCGGAAATGCTGCGATTTCGGTTCTTTATAGTGTAAAACCAGCTGGATATGTTACTAACAGTACTGATTGTAATGATGCAGATGCAACTTTAAATCCTAATACAAAATGGTATGCAGATAACGATTTGGATGGATTTGGTGATCCGGCAAGTTTCGTAACACAATGTACGGCTCCAGCGGGTAATTATGTACGAAATAATTCAGATAACTGTCCTACTATTAAAGGCACGAATGCAGACTGTTCACTTCTTGTAGCTCCGTCATCAGATAGAAATTACATCATTACCAAAACATATAAAAAACCATTTGCAGATGTTATTGAGTTTCCTGCCTTAGATGAGGCAGTTCAAAGTATAACTTATTTTGACGGTTTAGGAAGACCAATCCAGCAAATTGCCAATAAACAATCTTCGTTATCAAAAGATATTATCACAAATATAAGTTATGATAATTTTGGAAGACAAATAAGAGAATTTCTTCCTTATGAAGCTTCATCCGTTAATATGGCATTTGAACCTAATGCAGAAACGAATACTGCAAGTTTTTATAATACAGCTAAATATGAAAACACAGCTAATCCGTTTTCGCAAAAAAACTTAGAATCTTCACCTTTAAACAGGGTAACTAAACAAGCTGCGCCGGGAACTTCCTGGGCAATGGGCAGCAGTCACGAGATTAAACTGGATTATCAGACTAATACAGCGACAGAAGTAAAATTGTATAAAGCAACGACAACATGGACAGCAAGTTTAGGCTTATATGAGATTGCATTTTCAGATGCGGGAAATTATGCAGCAAACGAACTTTACAAAGTTGTAACCTACGATGAAAATACTACGGCAACTCCAACAGAAACTGCAGGATCAACAGTAGAGTTTAAAAACAAGGAAGGACAGGTTGTTTTAAAAAGAACCTATGATGCAGGTGCAAAACATGATACTTATTATGTATATGATATTTATGGAAACTTAACATATGTAATTCCTCCAAAAGTAGATGGAGCAACAATTACAGTCGATGTTTTAAATGGATTTTGCTATCAATACAAATACGATTACCGAAACCGTTTAGTAGAGAAAAAACTTCCTGGAAAACAGTGGGAATTTATTGTGTATGACAAGCTGGACAGACCAGTAGCAACAGGTCCTGCGTTTTCGCCTTTTAAAGACGATGCCTCTGTGGGTTGGATTATTACCAAATACGATGTTTTTGGCAGACCTATTTATACAGGTTGGAACAGTCAGACGGTAAGTTCTACGGCAAGGTTTACCCTGCAGGGAAACCAAAACACAGCAACAACTTTGTACGAAGACAAAGCAGCGACTACCATTGATGGTATTGCTACGAATTATAAAAATACGATTGCGCCAACGAGTTTTAAACTCTTAGCCGTTACATATTATGATGATTATACATTTACGGGTGCTCAAACGGCCCCAACTACTATTATTGGACAGACTGTTTTAGTAAATACAAAAGGATTGCAAACAGGCAGCTGGACTCGTGCTCTAAGTACCGTAGCATCTATTGCAGGAGAAACAACCACTACTTTTTATGATAGTAAAGCAAGGCCAATAAGTACTTATGTAAAAAATCATTTAACGGGTGTAAGTCATACCGATAATGAAATTGATTTTATAGGAAAAACGCTGACAACTCAAACAGCGCACCAACGATTGAGTGGTGGAGCGGTAATAAATACGGAAGATAAATTTACCTATTCTCCACAAGATCGTCTGCTCACACAAACCCACAAAATAGGTACGGCAGGAACAGTCCAGCTTATGGCGGCTAATACCTATGACGCTTTGGGACAGTTAATGAGTAAAAATGTTGGTAATACTACTGCCGCGCCTTTGCAGAAAGTAGATTTTAATTATAATGTAAGAGGCTGGCTTACCGAGATTAATAAAACGGCAAATTTACAGCAGGGAACTGATGCGAAAGATCTTTTTGCTTTTAAAATTAATTACAATACCACTCAGGCAGGGATTTCTGGCGTAAATGGACTTTATAATGGAAACATATCAGAGACATTATGGAAAACAGGTGCCGACAATACAGAACGCGCTTACGGCTACCAATACGATAATTTAAACCGATTAAAGAATGCGATTTACGAAAAAAGCGGCGTAACGACCAATGCGTACAATGAGAGTTTGACCTACGATAAAAACGGAAATATCATGTCCCTGATACGCAAAGGAGATACTGACCCTCAGGTACAGCCTATAGAAATCGATAATCTGGCCTATACTTATACAACCAATACAAACCAGCTGGCTAAAGTAGTTGACAACAGCAATAATACCAGTGGATTTAATGATTTTAATAAAACCGGGGATGATTATACTTATGATGCCAATGGGAATATGTTTACCGATAAAAATAAAAACATTAGCGCAATTGCTTACAACCACCTTAATCTGCCAAAGAAAATAACATTTGGAACAGGAAATACAATTGAGTACATTTACAATGCAACGGGAGAAAAACTCGAAAAAATTGTAACGGAAAATAGCATTGCCACAACAACCAATTATTTGGATGGTTTTCAATATAAAAATACGGTTCTGGAATTTTTTCCAACTGCTGAGGGTTATGTAAAAAATACAAGTGGAGTGTATTCTTATGTGTTTCAATATAAAGACCATTTAGGAAACATCCGTGTAAGCTATGGTAAAAACCCAACAACTCAGGTTCTTGAAATTATTGATGAGAATAATTATTATCCTTTTGGTTTAAAACATAAAGGGTATAATGATTATGTGGCTACAAGTAATAAGTTCAAGTATAATGCGAAAGAATTGCAAGACGAGCTGGGACTTAATATGTACGACTATGGAGCAAGAAATTATGACCCTGCACTTGGTCGCTGGATGAACATTGACCCCCTTGCTGAAGTCTCAAGAAGGTGGTCACCCTATAATTATGCATACAATAATCCTGTAATCTTTGTTGACCCAGATGGAATGCTTGCAACCTATAATTGGGAAGAGCATTACAAAGGTAATACAGGTGTTTACACTGATAATGGAAGTGTAGTATCTTTCGGAGAAGCTATGGCTGGTTATGGAATGAATACTAACGGTTCTCAGAAAGAGGGTGACCCAAAAATAATTTCAAGAGAAGAATGGGGAGCGAAAAAGCCAATAACAAAAGGTAGGGAATATGAACAAATAAAAGGTAATTTGTCAGTTTACTACAATACAATAACAGTACATCATTCAGGGAATGAAGATAATGCGCTGACGATTCAAGAATTACAATTAAAAGAACAAAATGGTGGATATGCTGATATCCCTTATCATTTTGCAATAGACGGAAAAGGAAATATTTATGAAGGAAGGCCTCTTAATATTAAAGGTTCACATGTTAAAGGTGGAAATACAGGAAATATTGGTATAGTTTTATTAGCTGATTTAGATTCTCAAGACAGGGGATTAAACATACTTTTTAAAGCAATTGAAAAAGTTACTGGTGACGGAGAAGCTTCAACTGAAATGATTCAATCTTTAGTGAATTTAACACAGTATTTAAATACTACATATGGAATACAGTACTATGGAGGTCACCAAGAAGCTATTCCATCTAGATATTGCCCAGGAAACATGGGTATGGAATGGGTGGAGAGAATCCGACAAACATTTAAAATGCAAAAACCAATAATGAAAAATTAATTTTTAATTATGAAAAAAGTTTCTTTTTGTTTAAACGTTGCAACCATTGCACTAGTAATTGCAACTTCAGATTCGTTTTATAATGATTATATAATGTTTTTTGATATTTTTTTATTCGTATCAATAATTTTAAATTTTTTACTTTTTAGATTTAGAAAATTTCATTTAATTAAGAACTATTTAATTATGTCAATTATTCAAATAGTGTATTGCTTATTAACCGTTGCATCTAATATTGAGTTGGAGTACCAAAGGTCTAGGTTGTGCGATATATTTTCTAAACCAGAGATTTTTAATTCAAATATATTATCATTTTTAGAAAATGTTTCAATTCTTATTTTTGTTTTATTTATAATTTTAGAACTTAGATTTATTTATATTTCTATAATTTCAAACCCCCGATCGCTCGGATATGCGAAACGATAGCGCGGAAATTTTTTCCGTGCCCGCAACGAGCATCGACAAAGCATAAAAAAGAAAAAACCTCGCCAGCTGGCGAGGTTTTTTGCGTTTTAAAACGTTGGTAATCGTGCTTGTTTTTTTCATTTAATACTATTTCAAATCGATAAAAAGAATCTAAATCTTACAAGTAGAAATAAATTTACATTTCCTTCATAATTAGCATATTAATAACCTGCACTGATAAGTTTTTTCCTCGTAGTTATTAATAATTCGTTGAAACAATTATAATAATATTATAATTGAAATTTTGAAGATAAACGGATTACATCAGATAACTTTAATGTTTCTAAACATTATCTACAAATGAAAACAATCCAATTCAGAACCGATGATTTAACCCAGTACACCGTTAATATTTCCCAAATTACCTGCATGTTTACCGCAGATGAATCTCTAGGAACCTGGATTTATCTGAGCTGCGGAACCAGACTAAAAGCCCTTTTAGTTATTGATAATGTTTTAGAAATGATCAGCAAAGCCGAAAATGAGTAATTAGGAATTAGACAAAAACAAAAAAACAGCTCAAAAAGCTGTTTAGAAGATTTTGTTGGGACAAAAAAGGGGATTTATAGGCTAAAAGCAGGAATTTGATTTACACTTTCGTCTAATTGTAGTGTTTTCTCTTTTTTAGCTGTAACTTTAATCTGGTGTTTTGCAACTTTTCCATTTTCTATTATCTCTAAGAAATAAATTCCAGATGGATAACCTTGTAAACTAATTGTTTTTGATATTTCAAATTTGTTTATTTCAGGTTCTCCGGAGTAAATTAAATTGTGATTTTCATCACATATAGTAAAAGATGCGTTTTCAGCACCATCTAGAATAAAGCTTTCCACTTTTCCGTTTCCGGTATCGATCATCAAAATGTAGTCTCCTTTTTCTTCATCAGCATAAGTGTAAAGTGATGATAGTAATAAGGTATCAGTTAAAACTGTTTTACTAAATTTTGTCATTTTTTAATGGCTTGATTGTCAAAGATTATTGTGGCGCAAAATTAGAAAATAAATTCAGTTTTATTCAAAAAAAACTTATTTTTTATTGCGTAAATTGCTGAATTACAGATGTTTTAGTGTTTTTGCTAAAATATGTGTTAAAAATGCAACCCTTCAATCTTCTTTTTGTACATCTTAAAAAAAAATCGAATGATTATCAGTTTATTAATATTTTTTAAAAATGCAATAAATAAGAAAATATCCTATTGTTGACTTTTCTAAGATTTAAAATCTGATCAGTTGATCCTCAGGTTCAGTAAATTATATCTCAAATTGAAACAATTCTCCAACTGCTATTTTGCAAACATCGCCTTCCACATAAATTTCACTTTCTTCAACATTAGTTCCTTTTACTATTATTTTCATTTTACTGGGTCTTCCTAAAAAGCTTCCCTGATTTAGTATAATTTCGGTATTAATATTTAATCGATTCTCAACTAAATAAGTGTCAGCAGGTTCCGCTGCACTTCCTGTGACCGGACATTACCAAAAGGCGAAAGCTATTTGAAAATTTATGACATAGGTAGCTTGGTTGGTAATATTGCTGATAGCCAATATAAAAATTCGTTGCACATTTTAATTGTTGGGAAATCAGGAGCTATAGGTTCGCCATTTAAAGGATTTCCAGAACAGCCAATAAATGAAAATAGCAACAATGTAAAAGTTTTAAAACCAATATTTAGTGCTGTTGAAGGTAATCAATGGTTTTGTGTTGATATGCAGCCTTTGCGAAATGCATTAGAGAATAAAGAAATAATAGTAATTGATGTTACGCTGTCAAGAATTATAAATGGATTTGATTTTGTAGTGGTTATCCCAAAAGTTACGGCTGCAAAATTTCCTAAAACAGAATAAAAAACAGGATGTCATTAAAATTGGAATCATAGACCAGAAAATGTTTCATTAGTAGTCCAGTTTTGTTATATTTGAATGGCTGTAATTGATTAATAAACAGACTTCAAAACTTTCCTATGCTTCCTTATAAAAACCTTATAATTATTGATAAAAAAGACAGTCTGCCGGTTTACAGACAGATTTCATTACAGCTTATTTCCTTAATTCAGGAAGGAAAACTTCCTCCAGGCGCTGTACTTCCAAGTACCAGAACGCTTGCTTTTGATTTGCAGCTTCACAGAAAAACGATTGTGGCGGCTTACGAAACCCTTGTGTCTGAAAACTGGATTGATAATTTACCCCGTAAAAGCTACACAGTATCACCAGATCTGCCAATGTTTAGGCCGAGATCTTATAACAGTAAAAGAGTAAGCCCATTTGCAGAAACAGCAACTTTTGATTTTGATCATTTTGAACTTGTAATGCCTTTATCTCGCTCTTTAAATAACAACCGTTTAGAGATTAATGACGGTTTTCCGGATATTTCGCTGCTTCCTGTTCAGGCGATATCAAGGCAGTTTAAGAAGACTTTAGAATCTTCTGCAACGAGCAAACGCTCAGGAGTAAATTTAGACGGCGGTTCTTCAAATTTCAAGACTTCGCTGCGTTCGTTTCTTAATCAGACGCGCGGAATTGATATGGGAGAAGAGAACTTATTTACAACACGCGGGGCTCAAATGGCTATTTATATCGCAGCATCGCTTATTATAAAGCCCGGTGACAAGGTTGTAGTCAGCGAACCGACTTATTTTATAGCGGAGGCGCTTTTTGAGAAACTGGGCGCCGAACTTATCCGTGTACCAATGGATAGCGACGGAATGTGTACAGAAAAACTGGAAGATATTCTGAAAAAAAATGTCATCAAAATGCTTTACATCATTCCGCATCACCATCATCCAACAACGGTTACAATGAGTGTGGAAAGAAGAAATCATTTGATGAAACTTATTACTGCTTATAATTTTGCGGTTATCGAAGATGATTACGATTATGACTTTCAGTTCAAATATGACCCTTATCTGCCTTTGGCCAGCGGTGATCATGGCGGCAGAATAATTTATATAGGCTCGCTTACCAAAGTTCTGGGTTCGCCTTTTCGTCTGGGTTATATAATTGCGACTGCTGATTTTTTACAAGCTGCTGCAAGATTGAGAACTCTTATTGATTTGAGAGGAGATTTTATAATGGAAGAAACGATTTCGGGAATGATTGCTAATGGCGATCTGGCGCGACATATTCAAAAAACAAATAAATTATATTCTCAAAGATGTGATTTTCTATCTGATTTGGTAAGTTCAGAAATGGGCGATATGATTGATTTTACAAAACCCACAGGCGGAATGGCTTTATGGCTGAGAGTAAAACCTCAATATGATTTATCAAAAATTATTAAAAAGGCCGATCTCAAAGGTCTTACCATAAAAGGCAGTACCTATTGTATTGGAAAAGATGCGCATTTTAATGCTTTCAGGTTTGGTTTTGCTTCCTTAAATGAGCAGGAACTTACTGAAGCGGTCCATATTATCAAAACAGTTACTCAAAACCTGTAATCCTAAATTTTATAATTCTGTTTTATTTTCGTCTTGGACTAGCTTATTATTATAATCTGGTCTCTGCACGGCGTTTCTATGGCATCTAATTTTGTGTTATTAATAAATAAAATGAAATTATGGATATACTAAATGTTCAGACAACAGCAGAAATAGAATTAGCTAAAGAGGCAATTTTAGAATTCAGAACCAATTTAGAATCAGAAAATGTGGTAGAGCAGGTTACTGAAATGATTACCAGCGGAGGTTTTGAATTGGCCTGCATTCCATCAGACGACGGAACTAAAGCCGCAGCCTTTGTAGGCTTTAGAGTTATAAATATGCTAAGAACCGGAAAGATGATTTATATTGATGATCTTTTTACACTTCCTGAATATCGCGGACGCGGCTATGCGGGAAAACTTTTAGATTATGTAGATCAGCTAGCAATACAGAGAGGTATAAAATCTGTACACTTAGACAGCGGTTTTGCTTTGCATCCTGCTCACAGACTTTACTTAAGCAAAGGATATTTTTTGGCTTGTCACCACTTTGCTAAAATGATGAAAGAATAATCAAATTAAACCGAAGAAATGTTTAGTCGCTTCTTCAACTAGATTAACTTTTAAAATAAGCCGAGAGGCTAGATTTGCAATAAAATTATCATATGAAAAAAATACTAGTAATTAACGCAAGCCCACGCGAGGAAAGATCCCACAGCAGAAGGCTTACGGATGTTTTTGTTGAATATTACAAAGAACATAATCCGGAATCGATCATACAATTCAGGGATTTAGGCAAAAGTAATATTCCGCATGTAAACGAAAAATGGATCGCCGGTGCATTCAAACATGAATCTGCCAGAACTCCTGAAGAAATTGAAACACTAAGATTCAGCGCAGAACTTATAAAGGAATTGAAAGATGCCGATGTTATTGTTTTAGGTTCGCCAATGTACAACTGGTCTGTTCCGAGTTCATTAAAAGCCTATATAGATCAGGTTTTGAGAGTAAATGAAACTTGGGAAGTGAATCATGAAGACCAGCGTAATCCATACATCGGACTATTAAAAAATAAATCTTTGTTTCTGCTTCTTTCAAGAGGTGCGCAGGGATATGAAAAAGGAGGTTATAATGAGCACATGAACTTCCAGTCGGATTATTTGAGAACGGTATTTAATATTATTGGTGTAACCGATATTCAGGAAGTAAGTGTTGACGGTGAAGCTTTTGGAACGGAAGCATTTGAATTGGCAAAAAATAATTCAAATGCAAGAATAAAAACGCTTATCAAAAGACATTTGTCATAATTCTTTTTTTGCCCGCAGCATACTCATAAACTGTGGTGTAAAACCTAAAAATGATGCAAGCATATATTGCGGAACAATCTGTACAAAATCAGGAAAAGAGTTTATAAACTGTAAATATCTTTCTTCTGCAGATTCACAAAGAATGAGTTCCATTTTCTTTAAGGACGCAGTATATGCTTTCTGCATCATTAATCTAAAATAAGTATTCAGTTCAGGAACTTCACTAAACAATTCCTGATAATCTGATTGATGCAAGATCAGCATTTCTGTATTCTGGACTGCTTGTATAAAATATTCTGATGGCTTTTGGGTTTCAAAACTCTGGAAATCGCTTAGCCACCATCCCGGAATAGCAAATTGTAATACTTGCTCAAATCCATTTTCTGTATTTCGATAAAACCGCAGACATCCTTTGGTTACAAAATAATAACACGAACAGACTTCATATTCTTTTAGCAAAAAATCTTTACGGTTTACTTTGCGGTATTTTAATTTCGAAACCAATAACTGTTCCTGATCTGGACTCAAGGTTGTAAATCTTTTAATATGATTGAATAGTAATTCGTGCGGATTCATAATGCTGAATGTTATTTGGTTGGCTTAAGATATTTCCTCGACAAAGGTATTTTTTGTCTAAAATTTATTTCTTAAAGTACTTTAATTTTTTAGAACGCTGCTATAACCAATTTTGCATCATTAATAATTTAAATACATAAAAAAATGAGTAAAAGAGTAGTTATTAGTGAAGTGCAGCCTCAGGCTTATGAAGTAATGTTTGGGTTTGAAAAATATCTTGAAAAATCAAATCTGGATGCTTCATTAAAAGAGCTGATTAAAATTAGAGTATCACAGATTAACGGCTGTGCATTCTGTATCAATATGCATACAAAAGATGCCAGAAAAATGGGAGAAACAGAACAGAGAATTTATGCTTTAAACGCATGGAGAGAAACTTCTTTTTTTACTGAGCTTGAAAAAGCAGTATTAGCACTTGCCGAAGAAATGACTTTTATCAACAAAGGTGTTTCTGAACAGACTTATAATACTATAGCTAAACTCATGGATGAGGTTACGCTTTCTCAAACAATTATGGCCATAATTACCATAAATGCCTGGAACAGAATCGCTATTACAACGCATCAACAGCCGGTTTTAGATAAATAGTTTTTTATTAGTTCGCAGTCGCGGTTTTCAGTTTTCAGTATTTACTGTGACTGAAAACTGCGACTGAAAACTCATTAATTAATTTGGTTTATTTATATAACTATCAAGACTCCATTTAAAATTGTCTATTGTTGAAAGCAGTAATGCGCCTCCTGTAAAAACAAATACCGGATATTGAAACGGAGCACCAATTCCTGATGCGAAAATCATGAACACAGCAAAAGTTGCTGTTATAAGAGCAGCGCCAATAGCGGCTAGTTTTATCTTAAGCCCTGCAATCAGGCAGATTCCTATAATAACTTCTGCAATAGTAGCCGTAAGTCCAAATATATTAGCGACGGATCTGCTGGCAAAAGGAATAAGAGTGTTAGTATAATCTATAAAATGATCCCAGTCACCCCAGGCTACTTTCCCTGAGCCGGGCAGTCCCATTAATCCAATTCTGTCCATGACTGGTAAAATAAAACCTAATCCTAATGCGATACGAAGAAACAATTGTGGTATTCCGTTTGAATTTTTCATTTATTGATTTTTAAAATAGTTAGGAAATTTTTATGCTTTTTTATTTTGGCACATCAAAATTAAGAAGGCACAAAGGGAGCATTTTGGACCAGTTTTGGTTTGTTAAGTAGTCCAGTGTTAAACTTTGTCTGACTTCTGAGAATGCATTTCAGTTTGCTGTCAATTTGGAGGCTCATATATAGATCAAAAGATTTTTTTTGTAATGATTGCCGCAAAAAGTAAAATAAAAGAAGAATTGTTTTGTATACTAAAACGTTTTAGTATATTTGTCCCAACTGTTAACTTATTTATTTAGAAACTAGTTATAATGTTATTTGTTTAATGATAACTAGTTTTTATAGTTAAAATATTACTGCTTTAGTGTAATGAGAGTGGAGTATGTTGTTTTTTCTGTCCGGTGACAAAATGCGTATAATCACTTTTTAATGTTTTAACCCAAAGTATATATTTCGGAATAGCTGTGAGATAAAATTCTGATGTACGAGGTAAATAGTATTGCTTTTTGATAATAAAGTATTGGATTTTGTAATTCTTTCCTTTTAGGTTTGAACCTTACATCAGTACAAAAAAACTTTAGTTAACAAGTCTAATTAGTATTAAAAATAACTACTAAAAAATAATGAATAAATGTCAATAATAATAGGAGTAGATATTGGAGGAAGTCATATAAGCAGTGCAGCAATACAAAGCAATGTTTTTACAATAATTGACGGCACGTATTTCAGCGGAGCGGTAAACAGCAAAGCTTCCAAAGAAGTTATTTTAGAAAAATGGGCAGAAATAATTAATCATACCATCAATGTAGTTCACAATACCCCGGGATTTGATGCTGATGAAAAAATAGGAATAGCTTTTTCTATGCCTGGGCCTTTTCAGTATCAAACGGGAATTGCGATGTTTGAAGGAAATGATAAGTATGAGTCATTATATAATGTTTCTGTGCCGGACGAACTTTTAAAGTATTTAAAAACGCAAAATGTAAGTTTTAGATTTCTCAATGATGCCAGCTGTTTTGGAGTTGGAGGAGTTTTGAAACAAGAACAGGAACCAGAAAATAAAAAGGTTATCGCTATAACTTTAGGAACAGGTTTTGGAGCCGCTTTTTTAGATAATAAACTGCCCATAACACAAGGCGATAATGTGCCTGATAATGGTTGTCTTTGGGATAAAAAGTATAATGGAGATCTTGCAGACAATTGTTTTTCAACCAGATGGTTTTTAAATCAATATGAACAAAGTACAGGCGAAAAGCTAACAGACGGCGTGAAGGAAATAGCAGATATTGAAAATGAACACGCAGTAAAAATCTTCAGGAATTTTGCTTTTAATTTGACCGAATTTTTAGCACCTTATATTGTTGACTTTAATGCCGGGTTACTGGTTATTGGAGGAAATATTGCAAAATCACATCGTTTGTTTTTAGCTCCTTTTGAAGAAAACCTAAAAAACAAAAACATAGAATTAGTAGTCAGCATTGTTGATAATACGGAGCAGACGAGTATTTTGGGTTCGAGTTATCTTTTTAATGAGTCGTTTTGGGAAAAAATAAAAGAAGAACTTCCGCTTTTTTAATCTGGCAGTAAGCAATTGAGAAGTCTGAAAATGTATTTTGAAAGTTCTGTTTTTTATAAGTATTTGTATCACACTAATTTAAGTTCCTGCTATTTAGGAAACAATAAACTTTACTATATTTGACGAAAAATTATAGGTTTTAAAGTAAAAATAATTCACACATGAAAAAAAAACCTGTTTCTATTAGGAATATCGCAGAAGAGCTGAAAATATCTGTTACAACTGTATCTTTTGTGCTAAATGGAAAAGCAAAAGAAAAGCACATCTCTAAGGAGCTTACAAAAAAGGTTTTAGATTATGCAAAACTTATAAATTACAGACCTAATCAAATTGCACAAAGCCTTAGAACAGGAAAGTCGAAACTGCTTGTTTTTATGGTTGAAGATATTTCGAATAACTTCTTCTCAAAACTGGCCCGAATTTTTGAAGACATCGCTTACGAAAAAGGATATAAAGTTATTTTTTGCAGTAACGAGAACGATGATGAAAAATCAAATGAATTAATCACATTATTCAATTTTCGTCAGGTTGACGGATTCATTATTGTACCGTCTCCGGGAATAAAAGACACAATCGAAAATTTAATTAAAGATAATATTCCGGTTATTTTACTGGACAGATTTTTTGAAGGATTAGATTGTAATAGTGTTGTTATTGATAATGAGCAGGCTTCTTTTGATGCAACGCAGCATTTGATTCAGAATAAATTTAAAAATATCGGATTTGTTACTACAGCTTCAGATCAAAGCCAGATGCACGGACGTTTGGTTGGATATGAAAGAGCGGCACAAGAAAACGGTTTAAAACCCAATACACTTCAAATTCCGTTTAATGAAATTATCAAAGGAAAAGGGAAGGAGTATATTAAGGAGTTTATAGACCAGCATGCTGATTTAGACGCTATGTTTTTTGCCACCAATTATCTTGCACAAAGCGGACTTGAGGTTTTGAAAGAAAACAATCCAAGATTAATTAAGGATTTAGGGATTATTGCTTTTGATGATAATGATATGTTCAAGATTTACGATCCTGCCATTACATCAGTTTCCCAGCCTTTACTAGAAATAAGTACAAAATTAATGGAAGTGATGCTGCCTCTTTTAAAGAAAAAAGATGTAACCGAAACAAGTCATAAAGTGATTTTAAAAACAGAATTAATAATTCGGGAATCATCATTACAGAAGTAGTTAATTACTAAACATCTTCCTAAAAAAAATACTTAATAAATCTGATTATCAATACTTCAATTGATAGTCAGATTTTTTTTATGTCATTTCTTACTTAAATTTTAATTTTCTGCAAATATCCATTTTTTGAAAATTTTAAGATTCTTCTTTTTACTATTCATTTATAACGTTTTCGTAGATTTTCATTGAATAATATTCAATGAATAGCCTCAAATAAACACATATCTTATAAAATTAACATTAAAATTATATTTAACAAAAAATATTTTTTTATACTAAAACGTTTTAGTATGTTTGTTAAAGAATTAATATGTTAATCTAACTAGATAAAATTTAACGATTAAAAATTACCGGACTTTTAATCGATGCGCAAAGATTTTTCTACGTTGATTTTTTTAAATAATCAGGCTGGTGAGAGAAGCCTTTTTAAACTTCGGGATTAATTCGATAAAAACTAACTAACCAAATTTTTTACATGATGAAACAATCAAATTGCAGAAAGAAAAAGATGCTCTGTATGCATTTTTTTCTCACAATTATTCTCATTTGTGGGGGCCTTAATAATCTTGCTGCCCAGACCCAAAAAACTCAAGTTACGGGAGTTGTTACTTCTCTTTCAGATCATTTATCTCTTCCGGGAGTTTCAATTAGTGATGTAAGTGATCCAAGAAATGCTGTTAATGCAGATTTTGACGGACACTATAGTATATCATTAAAAAACGGAACTGGTTCTTTGCGCTTTACAATGATTGGTTACAAACCAGTAGAAGTAAAAGTAAATAACAGAAGTGTTATAAATGTAGAGATGGACTTAGATGTATCAGCTTTAGATGAAGTTGTAGTTGTAGGTTACGGTACGCAGAAAAAGAGAAAAGTGGTCAGTGCCATCGATCAGGTAAATAAAGATGCATTTAATGGGCGACCAAATGTAAATGCAACACTGGCCTTACAGGGTAAAGCACCAAGTTTAACTATTCAGCAGACTAATTCTGAGCCGGGTGAGGGTATAAACCTAAACATTCGTGGTATTAGTACATTAGGAAACAATAGTCCGTTGATTGTTATTGACGGTATAGTAGGAGGCGATATTAATTCGCTGAATCCTGCCGATATCGAAAGTGTATCAGTACTAAAAGATGCGGGTAGCGCGGCTATCTACGGATCAAGAGCAAGTAATGGTGTTGTTTTAATTACGACCAAAAGAGGAAGTAAAAGCAAACCAATGTCAATTCAGTACAACAGTTTAACCGGATTTAATACACCAAAATTCTTTACTAAACCGGTACACGGATATGAAAATGCAATGCTTAGAAACGAAGCTGCATTTAACTCTGGTGAAACAACTGCCGTATTTACTGCTGCCCAAATTGCAGATTTAAAAGCAAAAGGCGACACAGAATGGTTTGCAGAAGAAATTGTAAAACCGGCCGCGCAGTTAAACCAAAGTCTTTCGATCTCAGGCGGAAGTGAAAACTCAACTTATTTAGTTTCCTTAGGATATTTAAATCAGGGAAGCAACTTTGTTGGGCCTACGAAAGGTATGGAACGTTATAATTTTAGAATGAACCTTACTAATGAGTATGGTAAATTTAAATTAACGTCTACTTTGGCTTATTCAAAACAATTAATTAATGACCATTCATCAAACACAAGTACCTTAATGGTTGATGCTTTCAGGGTTCCTTTATATTATACTCAAAAAGACGAAAATGGTAATTACTTAACAAACGACGTTTTACAACAGTTTAATTCATTAGGTATTTTAGAGCAGGGAGGTTTTAGAAAATACGATAATGATGATCTTTTCGGAGCTTTAAATGCTGAACTTAAGTTAACAAAATCGTTCAAAATTAAAGGAGTTTTCGGAGGACGTTTATGGAATGGAAGTATGTTCAGCCGAGTGAAAAAAGTGCAGTTTTCTCCGCAGGGAGTTTATGGTGCAGATCGCGATACCAGAGATGAAACTACAAAAGCACTTGACCTGAATACGCAGTTTATGGTAGAATACAACAAAGCGTTTGGAAATCATAATGTAGGTGCTTTAGTTGGGGTTTCTAACGAAAATCATTCAGAAAGACGAATTGGTATTTACAAGAAATTTACAGATCCTGATTTAGGAACGCCAACGAGTGAAACCGTTATTGGACAGGATTCTTATAACTCAAACGGAAGTGACCCAAACAAGAATCCGGCTTCGCCTAAAAACAGCCTTAATTCTCTTTTCGGACGTGCTTCTTACGATTATAACGATAAATATTTTGCTGAATTCAGTTTTAGATATGATGGTTCATCAAAATTTAGAAAAGAAATTCGCTGGGGATTCTTTCCATCTGCCACAATTGGTTATGCTTTAACTAAAGAAGGTTTCATGGAAAACTACAGCAATAAAGTTGGTAATATTAAATTGAGATCTTCTTATGGACTTGTAGGAAATCAAAACGTTAACAATTACCAATATCAAACAACGTATTTTTCTTTTCAAAACGGTTACGGGTTTGACAACAAACCAGTAAGCGGTGCAGGATTTAACTTTGCAAACGCTGATCTTCAATGGGAAAAAGCAGCAACTTTCAATGCGGGACTTGATGCAGATTTCTTTAAAGGAGCTTTATCGGTTTCATTCGATTTCTTTGATAAAGTAACATCAGATATTCTTGTTCCACCGCAGGTACCGGGAGTTTATGGAACATCGCTTCCAGACTTTAACGCTGCCAAAGTAGGAAACAGAGGATGGGAATTCAGCGCAACTTACAGACATAAAGGAAAACAAGTAAACCAAAGTTTGACTGTAAATATTGGTGATTCTAAAAACAAAGTTTTGGATTACAACAACGGACAAGAAAAACTAACAGGAGTTGAAGAACTTCAGGTTATTCTTCGTGAAGGACTTCCTTTCAATTCATACGTTGGTTTAAAAAGAGACGGCTATTTCCAAAACGTTGAAGAAATTCAGGGAGCAGCAGTTCCGGCCGGAATTACAGTACATCCAGGAGACAATCGTTATGTAGATTTAAACAAAGACGGAAAAATTGATGACAATGATAAATTTATCTTTGGTAATCCTTTTCCAAGATACACATACGGAGCTACATACAACATAGATTACAAGAATTTTGATTTAAGCATTTTTATACAAGGAGTTGGAAAAAGAACCATGATGATTAGAGGTGAGCTTGTAGAGCCATTTCACTACAATTATGGTATGACAATGTACACACACCAATTAGATTACTGGACTCCGCAAAATCCTGATGCAAGATATCCAAGACTGGCAAACAACGGTACGCAGTCTAATACAAACAATTTCAGAAGAGGTTCTGATATGTATTTGTATGACGGTGCCTATGCAAGGCTGAAAAATGTACAGATAGGATATTCATTATCAAATGATGTTGCAAGCAGTTTAGGAATGAGTGCATTCCGTGTTTACGTTTCAGGACAAAACCTGCTTACCCTATCAAAAGTAAAATTTGTTGATCCTGAACTTTCAGAATTCAACAACAGCATGTCGACTTCAGGAGCTAACAGCGGAAGAGCTTATCCAACGCAGGTGTATTACGGAATGGGTATTGATATCAGTTTTTAAAAAAAATCAAAATGAAAAATATATTTAAACACATAAAATTCATACCATTAGTATTCTTACTACTGGTAAGCTGCGAAGATCTTGATCTTGCACCAGAAGATCGATTTACAGATTCTAATTACTGGACAAGCGTAGAAAAAGCACAATTGATGTTGAATACAGCTTATTCACAAATGCAAAAAAGCCAGTATTTCTTTTATAACGAAGCACTTTCTGATAATGCTTACAACGGAAGAGGTGATAATGCAGGAGCAGCATCTATTGGAGCAGGACTTTACGATCCTTCTTTAGGAAGAATAAAAGAAGAATGGAACGACAGATACGGCGGAATTAAATCCTGTAATCTTTTATTAGAAAATATTGACAGAGTGCCAAATGCAGACCCTGGAGTAATTACAAGAATGAAAGCAGAAGCTCGTTTCATAAGAGCATTTCAGCATTTTCAGTTAACAACCTGGTTTGGAGATATTCCTCTTTTACAAAAAGATCCGTCTCTTACAGAAGCCACTACAATTTCGAGAACGTCGCATGCAGAAGTGATTCAGTTTGTATTAGATGAATTGAATGCTGTAATTCCGGCATTACCAAAAAATACACAGCTTGCCACTGCAGACAGAGGAAAAATCACAATGGGAGCTGCTGTAGCCTTAAAAGCAAGAGTACTTTTATACGAAGGAAAATGGCAGGAAGTAGTGCAGACATTAGAACCATTTTTAACAAATACTTACGGAACGTACAGTTTGTTCCCTTCTTATGAAGGTCTTTTTCAACAGCAAAATGAGTACAATAGCGAAGATATTTTAAGCTTACAATATGTACCAATAGACAGAACGTGGGGTGAATTTTTTGATATGGCGCCAATTTCTGCAGGTTCAAGATTAAATGCTCTTGCTCCAACTCAGGAATTAGTGGATAGTTATTTAATGCTTAACGGAAAAAAAATCAACGAAACAGGTTCAGGATACAATGAAAATAATCCTTATGTAAACAGAGATCCAAGACTTACTTATACGGTAGTTTACGATCAATACAACTGGAAAGAAGCCGATGGAAGTTCACACATTATTTACATCAAACCGGGATCTTCTCCAACTAATGAGCATCCGGATGAATTTGCGCAAGGTTCATCTTCAACACCAACGGGGTATTTTACACGTAAATATTACGATGTACAGCACGGAACTGATTTAAAATCAGGAATCAACTTAATGTTGTTTAGATATGCAGATGTTTTATTAATGTATGCAGAAGCTAAAAATGAGTTAAGCCAAATGACCAGCACAGTTTGGGATCAGACTATTAAACCAATTCGATCTCGTGCAGGCTTTACAGATGCAGCAGCTTTAAATTATAACGCCGCATTAGGACAAGCCGGACTTAAAGAAGTAATTAGAAACGAGCGTCGTACAGAATTTGGAATGGAAGGCTTAAGAATCTTTGATATCAGAAGATGGAAAATTGCTGAAAATGTTTTAAACGGATATGCACACGGAGCCAAATTTGGCGTATCGTCTGTAGACAATGGTTACTTAAGAGTGAACTTAAGAACTTTTGATCCCGGAAAACATTATTTATGGCCAATACCAAGAGACGAACGTTTGATTAACACCAATTTATCTCAAAATCCAAACTGGTAAAAAACTAACTAACAACCTAAAATAAAAAACATGAAAAATATATATTCAAAATTAGTATTAATACTGTGTACAGTATTTCTTGTAAGCTGCGATAATGACGAAATGAGTCATACTAATGTAAGCGCAGTAAACACATTATATTCTCCGGCAAATAATAAGTTCTTTGATCTTAACGCACAGAGTTCTGCGGTTTTTGAATGGGAAGCAGCTAAAGCAGAAGACAACGGAGTTGTACTTTATGATGTAGTTTTTGATAAGGAAAACGGGGATTTCTCTAAACCAGTTTACACAATGCCATCTGATGGTAACGGATTTCAAAAAACACTAACACTTTCTTTTTCAGATTTGAATAAAATTGCAGGATTAGCAGGTATTCCAACTGAAGCTGTCGGGAAATTAAAATGGACAGTTCATTCGTCTAAAGGAATTAATGTTCAAAAATCAGCAGCATCTGGTATTTTCGAAGTGCTTACAGCAAGCGGATTCCCAACTCCAGATCAGTTGTTTATTACAGGAACAGGTTCTGAAAACGGAACAACAGTTGCTAATGCTCAGGCTTTCAAAAAAGTAGGAACAACAAAATTTGAAATTTACACGAAGTTAAGTGCAGGTACTTACAAATTCATTACAACAAAAAATGGTACTCCGGTAGTTTACTATGTTGATAACGGAAAATTAAAAGAAAATGGAGAAACTACTGTTACTGGAGATGCAAAAGTGTATAAAATTGTACTTGACTTTAGTACAGGAGTAACAACTATGACAGAGATTAAAAAAATCGAATTATGGTTCCCTCCACTTAGCCAGTACCTTTTTGAATATACATATGCAGGCGGCGGAATCTGGAAAGCAGCTAACAAACACATTTCTTTCAAACAAGAATCTTGGGGTAGAGACGAGCGTTACAAATTCAAATTTACAGTGGTAAACGGTGCTGCTACAACCGAAGAATGGTACGGAAGTATAAACGGAGATAACAACAGACCTGATGCAAATACAGCAGCATCATTCTGGTACATGGTTCCGGTAACAAGTGATTTCTGGAACAACTGTTTCAAATTTGCCTCTGCAGTAGACAATGCTAACGTAAATGCAGAAATTAATTTCAGTGCAGCTTCACCAGCTTACACACACAGTTTCACAATTCTATAAATAACCCAAACGTCTCTTAAAGATGTTTTTTAAGAGACGTTTTTATTAAATGAAATATATCATGAAAAAATTATTTTCAACACGTTATACGGCCTTATTGCTTTGCGTAGTAGGATTTGGGTTATTGTCTGTCTCTTGTGATGATGAAGCAATTCCGCTGCGTGACCCAAACGGACAAACAGGCCCTGAATTTAAATATACATGGGCTCAGACAGCCGATTCTTTACAGCTTTCAACCTATAATAATTACCTGGGATCAAACGGGACATTTGTACAAAACAATGCCGGAAACAGTACATTCAATTATTGGCCAAATGCACACGTTCTGGATGTTTTGGTAGACGGTTATTTAAGAACCGGGAATGACAATTATAAAACCAAAATGAAAGCTTTGGTACAAGGAATCAAAATTAAAAACGGAAATAATACCTACAATAATGTTTTTAATGATGATATGCTTTGGCTTGCCAATGCCTGCGTTCGTGCTTACAATGCAACAAACGATCAGGAATACAAAGACGTTGCAGACTTTTTATGGGAAAGAATAAAACTAAGCTGGAGTGATGTTTTTGGAGGAGGAATCACTTGGAAACAAGACACACCAAAACAAAAAAATGCCGTATCAAATGGTCCGGCCGTAATTCTTGCCCTAAGATTATATGAAATAGATAATGATCCCGATGATTTAGTTTGGGCAAAGAAAATTTATGCATGGCAGAAAAGCAATTTAGTTGATCCGGTTTCGGGAGCAGTTTGGGATAATATCTCAGAAGTAAACGGAGCAGTCGTAACAAACAAAGACTGGGTTTTTACCTATAACATGGGAACATGGATTGGCGCAGGTTTAAGATTGTACAAAGCTACAAATGAGCAGACTTATCTTGACGATGCCGTAAAATCCGGAAGAAATGTTTTAACCAATCCAAAATTACTTTCAGAAGGACTTTTGAGAGACGAAGGACAAGGCGACGGAGGATTGTTTAAAGGTATTTTAGTACGCTATTTTACAGAACTTATAGAACAGCCAACCATCAACTCTACAGATACAGAAAAATTTGCCTCATTTCTGAAATTTAATGCAGAGACATTCTATAAAAAAGGAATCTTAAGACCTACAATGCTTTCTGGAAACAACTGGAAAGTAGCGCCATCAGCAGGAGCAAGCGTTGATTTAACGACTCAGCTGAGCGGTGTAATGTTAATAGAAGCAGCTGCCAAGCTGGATAAAGATGGCTTTTTTGATTAATTAGTAAGTTAGTATTTGTTAGTAATTTTTGTAACACCTGAAGGAAATAAACAGCCTTCAGGTTTTATACTATTTAACCATTCAACAGAAAAGCAGTTCTGCAATTTCAAAAAAATAAAATATTATAATGAAGAATAAAATCACAATTATATGTTTTCTTTTGGTAAACCTTGCATCCTTTGCACAATGGAAACCACAAGGAGATAAAATCAAAACAAAATGGGCAGAACAGGTAGACCCAAACAATCCGCTTCCTGAATATCCCCGCCCCATAATGGAAAGGAACCAATGGAAAAACCTTAATGGTTTATGGAACTACGCCATACAACCCGCAGGACAAACAGCGCCAAAAGGCTACGAAGGAAAAATACTCGTTCCTTTTGCTGTTGAATCAAGCCTTTCGGGCGTAATGAAAAAAGTAGGTTCAGAAAACGAATTATGGTATGAAACCAATTTTACGGTAGACAGCAACTGGAAAAGTAAAGACATTTTACTGCATTTTGGAGCTGTAGACTGGAAAACAGAAGTTTGGATTAACGACGTAAAAATTGGAACTCACAACGGCGGGTATGTTCCTTTTAGTTTCAACATAACACCATTCCTAAATGGAAAATCTCAAAAACTGGTTGTAAAAGTTTGGGACCCAACAAGCGACGGAACACAGCCAAGAGGAAAACAAGTTAAAAATCCGGAAAGTATATGGTACACGCCTGTAACCGGAATCTGGCAGACCGTTTGGTTGGAACCTGTAAGTAAAAAACACATTACCAATTTAAGAACAACACCAGACATTGACCGCAATACCATCAATATCAATGCAGAAGTAGAAGGAACTTCAGCAGGTGATATCATTGAAATTACAGTATTCGACGGAACAAAAACAATTGCCACAGAAAAAGCAGTTGCAGGTCAGCCTTTAGATATTGTAGTGAACAACCCAAAATTATGGTCGCCGGATTCTCCATTTTTATATGATATAAAAGTAAAACTATTCAGCGGAAGCAAAGTAACCGACGAAGTGAAAAGCTATTTTGCAATGCGTAAAATTTCTTCAAAAAGAGATGATAAAGGCATCGTGAGAATCCAGCTGAACAACAAAGACTGCTTTCAGTTTGGCCCTCTGGATCAGGGATGGTGGCCTGACGGATTATATACCGCACCAACAGACGAAGCTTTAAAATACGATCTTGTCAAAACAAAAGAATTAGGTTTTAATATGATTCGTAAACACGTAAAAGTAGAACCGGCAAGATGGTATACACATTGCGACAGAATGGGATTTTTAGTATGGCAGGATATGCCAAACGGAGACGACGGTCCAATTTGGCAAATGCACAAATACTTTGAAGGCACAGAATTAAAAAGAACTGCACAATCTGAAGAAACATATAAAAAAGAATGGAAAGAAATAATGGACCATTTGTATTCTTATCCAAGTATTGTAGTCTGGGTTCCGTTTAACGAAGCTTGGGGACAATTTAAAACGGTTGAAATTACAGAATGGACAAAAAATCATGATCCAAGCAGATTGGTAAATTCATCAAGCGGTGGAAACCATTTTCAAACCGGAGATATGTTAGACATTCACCATTATCCTGAACCAAATTTAAAATTGTATGACGCACGAAGAATCACAGTTTTAGGTGAATACGGCGGAATTGGACTTCCGGTTACCGGACATTTATGGCAGACAGATAAAAATTGGGGCTACACTCAGTTTAAAAATAATGACGAAACAACAGCCAAATACAGAGAATACGCTGAACAGTTAAAAACATTAGCAAAAGTTGGTTTTTCGGCAGCAGTTTACACGCAGACAACTGATGTTGAAGGCGAAGTAAACGGTTTTATGACCTACGATCGTAAAGTTGATAAAATGAATTTTTCGGAAGTAAGTAAAATAAACAAAGAAGTCATTAACGCTATTAATAATTAAGTTTTGATAAAAGACAGATATAAACTTTTTAGCTTATTTGCGTTATTTGTTTTTACTCAAATCAATGCGCAAAATGTAACAGTATGCGAATCTAAACCTCCTGTAGATTGGGTAAATCCATTAATAGGAACAGATTCTGATTACGGAGTTTCAAACGGAAATACCTATCCCGCAATTGCAATGCCGTGGGGAATGAATTTCTGGACACCACAAACTGCCGGAATGGGCGATGGATGGGCTTATACCTATAAATCAAGCAGAATAAAAGGTTTCAAACAAACCCATCAGCCTTCGCCATGGATGAATGATTACGGTCAGTTTTCGATAATGCCCGTTACAGGTGCATTAAAATTTAAAGAAGAAGAAAGACAAAGCTGGTTTTCGCATAAAGCAGAAATCGTAACGCCATATTATTACAGCGTTTATTTAGCAGATCATAATGTAACAACCGAAATTACGCCAACAGAAAGAGCAGCCAGATTTAGGTTTACATTTCCCGAAACAGATCAATCGTATGTTGTTGTTGATGCTTTTGATAAAGGATCGTATGTAAAAATAATTCCGTCAGAAAGAAAAATTATCGGTTTTACCACTAAAAACAGCGGCGGAGTTCCGTTAAATTTCAAGAACTATTTTGTTATCATTTTTGATAAAGATTTTGAAGTACATTCTACCTTTAACGGAGATATTTTAGGAAGCGCTTTAGAAATGCAGGCCGATCACGCCGGAGCCGTAATTGGTTTTAAAACAAAAGCCGGAGAAAAAGTAAACGCGCAGGTAGCCTCGTCATTTATAAACTATGAACAAGCAGAACGAAACCTGAAAGAAATTGGAAAAGACGATTTTGACGAGCTTAAAGAAAAAGGAAAACAAACCTGGAATAAAGAATTAAGCCGAATAAAAGTCGAAGGCGGAACACAAGACCAAATGGGAACTTTTTATTCCTGTTTGTACAGATCGCTTTTGTTTCCAAGAAAATTTTTCGAATTTGATAAAAACAAAAAACCAGTACATTACAGCCCTTACAACGGAAAAGTTTTGCCGGGTTATATGTTTGTCGACACTGGTTTTTGGGATACTTTTAGAGCTTTATATCCTTTCTTAAATTTAATGTATCCTGAATTGAATGCCCAAATGCAGGAAGGACTTTCAAACGCATACAACGAAAGCGGATGGCTGCCGGAATGGTCAAGTCCCGGATTACGAGACATTATGGTGGGAAACAACTCCGCATCAATCGTATCTGAAGCCTATTTAAAAAGCGGAAAAGGAAATAAATACGACATCGAAAATTTATACAAAGCCGTAATTCATGGCGCTAATAATGCCGGGCCGCTAAAAGCAGTTGGGCGTGCAGGAGTAGATGCGTACAATACTTTAGGTTATGTACCGCAGGATGTTGTAAACGAAAGTGCTGCCAGAACATTAGAATATGCATATGATGATTTTGCGATTTATCAATTGGCGAAAGCCCTGAACAAACCGCAGTCAGAAATTGATTTATATAAAAAGAGAAGTTTAAATTATAAAAACCTTTTTGATCCGAAATACAATTTAATGCACCCAAAAAACAGCGACGGAAAATTCATGGAACCTTTTGATCCTTTTCAATGGTTTAACGGATTTACCGAAGGAAACAGCTGGCATTATTCATGGTCTGTTTTTCACGACGTACAAGGTTTAATTAATTTAATGGGCGGAAATCAGGTATTTGTTTCCCAATTAGACAAAGTATTTTCTGCGCCTCCTGTTTTTGCAACATCAAATTTCACTGGCGGAGTAATTCATGAAATGAGAGAAATGCAGATTGTAAATATGGGACAATATGCGCACGGAAATCAGCCAATTCAACATATGATTTATCTGTACAATTATGCATCAGAACCGTGGAAAGCACAATATTGGGTAAGAGAAACCATGAACAGAATGTACCACGCCACGCCAGATGGTTATTGCGGAGACGAAGATAACGGACAGACTTCGGCCTGGTATGTATTTTCTTCTTTAGGTTTTTATCCCGTTACTCCCGCTTCAGATCAATATGTTGTAGGAGCCCCATTGTTCAAAAAAGTAACTATTGAATTGGAGAACGGAAAGAAAATAGAAATCAATGCACCGGAAAACAGCGATCAAAACAGATACATTAAAGAGATGAAATTCAATGGAAAATCATACACAAAAAATTGGTTAAGCCATTCTGAATTGATGAATGGAGCAACACTAGATTTTGATATGTCCACATCGCCAAATTTAAATAGAGGAACAAGTAAAGAAGACGTTCCATACTCATTAACAAACGAATAATAAAAGGTTTAGGCCTTTATAATTTTAAAATATAGAACAAATGCAAAGAAGAAAATTTATCCAAAACGCAGCATTATTTGGCAGTTTAGCCCTTATCGATCCAATGGAAATAATTGCAGGAACTAAAATGGTCAAAGATTTCCCTATTGTGAGGGTTGCAAAAGGTAAAAGGAATTTTGAAAGTGATTTTATAGAAAAAACAATCGCAGAATTTCAAAAGAATGTAAAAGATAAAGAACTGGGTTGGTTATTTAATAACTGTTTCCCAAATACACTTGACACGACAGTAACCTTTTCGCAAAAAAACGGAAGACCCGATACCTATGTAATTACCGGAGATATCGATGCAATGTGGCTTAGAGACAGCTCTGCGCAAGTTTGGCCGTACATGGCTTTTGCAGGAAAAGATACAAAACTAAAAAACCTGATTGCCGGCGTTATAAACAGACAAACTGAATATATACTGAAAGATCCGTATGCGAATGCATTTTATAACGATCCCAACAAAAAAGGCGAGTGGACAACAGATCACACCGATATGAAACCCGGCGTTCACGAAAGAAAATACGAAATAGATTCACTTTGCTACCCAATCAGGTTAGCTTATAATTATTGGAAAAATACCGGAGACACCTCTCCATTTGATGAAAATTGGGTAAAAGCCATTAAAACAACGCTGAAAGTATTTAAAGAACAACAGCAAAAAGACGGTAAAAATCCATACACGTTTCAAAGAACAACGCAATTTGCTACAGATACAAGACCGTTAAAAGGGTACGGATATCCGGTGAAACCAGTTGGTTTAGTATGCTCAGCTTTTAGACCAAGTGACGATGCAACCGTTTTTTCTTTCCTGATTCCTTCCAATTTTTTTATTGTAGCAAGTATGAAACAAGCCGCAGAAATGTTGGAATCTATTAAAAAAGATACAGCAACAGCACAGGAATTAAGAGCCTTAGCTCAGGAAGTAGACAAAGCAATTAAAGAATACGGAGTAGTAAAACACCCAAAATACGGCGATATTTTTGCATTTGAAGTAGACGGTTTTGGAGGTCATTTATTGATGGATGATTCCAATGTGCCAAGTTTATTAAGCCTTCCGTATTTAGATGCCATTGATGTAAACGATCCAATTTATCAAAACACCAGAAAATTTGTCCTTTCAGAAGACAATCCGTTTTTCTTTAAAGGAAAAGTAGCCGAAGGAATTGGAGGCCCACACGTAGGTATGGATATGATCTGGCCAATGTCATTGGTTATGAGAGCTTATACAACATCAGACCAAAATGAAATCAAAGAATGCATCAAAATGTTGAAAGCATCACATGGCGATACCGGATTTATGCACGAATCTTTTCATAAAGACGACGCTAAAAATTTCACCAGATCATGGTTTGCCTGGACAAATACCTTATTTGGTGAACTATTATGGGACACGTATCAAAAAAATCCAAAATTACTGGAGCTATAACTTATTTGTAAAACGTTTTAATTTTATATAAAATGATAAAATTCAACAAGAATATCGTTCTTGCGGCACTTTCCATGTCATTTTTTGGATATAATGCGGTGGCACAAAAACCGGGCGGCGGACTTGCAAAAGGAAAATATACAGCTTTGGTAAATCCGTTTATTGGTACTGCACCTTTATTAGACACCAAAATAATTGGGTATACACCGCCCGCAGACATGCGTGTATGGGCAGGATTAGTTTTCCCAGGTTCTTCTGTTCCCAATGCAATGGTTCAGTTAAGCCCAATGACAAAATACAGATCGGGTGCAGGATATGAATACGAAGACACCGAAATTTTAGGATTTACACACACCAACAAAGGACATTGGAATTTATGTCATATTCCGCTTTTGCCTGTTTCAGAAGGAGCAACATTTCCATACAAATCATCGTTTAGCCACGATCAGGAAAAAGGAAGTCCGGCCTATTACGAAGTCTATTTAAAAGACTATAATGTACAGGTAAAATTAACATCAACATTGCGCTGTGGTATTCACGAATATACTTTTAAAAACAACAAAGGAAGAAAAGTACTTTTTGATTTAGGAAGAGCCAATAATCACGTAGACGACTGGCAGATTAAGCAGGAAGGCACAAATGCCGTAAGCGGTTTTCAAAGAACCGGAGGCGAAAAAATATATTTCTACGCCACTTTAAGCAGTCCAATTGACAAAGTAGATATCAAAGATATCGCTAAAAGCAACGGTTATGCATTGGTAAATATTAAAGACGGAGATACAAAACCCGTAACGGTTAAAATCGCTTTATCATTTGTGAGCGTAGAAAATGCAAAAGAAAATTTAAAAGCCGAAGTAGGAGATAAAACCCTGAATAAAGTCTTTGAAGAAGGAAGTACACAATGGGAAAACCTGCTTTCTAAAATTCAGGTAAAAGGCGGAACCGAGCAGCAAAATGTAATGTTTTACAGCATGTTGTACAGATCGTTTTTATGGCCTGCCTTAAGAAGCGATGTAAACGGACAATTTACAGATGAAGCTGGAAAAGTAAGAAAAGAAAATTACCATTATTACACACTTCCTTCCTTATGGGACGATTACAGAAATAAACTCGTTTTATTAAGTATTTTTTCTCCGGAAGTTACCAGCGATGTGATCAGTTCCATTATCAACGAAGGAGAAATTAAAGGATTTATTCCAACATTTTTTCACGGAGATCACGCCGCATCCTTTATTGCAGGATCATATATGAGAGGAATCAGAAATTACGATGTTAAAAAAGCATACGAATTATTGCTGAATAACGCTTATAAAGAAGGCGGAACAAGACCTCATATTGCAGAATATATTGCAAAAGGATATGTGCCGGAACAAGATATTAAAGATCCAAAGATAGAAACCGTAGCAAATGCCGGCGTTACAAAAACGTTGGAATACGCTTATGACGATCACGCACTTTCCTTATTAGCTAAAGAACTAAACGATACCGAACATTACAATGATCTGGTAAAACGTTCTAAAAATTATGCAAATGTTTTTGACAAGTCGACCACTTTTATGAGAGGAAAACTAGCAGACGGTTCTTGGGTTACACCATTTAATCCGGAGTTTCCGTATTACGAATACATGTACAGAGAAGCAAATGCATGGCAGGTTTCCTTTTTTACGCCACATGATATGCCGGGATTAGTACAGCTTTACGGAGGCGCAAAACCTTTTGAAGCAAAACTCGACGAATTGTTTACAAAACCCTGGAATCCAAATTATATTGCCTGGAACATTTCGGGTTTTATCGGACAATATTGTCACGGAAATCAGCCGGATCACGAAGCTCCATTTTCCTATTATTTTGTAAACAAACCAGAGAAATCACAGCAAAGAATAGACGAAATATTAGAAACGATGTACGGAATTGGCCCCGAAAAACTGGCCATGAGCGGTATGGATGATGCGGGCGAAATGTCTTCGTGGTATGTGTTTGGAGCACTGGGACTTTACCCATTATCTCCCGCCGATCCTGAATATATTGTAACCGTTCCTATTTTTAAAGAAGTTTCGTGGACAACGCCGGCAGGCAAAAAAGTAACCATTAAAAACCCGAATGGAAAAAGAAATCTGGAAACGATTAAAGTAAACGGTTCTAAAATAGACAGTTATTTCATTTCTCACGATTTGTTTAAAAATGGCGGAGACATACAACTTACAACAAAATAACAGCATTTTATAAATAAAAATAACGTCCCATTTTCGTGGGACGTTATTCATATAAAAACGTTTTTTATGAAAAATATAAAATTATTTACATGCTTATTATTGCTTTTGGGTATTTCAAATGTGCATTCGCAGCAAACCAATTTTGAATTAACATCGCCAAACGGAGAACTAAAAGTTTCGATTAATTTGAGTGATAAAATTTATTATTCAATTACAGCAGGAAACGAAGTTTTAACCTCAAAAAATCATTTGGCTTTGATTCTTAAAGATGAAACATTAGGCTTAAATCCAAAATTAAGCGGAAGCAAAACAGGAAAAATAAAAGAAGAAATTAAACCAGTAGTTCCGTTGAAATTTTCATCTGTTTCTAATAATTATAATTATTTAGTATTGAATTTTAAAGGAAACTATTCCGTAGAATTTAGGGCTTTTGATGAAGGAATTGCATATCGATTTATAACCGCAAAAAAAGGAGAAATTGAAGTAGTAAACGAGGATTTCACAGTCAATTTCCCAGATGATTATTTGCTTCATTTACAGCAGACAGGAAATTTTAAAACTTCTTATGAAGAAGCCTATTCACAAACGACAGTCAAAGATTGGAAACCTTCGGATAAAATGTCTACACTTCCCATTTTAGTCGATTCCAAAAAACAATACAAAATCCTAATTAGCGAATCTGATCTTTCTGATTATGCAGGAATGTTTTTAAAAGGAACAGGAACTGGAGTTGTATCGACTTTTCCAAAAACACCTTTAGAATTTGGCCCAGACGGTGACCGAAGCCTTAAAATCCTTAAAGAAGCCAATTATATTGCAAAAACTTCAGGAACAAGAAATTTTCCATGGCGTTATTTTGTCATTACAAAAAATGACAAACAGCTGATTGAAAACACAATGACGCTGAAACTAGCTCCAAAAAGTGAACTCAAAGACGCATCCTGGATAAAACCCGGACAAGCAAGCTGGGAATGGTGGAATGGTGCAACACCTTATGGTCCAGACGTAAATTTTGTTTCAGGATATAACTTAGATACGTATAAATATTACATCGATTTTGCATCAAAATTTGGCATAAAATATATCATTATGGATGAAGGATGGGCAAATAGTACAGAAGATCCCTATTCGCCAAATCCGAATGTAAATGTTCAGGAACTTATTCGCTACGGAAAAGAAAAGAAAGTAGGCATCGTATTATGGCTTACGTGGCTTACGGTTGACAAAAATATGGAGCTTTTTAAAACTTTTAAAGAATGGGGAATTGCCGGAGTAAAAATTGATTTTATGGATCGCAGCGATCAGGTAATGGTCAATTATTATGAAAAAGTAGTAAAAGAAGCAGCCAAACATCAGATTTTTGTAGACTTTCACGGCGCGTTTAAACCATCTGGTTTAGAATACAAATACCCAAATTTAATCTCTTACGAGGGCGTAAGAGGAATGGAGCAAATGGACGGCTGTAAACCAGACAACAGTTTGTATTTTCCTTTTATGCGAAATGCAGTCGGCCCAATGGATTATACGCCGGGCGCCATGATCAGCATGCAGCCGGAAGTATACCGATCTGAAAGACCAAATTCGGCAAGTATTGGAACAAGAGCGTATCAGCTGGCTTTGTTTGTAGTGTTTGAAAGCGGTCTGCAAATGCTGGCAGATAATCCAACTCTTTATTATCGCGAAAAAGAATGCACCGATTTCATCACTTCTGTACCAACAACCTGGGATGAAACCAAAGCATTAGAAGCCAATGCCGGAAAGTACGCCATTGTAGCCAAAAGAAAAGGAACAAAATGGTTCATTGGCGGAATCACAAACAGCGCCGAAAAAGAGCGTTCTTTTGAAATAAAATTAGATTTTCTAACGTCAAAAAAATACAAAATAACCTCATTTGAAGATGGAATTAATGCCGGATATCAAGCGATGGATTACAGGAAAAAAAGTACCGAAGTCAGCAAAAATGATATCCTGAAAATCAAAATGGTTAGAAATGGAGGATGGGCTGCAGTTTTAGAAGAGATTTAAAACAAAGTAAATTTTTAAGGATATAACCAATTTAATTGTATTTGCGTTGTGATATTTGTTTAGTCCCTAACGGGACAATCTATCTGTTTGCCCTTATTGCTACCGATATAAAATCCCTACGGGATAAAACAACAAAATGTTGCATAATTTTTTGCAAACATTTCAATCGATTGTGTTCTATCCCGTAGGGATTTTATATCGGTAGTAACATGAATGCCCAGACTAGTTTATCCCGTAGGGATTTAATATCGGTAGCAAAATATATTAATGTACGCAATATTTTGTCCCGTTAGGGACTAAACCTTTAAAACGAATTAAAGATAAAAACGAATGATAACACAGAATCAAAAAAATACTATAACAACATATCTGTTTTTCCTTTTTTTGTTAATGAGTTTCGCAGGCCATTCACAAACGCCTGTAAATCTCAAATGCGAACATTTAGTAAATCCATTAGGAATTGATGTTCAGGAACCAAGACTTTCCTGGCAATTAAGCGGTAACAAGAATAATGTATATCAAACCGCATATCAAATAGAAATCGCAACAGATTCAATCGCTTTAAGCAAAGGAAAAACAACCATTTGGAATACCGGAAAAGTAATTTCATCAGATATTTTAATCTCTTATAAAGGAGAATTCCTAAAATCTTTTACAACCTATTTCTGGAGAGTAAAAGTTTGGGATCAGAATGACAAAACGCAAATTTCAAAAATTCAGCGTTTTGAAACCGCCATGATGCAATCCAGCGATTGGAAAGGAAGCTGGATTTCCGATTCCCATGATATAAATTACAAACCTGCGCCGTATTTCAGAAAAGAAATTTCTACAGCAAAAACCATAAAATCGGCACGTGTTTATGTTACAGCTGGAGGATTATATGAATTTTATGTAAACGGAAAAAAAGTTGGAAACCGAATGCTCGACCCAATGTTTACAAAATTTGACAGCCGAAATTTATATGCCACTTTAGACATTACATCGCAATTACAAAAAGGGAAAAATGCTTTTGGAATTTTGTTAGGAAACGGCTGGTACAACCATCAATCGACCGCCGTTTGGAAGTTTGATAAAACAATTTGGAGAAATCGTCCGCGTTGTTTGGTAAACATCAGAATTACCTATTCTGATAATACAACGGAAACTATTGTTACCGATGAAACTTGGAAAACAGCAGACAGCACAGTAATTTTCAACAGTATTTATACAGGCGAACATTATGATGCCCGTAAAGAAATTAGCAATTGGAACAAACCTGATTTTGACGACAGCAATTGGAAAAAATCTACAATTGTAAAAGCGCCATCATCCAATTTGGTTTCGCAGCAATTGCATCCTATCCAGATTACAGCTCAGTTAAAACCAACAAAAATTAATCGGGTAAATGATACTTTAACCGTATTTTCATTCCCAAGAAATATTGCAGGAACCGTTCGTTTTTCGATAAAAAATGCAGCTTCGGGAACTATTTTCAGAATAAAACATGCGGAACGTTTGTATCAAAACGGAATGGTTGATCTTTCTAATATCGATTTACATTATCGACCTACAGACAATTCTGATCCTTTTCAAACGGATATTTTTATTGCAAAAGGAAATGCCGACGAAAGTTTTTCTCCAAAATTCAATTACAAAGGATTTCAATTTGTAGAAGTAACATCAAGTAAACCTTTTAAATTAAATGAGGATTGTCTTTTAGCTCTGGAAATGCACAGTGACGTTCCTTCTGTCGGAAAAATAAAAACTTCAAATGAGGTTTTTAATAAAATTTGGGAAGCTACAAACAGCAGTTATCTGGCCAATTTATTTGGTTATCCAACCGATTGTCCGCAGCGCGAAAAAAACGGGTGGACAGGAGATGCGCAAACCAATGTAGAAACCGGATTATATAATTTTGACGGCATTACGATTTACGAAAAATGGCTTGCAGATCATCAGGATGAGCAGCAGCCAGACGGCGGAATTTCTAACATTGTCCCAAATCCCGGAGCTTTTGGATATGAATTTGCAACGGGTCCGGACTGGACGAGTTCGATTGCAATTATTCCGTGGAAAATATATGAGTTTTACGGAGATTCCAGTTTGCTGAACAAGATGTATCCCAACATCAAAAAATATGTAGATTTAATTGATAAAAAATATCCAACAGGTATTACAGATTGGGGATTAGGCGATTGGGTTCCTGTTAAAAGTCAAAGTTCTAAACCGTTAACTTCGACTATGTATTATTATGCAGATGCTTTGATTTTAGTCAAAACAGCCAAACTGTTAGGAAAGACAAGCGATGCGGAAAAGTATTTTAAATTAGCAGCAAAAATTAAAACGGCATTCAATCAGCAGTTTTTTAATCCGTCAACAAACTTATATGCGAGCGGAACACAAACCGAATTATCCGGTCCGCTTTATTGGGGATTAGTTCCTGATGAATTCAAACAAAAAGTAGCCGATAATCTGTATAAAAAAGTACAGGAAACAAACTTTCATTTAGATGTTGGTTTATTAGGAACGAAGTCTTTACTAAATGCATTAAGCGAAAACGGTTATGCCGATGCCGCGTATAAAATTGCTTCACAGGAAGATTTTCCTTCGTGGGGTTATTGGATAAAAAACGGAGCTACAACTTTGTATGAAAACTGGCCGCTGCATGTTGAAAAAAACGACGCATCTTTAAATCATATTATGTTTGGAGAAATAGGAGCGTGGATGTACAAAGGATTGGGCGGAATTTTTCCAGATGAAAATGCACCGGGTTTTAAACATATTATACTAAAACCAAATTTCGCCAACGGACTTGATTTTTTTGAATCAGAACATATATCTCCTTACGGAAAAATTGTATCAAACTGGAAACGGGAAAATAAAAATATACTTTATAAAGTAGTTGTTCCGCCAAACTCCAATGCGAGTTTTTATTTAGGCAAGAACAGCACTTTTACTTGTAATTCAAAAGATATTAATGTTACAAATGAAGGAATATATAAAGTGATTCAGCTTAAATCTGGTTCTTATTCTTTTAAAATTACCGAAGAATAAAACTTTAGATTCTATTAAAATAAAAAAAAGCATTAGTAACGATTACTAATGCTTTTTTTTATTTCGGGTTAACGGATTAAATTCTTATTTCGAATTCAAATCAATTTCATAATTAAACGAAGTTGCTTTGGCATAAACCAAATATTGTTCTAAAGGTTTTGGCCCGCATCCCCACGAACCAACGCCTAAGGTTTTATGCGAAATACACAAAACAGTTCCTTTACTTTTTGGTAAATCTATTTTGTATTCTACATTTTCCATTTCTTCATCACTGTAGGGCAGCGCGGCAACCTGCAGTAAATCATCGCCCTGTTTGATCGTTAAGCTTAAACCATTTTGAGATTTTACATTTGCCCAGCGTACATCTTCATGATTTCCGGCTTCCATAGGTTTTTCATAAGGCGTTAATTGTTCGTTTACCGAACTGGAATAATGACCAACGTCAAAACCGCTTTTTCGGTCAGGATAATTTTCCATTGGTCCGCGTCCTAAATAATCAAATTGGTTTAAATCTTTATCTAAAAACAAACGAACACCAATTCGGCCTAAAATCAAATTGGGATCATTAAAACTCACATCATTTGTGACTTTAATAGAACCGTTTCCGCTAATGGTATAAAAAACGTTGTGTATTACTTTAAAGTTTTCTTTGCCCGTTCCGGTTAATGTGGCTTTAATTTCAAAACTGCCGCTCGATATTTTTTGCGTTTTTATGTTGCTTGCTGTCCATTTGATTTTTTGTAAACCATATTTATCCCAATTTTCATAAGCCCACATATCGTCTTTTCTGTGCGGTGCGCGCCATAAATGTAAAAGCGGTCCTCCATTTTCCTGCAAAAGATTTTTACCGTTTTTTTCAATTTTAGAAAACGTTCCTTTGTTTTTATCAAACTCAATTTTAAAATCACTTCCAATAAGCTGAATAAAGTTTTTACTGTTTTTTACAGATAAATCTGCTTCTGCAATATGTTGTAAAATTGGCGGAATATTTACCGGAAGTTCAAATTGCTGCGAAGCTACTTCAAAACCTTTACTGGCCCATAATTCATCTTCGGCAAGAGCAAATGAAATCCGTAAGAAATATTCTGAACCCGATTTATACAAAATATCTAAAGGGATTTTGATCTCTTTTTCTTCACCAGGATTAATAGAACCGGTTTTTAGATCCCCTGAAGCTCTTAAATTGCCATCTTGCGTTAATTCCCATTTAGCAGTAAGACTGTTTAAGTTCTTGGTTTCATAACGGTTTTTAATAGTAAAAAGTCCATTTTTACTGTCTTTATCTACAATCGTAATCCATTGATACGCATGCTTTAATTCCGGATAATGCGGTTTTAATGATCTATCGGAAAAAACAACGCCTTTATGAATAAAATACTGATCGTTTGGGTATTCGCCAAAACCACCACCAAAAGCCGTTATAGGATGTTTAGGATCACGATTGTTGTAAATTCCCTGATCCTGCCATTCCCAAATAGCACCGCCAAGCAAAGCCGGATATTTATCAAATAAATCATTGTAGATATCTACAGATCCCATCGAATTGAACATGGCATGCGCATATTCGCATAAATAAAAAGGCTTTGTTAAAGAGGCATCATTCGCATGCTTTTCTAAATTATAAACATCCGTATACATCTGGCTGTCAATATCTGCCGGATTGTTTAATGCAATACCAAAACCTTCATAATGCGTAGGTCTTGTCGGATCAATTTCCTTAATCGTTCTTAAAGCCGTTCTAAAGTTTACTCCGCCGGTTCCGTTTTCATTACCTAAAGACCAAATCAATACCGAAGGATGATTTTTAAAATTTTCCGTATTCGCCACATTACGATCAACAATTTCCGCTTTCATTCGCGGTTCATCATTAAATTCATTCATTGCGCCGTGACATTCTACATTGGCTTCGGCAACTAAATACAGACCATATTGATCGCATAATTCATACCATCGAGGATCATTAGAATAATGGCTCGTTCTCACATGGTTACAATTGGCTTGTTTAATCAAAAGAATATCTTTTATCATTTGTTCTTCGGTAACGGCGTGTCCGTCGTCTGGCCAGTTTTCATGACGATTAACACCTTTTAATTTTATCGCTGTGCCATTTACAGTAAATAATCTGCCTTTAATTTCAATTTTTCTAAAACCTGTTTTTGATGATAAGGTTTCGATTGTATTTTTTCCTTCTTTTAAATTAATTACAGTGGTATAAAGAATAGGCGTTTCTGCAGTCCATTTTTTAGGATTGCTGACATGAAAAGCAACGTCAACCGTAATTTCCTGACCGGGTTTCAAAGCCGGAATATTTTTCTTCCCAACAGCTTTACTCACAGGATTATCTCCATCATAAAGAACAGCTTCAATTAAACGAGGTTTTGTTGCTGTATTTCCATAGTTTTTAATTTTTGTTGTAACCAAAACATCGGCATCTTTATAATTTTTATCCAGATTTGTTTTGATGAAATAATCTCTAATATGCTGCTGCGGAGTACTCCAAAGCGTTACATTTCTAAAAATACCGCTTAATCGCCACATATCCTGATCTTCTAAATAACTTCCGGTTGTAAAACGATATACTTCAACAGCAAGCGTATTTTTTCCGGCAACAAGGTATTTCGTTAAATCAAACTCTGCGGCATTTCTGCTGTTTACGCCATAACCCACTTTTTTGCCGTTTACCCAAATAAAGAAGCCGGCATCAACGCCATCAAAAGTGATTAAAATGCGTCTTCCTTTCCAATTTTCGGGAACGGTAAAATCACGGCGGTAACTTCCCACAGGATTTCTTTCGTGAAACGCCGTAAATTTTTCCGGCGGAGTACTCATAACTTTTGGAAAGTCTTTCTGGAAAATATAATTGTAATTGCTGTAATAAGGCGTTCCGTAACCTTCAATCTGCCAGTTTGAAGGCACTTTTATTTCCTTCCATTTCGATACATCATAATCTGTTTTGTAAAAGTTTACCGGACGTTTTTGCGGCCAGTCGACCCAGTTGAATTTCCACATTCCGTTTAAACTTTTACTAAAAGTTGAAGCGTGTCGGTTAGCAGTAAGTGCTTCTTTAAGTGAAGCATAAGGCATTAAGGTTGCATGAGCTGCTTCTTTATTTATGCCAATGTTTTCCGGATCTTCAATTTCTTTTGGAACTTTGGCAGTATCCTGAGCAGAAAGGTTTTGTTCTAATTTTTGAAACGCAAAAATTGAATTTTGGTTCAGGATCAGAATTAAAAATAATAAAATTTTGGAAGCTTGATTTTTTAATAATGTTGGCATCATAAATTTAAAATTTCGGTCATTAGTTATCATTATGCTGTTTATTAATTTAAAGAAATGGTTTCTTTTAATCGTATGTCTTTTGATGAAGCACCAATTAAAATTTCAAACTCTCCTGCATCATAACCAAAATCTTTTAGAGCTGTTTTATAATACGAAAAAGCACTTTCGTCCAGCGTTATTTTGAACTCTTTGGTTTGTCCTTTTTTCAGAAACATTTTGCTAAATCCTTTTAATTCTTTCACGGGTCTTTCGACCGGAGACACGATATCGCGAACATATAATTGTGCCGATTCTGCACCATCTGAATTTCCTGTGTTTTTTACCTTAAACGTAACATTAGCAGTAATTTTTCCCTCGTTTTGCTGTAAGGAAACTTTAAGATCGCTGTATTGAAAACTCGTGTAAGATAATCCAAAACCAAAAGCAAACTGCGGTTCAATATTATTTTTATCATAATGCCTGTAACCTACAAACAAGCCTTCTTTGTATTGCACTCTTTTGTCATTATCGGTATCATAATAATTGTTGTAAGTGGCATTGTCTTTCCAGTTTTTTTCGAAACTTACCGGAAGTTTTCCACTCGGATTTACTTTTCCCAATAAAATATTTGCCAATGCGGTACCGCCTTCCTGCCCGGCATAAAAAGTATGAACAAGGCCTTTAATGTTTGGAAGCCAGTTTTGCATATACACATTTCCCCCGGCATTTAAAACCACAATAGTATTAGGGTTTGCCTTTGTAACTACTTTTATCAATTCTTCCTGAGCTTCGGGAAGTTCAAAAGGTCTTTCGTCTCCTTCATGTTCAATCTGCTGATTAAAACCTACGCAAAGAATAGCAATATCGGCTTCGGAAGCTAGTTTTATAGCTTCGTTGAAATTTTCTTCTTTTGGTTCAAACCAGGCAAATGTTATAGAAGCGTCTCCGCTATTTTCATAATATTCCAGTCTTACTTTGTATTCTGTATCAGCATTTAAAGTAAGTTCAGCATTTTTTTCAATAGGGCCGTGATCGCTCCAATAATCCAGCACAATTTTGTCGTTGATAAACAGTCTGTAGCCATCATCGCCTCGAACAGCAAATTTATAAACAGCAGTTTTTGTTGGTTTGATAACGCCTGTCCATCTTACAGAAAAATTATCCTGACCCATTCCGATTACATTTGGAGTCTGAACCCACGAAAAATCAACAATTTTATCCTTTCTAACTTCCAATGGAATTCCCGATAACTCTTTATTATTGAAATATTCTGCTTTCAAGCCAACAGTTTGAGAACCCGGTTCTAAATAAAAAACAGATTGTTCAGACAAAGCATTCAAACTCGGAATTCCCATTGCATACGTTACAGTGCTATTTTTTGCAGCAGTTTTAAATCCGTCATAATACGTACTAAAATGAAAAGGTTCTGTTTGAGAGCTTCCGCCGCCTGCATTAAATGAATTGGCATTTGGTCCGATGAAAGCAATTTTTTTTGTTTTTGCGGGATTGATAGGAAGGATGTTATTTTCATTTTTTAGAAGAACAATTCCTTCCTGAGCTATCTTTAATGCTGCTTTGGCACTTTTAGGATCATCTTTCGGAATACTTTCGTCGGTTTGTTTTCGGTCAAAAAAACCGTAGCTGAAACAAACTCTTAAAATTCGTGAAACCTTATCATTTAAAGTTGTTTCCTGAATTTCGCCATTTTTTAAAGCGGGCAGAAGTAATGTTGGAAGGATATGTTCATCACCCGGCATTTCGAGATCTGTTCCGTTTTTAAATGCAGCGATTCCGTCATGAACGCCGCCCCAGTCAGACATTAAAATGCCGTCGAATTTCCAGTCTTTTTTTAGAATTTCTAAATTCAAATGCGCATTTTGCGAAGTGTGTTCTCCGTTTAACAAGTTATAACTGTTCATAACCGCGCCCACTTTTGCTTTTTGAACCGCAGCTTTAAAAGCAGGCAGATAAATTTCCTGAAGGGTTCTTTCATCAATATCCGAAGAAACAAAATTTCGATCGTATTCCTGATTGTTGGCCGCAAAATGTTTTACAGTTGCCACCACACGCTGACTTTGAACTCCTTTTATATAATTAACGGCTAGCGCTGCTGAGAGAAACGGATCTTCTCCCAAATATTCAAAGTTACGTCCCGTCATAGGCGCGCGTGCAATATTTACGCCCGGCCCTAAAAGAAAATTGATGCCTCTGGAACGTGAATCCCTTCCTAATGCAACGCCCAGATCGTAAACCAAACTGGTATTCCATGTGGCAGCATTCATTACGCTGGCAGGGTAGGCGGTGCTTTTTCCGTACGATTTGGTTCCTACAGGTCCGTCACTCATTTTAAATTGTGGAATTCCTAACCGTTTGATTTCTTTGGTATACATCCAGTTGGTACCGTTTATGTAATTTACTTTTTCCTCCAGGGTCATGCGGCCGAGTAAATCTTTGACCCGTTCTTCAACGGGTGCTTTGTAGACTTGTGCATTCAAGGCAAATGTTGTGGTTAACAAGCCTATGATAATTGTTTTTTTCATGTGGTTTATTTTGCGGTAGTAGTTTTAAGTTTTGTTGAATAGCAATTTTTTGGTTTTGAAAAATTAAACATTTAATAATTCAATAAAAATACTAAAACGTTTTAGTATTTGAAAATATTTTTTTTACATTTGATAAAAAATTATGTGATTTTTTTTAATTACTATAGTTTTTTGTGAGTTTTTATATGGATGATACTAACAAATACTTATTATGAATAAAATACTATTATGGTCTGTTACCGCCGCATTGGCCGGTTTTTTATTTGGTTTTGATACCGTTGTAATTTCTGGTGCAGATACTAAACTGCAGGAATTATGGCACACATCTGATGTTTTTCATGGATCTGTTGTTATGGCAATGGCACTTTGGGGAACGGTTGTGGGTGCAATATTTGGCGGAATTCCAACGAACAAATTAGGACGTAAAAAAACACTGGTCTGGATTGGTATTTTATTCCTCGTTTCGGCAATAGGTTCTTCATTGGCAAATGACCCTTGGACTTTTGCTTTCTTTAGATTTTTAGGCGGATTAGGAATTGGCGCATCAACTATTGCGGCTCCCGCTTATGTTTCTGAAATTGCTCCGGCAAAAGACAGAGGAAGGTTAGTTTCGCTGTATCAGTTTAATATTGTTTTGGGAATTTTAATGGCGTTTTTATCTAATTATTTATTGCGCGATGCGGGCGAAAATGCCTGGCGATGGATGATTGGAATAATGGCTTTTCCGGCATTTTTTTATACGATTGTTGTATTCACAATTCCCGAAAGTCCGAGATGGCTGCTTTCAAAATCCAGAATTTCGGATGCTAAAACAGTTTTGGAAAAAATAGATCCTACAGCTAAAATTGAAGATTTACTGCACGAAATGCATTTGGGAAACGATAATGAAAACAACAAAGGCGAAACTATATTTTTAAAGAAATACCGATTTCCGCTGTTATTAGCGTTTCTGATCGCTGTATTCAATCAATTTTCTGGAATTAATGCTTTTTTGTATTATGCTCCAAGAATTTTTGCAGAAGCAGGATTGGGCGAAAGTGCCGCTTTAATGAGCAGCGTAGGCATCGGAATAACGAATTTGGTATTTACCCTTTTCGGTGTTTTTTTAATTGATGTTTTAGGAAGAAAAATTTTGATGTACATAGGATCAATCGGCTATATAATTTCCTTAGGGTTGGTTGCAGCGGCATTTTTCTTTAAGTGGGAAGGTCTGCAGGTTCCAATTTTTCTGTTTTTATTTATAGCTTCACACGCCATAGGACAAGGTGCGGTAATTTGGGTTTTTATTTCAGAAATTTTTCCAAACCATTTAAGAGCCAGCGGTCAGGCATTTGGGTCTTCTACACATTGGGTTTTGGCTGCTATTATTCCATCTATGATTCCGTTTTTATTCTCGACGATTGGAGCCGCAGCCGTATTTTTGATTTTCGCCATTATGATGGTTTTCCAGTTGTTTTTTGTCATTTTCATGATGCCGGAAACCAAAGGAAAAACGCTGGAAGAACTTCAGGAAACGATTTTGAAGTAATTATTAATTGTTAATGGTTAATTGTTAATTATGAAAAAACAACTAACCATTAATAATTAACCATTAACAATTAATTTTCGTTTGCGTTAATAAACTCCGATGGCGACATTGAGAAGCTTTTTTGGAAATTTCTGCTGAAGCTTGACTGCGAATTATAGCCCACTATTTCGGCGATTTCATAGACTTTGTATTTGCCTGAAAGCAGTAATTCGGCGGCTTTTTTCAAACGGGCGTTATTAATCAGTTCGTTTGGACTTAGATTGGAAATATCTTTAATTTTTCGGTATAAAGTTGAACGGCTCATGTGCAGAATATCGGCAAGAGATTCAACACTTAAGTTCGTGTCGGCCATATTTTGATCGATAATATCGTCCAGCTTTTTAATAAATTCTTCGTCGATGGTATTATGGGCAATAGATTTTAAATGCGACAACGGAGAACTCGCATAATACTCCATAACGTGACGTCTGTTTGATAATAAATTATCGATTTGCGCCAATATAAAATCCATCGAAAATGGTTTGGGGATATAAGCATCAGCTCCTGATTCCAGACCTTTAATACGGGTTTGTATAGCACTTAAAGCAGTCAGTAAAATTACCGGAATATGACTGGTTTCAATATTAGATTTAATACGGCTGCACAATTCAATTCCGTCCATTACAGGCATTGTAATATCACTTATGACAATATGAATCGTTTGATTGTGAATAATCTTTAAGGCTTCTTCACCGTTTGCAGCTTTATAAATTTTATATTCTTTACTCAATTCTTTACTCATAAAATTGAGCAGTTCCAGATTATCTTCAACAATCAGGATTTGGGTTTTTACATTTTTAGCCGTGATCTCATTTTCAAATTCTTCATCATTATCTTTTACAGTATCAGCCGAATCTTTATACAAATGAAATTCACTTTGCTGACGCAGCGGCAGTCTCAAAACAAACGTATTCATCGAATCGTCTACAAACTGCAGTTTTAAAGTTCCGTTATGCAGTTCCGTTAAAGAGTGGGCGAGAGATAATCCAATTCCGGTTCCGGTTTGTGTTTCAGAACCTAATATTCTAAAGAAAGGCTCGAAAATTTTACTTTTAAGACTTTTCGGAATTAAATTTCCATCATTTTTAACGATAAATTCCAGTGAATCTTCATCTCGGAACAAAGTAATAATCACTTCTTTTTTAGCATATTTAATGGCATTGCTAATTAAATTGGTCAGGATTTTTCTTATCGCTTCTTCATCAACAAAAGCGTAGATGTTTTTTTCTCCTAATTCTAATTCCAGATGAATATTTCTTTCTTCAATTAAAGGTGTAAACTGCGAATGTAATTGTTTCACTAATAATGAAATATTTGTTTCCACAAAAGTCAGTCCCAAACCTTCCATTTCTGTTTTTCTAAAATCCAGAAGTTCGTTTACCAAATTCAATAAACGGGAAGTATTTTTCTCCATTATGGATAAATTCGGTATAATTTCCGGAGACTCGTATGTTCTTTTTAATAAACTTTCTAACGGACTTTTAATCAGCGTTAAAGGCGTTCGTATTTCATGCGCTACATTTGTAAAGAATTCGATTTTAGCGTGATAAATTTCTTTCTCTTTCTCGTTGTTCAGGTTTGCAATTTTCTGGTTGTTTTCCTTGATATTCATGTGATGATAACGACGTAAAAGCCAGTAAAGACATCCCGAAATAATTAAAAAATAAAGAAAAAAGGCATAACCGCTTGCCCAAAATGGCGGTAAAATAGTGATTTCTACAACAGCTTCTTTGCTCCAGATTCCGCCCGCGCTTAACGATTTTACCCTGAATTTATAACTGCCGGAAGGAAGTTCCGTAAAAAACACTTTATTATTTTTATTGAGATAAACCCAGTCATCGCTGATGCCGTCCAGTTTATACCAGTATTGCGTAAGTTCAGGCGCGGTATAACTCAGCGAGGCAAAATCGATATTAAAATTGGACTGGTCACTTTTTAAAGTAATTTTCTTGATATACGAAACAGATTCATCAAGCGGAGAATCTTTATCATTTACAATTACATCCTGATTATTGATTTGAAGTCCGGTAATAAAAATAGGAGGATTGTATTTGTAAGTGCTGAAATTTTTAGGATTAAAACTAATCATCCCGTTCAGATTTCCAAAATACATATCTCCGTTTGAATCCCTAAATGCAGAACTGTAATTAAACTGATCGCTCAGTAACCCGTTTGCCGTCGTAAAGATTTTAACTGCTTTTGTTTTATAATTAAATTTGACTAAACCTTTTGAAGTTGTAATGCATAAATTCTGATTTTCATCTTGTAAAATAGAATAGATCACATTGCTCGAAAAACCATCTTTAGTCGTAAATTTTTTGAATGCTTTCGTTTTAAAATCAAATAAGTTCAAACCATTTTCGGTAGCAATCCAAAGGTTGTTTTGTTTATCCTGAAAAATCGAAGTGATAAAATCATTGCTGATACTTTTATCATCTTTAAAATCATGTCTGTAAACGGCTTTTTCTTTCGTTTTTGGGTTATAATAAAACAATCCGTCGCGATAAGATCCCGCCCATAAATTCCCGTCTTTATCATTGAACATACAGGTAAAATGTGTGCTTTCTGAAAAATAATCACATATTTTAAAGCTGTCATTTTTTTCGTCATATAAATAAATTCCAACCGACGTTACTACGTATAATTTCTTATCGGGAGTTTCGTAAAATGTAACTATAAAATCACTTTTAAAACTGCTTGTTGTATGGTCATAATGTTTGATAACCCTTCCGGTTGCAGCGTCCATAACGTCCAGTCCGTGCTCAAAAGTTCCAATCCAGATTTTATTTCCTCGGGGCAAAACACCGTGTATATTATAAAACGAAAGTCCTGATTTTGTTCCGTCGGGTTTAAAATTTACAAATTTCTTGGTCTGTAAATTAAACTTGTTGATTCCGGCATCTTCCGTACCAATCCAGAGATTTCCCTGATCGTCTTTGTGAATTTCCCGAACGGCACTTCCAACAATGGCATTTTCACTTTTTCGCGGGAAATATTTCTTAAACTGATCGTATTGTTTTTGATGATAATTGACACCGCCAAAATAAGTCCCAATCCAGACACCGTTTTCTTTATCAATCGTAATACAATACGCCGCATTATCTGAAATGGCGTAAGGATCACTCGGACTTTTGCGTAGATTTCGGGTTGTTTTATTCTTTAAATTATAAATATAAACACCAGATTCGCTGGCAATCCACAATTCATTTTTGTTTCTTTTAAACTGACGGACAAAAACCGGTTTTTCGACATCATTGATAAAAGGTGCAGTTTTTCCCGTTGCGACATCATATTTGTAAATACCATGATCGCGTGTTCCTATTAAAATCGAGTTAGCATCTAAGGCATAAATTACAGAGATTGAAAAAGTACTGTTGGACATTTGCACCTTAATCTTATCAAAACTCTGAGTCGCTTCAGAATAGCGGTATAAATCATCGTAAGAAGAAACCCAGATCACGCCATTTTTATCGCAGGTTATAGAAGTGGCATAAAAGGAATTTCTGCCGTCAAACATTCTGGTTTCTTTGGTGTCAACATTATATTTGATTAATGTTCCAATAGAAATAAACCATAAATTATTCTTTAAATCATTATCAATATCATTAATACGATTGTTGATCGCTTCGTTTATAAAGGTAAATTTCTCCAGTTTTTTATCATAGGAATACAATCCTTTATCAGTTCCTACCCAAATATAATTTTTGAATTCATGCAGTGACTGAATGTAGTTTATTCCTAAGGAAGTTTTAGGATCCGCGCCGCTTCGGAAGGTTTTAAAATGATAACCGTCAAAACGGTTCAAACCGTCTTTGGTACCAAACCACAAAAATCCGTCTTTGTCCTGAATAGAAGCCAAAACGGTATTGTTAGACATTCCGTTTTCGACCTTATAGTGTTTAAAATAATATTCCTGACTAAAAATGGTAGTAGACAAAAAGAAAAAGTAAGTTAATGTCCCAAGTTTTAAAAAACGCTGCATGTATATGTCTTTATTAATTTTTTATAAAAATAGTTTCCCCTTTTGTGTCACAAGCATTCATTTTGATTTTTATCTCGCTTTTGCCTTGTTTTTAAAGGGTATTTGAACCATTTGAACACAATTGTGAAACAAAATGAGATAAAAATAAAGTGAGCTGTGTGCTACTTTGGTCAAAAATTAAATTGATATTTTTTTAATATATAAATTATGGAATTGTTGAAAAATAAGCAAAATATTTTGAAAGGACTCAAAATAAACAGCAATAGAGCGATTGCAATATTACTTATATTTTTAATAATACAAATGAAATTCTTAAAAGTTATTTTTTAAAATCATATCAAATAATCTAACCTAAAAACCAAAAACAAAAACGACCAGCAATGGATCAAAAAAACACCAAAAGTTATTTATGAAAAGAAAAAAATCCATACTAAAACAAACACTGTTGTTAATGCTGTTTGGTATTGCAGGCAATATTGCATCGGCGCAGCAAACCTTTTCCAATCCTATTCTGGATTACGGACCAGATCCCTACAGCACATATCATGATGGCTATTATTACTACACGCATACTATGCAGGATCGTTTGGTGCTTTTAAAATCTAAAAATCTGGCAGATTTAAAAAATGCCGAAAAGAAAACCATTTGGATTGCGCCTAAAAACACCGATTATTCTGCTGAAATCTGGGCACCGGAATTTCATTTCATCAACAACAAATGGTACGTGTATTTTGCTGCTGACAACGGTTCTAACAATACACACCGAATGTATGTTTTAGAAAATGATTCGAAAAATCCGATGGAAGGAGAATGGGTTTTTAAAGGAAAAATTGCTGCCGAGACAGATAAATGGGCCATTGACGGAAATGTGTTTACCTATAAAAAACAATTGTACATGATTTGGTCGGGCTGGGAAGGAGATACCAACGGACAGCAGAATATTTACATCGCTAAAATGAAATCTCCCACACAAATTGATGGAGACAGAGTGCGAATTTCAAGTCCGTCAAATCCTTGGGAATTATTTGGTGCATTGCATGACGATGTAAATCCGCCGCAGGTAAATGTAAACGAAGGGCCTCAATTTTTGTCTCATAAAAATAAAGTGTTTATTGTTTTTTCTGCAAGCGGATGCTGGACAGATAATTATAGTTTAGGACTTTTAACCTTTACAGGGAAAGATAATTTACTGGATGCTTCGGCTTGGGTAAAATCAGATCAGCCTATTTTAGGTCAATCCGATAAAAATAAGGTTTATGCTCCGGGACATAATTCGTTCTTTAAATCGCCAAACGGCAAAGAAGACTGGATTTTATACCATGCTAATTCTAATCCGGGAGAAGGCTGCGGCGAAAAAAGATCGCCAAGAATGCAGCAGATCAAATGGGATAAAAGCGGAAATCCTGTAATTGGAGATCCAATGTCGGAAGAAGCTGTGCTGGCTATTCCGGCTATGTAAAAGAACTATTTTTAAAATAAAATAAAACTGTCTTTTGGCTTGTCATTTTATTGACGGGGCAAAAGGCAGTTCATAGCTTATAATTGAAAAACACAAAATTTCTCAATATTTTTATAAATATACTAAAACGTTTTAGTATATTCGCATATGTTGATTCATAACCGTTTATAACATTTAACTTTCTAACATGAATTTAAAACCTATCTTATTTTCCTTTTTAATTGCAGCAGGAATAACCACAACAACTGCTCAGGAAATTTCAGTATTAAAATCTTCATTAGTCGGGAACAGAATTGCAGAATTTATTCCTAAAGGATTTGATAAAAACAAAACGCCATCGTTAATTCTTGCTTCTGAACCAAAAGCAAAAGGAAAGCTTCCATCAGACTGGTCGCTGGTTCCTGAGTTTACGTTTAAAAATGAAAAAGCAAGTGCCGTTCTTAATCTTAAAGGTGATGTAAGCCTTTATGGCGGAGGAGAAGTTACCGGCCCGTTATTGCGCAACGGACAATCGATAAAATTATGGAATACAGATACCGGAGCTTACAGCGTTGAAGGTGGAAAAAGATTGTATCAAACGCATCCGTGGGTTATGGGAGTTCGTGCAGATGGTTCTGCTTTCGGAATTATTTTTGACAGTACATGGAAAGCAGAATTAATTACAAACTCAAATCAGATTATTTATAATTCTGAAGGCGCTTTATTCAGAGTTTATATTATTGATAGAAAATCACCTCAGGAAGTGATTAAAGGACTTTCAGAATTAACGGGAACTATAAAATTACCGCCTCGCTGGGCATTAGGATATCACCAATGTCGATTTTCTTATGACAGCGAAAAGCGTGTTATGGAAATTGCCGATACTTTTAGAGAAAAGAAAATTCCGTGCGACGTAATCTGGATGGATATTGATTATATGCAGGGTTACAGGGTTTTTACTTTTGACAGTATTCGATTCAAAAATCCGAAAGTGTTAAACGACAATTTGCATAAAAAAGGATTTCGTGCTGTTTATATGATTGATCCGGGTGTGAAAGTAGATAAAGATTATGCTGTTTATAATTCGGGAACACAAAGTGATGTTTGGGTGAAACAAAACAACGGAGAAGAATATCACGGTAAAGTATGGCCGGGCGATTGCGCTTTTCCTGATTTTACAAGTCCGAAAACAAGAAATTGGTGGGGTGGACTTTACAAAGATTTCTTAGCGACAGGAATTGACGGCGTTTGGAACGATATGAACGAACCTGCCGTAAATGATAATGATTTTTCCGAAGATAAACGTTTGGGAACAATGCCGTATGATACGCCGCATAAAGGAGGCGGAAATTTACCACAAGGTTCTCACTTACTTTATCACAACGCTTACGGCCGTTTAATGGTAGAAGCATCTTATAACGGAATTTTAAAAGCAAATCCATCAAAGCGTCCTTTCTTGCTTACAAGATCTAATTTATTGGGCGGACAGCGTTATGCTGCAACCTGGACAGGAGATAATTATGCGGGCTGGGATCATTTAAAATTATCGGTTCCAATGTCGCTTACTTTAGGATTATCAGGTCAGCCGTTTAACGGTCCGGATATAGGAGGTTTTCTAGGAAATACAGATGGAGATTTATGGGCGAACTGGCTTGGTTTTGGTGCTTTTATGCCTTTTGCACGTGGACATGCCTGCGCAGGAACAAATGATAAAGAACCTTGGGCTTACGGCGCAGAAATCGAAAAAACATCTCGTATTGCTTTAGAAAGACGTTATCGTTTATTACCGTATTTATACACCCTTTTTTATGAATCTTCACAAACAGGATTGCCGGTTATGGCTCCGGTATTTTTTGCAGATGCTCAGGATTCACGTTTGAGAGCCGAAGAACAGGCCTTTTTATTAGGTGAAAATCTTTTGGTTGTTCCGGCTTTCGCCAAAGATCCGATACTTCCTTCAGGAATTTGGGAAGAATTAAGTTTAGTTGACGGAGATAAACAAGATAAATATCAGGCCAAATTGAGTATAAAAGGCGGAAGCATTATTCCGGCAGGAAAAATTATTCAAAACGCTGGAGAAAATTCATTCGATCCGTTGAGCCTTTTTGTGTGTCTTGATAAAGACGGGAAAGCAAATGGAGAATTGTATGTTGATGAAGGCGACGGTTTTGGATTTCAAAAAGGAGATTATCGTCTGGTAACTTTTAGTGCAGAAAAAAACAATAATACGGTACTAATCAAAACAGCCGGCATTCAGGGAAAAAGAAACATCGATAAAGAAATAAACAAAATAAATGTGCATTTACTTTTGAATGGTAAAACTTACGAAGGAACTGGAACTCTTAAAGATGGAATTACAATTACTTTAAATTAAATTTCATTAGAATAAAAAAGCAAAATTGAATAATAAGATTTTAGATATGAAAAACATTCTGATAAAATGCTGCGTTATAACTGTACTTTCTTTCGTCAGTAATGCAACTTTTGGGCAGCAGTCAAAAAAGTGGTCTGATTATGTAAATCCGAATATAGGAACCGCACACAGCCGCTGGTTTTTTTATACGCCTGGCGCAATGCCGTTTGGACTTGCAAAACTGGGACCTTCTACGAATGGACATCTTGGAAATGTACAAGGTTGGGAAGCCACAGGTTATGACGATAGAGATACTTCTATCGAAGGTTTTGCTTGTCTGCACGAATTTCAGGTTGGAGGTATTGTGCTTGCACCGTCTGTTGGTAAACTGCAGACAATACCGGGAAGCCTTGAAAATCCGGAAGAAGGTTACAGATCGAGATTTGAGCGAAATGACGAATACGCTACATCAGGATATTATTCAGTTTTGTTGAAAGATTATAAAATTAAAGCAGAATTGACAGCAACAAAACGGGTAGGTTTTCAGCGATATACTTTTCCAAAATCTTCACAATCGAATATAATTTTTGATATTGGAAACAGACAAGGCGAAAGCGGTGCTGTTAAAGAATCAAAAGTTACGATTACTGAAGACGGAAGAATTGAAGGTTATGTAATTACCATACCAGAATATGTGAAAAAATATCAGGCTGGAGCCGAGGTATCAATGTATTTCTCGGCAGTTTTAGATAAAAAACCAACTGCTTTTGGCACATTCAATAAACAGGGAATTCAGGCCAATGTAAAAGAAATTACCGGAGAAGGCGCGGGAGTTTACCTCACTTTTGACACCAAAGAAAATGAAATGATTACCGTAAAAATAGGTTTATCGTATACATCTGTAGCTAATGCCAGACTTAATCTTGAAACGGAAGCCAAGAGTTTAAATTTCGCAGCAGCGAAAAAACAAAGTCTTGCAACTTGGAATGATTATTTAGGAAGGATAGCCGTAGAAGGTAAAAACGAAAATGATAAAATTAAATTCTACACAGGATTATACCACGCTTTATTAGGACGCGGACTGGGCAGCGATGTCAACGGTGCGTATCCGATGAACAATGGTAAAATTGGTCAGATTCCTTTGGATGCAAAAGGGAAACCGCAGCACAATTATTATAATACCGATGCTATTTGGGGAGGATTCTGGAATTTAACGCAATTATGGGCACTTGCATATCCTGAATATTATGCAGACTGGGTTCAGGGACAAATTCTGGTATACAAAGATGCGGGCTGGCTTGGTGATGGAATCGCGAATAGTAAATATGTATCTGGCGTAGGCACAAACTTTACCGGACTTGCAATAGCCTCGGCTTATAATTCTGGCATTCGTAATTTTGATGTAGAAAAAGGATATGAAGCCGCTCTAAAAAATGAATTAGAATGGAAAGGCAGAATTGAAGGCGCAGGAAAAATGGATGTGAAACAGTTTGTAGAATTAGGCTATTCGCCGTATTTGGATAATATGGATTATCAAACGAATACGCAAGGTTCAGGGTTTTCGGCTTCACATACTTTAGAATATTCTTATAGTGCTTATGCCGTAGCGCAATTTGCTAAAGCTTTGGGCAAAACGCAGGACTATGAAAAACTTATAAAATTAGCCGACGGCTGGAAACTAATTTACGATAAGGAAACAACATTTATCAGGCCTAAATATGCAAACGGAGAATTTATAAAAGATTTTGATCCGTCGCAGCCGTGGAGAGGTTTTCAGGAAGGAAATGCGTGGCAGTATACTTTTTATGTTCCGCATAATGTTCCGGAATTGGTTTCTGTTTTAGGAAAAGATACTTTCAACGAACGTTTGAATACTATTTTTACAAAATCTCAAAAAAATGTTTTTGGCGGCGGAACGACTATCGATGCATTTGCTGGATTATCTGGTTTTTACAACCATGGAAATCAGCCTAATCTGCATATCTCGTGGCTTTTTAATTTCTCCGGAAAACCTTATCTCACACAAAAATGGGTTCACGCCATCTGCGATGAATTTTACGGAACCGAAGGAATTCATGGTTACGGTTACGGTCAGGACGAAGATCAGGGACAATTGGGAGCGTGGTACGTTATGTCATCGATTGGATTATTTGATGTGAAAGGATTAACTGATATTAACCCGTCATTTCAAATAGGAAGCCCTTTGTTTGATAAAATCACCATTAAGAAATTAGGAAAAACGCGCAGTAATAATTTTGTTATTGACGTGAAAAATAATTCTAAAACGAATATTTATTTACAAGAAGTAAAACTAAATAATATTGACTTAAAGCAGCTTTCAATTGACTTAGAATCCATTAAAAAAGGAGGAACTTTAAATATGAAAGTAGATGCAAATCCGGCAGATACGTGGTCTAATTAATTGTTAAACTTCGTAAATTGCTCTAACTAACCTTAAACCAAACCAAATGTTATGAAACAAGTATTATATTTTCTGTTGCTTATTTCGTCCGCAAAAGCAATAGCGCAAGAAACAGTTTCAAATCAGAAAAAAAATAATAATCCCATATTCAAAGGCTGGTATGCAGATCCTGAGGGAATTATTTTTGATAAAACCTATTGGGTTTATCCCACTTTTTCTGCCCGTTATGAAGATCAGATTTTTATGGATGCTTTTTCATCAAAAGATTTAACCAATTGGAAAAAACATCCCAGAATTATAGATACTTCGGCAGTAAAATGGGCAAAAAAAGCAATGTGGGCGCCATCCATTATAAAAAATAAAAATAAATACTTTTTGTTTTTTGGCGCAAATGATATTCAGAGCGATAATGAAATTGGCGGAATTGGTGTTGCCGTTGCCTCAAAACCAGAAGGCCCTTTTAAAGATTATTTAGGAAAACCGCTCGTTGATAAATTTTATAATGGTGCGCAACCAATTGATCAGTTTGTATTTAGGGATAAAGACGGACAGCATTATTTAATTTATGGCGGATGGAGACATTGTAATATTGCCAAACTAAAACCTGATTTTACCGGTTTTATTCCTTTTGAAGATAAAACGGTTTTTAAAGAAATTACGCCAGAGAATTATGTTGAAGGGCCGTTTATGTTTATCAGAAATAACAAATATTACTTTATGTGGTCAGAAGGCGGCTGGACAGGGCCCGATTATTGCGTAGCCTACGCCATCGCCGATTCGCCAATGGGACCGTTTAAAAGAATTGGAAAAATCCTGGAACAAGATTTTAAAATTGCTAATGGTGCCGGTCATAATTCCGTTATTAAAAAACCAGATTCTAACCAGTATTTTATAGTTTACCACCGAAGACCACTCACAGAAACCGATGGAAACTCCAGAGAAACCTGCATTGAAGAAATGCATTTTGATGAAAATGGTTTTATTAAACCCGTTGTTATCACCAACGAAGGCGTAAAAGCTAATGTGATTAAATAATTTTTAGTGATAGCTGTAGAACGTAAAAATAACGCAGTGATGCGTTATTTTTTTGCTTTGAAAGTTTTGAGTTATGATTTGTGTTAGTCTTTATTCCTTAATAATACTTATTCTGAAATCATTCTGCGTCTCAAATTTCACATTCGCAAATTATAGTTTTTAGCTGTAATTACCTACTTATAATTTATAACTCACAAACCCAAAATTACCAATTCACAATTTACATTTTATAATTAACAATCCATTTCGTCTCACATTTCTAAATTTCAGTGTTTTCAAGGTCTCATGAATCATTTGAACACAATTATGACACGAAATGGGATTAAAATAATGTTACCAATGCGCTAATTTGGTCAAAAATTAAAATGAAATTTTTAAGAGATAAATTGAAGTATCAATAAAAAAGTATATGATATTTTATCATCTATTAAAAAATAAGAGGCTATAATCTATTATTTGTATTTACAAGATTAATCTTATTTTTTAAAGTGTGCTTCAAAAAAATCTTTAGAATGAATTTTTAATTCGATAAAACTAACTTTTAACCAACCAAAAAAAATTAACCAAATGGAAATTAAAACGACTTGGAAAATGTCATCCAATCTTTTAAGCTTTTTTACCCCGGGTAAAATAAAGTTTAGGAGTGCCGGATTGATTTTTTTATTGTTTCTGGCGCTTTTTGCAGAGACCAGTTATGCACAAAATGGTAATTCTCAAAACCCCGTAAAAATTACCGGAAAAGTAATTGATTCAAAAGGATTAGCATTACCCAGTGCTACCGTGATTGAAAAAGGTACTAAGAATGCAGTCACGGCAGACTTTGACGGAACTTTTACCATTACAGTATCATCTCCGCAAGCGATACTTGTATTTAGATTTATTGGAATGAAAGAGGTCGAAAAACCTTTAAATAATGCCAAAACAATAACCGTAACCATGGTAGACGAAACCAGCGACCTTCAGGCCGTTGTAGTTGTAGGTTATGGTACTCAGAAAAAAGCTTCGGTTGTAGGAGCGATTGGAACTATAAAGCCTTCGTTATTGCAAGTAGGAACGGCACGTACATTAGGAAACAACCTTGCAGGTCAGATTACGGGAATTATGGCTGTACAGCGTTCGGGTGAACCGGGTTATGATCAATCCGATATTAAGATTCGTGGAATTTCTACATTTAAAGGAGGAACTAATCCGCTTGTATTGGTAGATGGAATCGAACGAAACCTTAACGATCTTGATCCTTCAGAAATAGAATCTTTCTCTGTTTTAAAAGATGCGGCCGCAAGTGCTGTATACGGAGTGAGAGGAGCAAACGGAGTTATTTTGATCAATACCAAAAGAGGTTTTGTTGGTGCGCCAAGAATTCAGGTAAGAACAGAATATTCGATTCAGGAACCTACAAAATTACCGGAGTTCATTAAAGCAGGACCTTATATGCGACTTTTAAATGAACTGGCAGTAGAGCAGGGCAAACCAGTTTTGTTTTCTGAAGACCGTATTTCAAAGACAGAAAGCAAATACGATCCGGATTTATATCCAGATGTAAACTGGGTTGATGCCATAACTAAAGATTATGCTTTTACATCAAGATCCAATTTAAACGTTGCCGGAGGATCAGAAATTTTAAGATATGCCTTAACCGCTTCTTATTATAGCGAAAAAGGAATTCTTGCCGCAGATCCAAAACAAACCTACGATTCAGAAACAAACTTAAATAGAGCAAACGTTCGTACCAATGTCGATGTTAACGTATCTAAAACAACTTTATTAAGAGTAAATATTGGAGGATTTTTGCAAAACCTTCAAAAAGGAAACAGCAGTACAGATGCTTTATTCAACACAGCATTTGAAACAACTCCGTTTGTTCATCCTGCTATTTACTCAGACGGAACTATTCCTAGAGTTTTTGCACGTGAAAACCCGTGGGCGATGAGCACGCAGCAAGGATATTACAGACAAGGCGGAAGCAAAATCGAAAGTCTGGTATCGTTAGAGCAGGATTTCAAAGATATTATTACACCGGGATTAAAAGCAAAATTTACTTATTCGTTTGACTCTTATTCAGAAAACAGAATTACACGTGGTAAATCACCGGATTATTATAACGTAGCAACTCAAAGAGACCTTGACGGAAGTTTAATTCACGGAACTGTTCAGGCTTATGGACAGGAATATCTTGGCTATGAAAGATCGGCGGAGTTTGGTAACAGACGTGTTTATCTGGAAGCGAATACAATGTATAACCGCACTTTCGGGAAACATGATTTAAGCGGACTTTTATTGTATAATCAGGACAGTTATAATGATGGAACAGCGCCACAGGCTTTTAAACATCAGGGATTAGCAGGAAGAACTTCCTATACATTTGACAGAAAGTATGTTGGGGAATTTAACTTTGGTTACAACGGATCAGAAAATTTTGCAAAAGGAAACCGATATGGATTTTTCCCTTCTGTAGCCTTAGGATGGATTGCATCTGAAGAAAAATTTATGGAACCTGTTAAAGATATTTTTAATAAAATCAAACTTCGTGGTTCTTACGGATTAGTTGGAAATGACAACATTGGAGCCAACAGAAGGTTTGCTTACTTAACTACAATAAGCGATAATAATAATTCTGATTATTGGTTTGGTACAGGACAGGGAGTAAAATTTGAAGGAATTGAAGAAGGTCAGATTGGAGTTAACGATTTGACTTGGGAAAAAGTAGCTAAAGCTGATATCGGTATAGAATTAGGAATACTGAATATGATGGACTTAACCGTAGATATATTTCAGGAGAAAAGAAAAGACATTTTTGTAGAAAGAAATACGGTTCCTACTCAGGCAGGATTTATCAATGCGCCGTGGGCCAATTTCGGAAAAATGGAAAATAAAGGAATTGAGGTTGGACTTAATATCAATAAACAGGTAACTCCGGATTTCTTTATGAGCTGGCGTGCGAACTTTACTTTTGTTGAAAACAAAGTAACAGAAAGAGATGAAGCCGAAGCCGTAAAAGGAACTTACCGTTCTGGAACAGGAATTCAAAACAATACTTTATACGGTTATACTGCAACCGGATTATATACCAATGAAGATTTTACATCGCCGGGAGTTTTAGCGCCGGGACTGCCAATACCAACATTTGGTACAGCGTTACGTCCGGGAGATATTAAATATGAAGACAGAAACGGTGACGGAATCATCAGTGGTTTAGACGAAGGTTTTATTGGAGGAACAACAGATCCTCAGATTGTCTACGGTTTTGGAAACAATTTAAAATACAAACAATTCGATTTTAGCTTTTTCTTTCAGGGTGTAGCCAAATCAGAAAGAATCATTGGCGGAGCAAATTTTATTCCGGGAAGCGGAACAGGAACTTTAGGGAATATTTATTCTAATTACAATGATCGCTGGACAGAAGAAAATCCAAGTCAGGATGTATTTTGGCCAAGATTAAGTTATGGCCCTAACGTAAACAATTCAGTTGCTTCTACATGGTGGAAAAAAGACATGAGTTTTGGACGTTTAAAAACGATGGAAGTTGGATATACATTAGATAAAAAGCTAATTGAAAAATTCTATCTGCAAGGATTAAGAATTTACATCAGCGGAAATAATTTATGGTACGCTTCTAATTTTAAACTATGGGATCCGGAATTGGATACCGGAAATGGTTTAAAATATCCATCAACAAAATCAGTCCTTTTTGGATTATCAATCGGACTATAATTTAAAAAGAAATTAAAATGAAAAATATATACATTAGATCGATTTTCCTTTTTTTAGGATTATTATTATCGTCATCTTGTTCTGATTATCTGGATAAAGAAAGCGATACCGAACTTACTTTGGATGGTGTTTTTGAGAGTAAAACAAAAACAGAAAATTGGCTGGCAGGCTGTTATTCCAGAATTCCAGATCCTACCTGGGGATATGCACGAAGCTTAGGATGGGAAATTTTAGGAGATGATATGACTCCTTCAGAAAGATGGCGTCAGTACGACTGGCAGGTAATTCCTTTTATTTTAGGAGACTGGTCAGTAGGTTCACAATGGAGCCCTGGATATTGGAACAATCTTCCGCAGCGAATAAGAGAATGTAATCTCCTAATACAAAACATAAAACCATTACCGGAACAAAATTTAAATGAAGATGAAGTTCGCTTAATGATTGCTGAATGTCGTTTTTTAAAAGCCTATTATTACTCTTTATTGATCAATACATATGGGCCAATTCCTTTTAGCCCGGATGAAATTACGCCTGTAAATTATAACCTTTCAGATTTACAAGTAGGGCAGACGCCGTATGATGACATTGTAGCGTGGATTAATAAAGAACTGAAAGAAGTAGAAACAATTTTGCCCGCAAATTATTCAGACGGAAGAAAATTTGGACGTGCTACATCAATTATGTGTAAAGCCGTAAGAGCCAGAATGCTGCTTTTTGCCGCAAGTCCGCTTGTTAATGGAAATTCAGAATACGCAAATCATGTTACGAAAGATGGAAAAGCATTATTTAATTCGACTTATGATGCCAATAAATGGAAAATTGCCGCAGATGCGAGTAAAGATTTAATTTTAAGTGCAGAAGCTGCAGGACATAAATTATATACAGAAACAAACGCTGCAGGAAAAATTGATCCGTTTTTATCTTGTCAAAACTTGCACCTTGTAGAAGCAAGTAAAGGAAATGGAGAAGTACTTTTTGCCCGTGTAAATGTTGATTCTAAAGAATATGACAGACATACCGCTCCGGGTGGAGCAGGTGGAGCAGGAGGCTATGGAGTAACGCAATCATTAGTAGATGCTTTTTTTACAGCAAATGGTTTACCAATAACAGATTCTAATTCGGGATATGTTGAAAATGGTTTTTCTTCTCAGGACGGATACTGGCCAAACGGAATAACCAAATTTAATGAAGTAAAAAGTCCGGGACTTGTAACGCTTGCAGGGACTTATAACATGTACTGCAATCGTGAACCAAGATTTTATCTGGCTGTAAATTTTGATGGTGCCTGGTATACAGATGGCGATAATGCAGGAAAAGATAAAGGAAGAAAACTGGAATTTTTTAACGGTAAAAAAGACAATAACAATACTCATGATGCCCCACAAAATGGATATTTAGCAAGAAAAAGAACAGATCCAACAAGGAATCCTACTATTGGTTATTTTGCCCCACGACACGGAATTTTATACCGATTAGGAGAAGCTTATTTAAATTATGCAGAAGCACTTAACGAGTCTGATCCCGGAAATCCTGAAATCCTTCTTTATCTAAATAAAATTAGAACAAGAGCCGGAGTAAGAACGTATACAACAGGCGGAACAGATGTTGACAATATTCATGTAAACAGCGATCAGGAAAGTATTAGAAAAATCATCAGAATGGAACGCAGAGTAGAGCTTTGTACAGAAGGAATTCGCTATGATGATTTAAGAAGATGGAAACTGGCAGAAACAGTTTTGAATGGGCAGTTCTACGGAATGAATTTTAATGGTAAAAATGCTGATGAATTCTATAAAAGAACGGCGTATCAAACAAGAGTATACAGAAAATCTTTCTATTGGTTCCCGATATATTTAGCAGAAATCGAAAAGAACCCTAATTTAATCCAGGCACCTTTCTGGGACAAATAACTAAAAATCAAAGCAAATGAAAAATATAAAAAATATTATCTCATTTATAATAATGAGTTTGGTTTTTGTCTCCTGTGAAGACAGCGGACTTGAAAATCAGGATTGGCTTAAGCAGCCTAATTTTGCCAATCCTTTGACTATGACACTTTCGAGCAAAGAAATTGTATTAACTAAAGAGAATGAAGCGGCAAACGCCATAACATTTACGTGGACACAAGGAAATGACAGAGGAGCCGGAACCAGCCTGACGTATTTTTTCCGTATGGATATTGCAGGAAATAATTTTGGAGAAGGCGCAGCACCCGGAACAAGTACAACAATTACCGAAGAAATTCCAGCAGGCGTTTTTACCAAATCGTATACCGTAGGGCAGTTAAATGGTTTATTGCTCAAAAACTTTAAACGTCCCGGAGGTGTTGTTACCAATCTTGAAGTGCAGATAATTGCAAGAGTCGATAATTCAGCACAATATCAGCTGCCGGAAGTATCTACATCTAGTTTTGCGGTTACAAGTTACAGCCCGGGGCCATTACCATTATTTATGGTTGGAGATGCCATAAGCGGCGGCTGGGATTACAGTGCAGGTAAAATTTTACCGGAAAAAACAGAAAGAACCATTTACAATTTCATCGGAGATTTTTCAGTAGGTTCATTCAAAGTGATTGAAAAACCGGGCAGCGAATTACCATCTTACGATCCTATTGCCGGAAATAAAATTGTGTACAACGAAACCGAGCCAAGAAACAATGATAATGTCTTTAAAGTAACGCAGGCAGGCCGTCATTCTTTCTATCTGGATATTGATCAGGGAATCTATGCCTTTGGATATGTACCTTATGAAAATGTTTATATGGTTGGAAACGCCATAACCGGTATAGGCTGGGATATTGGAAAAGCAAAACCAATGAATTGGGATCCTAAAAACCCTGAAGTATTTACGTATAAAGGACAATTTGATGCCGGAGAATTTAAACTTGCTTTAGACTTAGGTAACTGGGGCGGCAGATTTTTAATGCCTCCTGCAAACGGAACGGTGATAAAAGGAGAACCATCGGATAATCCAACTGTAATGTTAATGCCAAACGGATCACCGGATAATAAATGGATTATTGAAAGCGCAGGACAATATGAGCTTACTATAAATCCGGCAAAAATGACTATTCTATTGAAAAAACTGTAATAAATTAAGTAGTTAAGTGGAAGAAGACAAAACTTTTCAGTCCCGGTTGGACTGGAGAGTTTTGAATTCTTTTTTTAACTTTTTTCAAGAACTAAATAAGGCATGCTTTATAGATTTCCGTTAAACGGAAAACGAAAAAGTTAGTAGTAATTCTTATAAAAAAACAAGTTATGATACAATTTAAAATAAATAGTTTCTGTCTTATGGATTCCGTAAGACTGCGTTTTACATTATTTTTAATGTTTATAAGTTTAGCCAATACCGTTCAGGCACAAACAAGCGGCAATCCCTTGTTTACAGGAGCCGATCCCGAAATTCATTACTTCAACAATAAATATTACATCTATACTACAGCCATTTACGGTACACAATTTCATGCTTATTCTTCCACAGATTTGACCAACTGGCATGACGAAGGTCTTATTTTTGATCTCTTTCCGGATAGTCCGTGGGCGCAATATAACGGCTGGGCTCCGGCAGTAGTTTTTCGCAATAACAAATATTATTTCTATTATACTGCCGAAACCAAAATTGGTCTTGCAGTAGGAAATACTCCGATAGGCCCTTTTACAGATATTGGCGCACCGCTTATCGCAACAGATCCTTATACCGATGATATCATCGATGCCAACGTTTTTGTTGATGATGACGGGCAGGCTTATATTTATTACGGAGGATCAGGCAAAAGCCGAATGGTCGTTCGTAAATTAAATCCAGATATGGTTTCGTTAGCCACAGGCCCAACCGATATAACACCTCAAAATTATACCGAAGGCCCCTATATGGTAAAACGAAAAGGAATTTACTATATGATGTATTCCAATGGATCCTGGTTTAATGATACTTACAATGTGCAGTATTCTACTTCAAATACACCAATGGGACCCTGGACTTATAGAGGGAAAGTATTAAGTTCTAATGTAGAAGACAAAGGTCCGGGTCATCATGGTGTAATCAAAATAGGAAACTGTGATGAATATTACATGGTTTACCATCGTTATGAAAATGGCACATCGGGAGATCGAAAAATTGCTATTGACAGAATGTATTTCAATTCTAATGATTTGATTGAACCCGTAAACATGACCAATTATGGTGTGGCACCAAGAATACCGGATCAATCCTGTCCAACACAAAGTATCGTTTCGGGAGGAATTTATAAATTAACCCACAAAGGGACTAATCAATGTCTGGATGTTGTTAATAACAGCAGTCAGTCGGGAGCAAACGTGCAGCAAAGTACAGACAATGGTAATGATGCACAACGCTGGGTGATAACACTCGAAGCAGACGGATTTTATAAATTAACCCACAAAGGAACAAATCAGTGTCTGGATGTTGATAATAACAGTAATGCACAAGGCGCAAACGTACAGCAATGGCTGGACAGCAACAATAATGCACAGCGTTGGAAAATTGAAATCATGTCTGATGGTTATGCTAAGCTGACTCACAAAGGAACAAATCAATGTCTGGATGTTGATAACAACAGCAGTCAGTCCGGCGCGAATGTACAGCAATGGACAGATAACCTGAATGCGAATAATGATGCCCAAAGATGGAAATTAGATTTAATTGAAGTACCAATTGTTTCCGGAGGTGTTTACAGACTTATTCATAAAGGAACAAACCAAAGTCTCGACGTAAGTGATGGCAGTACACAGCAAGGCGCAAATGTGCAGCAATACACCAGTAATGAAACCGATGCACAGCGTTGGGTAATTACAAAAGAATCGGATGGTTTTTATAAATTAACGCATCGAGGTACAACTCAGGTTTTAGATGTAGATAACAACAGCAGTCAGCCGGGAGCCAATGTACAGCAATGGTCAGATTTGGGTACCGATGCGCAACGCTGGAAAATAGAATTAATGAGTGACGGTTATTTTAAACTGACCCATAAAAACACAAATTTGTGTCTGGACGTTGTAAATAACCTTGCAGAACCGGGAACAAACGTACATCAGTGGACCGATAACAACAACGATGCACAACGCTGGAAACTGCAATTACTAAAATTCACCCCAACTTTAGGAACTGCCAAAATTTCGAAGCCTTTACCAAATGCTGAGGAAACTTTCAATGTATATCCAAATCCGGTAAAAAATACGCTGTTTTTTACTTCTGAAATGGCAGGAATAAAAGTTCAGGTTTATTCAGAAACCGGAAGTCAGGTTTCACAGCAAATAGTAAAAGAAAATAGTATCGATGTTTCAGGCTTGGCAACAGGAATTTATTTTGCTGTTTTTGAAAAAGACGGAACAAAAGTTACAAAACGATTTATTAAAAAATAAACGCAGAATGAAAAGTAAATACTTCAAATAAGATCATTAAAATCATTATTTTAACGAAACGATTTGAAGTATTTATTTAAGATTAATTTTAAAATAAAATATGAAAACAAAACAATTTTTAGTTACAATTATTTGTCTTGCTTCCGCAGCTTTATCCGCTCAGGAATACAAACCCGAAGCCAATCCCAAAGCAATGGTAGTTTCAGGCAATGCCAGATTTACAGTACTTTCGCCGCGAGTAATTCGTATGGAATGGAGTTCAGACGGAAAGTTTACAGACAATGCTTCGCTGACCTTTGTAAACCGAAATCTTCCCGTACCGTCGTTTACCAAAAAAGAAAGTAATGGTGTACTACAAATTGTAACTGATGTCGTAAAACTTAAATACAAAACAGGTTCAGGCAATTTTAACGACAAAAATTTAAGTGTAGATTTTATTGTAAACGGAAAACCCATTTCATGGAAACCAGGTTTGGCCAATACTAAAAACCTGTTAGGAACAACCCGCACGCTTGATGGAGTTGACGGGCCGGCTAAGGAACTGGAAAAAGGTATAATTTCTCGTGATGGATGGTATTTAATAGACGACAGCGAACGCCCGCTTTTTGATAATTCAGAGTGGCCGTGGGTTATGGCGCGTCCGGGAGATAAACCACAGGATTTATACCTTTTTGCCTATGATTCTGATTATAAAGCGGCCTTGAAAGACTTCACTGATATTGCCGGAAAAATAGCCATGCCGCCAAGATTTGCGTTTGGTGCGTGGTGGTCACGATACAGAGAATACTCTGATACTGAATTTCGTGATCTTGTTGGGGAATTCAAAATGCATGACGTTCCGCTTGATGTATTTGTAATCGATATGGACTGGCACGTAAAATCGTTACCTGAATTTTTCAAAAACGGACAAAGACAAAGAGATCAGGCCGGAGAAGATTCGGGATGGACTGGTTTTACATGGAATAAAAACTTGTTTCCTTCTCCTGAAAAATTCTTAAAATGGACCAATGAACAGCATCTTAAAACCTGTTTAAACCTGCATCCCGCATCTGGAATTCAGCCTTTTGAAGAAGTATATCCCGAAATGGCAAAAGCAATGGGAATTGATCCTTCTACCAAAAAATATGTCCCTTTTGATATTACGGATAAAAAATTTGCTACCAATTATATGAATTTGGTATTACATCCTATTGAAAAAGCGGGTGTCGATTTTTGGTGGTTAGACTGGCAGCAATGGGGAAGTACTAATATTCCCGGAGTAAATCCAACGATTTACTTAAATTATGTTCATTACAGCGACATGGAACGCCAAAACAAAGTTCGTCCGCTTATTTTTCATCGTTGGGGTGGTTTAGGGAATCACAGATATCAAATAGGATTCTCTGGCGACACGCACGTATCTTGGGAATCATTAAATTATCAGCCTTATTTTACAGCTACAGCTGCCAACGTTGGATTTGGATATTGGAGTCATGATATCGGCGGACATCAAGGCGACGCGGGAACTGCAGAACTGTATACAAGATGGATTCAATGGGGCGTTTTTAGTCCGATATTCAGAACACATGCAACTGCTGCACCACAGCACGAAAGACGTATTTGGGCTTATCCGCTTGATAATTTCCTTATAATGAGAGAAGCGTATCAAATGAGATATTCTCTTGTGCCGTATTTATACAACGAAGCACGCAATACATACGAAACAGGAGTTTCTACCGTGCATCCAATGTATTATGATTATCCAAAGGAAGAAACCGCTTATGCTACACCAAACGAATATATGTTTGGGCGTGATATGATTGTGCATCCAATAACAAAACCTATCGAAAAAGGAAGTGTTTTCCTGACGCATGAAACATGGCTGCCAGAAGGTAAATGGTATGAATTAAGTACAGGAAATATTATAAAAGGCGGTAAAAAAGTTTCGATGCCTTTTACTTTAGGAGATATTCCGGTTTTTGTAAAAGAAGGAGCCATTATTCCGATGCAGTCAAAAGTGGAAAGAACAGATGAAAAACCTCTAAATCCTTTAATTCTTGCATTCTATCCCGGAAAAAAAGGAAGTTTGAAACTGTATGAAGATGAAGGCAATAACAACAACTTTAAGAAAAATGCTTTTACTTATACACCAATAACTTCAGAACAAACCGGAAATAAAACCAATATTGTGATCGCGCCTGTAGAAGGTTCATTTCCCGGAATGCTGACTTCAAGAAGTTACGAACTGCGTTTTCCATGTTCATTTCCTCCAACAGCGGTATTAGTAAACGGACAAAATATTCCGTACAGCGAAGAAGCAAAAACAGGAACTTGGTCGTATGTAGGAGATGATTTTGAAACCCGTATTTATGTACCGGAATCTTCAACCAATACAAAAGTTTCTGTTGAGGTACAATTTCCAGATTATGATCAGCAGCTTCTTTCAGGTAAAAAAGGACAAATTAAATACATGAAAAATTTTGAAATATTTCGTTTGTTAAACAATTGGAATGACGGATTATACAGTCCGTTCGAAATAATGTCACTTTCTCAATTTGGTCAAAATATCGAATATAATATTACCGACATTAAAAAAGAAATTGATGGATTTAACAACCGCTGGAATAGTGCTTTATTGACTATTCAGTCTATCAGTGAAACCAATAAAGTGTACAAACCTTATTACGAATTACTGAAAATCTACGGAAAAATTGCTGAAAGACCAGAATTTAAAAGCAACGAAACAGAGTTAGAATCGGATACAAAAGCAAAAGTGGAGTTTATTCAAAAAGGAACGGATAAAATTTATTACACCACAGACGGTTCTGTTCCAACACACAATTCGCAGCTTTATACAAAAGCATTTGAAGTCTCAGTTCCGGCGCGTGTAAATGCAATTGCAGTTCCGGTGGGCGAAGGTTCAGCGAGTTCTGTTATTTCGAAGATATTTTACAATAAAAAAACAGGTTTAAATTATAATTTATACAAAGGAAAATGGAGCAAAATACCTGATTTTAGTAAACTTACTCCGGCTGATAAAGGTTATGCCCCAGATTTTGATTTAAACAAAATTAATCATGACGATAATAATTACGGCTTGGTGTATAATGGATTTATAAACGTTCCGGAAGACGGAAAATATACTTTTTATGTTTCATCTGATGACGGAAGTAAATTCTACATCAACGATCAATTGCTTATTGATAATGATGGCTTACATGGTTTTGATGAAAAAAAATCGGAAATAATCTTAAAGAAAGGATTAGTGCCAATTCGATTAGAATATTTTCAGGAAAGTTATGGCGCAGGATTGTCAGTTGATTTTTCATCAGACAAAATCGCTAAAACCAGTCTTTTTCCTTCTATTTAAAGAGAATTTTTTAGAAGCAAAAAAGACATAATACTATTAAAAAAGGATGAGCAAAATGTTCATCCTTTTTTACTATTTTTACTAAGGTTGGAAATCTAAAATCCAATCTTTACCCAATATTTAAGAATTTACTAACTGAAAAGACTGAAATAAAATTCAGTTTATCAAAAAAATAAACCACATGAAAAAAGTTATAGCAGCAGTTTTGATTTTATCTTTTGCACAAATAATTCACGCACAGAAAGGTTTTAAAACTCTTTTTGATGGAAAAACTACAAAAGGATGGCATACTTACGGTAAAGATTCGGCTCTGGCCGGATGGAATGTAGAAGATAGATTATTGCATTTCAATCCGGATGCGGCAAAAGACGGGCAAGGAGGAGATTTAGTAACCAATGCTGAATTTGAAAACTTTCATTTAAAATTAGAATGGAAAATATCACCAAACGGAAACAGCGGAATTATTTTTTATGTCAACGAAGATCCTCAAAAATACCCAAACACATTTAGTACAGGTTTAGAAATGCAGGTTCTGGACAACGACGGACATCCTGACGGAAAAATCACAAAACACCGCGCGGGAAATTTATACGATTTAATTGAAAGTAAATCAGAACCGGTAAAACCGGTTGGAGAATGGAATAAAGCCGAAGTTATCAGCAACAAAGGAAAATTAACCCTTATTTTAAATGGCGTTGTCGTAGTTGAAACTACACTTTGGGACGAGAACTTTAAAAAATTAATAGCAGGAAGTAAATTTGCCGACTGGGCAGGATTTGGAACATTCAAAAAAGGAAAAATAGCGTTGCAGGATCATGGAAACAATGTATGGTACCGCAATATTGAAATAAAACAATTATAAATAAACAGGAACAAAATGAAGAAAACGTTTTTTTTACTTTTTAGTTTAATCTTAATTACAAGCTGTCAAAAAGAGAGCAGTAAACCTGCAATTGTTAATCCTCCTTTAAAAGTTAAAAAAGAAGCTCCAAAAAAAGCTGTATTAGAATATGGTATTGATGAAAATGACAAGGAAATTTATAATGCATCATCAGTGGATTCCCGGCCAGAATATCCGGAAGGCATGGATAGGTTTAATATTTTCCTGACGAAGACTTATGTTATGCCGAAAAAAGCAGTTGAAGAAGAAGCGATGGGCGGTATTTTTACAGTTATTTTAATAGAGAAAGATGGAACATTATCAAATATAGAAATTCTTCGCGATTTTGGTTATGGATCAGGCAAAGAAATGCTAAGGGTTATGAAATTATGTCCTAAATGGACGCCTGCAATAAAAAATGGAAAACGAGTAAGATGTTTGTACAGCTTTCCTTTTTATACTAAGTAGGTAAATTTTTTATAAGCAAAATTGCCTATTAACTGCGGTGTTTTAAAAAACAGCCAAAATTTCTCAAAGCAATAATAACAGGAATAATGGCTTTACCGTTTTCGGTAAGGCTGTATTCCACTTTTGGCGGTACTACAGGATAATGTCCGTGTGATAGGTGCAAAAGGTATCATTACCTGCGGATATAACAATACTACAAAACCAAACACAGCCTTTGTAGAAATCAAAAGAGGTTTAGACTGGAATTATGAGTTAGAAAAGATCGAGGTTGATTCTGGAAGCGGTTTTAGTTTTGAAGCAGAAGCTTTTGCAGATCACATTAAAAACTATAATAAAAAGGAACAGATTTCAATGATGAATGAATCTGTAGATAACATATCAACTATTTTGGATATTCTGAATATCATTAAAAAATAATAATTCTTTTATCTAAAAAAAACTGCTAAACCATTCGTTTAGCAGTTTTTATATTAATTATTACAGGGTAACTATAAATTTAATATGTCAACATTTACAACACCTGATTGTTCATCTTCTGCGGTAACAGTATACCATTTGAAACCTATCAAACCTCCTAAATTAAACCGTATAATATCACCCTCTTCTGCTGGAAGAACCCAACTGTTTTGAGGAGGAGGAAACACGAACCCACTGGCGCCTGTTGTTTGATTCCTGGGAATATACGTTAGTGAGGGAATAACAATAACACCTTGTGTCAATTTAAATTCGATGGGTCTTGTATAAAATTTGTTTATAGTATTATCATGTTTTTGCTTGGGTGTCGCAGCATTAAATCCTGGACTAATGCATAATGATAATAATAGTATGGTACTAATAATAATCTTTTTTTTCATGGTTCTTAAAATTAATGGTTAATGATGGTTTGATTTATATAAAATTGATTTTCTAATTCTATAAATACTCCTTTCTGAGTATGGATTTATTTGCAGTAATATTTGGTAGTGTAGAGAATTGTCTAATAGTGAAATACATAGACGGCTTGTAGAAGAGCTTAAAGGTAAATAAAATATTACAATAACGATTAAAAAGAATAAGTTTTATTTGATTTTCAGATTGTTACAGTCAATTTTACTGTAATACAAGGTAAAGTCATTATATACTTTCACACTAAAAACCGCTGCCATAGCGGTTTTTTTGTTTTACATCATTTTGATTTTACTTCTTATTAATTATCTGTTTGTCAAAATGTAGACTTGTTGCTTAAATAAAGCATGTTTAAATAAAACGAAATATTCAAGAATGCAGCGAAATGATCTTGTGCTTTTATTTTGACCTCTCATGGATAAAAATCCCGCACTCATGCCTTTTTTTTAATTTGAACTATGGCCTCACACTAATTTTATTACAGAAATGAGATAAGATGCATGCGCTAATGTGCCTTAGAATCACTTTCCTAAACGAGACGTAACTAACCTGAAAAGGAACAAAATACATAACAAAATGGAAAATTTAAACGGTTTACAACAGCAAAAATGCCCTTATCAGGCTCAACAAGCAGCGGGAACAGCAATAACAACACCAGCTGCAGCACCAGCGGTAATTCCAGACATTACAACTCCGCTTGTATCAACAACAAATCAGCCGCCGGTTGTGGGTACTAATAATCTTGGTCTTATAAATAGTTTTATTGGCACCTGGAATAGTCCCACGGGAGCAAATGCCACAGGTTACAATGTTATGCCTTTGCCGCAAACAGATGCTCCAAGTGGTTATATCACTAAAAACTTTCCTTATTTCGAAGAAATCTCATTTTCGGCTATAGCCGGCGGTGCACCAAATAGGGAAGGGCAATACACACAGGCAAGCAGCGTGTTGTTTTATGAACAAAGAGTTTACATTGCCAACAATGCCGATCCAAACGGAGCACAGCCCATTCAGAATACTTTAATTCATGCCGAAAATGGAACTTGGCTTTATCACGTAATACAAAACCAGGTTGAAGGTCCTTATGGTCCAGGTTTTGTTCCGGATTCAAATCCAATTCCTGTACAAAATCCGGCAACTCAGTACAACAAACAAATTTCAGTACCTCATGGTGTTTCCGTTTTAATGACGGGAGGACCAGTTGCTTCGGGAACAGGAAATCCGGTTTTTCCAACTGCAGACAGAACCAAATTACCGTTTACAGATCCTACGATAATTGATCCGTCCACCTATTTGACACAGCAATTAAGCACATTGAACAACCAGGGAATTACGGTTGACAGCTACTCAAGTATTACTGTAAGTACAAATAATGAAGGTGGTGCAGTAAGCAATATAAATTTTGAAACTTCTTTTGGAAAAGTGCTTTCAATGACCACGACCTGGTATGTTGAAAATTTAAGTAACGGAACAACTCAGTTACAATACATTCAAAATATTGTTTTACAATTTTTGATTAATGGTATGCCAACTCAGTTTTTACATATCGATGCTAATACCCTGCAGCTGGTAGAAACCTTTGTTCCGGTTAATGCAAACCAGTCATGGCAAAACACTGGAATTGCCGTACAGCCAGGTAATACAATAACAGTAAGTTATGAATCTGGTTTATGGACGGCAGATCCGCAAACGAATAATGGTAACCTGTATGACGCAAATGGATGTCCGGGAATTATTGTAACGCAATCAGGATATCCTATTCAAAATATAAATATGGGCTCGCTAATAGGACAAGTTGGAAATAATGCTCCATTTTTTATTGGAAATGGACCCGTTACAACTCCTGCAGGTCAAAGCGGACCATTGAAGTTATGCATCAACGATGATTTAAACGCTGAATACGGAGCAGGATTAGCTGATAATATTGGCAGTCTGCAGGTACGTATCAAAATTTAAAAGACTAATATAAATCTCTTCAGTTTTATGCTGAAGAGATTTATTACTGAAAACAAAATACTCCTAATTCTAATAACCAAAAAATGAAACCTACCAAAGAATTTACGGTCGCAGATTATCTGCTAACCCGACTCAAACAATTAAATGTCACCGAGGTTTTTCAAATTCCGGGGGATTATGTAAAGCATTTTACACAGGCTCTGGAATACTTTGACGGAATTGAAACCATTGGAACTTCAAACGAACTAGACGCTTCTTACGCGGCAGATGCTTATGCACGTACCAGAGGTTTAGCTGCCGTATCTTTACAATACGGAGTAAGTACTTTTAGCGCATTAAATGCTATTGCAGGAGCATATGTAGAACGCAGTCCTGTTGTTGTAATTAGTGCCACACCCGGAGCAGATGCACGACAAATAGGGAGTATGTACAATGTACTTTACCATCACTCTACAGGTAATCTTAACGTAGATCAGGAAGTTTATGAAAGAGTAACTGTTGCTGCCGAGACACTAAGCACTTCTGCAGGCGCCCCTGAAAAAATTGATAAATTACTTATCGCAGCACTTACACACCAAAGACCTGTTTATATAGCATGTTATAAAGAGGTGTGGGGCGAACCTTGCCCTAAACCTTCCAGTAAAAAACTAGAACCTGAAATAATAAAAAGTGAACCAGCGGCACTTGAAAATGCTGTTTCTCAGGCATGGTCACAAATTAGTCAGTCAAAAAATCCTTTGATTTTTGCCGGAGTAGAGCTCTTGCGACATAAACTAACCAAGCAATTAGAAGAACTTATTAAAGCAAGCGGAATGTTGTACACTACAACTTCACTTGGAAAAACGGTTCTCGATGAGAAAGGCGATAAATTTATCGGTACCTATTCTGATCAGGCTTCAATACCCGAAGTTATAAAATTAGTCGAAGCTTCTGACTGTATTTTATCCTTAGGAACTATTATTACCGATGACTATTTATGGCTGGTAGAAAATAAATTTTCGGATATGATTCAGGTAACTACTCAGGAAACGAGAGTTGGTTATTTTACCTATTCAGGAGTAACTTTAAAAGACTTTATCGAAGCCTTAACAGAACGCTTTAAAAGAGCATCAGGATATCCTTTAAAAGTAATAGCTCCGGCTCAGCCAAGATTCCCGGAACCATGGAGATCGAACTCTGATCCTAAATACGATTTAACTCCGGAAGTAATAACGTTTAACCGCTTTTTTGAACATGCAACATCTTTTCTGAAAAAAGAAAAAATGCTGGACGATATTGTAATGACTTTCGGTGTAAGTTCATCAATGTACGTGGCTACCAATATTTACGGATTATCTCAAAACGCTTATATTTCTTCGGCTGCGTGGCAGTGTATTGGTTTTGAAACCGGTGCAGCTTCAGGAGCTCAGTTGGGAAGCGGTAAACAAGCCTGGACTGTAGCCGGTGACGGTGGTTTTATGATGATCGCACAATCACTTTCTACCCTTGTAAAATACAACATCAACTCCGTAATCTTCGTGATGAGTAATGGTGTATATGCAATTGAGCAGGTATATGTCGACATGGACTCCTTTAAAGCAGGCCCGGATCATAAGTTTGATGCATTTGATATTCTTCCAAAATGGGATTATCAGGCACTTGCCAAAGCATTTGGAGCAAACAGCTATCGTGCTGAAACTGTTTCAGAGTTAGATCAAGTACTTCTAAATCTTAAGAAAAAAACAAATCTTCCAACTCTGGTAGAAATTGTAATTCCTCAAAAAGATCTGGCACAGCAAATGGCAAGATTGGGAAATGAATAAAACCACTATCTATAACTACTAAAAAATCTAAAACATACTATCATGAGCAAAAAAACATACTCTATTTTTGGAGCAGGTGCAGCCGGACTCTATACGGCGTGGAGATTACTCGATGGAAAATCTAAACTCGCCAAAAACGAAAAAATGCTCGTTAAGGGCGATGTATTAGAACTTTACGACTGGGGAAAATATGATTTTTCTAAAAAAAATCCGGGAACCAGAGAACCGGGCGCACGTGTTTGTACATGGCATTATAAAGACGACAAAGACAATTCGTACCTTGAATTAGGAGGTATGAGATATTTATATTGGGATGGAACTCCTCAGGGGCCGGGACACCGTTTAGTGACTAAAACCATTGAAGAACTGGATTTAAAGAAAGATTCAGTTCCGTTTAATGAATCAGCAGACCCATTGATGTCTTTGCGTTCAAAAAACATGTATATCTCAGATATCAATTCTAATCAGCCAGCTCCGTATTTCGCAAACAATTACGCTCAGGATGCTCCGCCAGATGATGGTTTTACAACCATACAATCTGTAGCAATCACACAAACATCAGGGCCGACTACCCGAAGAGAATGGTGCAAATTTTATGAAGAAGGAAGGATCAATATTGATATGCCTGATAGTTCAATCTACCAAAAAGGAGATTTACTAAAAGAAATTGGATATTGGAATCTGGGTTATGATATGCTTGACCAAGAAGGATTTAGCTACTTATCTGATGGAAATGGCTATAGTTCAAACGTAGTAAACAGTAATAGCGCCCAATCATTTAATGTGAATGATGAGTTTCTTCCGGGAACAGAATACAAAACTTTAATAAAAGGATATTCCAGCTTATTTGATTCTTTATTTGAAGAAGTGGAAAAACTGGCAAAACAAAAAGGGATTACTCTAAATTATTATCCAAACATTAGATTGCGTTCTATTGTGCACACTAAATCAGGAGTGAATTTTACAACTGCAACACGCAAAGATCCAGATGCACTTGCAGAAAGAAAAAAATGTGATGCAGCATTTCTTGCTATGCCTAGAGCAGCAATTGACTTAGTAGCGCAGGCAAGCAGATACAGTGATGAAGAAGCAACCGATGTATTAAATCATGAAAAAGTACAGTTGTATTTAGAGTCTGTATTAATGGAACCTTCATACAAAATAGGGATGTTTTTCGATACACCTTGGTGGAGAACAACCGAAGCCGGAAGCCCAACGTATCCTGCAAAACTTACAAGTTATTTCCTGACACAAGAAGGAATTGAGAAATTAAAAAAAGAGGGCTTTCCTTCTAACTATCTTAAAAAAATAGAATCGGCTAAAAATCCGGCTATTATTGTTAATTCGTTTAACGATAAGGTAAGCTTTATAACTGCTGTAGAAAATGCAATCGAAGAACGTTTAACTTTTAAACAAGAAAAACAAATTTCGACTGTAGCCGAATTAGATACTATTGGGCCAAGTATTACAGATATGCCTATTCGCCAAGTGGTTTATTTTGGTGATAATGCCAGAGACGGAAAAGGAAAAAAAGTATACGGTATTTTGGCCAGTTACGATGATATTCAATATTCAACATTCTGGAAACCTTTAGAACTTGGACCAAATGCTACGCGCGAAATTCCTGAATCCAGAGACTGTCAGCCGCTTGAAGGGCCAAGAGAAGCTACTCCGGTAATGGTGAAAATGCTTCGTTCGCAACTAGCGTCACTGCATTTTGGACCGCAGGCTGATTATTCGTATGTGCCAGAACCTTTAGAAACTAAATATATGGACTGGTCGCTTCCTCCATTTAATGCAGGATATCATGCCTATAAATCGCACTATAATTTAGGTGATGTACAAAGAAAAATTAGAAAACCATCTCAGCTTGTTCCAAACACAGACTGCGAAATTTTTATTGTAGGAGAAACGTATTCAAACGATCAGGCTTGGGTAGAAGGCGCATTTTGTACTGCTGAATCTGTTTTGAATGATTTCTTTGGAATCGAACCTATTATTGACGAAAAATACTATCCATTTATCAGTCCGGAATAATCTACTTTAACCAAAAACAAATGAAAACCAAAAAACTATTTAACTTTTCTACTTCGGTAACAAAAGACAATATCAAAGATGTAATGCAGCAGGCAATTGCACTGGAGCTTGCTACTATTCCAACGTATTTATCGACTTATTATTCGATAAACAGAGCACAGGATCAGGATAAACTGTATGCTAAACTTCATGCGCAGCTTTCAAAATCCGGCGTGCGTACTGCTGCCGAAATCGACCAACTGGCGCAAGAACTGAAACTCGATATATTAGTTTATTCGAATAAATCGGCTGCCTTAATTATGAGCGTTGTTATTGAAGAAATGCTGCATCTGGCACTTTCATGCAATGTGAAACAAGCAGTTTGTCAGACGGCACCTGATTTAATGGGAATTGGAAAAGTATTAACATTTCCAACACAATTAGACGGACATATTCCTGAATTTCAAATTGATGCAGCAAAATTGTCATTGAAGCAATTGACTACATTTTTACAAATTGAAAGCCCTGAACCGTTTAAAGATCCTTATGCAAATGCACAATTACTGGATACTGTTGAATATCAAACGATTGGACTTTTATATGAAATGATTATCAAATGTATAAAAGAGGATTTCCCGGGACCTTATGAGCAAAGACCACAATTGCTTCCGCCGGATAATCCGGATCGTCCGAGACCGTATTATTCTCAAAATTCAATGAATACGGTACATTATGACAGAGATCACAATCCTCAATTTGCCAATACAGATGATAGTGAAGGACTTGTTGGCGTACACGACGCTCACTCGGCAATTGAAGCTATACATCGCATCATTGAACAGGGAGAAGGAAAAAGTAAATACAAGCAGCATACTTTAATTTGGGGCGAAAATAAAATGCCGGTACCAATGGATATTGTTGATGGCAAAGTAGTTTTTTGGGAAGGTGATTATGATGATTCCGGGAAAGAACCTGCTCATTTTGCCAAATTTCTTGAAGCCTACACACTTGGCGGGCATTATCAGCAAAAGTTCCGTAACATTCAGGGATTAGATGATTTCTTCAGCTATTTTGTATATGATACTGATGCTAATCCTAAAACAGCCGATTATATAGCTTCGGGTAATCAGGCACTGGCATTATGTTCACAATTAGGTAATGCAGTTTTTGCTTATATCCTCTTAATGATTGAAGCCTGTTACCATAAAGACGAAAGTACACAATACGATTTATTCATTTTTGGTATTCATAAATCAATGATTTGGCTTTTAAGCGGTGTTGGTAATCAAATTAACCAATACACTTATACCAAAGGCAATCAGGCTTATAAAGGCGCTTTAACATTTGAACCTTTTTCATTTGAGCAAAGTTTCTTAAGACCAAAAGCACAAATCATGAGTTTGGTTGATCAATTAGCGAAAGCCGACCCTGTAAATTGGGGCTGGGCTATAAAAAGCGAAAACTATTTCCCGTCTTTACCAGACGTAGGATTAGATTACAGCATTGAAGCCGATATTCCTAAAGTACCAACTACACCTTATAGACACAATCATTAATATAAAAGTATACAACATGTCAGAATTAGTAACAAAAGAACTTCATGTATGCATGGGGCTTAATTCATGCAAAAATGCGGGATATTCAGGAAATAATGATTGTGCAGGCCAAGGTGATTGCTCAACAGCAGTTGGTCATCCTTGTCACACTTTAAATGCTTGTAAAGGGCAGGGAGGCTGCGGGATTTTTGGTACAACAGAAGAACTTTGTCATCCGGGCGAAAATGATTGTCGCTACCAAGGAAGCTGCGGTGTGCCTATTTTATCTTCTCGTTTTATGGCACAAGGGCCTAACAAAGGACTTAGTGTCTGGCAATTAGCAAGAATACGTTTTGAAGAAAAAAGAATAAAAAAGGGAGAATCCTTTGGCGAAGCTCCCCAGCAATATGGGCCAAGCGATGAATATGTAAACTCCATTCGCGGCACTTCAGGTGTAGATTATTCTTCTTGCGGACAAAGCGGTTCAAGATCTTGTTCCTACATTAATAATCCTGCTGAAAGAAAAGCTGCGGCAGCGGAAAGAGTTTTGAAAATGGAAGAAGAAAGCGCTAAAAAACTACCGGAAAGTCTTTCAAATTGTCAACCCAAAAATAATGGACACTAGACTTGGATTACCCAATTTAGGATTGGGATTAGGACTCAGAAGCCAGCATTTTGAACATATTCTGGAGAAGAACCCTGCCGTAGATTGGTTTGAGGTAATTTCTGAGAATTTCATGGATTCACATGGACGTCCAAGATATATTTTACAACAAATAGCAGAAAAATATCCCGTGGTAATGCACGGGGTATCGCTTTCTATAGGAAGCACTGATCCCTTAAATTTTGATTATCTGAAAAGTTTAAAACAACTTGCAAGTGAAGTCAAGCCAGCCTGGATTAGTGATCATTTGTGCTGGACAGGAGTTTTAACGACCAATTCGCATGATTTACTGCCGCTTCCGCTAAATGAAGATTCATTAAAACATGTTTGTAACCGAATCAAACAAGTTCAGGATTATTTAGAACGACCACTGATTGTAGAAAATCCAAGTACCTACGCAGCCTTCAATAATTCGACCCTTCCGGAATGGGAGTTTTTACGAATCATGACCGAAGAAACTGGCTGTGGATTACTCTTGGATGTAAACAACGTTTATGTATCTTCTTTTAATAATGATTTTGATCCTGTAGAATACATTAACGGAATTCCACATGATAAAATAGTTCAAATGCATTTGGCAGGTCATCAAAATTGTGGCAATTATATTATTGATACACACGATAGGGAAGTAAATAATCAGGTTTGGAAATTGTTTCAAAAAGCTTATCAATTAGCCAATCAGGCATCCATTTTATTAGAATGGGATGGTAATATTCCGGCTTTTGATGTGTACCATTCTGAATTACTGAAATCAAAACAATACATGGACGCAGCATTTGTTGGAGTTGAAAAAGAAATTTTTTCTACTGATGAAGAACAAGTTTCAAACCCATTGAATTTATTCGCTGTAGACAAATTTTTATAAACTCCAAAAATGCAGAAAACGGTAAAAATACCATTAAAAGACTTTCAGCAATGGATGCAGCAGCTTTTGCTTGATCCTTATCAGCAAACAGGAATAAACCCTAATGATTTGCTTTCGAATGCAGAAAATGCAGCTTCAATTGAAGATGTAATTTGTCATTCGGAAAAACTTACAGCTCAGGAACATTTAGCCATTTACCAGCGAAGTTATATTGCACGACTGCGAAATTGCATGTCGCAGCAGTTTAGTGCTTTAGAATATGCTTTAGGCGAAGCAATTTTTTGCGCTTTCGCCGATGATTATCTGGCTTCAAAACCTTCTTATAATTACAATTTATCTTTTTTAGGAGCTCATTTTGCAGAATATCTGGAAAATAACAGACCCGATGCTGATGAAGATATAAAAGAAGATTGGATTGATTTTATGATTGAACTCGCCAAATTTGAATATGCTATTGGTGTTCTTTTTGATCTAAAAGCAGACGAAAATTACCAATTAGCCACAATCGATACACCTGAAAATGAACTAAAATTGGTGCCTGTATTTGCCTTATTTAAGTTCCAGTTTCCTGTTCGAAAATATTATTCTGAATTTAAAAATAACAAGAATCCTGATTTGCCTCTTCAAAAGGAAAGTTATTGCGTGGTTTTGAGACACAAATTTAAATTAGCAATTTACGATCTGCACAAAGAACAATATGATTTTTTATGTTTTTTGAAAGAGCATAAGAATATTGCTGCAGCAAAAGAATTGTTTAAAATTGATTATAAAGAAAATGATGTTCAGTTTGAAGAAGTTTGGAACAGTTGGAAGGAGCGTTGGGTTGGTGCTAATTTTTTTAGGTTTTAATGGAATTCAAAAATTATACTATATCTCAAAAGTGCCACTATTTAAAGTAACAGCAATTCGGGCACTTTTTATAAATTCGATTAATTCAAATTCCTTTAATTCAGTAGCCAGATTATTGATTTCATTTTCATGTCCCGTTACTTCAAAAACCGTAAAATCTTTTTCGATAGTTATAAATTGAGTATTATATTTTCTAAGTAAAAAATTCATTTCTTCTTTCATGATGCTCGAAGTTTTTACTTTAAATAAACCCATTTGTTTCCATACGATTTCGTCGTTTGTGCTGCAGTAACATTTAAAAACCTCGATAATTTTTTCGATTTGAAGCGCTATGTTTCTAACTACTTCAAAAGTATCATTGATAACGAGCGTGCAACGGTACATTTTGTCGATTTCACAAGTTGAGATATTGAGACTTTCCAAACTAATTTTTCGTCGGGAAAGTATAACGGTTATTTTATTCAGTAATCCCATTTGATCTTCTGTATAGGCGGTTAAAGTATATTCTTGTTTCATTTATTTTTTAATTATTTGTAAGTAGAGTTTTTAGAAATAAAAAAGCCTTTCTCGTTTGACAGAGAAAGGCTTTTATTATGCAATAGAATCCTGCCTCGTCACGGTAGACGAATAATGATAATTGCGCTAATAATAATTTGTACTGAATTTTTCATGTATATTTTAAATAAAAAAACCTCCCAAAAAGGGAGGTTTTAAATTGTATCGTGTACTTATTTATATAACATCCCTGATCATTATCGAATGATAATAATGCTGCTAATAATAGTGATGTTAATTAAGTTTTTCATTTTCTGTTATGGATGAGCGACAAATGTATTGATTTTTATAAGATTACAAAATTTTTTTTTGAATCAAGTAAAAAGTAATTTTTTAACACATAGAAACATAGGTTTTATGTGTGCAAAAGAATATAAAAAGAAACATGTTTCTAACATATAGCCCGTCTATGTGTGTTGTAAATAAGTGAAACGCCTTTTTTAAAAGTGCTAAAGCTATGTTTCTATGTGTTTAAATTTCTTTTAATAATCCAGCCACAATTTTAGCATAGAAGCTTTTGTTCTGCTTACAATTACAGCCTCGTCTTTGCTGTGTTTTATCTTAAGCTGTAGTTTCCCATTAAAATAATTATTTAAACAGTAAAGGATTGATCACTTTTACGGCTGGTCCTCAGTTCAGTTTTTTGGCGAGCGGTAATCAAAGTGTTTTAGATAATAGTAAAAAACTTTTCAAAAAAACCGATTTTGCCGTTGTTGCCGGAGCCGAAATCAATATAAGACCCATTACGATTTATGGAAGATATATCTGGGGATTTTCTGATGTGAGCAATTTTGGCGAAAAAGCTAACAGCCAGCAAATTCAGACAGGATTATCTGTTCGTTTGTTTTAAAATAATGAACTCCTGGAAAATAATAAAAGGGCTTCTGGTTACATTGGTAATACTGATTATCTCCTTATTTTTTCTAATTAGCACAGCGATCACTTATATCCTGAAAGCGAGAATAGAACTAAACGAAAAAATAGACAGCAGTTTAGGTGTTAAAAAAGATGATTTGGTTCGCTAGCAATAGCGAACCTTTTTTGTTTCTACATATATAATAATTATCCATCATAATGTAAAAATTGTCCATTTCATATTACTATATAATAGTTGAACTTTGTAATGCACTACAGAATAGATTTAAGAACAATTTAAATTTTCTATTATGAATTACGGACAATTAGCTTTTACAGATACTATTAAAAAAATGCAGGAAGAAGCGGGAAGCAGAAGCGCTTATGATCGCATGGAAAAAATGTCGGTTGTAGACGGATTGACAGAAAACGAAATTAACTTTATAAGTGACAGAGATAGTTTTTATATGGCCAGTTTTGGAGAAAATGAATATCCATACATTCAGCACCGAGGCGGACCAGCAGGATTTATTAAAGTAATTGATGATAAAACAATTGGAATTGTTGACTTTTCGGGCAACCGACAATATATTTCTACGGGTAATATTTCTAAAAATGAAAAAGTAGCGCTAATTATGATTTCATACCCGCAAAGAGCCCGATTAAAACTGTATGCAAAAGCGAAAATTGTTAATTTAGAAGAGAATAAGGAACTATATGATATTTTAAAACCAGAAGATTATAAGTTTCGTCCGGAGCGCATGATGGTTTTTGAAATTCAGGCTTACGACTGGAACTGTCCGCAGCATATTACGCCGCGTTATACTACTGAAGAAATTGAACAGGCATTATTGCCACAGAAAAAGTATATTTCTGATTTAGAGAATAGGGTAAAAGAGCTTGAATTGGAATTATCCAAAAAATAATTAGAGAAAAAACGGTTATTCTTTTTGAAGAATTTAAAATAAGTAGTCGAATCAAGTTCTTTTTCGAACTTCTTTTTACAGCATATCCCTTTCATTTTGAATTGCCTATCTTATCATTTTGAAAGGTATTTAAAAATAAGCGGGCTATTCTTTTTTTGTAGTTTGTTGATAGTTAGTATTTTGCTTTTATCTAAAATGCTCTGGCATGTCATTTGTTTCTGTTAGAGAAATTTAAATAAATCAATATCAATTAAAACAATATGAAAGCAGATAAAACAAGGAGTAAGGAGATTACGAAACTATATGTATCAAAAAAATCTTTGCAGAATAAAGACAGGTTTATAAATTTAATGGTTTTTGCCATCGTTTTCTTTATTGCTGTTTTATTAATCTCTAAAATAGTTTAGGTTTTATAGTAACAGAATTTATTTTAAAGATTATGAAAATTATAAATCCTATTATTGACCCTAAAATAAACTTAACTAAGAAAAATTTCTTTTCGAATTCATTCAAAAATAAAATAGAAACATCACCAGTTAAAGAAGCTGAAGAATCAGTTGATTCTACTATTGAAAAAAACCGAGTTGATCATATTTTTTGGATCAGACAATTTTTAAAGAACTGTTATAATTTGTTGATGAAAAGTGATACAGGAAAAATCTACAGAAACAATTGAAAAGATAAAAAGGATATTTACACGAGATGAATTTCCTGCTAAAACCTAAAAGCATATTATGTGTTCGTTACGATAAATCTTAGCAAATGATAACAGTTTCGACATAAAGAGTATAGTTTCACTCAATAATGATGCGTATATTTGGAATTATAAATTATAACAATGCTATCTATGAAAAAAATAGGATTTTTATCGTTTGGGCATTGGGCCAATCATCCATCATATAAAGCACGTACAGCAAGCGATACACTTCTTCAATCAATTGATTTAGCTGTTGCTGCAGAAGAAATAGGCATAGACGGAGCTTATTTCAGAGTACATCATTTCGCACAACAACTTGCGTCTCCATTTCCTTTGCTTTCGGCCATTGGAGCCAAAACAAGCAAAATAGAAATTGGGACAGGCGTTATCGATATGCGATATGAAAATCCTTTGTATATGGTTGAAGATGCCGGTGCCGCAGACATAATTTCAGAAGGACGTTTACAATTAGGAATCAGCAGGGGATCACCGGAACAAGTTATTGACGGCTGGCGTTCTTTTGGTTATGAACCTTTAGAAGGGGAAACAGATGCTAATATGGGACGTAAAAAAGCGTTGGAATTTTTAGAGAGATTAGACGGTGTAGGATTTGCCGAGCCAAATCCATATCCGATGTTTCCAAATCCGCCCGGATTATTGCGTTTGGAACCACATTCTGAAGGATTACGCGATCGAATCTGGTGGGGAGCAGCCTCTAATGCTACTGCTATTTGGGCAGCTGAAAACGGAATGCATCTGCAAAGTTCGACGTTGAAATTTGACGAAAACGGAAAACCTTTCCATATCCAGCAGGCAGAACAAATCAGGATATACAAAGAAGCCTGGAAAAAAGCCGGACATAATCGCGAACCAAGAGTTTCGGTAAGCCGATCTATTTTTGCTCTGGTAAACGATCAGGATAAACTTTACTTTGGAAATCAGGGTAAAGCAGCCGATAGTTTTGGCTATATAGAAAGTGATAAACGTGCCATTTTCGGAAAAAGTTATGCCGCCGAACCGGATAAACTTATTGCAGAGCTTGCTCAGGATGAAGCGATTCAGGAAGCAGATACAGTATTGCTAACTATACCCAACACTTTGGGCGTTGATTATAATGTACATATATTATCTTCAATTCTAAAATACATTGCCCCGGAACTGGGCTGGCGTTAATTTTTTTAAATAAATATAAAAGAGGCTGTCTCAATTTTTGAGACAGCCTCTTTTACTATAATTAATTTGTTTTTAGGGACTAAATTGGTCACTTTTGGTATCCGATTTATCATTCCATAGGAAATGTTTCGTAGGTAGAAAAAATGAAGATCAGTAACATTTACGTTCCGTAGAAACGTTTGACAGATCAGATTATTGAAAAACAATGTCAAAATCAAACATTCCTACGGAACGTAAACCATTATTGCAATATAATTTTTTTACCAATGAGATGTTCCTACAGAACAAAGAAACATGTAAAATAACAAAAAGGTTGTTTTGTCATCTATTTAAGAAATAATGTAATTTATAAAGGATTAAATCTATGTTAAAGCTTTACCTGCATTTCATTATTAGTTTGTAATTTGTATAACTGTTTAATTATTAAAAGATTGATTATGGAAACGCAAATTATTGAACTGGAAAAAAAATATTGGCAGGGAATGGAGAATCACGATTACGAAACGGTAAAACAGCTTACATATTTTCCTTGTATAATTGCCGGCAAAAATGGTGTACAAAGTGTCGATGAAGCCAAATTTAAAAAGATGTTTGAATCAGGCGATGGTGATAAAATAAAAGTATTAAGTATTTCTGATGTCGAAGCAAAGTCGATTGAAAATACTGCAATAATAGGATACGTAATAGAATTAGGAATACAAGATGCTAAAGAAAAAGCTCCTGTAAAATGTGCCTGTACTTCGACCTGGATCAAACAAAATAATAATTGGGTTTGTGCTTTGCATACTGAAGCTGAGTTGTCTCAGTAATGATTATAAAAATAATTTAAATGCATTATAAAAACTCTAAATCATTGATTTGGAGTTTTTTTTTATGGTAAGCGTTGATATCCTAATAATTAATTTCGCATTGAAAAATTAATATTCTATTTAAAATATAATATATACTTTTATTAGCTCATTTAAATTGACTAATACACTAAACTATTATGAATAACCAAAACCAAAAAAATGAAATAAACCGACGCAGATTTTTACAAAGCACTGCAGCTGCAGGAATTTACCTGGGTCTATTTGGAATGCCCAATCTATTCGGTAATGAAATAATGGATAATAATGCTAAAGAAATTACAAATGTTAAGCTGAACAATAGCGTAAAAATGCCGATCCTTGGATTTGGAACTTACGGATTAAGAGGTGAAGTATGCCAACAATCTGTAGCAGATGCTTTATCAGTAGGTTACCGCCTTATTGACACTGCAAAAATATATGGAAATGAAGAAGCAGTAGGCAAAGGAATAAAACAAAGCGGTATTAACAGAAAGGAACTTTTTGTTACCTCAAAACTATGGGTTGATGATGCCGGTTATGAAAATGCAAAAAAAGGTTTTGAAGAAACACTGACTAAATTGGGACTTGATTATCTTGATCTATATCTTATACACCGTCCGAGAGGTGATGTAAAAGGATCCTGGAAAGCAATGGAAGAACTTTACAAAGCTGGAAAAATCAGGGCTATAGGAATAAGTAACTTCGATTCAAACCAATTGGCTGATCTTTTGTCTTATGCTCAGGTAAAACCAGTTATAAACCAGATTGAGACACATGCTTATTTTCAGCAGGGAGATGCGTATAATTTGTTGAAAAAACATAATATCCAGATGGAGGCATGGGCGCCTTTTGCAGAAGGACGCAATGAGCTTTTTACAAATGAAGTATTCACTCAAATTGCCAAAAAGCACAGTAAAACTGTTGCTCAGGTAAATTTGAGATGGCATTATCAACTCGGTATTGTTGCCATTCCGAGATCTTCCCAAAAAGCACACATTGTAGAAAATCTTGGGATTTTTGATTTCAAACTAGATTCTGGAGATATGAAAGCGATTGAAAAGCTGGACTTAAATAAAACCCAGTTTCCAGAATGGAGTTAAGTAATGATATAGTAACTGTATTGCTCTGATCATATATTAAAAAAGCCTCTTTAATTAGAGGCTTTTTTTATGTTTTTTGAGCATTATGTATACCAGAAAATAAGAGTTATTGTAAAAACTGGTCTATTAACAAGTTAGCAATCCTAACTAATTTTGTACTATAACTTAATGAATAATTATTTCACCAATGTCAAAATTTCATCTCAATATTCAGAAATTAGTTCAAGGGGAATTTAAAATACAAAAGGTAAATATAGCATTTGTATTTCAAGTAAACTGCCCGGGGTGTTTTATATATGGTATTCCTATTATAAATAATCTTTACAGATTATTTAGCAGTAATGTTGGCTTTATTGGGGTAGCAACTGCTTTTGAAGACTTTGAATACAATAACGAAGCAAACTTAAAACTTTTATTAGATAACGGTACATTAGTTGGAGAAACCAAAAAATATTTTAAATCAAATTATGGACTTTCTAACTATTCAGAAATTCCAAAATTTCCTGTAGCTTTTGACAGTATTATATCTTCTGAAGAGTTAATAAACTCAGATAAGATTGAAGTAATTTGTAATGCTATTCCAAATTTTTCAAATTTTTCAGAAAAAGAAAAAGAAATATTACTGATGAAAATAAAGTCATATTACTCTGAGATACCTTTAATAGCAGAAACCTTCACAATTAATCAATTACAAGGAACTCCTTCTTTTATTATTTTTGATGACAACTATAATATTTTAGGACATCATTTCGGTCATATAAATGAAGACACACTAAAAACCAGATTAGAACATTTCTTGTCTTAATTCATTTTTTTAGAATTATTTTTCCCTCTTTCCCAGAAATTCTCATGAACTGAAAAAGCGGCCAAAGCTTTAACAACTCTTTTGGCAATATTATGACACTCTTAAAAAATATCTCTTTCAGATACAAAATTGACAGTTTCCTATAATTAGCTTATCACACAGCCAGAAAGGTAAGACAGACTTACCTGAAAAATAGTTTATAATATTAAAACATTTGGAAAATAAAGTTTATCTGATTTTTTTTTTAAAATAACATGTCTGAATCTGAGTAATTATTCAAACCAAAAACTAAATCAATTTATGCCTAATTTCTTTATATTTTGAACGCCCCACAGGCAATAATTCCCCACTTTTAAGTAACATATTATATTTTCCGCCGGCTTCAACAATCAGTTTATCTGCTTCCTGCCAGCACAGAATATAGGATTTATGAATTCGCTCGAATTCAACCGGGAGGAGTTTTTCTAATGATTCCAGAGATTTATCATGCAGTTCTACACGGCCGTTTACTAAATGTAGTTCAGTATAAATTCCTGCGCCTTTTATATATCTTATGTCTTTAATTGTGATCAGTTTAATTGTTTTTGATTTTTTTATGGCTAAAAACTGAATATCCTGACTATTTGTTTTTTCCGGTGTTGTAAAACGTGTAAAGGCCTGAGCCAATCTGTTTGCATCAAATGGTTTCGGAACAAAATCCAAAACGCCATAATGAAATGCCATAATCGCTTTATCTGTATAAGCAGAAATAATAATAGTTTGAAAAGATTTTGCGACAACGGTCTGCAGCACTTCAAATCCGTCCTCGCCATTCAAATTCAAATCGAGAAGCAGTAAATCAATGGACTGTTTTTCGATTGTGTTTAGTCCGTTTTCAACAGAATCGCTAAGCAGAATCTGAACCTCTTTATCAAAAAAATCACGGGTCATTCTTTCGATTCGTTTAGCAATTCGGGCTTCGTCTTCAATAATTAGAATTTTCATTTTTTATCAAAAATTTTAATTGTTGTACACCATCCTTCTTCTATAGCAAAAGAGTCAAATTCCCAATTGCTGCCATAACTTTCATTTAATCTGGCTTTGATGTATTTAAAACCTGTTCCGTTGCTGTTTTCTTTTTTTCTGTTTCGGTTTTTTGCCAAGGTTAGCAAAGTATATTGTTTGTATTGTTTTTCTCTGGTAAAACTTAAACAGAAAGTAATACAGCCTTGTTTTGGAGGAAAACTGTGTGTGATTCCGTTTTCTATAATGGTATGAATAACTGCAGGCGGAATTTCTTCATTGGCATCAATATTTTTTTCTTCCCAATTATAACATACTTCTTTTCGAAAAGACATTACTTCTAAATGTTTTCGGCATAATTCGATTTCCTGCTGAATAGGAATCAAGGTATCCTCTGCAATAGCATTCATAATATCAAATTCATCTGCCAGTGCCCGAATAAATACAACGCCCTGCTGCGGAGATTCTTCGATCCAGTCTATCAATGAAGTCAGTGTGTTACGCAGAAAGTGAGGCTGAATATTTTTCTTAACCAGTTCTAGCTGTAATCTCGATGAAAGCAATAGCGAAGCATTATGAGCTTCTTCGAGCGCTTTTGCCCGGATAGTATGCAGATAAAGCATTGACAGGACAATAATCGTAAAGGCTATAAACAACCCAAAATCATAAAACATATATTTATTTACAATTACACTTGCCAGTAAACCAATCACTACTATTAAACCGCCTTTAATTTTTCTAAATGCCGCATCGATGGCAATAATTAATGAGAGAGCACACATGGCATAACTAAAATAGATGGCCGTGTAATCGTAATGACCATAGTAAACAAGATAAATTGTTAGAAGACTTACAATTAAAAGAAATAAAAACAAGCGTTTTCTTTTAAAACTAAACTGCAGCATAAAATACCAGGGAACCAGTATTGAAATTACAAATGTCAGTAAACCGACAGTCTGCAATCGGGTATAAAAATGAGTATACGGAATATCGATATAAAATTTCACGTATTCTATAATAAGCAGGCAGAAAAAGAGCAGACAGATTATTCCAAAAAGTAAAACCGTTGCTTCTTTACGAGTACTGTTTATGTAGAGAAAAAAATAATAAATAAAGGCAATAAGGAAAGCACCTGCCATAAGGTTCATAAAAGACATGACAACAAGCGGAGCACGATGAAGTCTTAAAAAGCTCTCGAGTTTTAAGCCGATGCTGCGATTTGCATCCCGAATTTTAGATTGTGTTCCAATTACCGTAACAATGTGTTTGCCTTTATTAGCCAATTTTTCGGGTATTTGATAATAAGTCAGTTCAGTTCCCGGAATTTCAGGCTGGCCTGATTTTGCCATTTTACCGTTGCTTCCCACAAAAACACCATCCCAATAAACATCAAAAGAGCCAAAAGCAGTTACCTGTAAACCTAACGGAGTAGATTTATTTTCACGTTTAAGGATTTCGATTTCTATTGGAACTTTAAAAACAGAGTTGTCGGATTTGCCCAAATAATCATGAGGACGATTTTCATCATCAACATAATACGTTACATCCGATTTCACGTACTCGGTATATTGTTTACAGGATGAAAACATTAGCAATAATAAAACTATAAAAAAGGGCGATCGATACATGAGATAAAGATAAAATAAATATCGAATACAGAAATGCATTTCAAAAGCTCTTAGAGCCGTTTGCATGTTTTAAAAGGTAAGATTTTATTTTATAAAGTAATCTTGTATCATCAAAACCAATAAATATGAAAACCTTAATAACCAGTATTTTAATTTTATTTATTCCGATGTTTAGCCTGGCGCAGAAAGCAGCTGTTTCGGGCAAAGTTCAGGACAATACAACTAAAGAAGCGATTCCGTATGTGACAGTTTCCATTCAAGATAATACCTCAAAAACAATTGCAGTTGGCGTAACAGACGACCAAGGTATATTTAATCTTGAAGAGCTCCCAAGCGGTAAAATGACCATTTCTTTTAGTTATATCGGATATCAAAATTATATTCAAACATTCGAAATCATTTCGGGGAAACCAAAAACAGAATTAGGAACTATTCTTTTAAATGCCGATGCTGTGCAATTAAATGCAGTTGAAGTTACAGGACAAAAATCCAGCGTGAGTTTAAAACTGGATAAAAAAGTTTTTGAAGTAGGTAAAGATGTGCTTTCGCAGAATGGCTCTGCTCACGATGTTTTAAACGGAGTTCCTTCGGTAACAGTTAGTCCAACGGGTGGAATAAGCCTTCGTGGCAACAGCAGCGTATTGGTATTAATTAACGGACGCCAGTCTGGTTTAACGCAAAGCAATTCACTCGACCAAATTGCAGCCGACCAAATTGAACGCATTGAAGTAATAACGAATCCTTCGTCCCGATATGACGCTTCGGGCTCGGCAGGAATTATCAATATTATATTAAAGAAAAATAAAAAAAGTGGTTTCAGCGGTCAGGTTCGATTGGTTGCCGGATCGCCAAATGACAGCCGACTTAATCCAAGCATCAATTTTAAATCGGATAAAATCAATATTTTTTCCAATTTTGGTATACGTTCTTCGGATTACGTTGGATTATATACTACAAATCAGTCGACTATGAATAACGGTTCTCCAAAATACCTTAACCATGTGCAAAATGAGGATCGCCACGACGACGGAAAATTGATGTATCTGGGTGCTGATTATTATATTGATGAACATCGCACTATTACTGCAGCTTTTTTAAAAAATGCCACGACAGATGATGATAAAACCCGTTTATTGTATGATTACAGCAATGCAAACCATGTACAAGACAGTCTTTTAACAAGACAAGGAAAATCATTAGAAAAAAGAGATTACAACCAATTTGAGTTTAATTATACCCAGACTTTTAAAAAACCTTCAAAAAAATGGACTATCGATGTTCAGTACGATTGGTGGAACAGCGATAAAAAGTGGGATCTTTCAACACAGCGTATTTATCCGGAAACGCAGGCTTATCCCGGTATTAGAACCAACTCAATAGGAAGCAGTAAAGATTTGCTTGTGCAGACTGATTTTGTTCAGCCAATTGATTCTGTTTCTGTATTTGAAATGGGTGTTAAAACAGAGATTCGTAAAGTTTCCAGTCAGTTTTTGGCAGAGCAGGAACAGGGGAATGTTTGGTCGATTTATCAAAATATTGACAATGATCTGGATTATACCGAAACCATTTCAAGTGCTTACGCGCAATACAGTAACAAATTTAGGAGATTTAATTATATGTTTGGGCTTCGTACAGAATTCACCAAAATTGCTATTACAGATATTAAAAACACTTATAACGATGATAAAAAATACAATAGATTATTTCCAACCGTTAATTTAAGTTACAAGTTTGAAGGATCTACTTTGCAGTTAAATTACAGCAAACGAATTAACCGTCCGCCTTTATATGCTTTGTACCCTTTTAACGAGCTGACCGATTTGAATGCGCAATATGTTGGTAATCCTGATTTAAATCCTTCTTATTCTGATGTGTTTGAACTGGGTTTTCTTAAAGCATGGAAAAAGCTTACGCTCAATCCTTCCGTTTATTATCAATGGGAGAGTGGTTATATTCAGGATTTTACGTATCGTGAAAATGATATATTTTTTACAACGCCTATTAATATTCAGCATGAAATACGAAGTGGTATAGAACTTTCGACCTTATATAATCCGTTAAAATGGCTTCAGGTCAATTTAGAAATGAATTTTTATCATTTTACGCAAAAAGGAAGTTATCAGGAAGAAAATCTTGATTATAACGGACAAACTTTTACCGGACGTTTAAGCAGTCAGATTAAACTGCCATCAAAATTCAGTTTTCAGGGACGTTATAACTTTCGCGGCGCGCAGCAAAATGCGCAGACAAAAAACGATGCATTGCAATCGCTTGATTTTGGTTTAAGCAAAATTTTTTTAAAAGATAAAGCTACCATTGTATTTGATGTTTCAAATGCTTTTGACTTACGCCAAAATAAAAGCACAACAACGGGTACAGATTATTATATTACCGAAAACAGTATTCCAAATGCAGCCCGCTACAGACTTAGTTTTGTGTATCGTTTTAATTTAACAGACCCAAAAGCAATCAGGCAGGCGAGTAGTGCTAATCGTAATTAATACGGCTGTAATTTATTTATTATATGCTTACATTTGCGTTTCTATTGAAAATCAAGATTGAAACTATTAGCACATGATAAAAGAACCTGAGTACAAAATTTGTTCAGAAGATGATATTCCGCAGATTTTGGAAGTATATAAGCAGTCCTATAAAGAACATTATCTCTATTTATGGACTGATAATGGTGAAAACTATATGAACACCAGCTTTACAAAAGAAAAAATAATTTCAGAAATGAATGTGCCCCAAACTCAGTTCTATCTCATTTACGATCAGGAATTAGCTATAGGCGTATTAAAAATTAATAATAATAAATCTGCAGAAGGAAAAAAAGATACTAATGCTTTAGAAATCGAGAGGTTGTATTTTCTAAAAGAAGCTGCCGGGAAAGGTTTAGGAAAAGCTACTCTTAAAATGGTCTTACAACTTGCGGCTCATGAAAATAAAAAAACGATTTGGCTCAAAGCAATGAAATGTTCAGATGCCTTAAAGTTTTATGAAAAGCAAAATTTTAAAGTGACAGCCGAAATGGATTTGACGTATCCTTTTATAAAAGACGAATTAAAAGGTATGGTTGTAATGGAGAAAGAGGTCAAATAATTTTTGACTTTAAAGTTTTTTTAATTTGTGATTCAGCAGAAACTATGGCTGTATCATTTCTATTTTTTATTAGAGAAGTAACTTAATCTCTTAATATCATATTATGAATAATATATTTTCTGAAAACAGCCAAATTGGAGTTGTATCTACATTCTCAGATCTTGTACATACCAATTTCAAGGGAGAAATGAATGCGTTATGCTGGCACAGAAATTTAGATGGAGATTTTAACGAAATTGTAACCAAATTATCTTTAAAAGAAAATATAACAGAAGTTTCTCCCGAAGATTTAATCGCTCTCCAACTTTCAGAAAAGGGAAATACAGCAAGGGAAATAATTTTAAATGATTTGCAATTATTAACTGATTTTGGCGCTTCGCCTTCTCTTAATTTACTGAAGTGTTATGAACGTGATGATGAATTTGATTTCATTTCGACCGATGTGTATTCGTTTCATGTTGATCGTTCGCCCATAGCAACCGATACTTTTTTATGCACTTATCACGGAGCGGTAAGTGATATTGTTGCTAATTCGCAGGCAGAACAAAAAATCCTGATTCCAGAAATACGAGAAAAGCTAAAAGAGCTGCACGATGGACCAGCAGAAGAATTCGAAGACTTTTTAACAGAAAATTATTTTGATTTGCATTATCAGGTACATGAAGATGCAGAACCTGTTAATTTAGGTTTAGGACATCTTTGGCGTCTGGCTGTTGATCATCCAAAACAACAAGTGCTGCCTTGTATTCATAGAGCGCCAATAGAAAATGATGGTGAATATAGGTTGTTGTTGATTTGTTAGGGACAAATTGGTTGCACTTGATTTATCTCCATCATTTTTATTAAGTATAATTTCTTCTAATTCCCTAATTGTTTAAACCTTGAAGTCCCGATCGCTCGGATATATACAACGATAGCGCGGAAATTCTTTCCGTGCCCGTTCCTAATATTAATAAAACTGGATTTTCTATTTTTTTAATCTTTTAAGATATACTTTGCGGGCACGGATTACAAATCCGCGCGATCGGGATTCATTAGTTGAAATTGTATTAACGTGCATTTAAGACCCATTTTACCATAAACAAAAAACTTCTTATCTATCTTTATTAAAATGTTTCTTTAAAAAAAACTTTTTGGTAATAACGAATAAAATAAAAAACAAGCATTAAATAAATGATAGAAAATAGCCGTAAATACCAATCTTGAATTTGAATTTCCCAATTCCTTATATCCTAAATATTGATCAAAAAATCCTGTTAGAGAAAAACAAATAGTTGCTATAATTACCCAAACAAATACAACTCCAATAAGTTTTAACAGTGCATTTTCTCTGTTTTTTCCGATTGCAAATGCAATGCTAAAAATTTCTATCAGAATTGCTATCCCATATTTTAGCAACTCAAAATAATCAAATTTCAAGCTGTCATAAATAAATAACATAAAAAAAAGACAAAAAATAGGAAGCAATATTTTCTGCAATAAGAAGTCTACAAAATTTAAGTTTCTATTTTTTTCCTTTTTTGCTATGTTAACAATTACTGTAACAGCCGACATAACTAAGAGTGTCGAAAAAAGTATTAATGTAAAATTTGAAATTAATTTCTTATCTAATTTATTAAGCATAAATGCCTCCAAATAAACAACAAATAAATAAAGACTATTTACTATTGATAATACTGGAACTACATAAATTATTCTTTTTATTACCATGTAGATATTTCTCCTGAAAAACATTTAATCTTAATAAAAATTACCAGAAGCATTCCTAGTAAAGCCGCTATAAAAACCCAAAATATTAAATGACAGCCTCTAAGACTTTTTATTTTTAAATTATTATGGGGTAAAGAAGGTGCTTTTTTCACTACCAAACTTTTAATTCATTACTATTATACGGCATATAGAGAATTGTACATCTAATTGATCCATCAACACCTGTTTCAGTTTCAAACTCTACATTTAGTATCTCTTCTCGATCTTTTTTTCGTCTTAATATTACTAATTTGTTATCAGCACTAAAAGTCATTTCATAATCTTCAATCGGATATACTTTTCTGTTTTTAACATCTTTTCTAATAGGTTTTATATCACTGTTTTCTATTTTATCTTCAATTAATATTTCTTTTTTTGTAAAATATAAATAGGACATTGTTTTTAAATCACTACGCTCGATTTCTTTAAGAAAAGATAAGCCATCGCCATTTACTAATAATTCTCTCAATTGATTGTACTTTTTTACTACTTTTTCTTCTATATCTGGAACTTTAGATAAATCTTGAGCCGTGTCTAAATCTTTACTAAAATCCCAAGGAACAATAGCCTCAAATGGTATCTTAAGCTCAAAATAAGGTAGTTTTTTACTCCCAATGTTTTCTGGCAACTCTACGTGTGATAAATTTGTATACGTATCTACACCATCATTTTTGTCTTTTGCGTATTTTAATTTAATATCTAAATCAGCATTATCTGCAATAAATTCTTGTCCCTCTTTAGGATAGATCTGTATTTTCACAATTTGATTACCCGATTTCAGGATGTAATCATTTAAAAATAAAGGAGTACTTGCGCCATCATTGTCAAAAAAAGTAATCCAATGTGGTATCTCATTACAAGAAACCAATACCCTACAATTGTTTTTATTTACTTGCAATACATACAAAGGTTTTGTGTCAAATTTTTCTATCTTATCATACATTTTATCTTGATAAGTGATGATCTCTTTTTCCATTTTTTTTTGTTTTTTTAAAATATCTTTTGGATTCTGGGCACAGCTATTAAAACAATATAGACTTATGATGCAAATAATTGTTTTTTTAAAGCACATATATTTTATCCGATTTACATATATCCTTGTAGTAATCAACAAGATCAAATTTTTCATTTAAACCATAATTTTTTGGTTGCTTTTTCTTTCTATGAATAGTCAATTTCCCAACTACTTTTAAGGTTATCCCTGTAAAATCTGCACTGAATTGCTGATACATTCCCTTTTCATCTCTTCCTCCTGTGGCTGTACCAACAAACCCACTTTCCACTTCTGCAGATAACTGACCGTCAAAACCAGTTTTACTTATTTCTTCTCCTCCAGCTTTATCAGATTTTGTGTAAATCACCTTTTCAATACTTGCCTTTATTTTAAATCCTAATTCAATCCCTAGCAATAATGAGATTTTAACATCCGTTTTATCATTAGACGAATTAATAAAATCTATAGTTTGTCTTAAATCAATCTTTCCTTTTACATATAAATTAAAGTATAATTCACTATCAATTTTCACAGGAGTATTATCACTTAACCATTGTGCACCAACTTTAACGTATCTTAAAGCAACTAATACAGGTTTCACAACTGGTATGTAATCTGCGGCAGCAACCAAGTCAATTCCTCCTTTACCCTGTATTAATGGCTCAAATCCAAACTGTAAATTTCCTATACATTTGATTTTCCCATCTTTTTTATCCATATCCCAATACCATCCTCCTCCCAAACGTATTGTAGGAAAGCTAAACTCTATAAAAACAGGGAGTTTAGAACCTATCACATTTTTATCTTTGAGCGTTTGCATTGCTTCTTGTGCTTTACCTTTTACAGCTTCATCTCTATGAGATAAAGAATCTAAAACTTCTTTTACACTACTAAGTGTAGATAAGATTACATTTAGTTTATCTTCAATTGTAGCACCATAGTCAAATGAATTAGCACCATTATTTGTACTAGCTTTTATATGCAATTCTCCAGTAAAATCTTTAGACATCTTTTTTGCAGAAACGCCAGTTTCTCTTGCTTTTTTTTGATGTATTTCGAATATGTTTTTTCTTGTAGGTTTTCCATTTTCTGTAACAATAGGATCTCCAAAAGAATCTTTATCACTAGGCATTCCTGTATGAGAAAAACTTTCAGAGGTCTTTGACATAATCAAAATATAAGCTTCCCATTTTATATCGGGCACAGTTAATAGATTTATTTTATGCTTATGCCTGCATGTATTTGCATCAATATTGATTTGAGGCAAATCCTTCAATTTAGAATCTGTCAGAAAAAAATAATCAAATAATTTTATTTTATCATAATCAAAATACGCAATTCCTTCAATACTTTTAGGTTCATGTTTAGTAATAGAAATATTTTTAGAAAGCTTCGACTTATCAAAGGTGAAAATATTTTTTCCATGATCTTCGGGTTTGTCTTTGTATATACATTCCTCGGTATCACTCTCTTCGTCAACTTTAATCGAGAATTTTTTAGGGTCAGATCCTAAAATTAATCCTACTTCAATATTAGGATTTTCGCTTACCCCTGGATCTTCTTTATAGAGTTCTTGTTTTTCGGTTTTATCACCCTTTTCGTATTCTAAATTAATTCCAGTATACTGACAATGATGAAAAGCCCCTACATTTGTTTCTACCTGTCCAACCAGCACCGGTTTATTACTTACTTCTTTTTCAGCGGTTAGTATTAAGCTATTTGCATCAACATTTAAATAGTTTCGTTCAAAACCTTCAAAAAAAGTATCTGTTTGCTTTGATTTTATTGTGCAGAATATTTGTAAGTTACTGCCAGCCAATTTCTCCCAATTTGCATCTATTAGAACCTCTAGTTCAATTTTTTGTACATATTGCTCTTTTTCTACTATATTATCAGTATTGATTTCATTACTTTTAGTTAACAAATCAGATACTCCTTCTTTACCTATCTCATTTTTTTTTATTTTAAATATATTTACTTCACCACGAAAAGTTTCTGATTCAAAAGCATTAAGGACATCGTTAGGGTCAAACAAGTCTCTGTCTATTAACTGTATATCTACCTCTTGTCCGTACATAGCCCGAGTATAAATATGCAAAATCACTTTAGACATAAAACCAACACTTCCTTTTATAGGCTCATAGTTAAAATCTGTCCATTCGGCTCGTATAATTTTAGGTGTTCCGTATGCCTGTACATATATTCCATAAGGAGTATTGCCAACTGCACCTTCTTTTTCGTGAAATGCTTCCAGCCAAGCCATACCACCGCCTTCTAAAAGTTTTGGGAATTGAATACTTTGCTTACCCGTATTTTTTATTTGATAAATTCCTTTGGTAAAAGACTTATTATGAGAAAGATTATTATAATCTAACTTTGATCCCACTAACTGCCAGCACCAATTTACATCATTATATTTTTCTTCGAGCGCTTGAATAGCTTTATTTGCTTTTTCCCAATCCTGCATATTAGCATTATAGTTCTCTTCTAATTTTTTTTTGTCCCAGCCTTCTTCTGCGTGCTGTTGCCATTTTTTTACAGCAAAGTCTCTGGCAGTATTTTTTCTTTTTTCTAATTTTTTTATTTCTTTTTCATCTTTTTCATATTCCGCTATAGTTACAGAAAAAGTTTCCGCCTGTTCTAAAACAAGGCTTCCCATCGCTTTATCATAGGTTTCTCTAAATGTTATTTTAGGAATAATATGCAGTTTATTATCATCCATACTATTTAAATATTAGGTATTTGTAATAATCCTATCTCATCAATGTTTAAGTTTAATGCTGGGTTAATTACTTTAATCACTTCTGGGTTAGCATTTTTAATATTCTGTTTGGTAACTTCTGTAATCTGCCCATGATTAATAATTTCTATACAAGGACTCCCTGCTACTGCACAAGTAGCTTTACTGTTTTCTAATAATGGTTTGCCATTATTGTCTTTTAATGTAACTTTATCATAAAAGTTTTCCCATTTTGTAATTGTGGGCTTACAAGGATTATTGTTCATTTTTGCACAACTGCCAAAAGTGTTTTTTTCAAAAGTTTGTCCAATATCTTTGTGAGTTGCTGTTAATTTTGATTTTCCTTTGGCATCGTTTATAAAACGTTTGGTTTGTGTTTTTACTTTCAAAGCATCTGGAGTTGTACCAAACTGGCACTTGCATGTTGCTCCCTGACATACTAAATGTACTTCGCTCATCTTCTGTTTTTTTTGATTAGTTGAAATTATTTATTTAAAAGCCTTGTTATTTTAAATCAGTAGCCACCAGCATACCATCAATTTCTGCTACGCAATTTTGTCCTGCATCTGTAATTGACAACATTCCTCTTTCTTTGCAAAACAATACTGACTTTGTTGTAATATATTTGCCTTCTGTAATACCGCAATTTGCTGGCTCTCTCCAAGTTTTATCTAATGCTTTAAAAACACAAGCTTGTTTACGAACTGTGCAAAAAACAAAACCGCCAATATTTAAATTACTTTCAAGCACCGGATTTTTATCATCAATTGTACATCCATCATATGGTACTTCTAAAAAAGTGGAATCTGCACTACCGTATTCACAATTTATTTTTGCTCCGTCTACTACTATATAATCCATTATCTTTTACAATTAAAAATTACTAATTAAACTTTTAAACCTAATTACGGTTAGGTTCCCCAAAACGTATCCCAAAAACCTTTTTCTTTTATTTCTTTCTCATTAATAACTTCTGCACTCCAATCTATTTTTCTCGATATTGGATTTAATATTTCTTGTTTAGTTTTTTTCTTAATTCGCTCATAAGTTTCAAACTCTATGGTAGATACAACATCACTATTCTTTCTTGAATTTATAAAGCCAGTAATAGAAAATATGGTTTTGTTGTCATGATGCAGTTTGTATAGAAAATGCATATTACTAGTGTTTTCTTCTTCTAATTTTCCAATTTCAAAGTCACATTTCTTTAAGTCATTTTCAAAATTTTCTGAGTCATTTACTAACAATTGCTCAACACCTTTTCGTGTTAGACAAATTTTAGATGTCGAAGTCTGGAATTCATCAATAATTTGAAGTGTTTTTATTTGAGAGTCAGTTTTGGCAAATGATAGATCTGAAGTATATTTTTGGTATATAGGCGCAAAGTAAATTTGATAAAAAGGATGCTCGTGAAAGCTTCTTTTTAATAAAGAGGCCGACATTATGTTTTTTTCGAATGAAGCAATTAATTTATCTATTTCATTCCCGCCTTTAAAATATTCAAGGATAGAAGGTTTTATTATATCCCATCTTCTTTGGATCTCATCGATATTAACTATATTCTCTATTTCGCCTTTATCATTTAAACGCAATAAAACTGGATATAAAGCCTTCGAAATTCTGTCGGCTAGTTTCTCTATTACTAACTCTGGCTCTTTGTTATTGATGTAAACTTGATTTATTTGAAATTTTACAATAGAAAAATTTCCATCTCTTTTTAGGAATTCTATTTGAGATGTAAAATGAATTTTATCTTTTACTTGATTATTTTCTTTGTACTGTATTATAGTTCCGTAATCGAGTTTCAGATTTTCTGTAACCAGTATCCTCAGATGATTTTCTGGATTAGTAAAAACTTTTTTAGTTGCGCTATTTTTAGCCTTTTTAGATTCTACATATTCCTCTAAATTTGGAAGCAATATGTATTCAACATGTCGAATAGGAAGTCTAAATTCAACCAAATCACGCACATCGCAATATCGATTATGATATGTTCTGATTTCGACAACAGGAATTCCAATTTTTGCAGCAATACTTTCTATTGTATCTCCACGTTGAACTTTATATTTTTTAAAATTATTCATTTGTTATAAATATTTAAAATCAAATATAAATAATATATTACAAAATAATGTTAAAAAACTAGTCTATTTCTTATAAAAATAAAAATGATATTGTGTTTAAATTAAAAAAAGAGACAGAATTTGTTGTATACAACAAATTTTGTCTCTTCTACAAAATTAAAATACTATTCTATTTATTTTAGGATTTACTGTAAAATAAGAATTATCCTGAAATTATTTACCAATCAATTTTTCAAGCCTCACCATCATTTCATCTTTCTCCTTTAACATACGCTCATATAAAGCAATTTTTTCTTCGTGAAGTTTTTTTAACTCCTCAATCGGATTGTTATTAAAAACTTCAATTTTGTTATTGAACATTGCATTATCTGAGAAATTACAAGAAATTAAATTCACTGCCTGTTCTTCATCAAAATTCTGAAAAGCTTCAACAGGAATTTTTAAAATAGCAGAGATTTGTTTCAGCAGTTTTTCTTCAATAACATCTTTCTGTTCCAGCAAAGAAATTTTCTTTTGGTTCCAGTCTTCGCCCAGATCATAAGCTAATCCTTCCTGCTTTATGTTAAGCATTTCTCTGAAGCGTTTTACGTTTCTTCCCTGATGTATTTTCTGTTCCATAATGAATATCAATTTTTCTGAAGACTCAAAGATAAAGCCATTTTGCTTAAAAAGCCTGAGTTTCAAAGATAAAAAAATATCCCATAATACATCTATTTTGTCAGATATTATACCATTTCTATTCTATTTTACGTCAATTTATGGTATAATCCTAATGTGATATGAAATAGAAGTAATGCAATATGAATTTATTTTGCTATAATTTGAGATCTGTGTTTTTTCCCAAATGTAATTAAGGCATTTATAACAGGCTGCGTTTCAGCAGCATGCTTGGTAAGTGCGTAAGTAACTGTAACTGGCTTCGTATTATTTACTGTTCTGGTAATAAGTAAATTATTTTCCAGATCCTGTAATTCTTTAGATAGAACTTTGGGAGAAATACCTCCTACAGAATTTGCAAGTAAATCTTTAAATCTTTGACTTCCATAGATGTATAAACTCAAAAGAATACAAAATTTCCATTTTCCGCTAAGCAATTCGAGAGAATCTTTTAATGCCAGCATATTTTCTTTGCTGGTTTCTATGCAAACATTTTCATCCATAAATAGTAACTTTCCTAAAGGTAATTGATAACAAAAGTATAGTAAAAACTATATAGATTTGAATTTTATTAAAAATATTTTAAAATGGAAATCAAATCAAATTACAATACCGAATTAGAAGGTAAAATTGCCTTGGTTACAGGCGGAACAAAAGGAATTGGAAAAGCTATTGCTGAACGTTTGTACCAAGCAGGTGCAGTCGTAATAGTTACGGCTAGAAATGAACCTGAATTAGAAAACACTAAGACTCATTTTATTGCTGCTGATCTTACGGTTGCTAACGATGTTTTAAAACTGGAAGAACAAATTGCTGAAAAATTTGGCACTATTGACATTCTTATTAATAATGTTGGCGGACTTACAACACCGGGTGGCGGCTACAAAGTATTAACTGATTCACATTGGGAGAATGAGCTGGAGCTGAATCTGATTTCAGCAATACGTTTAGACAGAACTTTACTGCCTAAAATGCAAGAAAAGAAAAGCGGTGTAATTATACATATTTCCTCTGTTGCAGGAAAACAGGCTTTATGGAATCTTAATCTGGCTTATGCCGTTTCTAAAGCTGCATTAAACAGCTACAGTAAAGCCTTGTCAACAGAAGTAGCTTCTGATGGAATACGCGTAATTACTGTTGCACCAGGCGCTACTAAAACTCCGCCAATGTTAAAATTTGTTGAAGATTTTGCTCTTTCATCAGGAATTAAAAATGAAGATGCCGAAAAGGAATTGATGAAACATGTTGGTGGTGTACCAATGGGTAGAATGGCTGAACCTGAAGAAGTTGCGGATCTTGTTGGTTTTTTGGTTTCACCAAGGGCATCTTATCTAACAGGTTCTATTTATGCAATAGACGGAGGAAGTCTTCCTGTTATATAATAATTTTAAAGCATACTTTAATTGCCGGGATACTATTATCCCGGCTTTTTTTATATAATAGTTTTGAATTAAAAAAACTGAATTTTCTAAAAGATAAAAACATCCCATAATACATCAATTTTGTAAGATATTATACCTATGTTTAGAATAGGTTATCCTTTTTAAAGAATAGAATTTCGCTAGATAATTTTAAATCTCATTATTATGAAAATGAATAAAATATCCTACGATACAGGATTTTGGGCAGGGTTTGAGGCAGGAAATCCATTTAAGGCAGTTGAAGCCTTTTTTGACTTTGCAGTTCTTGATTATTATAAACAAAATTTAAGTGAAGCGGTAATTTACAGTTATAAAAGAAAAGTGCACAAAAAAGAAAATCCTAGTGATGTTTTTGTTTTATATACAGCTTTCAGTTTTTTTATTAAGGTGTGTTACTGTCTACAAAAGAAAAGTAAAAAATGGAAAATTACAGCGTCTTTGGGTAGTGAAAAGGTTTATCATTTTTCATCCCTAATAAAGGAAGAATACAATAATCCTTTTATTGTATTTCAAAAAGCATTTGATGAAAAAACGCTTGAAGAATTTGAATTATTTCTATTTCAAATCCTCGAGCATTCCTTGTCTCCAGATATTGGAGATCCGGAATCTGACATAACTACGCCTTATATTCATTTAATAAAAATGCTCGATGCAGCAGAAATTATAAGAGAAAGGGGCGTTGAAAAAATCAGGAAAAAGGATAAGATAGATTTTGTAACGGAATAAATAAAACATAGCGATCACTGAATAAATTTCTTTTTTTAAAGGCTTATTAATCTCCTGTAACATCATCTTTTCAATTTTTTTCTACTGGGAATTGTATAACTTCTTGCTGAAATTAAATACTTCATAGTCCGTTGTCATTTGTAACTTTATTATCAAGTTAAAATGTTGATAATCAAAAAAAACATAAATTATGGCAGAAATTAAAATTGAGAAAAAAAAGCCAGTATGGCCATGGATTGTAGCTGTTCTGTTAATCTCAGCAATTATATATTATATCTTTTTGAGAGATAACGAGGTACAAAGTGAAAACAACGTACAAATCGAAAACACTACAAGTACAGATAACACGACAAACTAAATGCATTTGTTGTAAAGAGGTAAGGGCTGACATAAGTGAAAAAGTTTCCTGCAGCAAGACTTACCAGAAAAAATAAATTATAACATTAAAAAAGAAAGTATGGAAAATAAAGAAAGAAATTTATACAGACTCGACGAACTTTCTGATTACAAAATTGCTTCTAACTATTCTGATGTTAGAGGTTGGAAAATAGTAGATTCTGATAACCGAACTATAGGCAAAATAGATAATCTTTGGGTTAATAAAGATATGCAGCGCGTTGTTTATCTGGATGTTAATTTAGATAAAGGATTAATAGACGACAGCCGCAATGAGGTGCATGATGCTATAGCAAACGAGAATGGAAGAGAGTTTATATATAAAGACGGAGACAGCCATATTATTATACCAATTGGATCTGTGAGTATAAATAAAGATACTAAAATTGTCATGGCTAACAGTATAGGATATGATACTTTTAGAAGCACAAGCAGATACAACAGACAACATAATTTTGACAGGGATTATGAAAGAAATGTGCTGAAATCCTATTATCCTAAAAATGAGTCCGGTTTTGACAGTGATGATGATAATTTTTACAATCAAAGAGAATTTGAAAATCACTAATATTTATATTCCCTTGGGATTTTAATACAACGAATTCGAAACCTTATTAAAAAATCAATTAAAAAGATCAAATATTTAAAATGTTTGATCTTTTTTTGATACTAAGAAAACCTCAACATCGATTTTCTCTTATCCGTGATAATAAGAAAGATATAAAAAGTTCATTTAGTTAAAAATGTGTTATTCTAAATTCCATAAATAGCTTAAAAAACTGCAATTTTCCCTGTTTGAATTCCGCCCGAACTTGTGATTATTTTGTAGATATAAATTCCCGAAGCCGTATTTTTAAGATTAATGTTATTGATTTTAGAAATTAGGGGAGAAGTAAATGTATTTTGTCCGCTCATGTTGTACAAATAAAAAACAGCGTTTTCGTCTTTTTTGGCTTCGACAAATAATTCTTCGTTCTTGCCTAATAATGTAGGATGGATAAAAAATAAATCATCGCCTAAATAATTGGCATCAAGAATTGAAGAACTTATTATAGTATCGTTTTCTAAAATTATATTTATTTTATATCGATTACTGCCTTTTATGGGCGTGCTGTCGATAAAAGAAAATGTTTTTGAATCGATGTTATTTATGGTGTTAATGACCTCTTCGGTATTGTTAGTTATTTTTACCAGCTCAATTCTTTTAATATTGTACAAACTAAAAAGACTGGCATCAATTTTTACTTTATCCTCCTGATAAATTTCTGCCAGAGCCAGCTCAAAATAACAATTTGAGTTTGCGGCATACTGTAAAGTTGACTCACTTTTTATTCCTTCGCTATTGTCAAATATCGGAGTAACAGTATAAATTTTTCCATCTGTATAGGTATAATTGGCGTTTGTTGTTTGTTCTTTAAATTCTAAATTATCTCCTGTGAGCTGATAAATATTAAAAGAAGCAACATTGGAAGGTTTTTGCCAATAAATTTCTGTTGTGCCATCACAAACTAAACTGGTACTGATATTTAAATCATAAGAAATAATAAAACTGTCAGAGATATAATCAGTAGTACCAATGGTCATTTTTAATTTTGCTTTTGAAAATTTTTGTTCAGAAGGAGTATAGAGAAATTGTTCAGAATCCAGATTAATATCATTTGCGATAATTTCCCAAGTCTGCCCATTATCGTAACTAATAGACAATTCTCCCGAAGTACCAGAAAAAGAAGCATCCCATTTAAAAGGTGAAATAGTTTTACCATCATAAGGGAAATTATCATTTGCAACGGGGTAATTCCATTCAAATTGATTTTTCAACTCATATTCATAAGCAATGCTGTATTGCTGAGAAGTATTCGAAACGTATGAACCCTTGATATTTATTGTATAAGATCCTGATATGGGGTTTTCAATAGTAATTTGTTCTATAGTATTAAGTTTGTCTTTTCCTCTAATAGCTTGCTGTTCTGGAATATCAGGGTTAAGAATCCAGGGTAAAAAAGCAGTGTTGTCAGCAGCGATAACTTCAAGGTCTAAATCGTTAACCAAACTTATATTACTGTTGATTTCGGCAGGCACATCATTCCAAACTAATGTAATTTTTAAGTTTTCTGCATTTTCCGGAACATTAATAGTGTGTGCATTTGTTTGTCCAGATGTCAAAGCGCCGGATATAATTCTATTTTCGCTAATGGTTTTTAGGCATTTATCCGTATTAATATTACCATAACCATAGGTAAAATCAGGGCCTGGATTGCCTAAATCTTTGGCACTATTAATTAAAATAGCTTTTGTAGTGGCATTGTTCAGAGGCACATTGTTGATGTTTTTATAATGTTCTTTCATCAGCGTAATAATTCCTGTAGCCAATGCCGTAGAATTTGAAGTTCCCTGTGTACTAAACGCGACTAATTCTGGTTTTATTCGGCCGTCATAAGCCGGGCCTTTTGAAGAAAAAGGCATAATTACTTCGTTTTGATCAATACAGCCTAATACGATACTATTTTTAGATTGCTTAAAATTACCGGTTATAGATTTATAACCCTGAAGACCGGTATTTCCAGATGAAAAGCAATGGGTCAAATCTGAATTTGAAAATAATTGAGCGTCATAAGCATTAGCAAGCGAACCATAAAAATTTTCAATTTCTGTACCGTAAGAATGGTTTTGAGTGGCGGCTCCTTGTAACGTCGCTATTTCATCAGGATAAATATTCAAAAAATCTGATGATAATATTTTTGCCTTTTGCGCGACGCCTTTTCCTAAACCAGAACTATTTCCTAATCCGCAGACTATAGTGGCCATAGCCGTTGCATGGCTCGATACAATATTAGATTGTGTGGTGGAAATAATGTGCTTATTTAAAAGATCAAAATCATTTATATCAAAAAAATCATCTTTGATTACTGCAGTTTGATTTTCACCCTTTAAAAGAGGAAAATCAGCATGGGCTTTATTTATATAATTGATACTAAAGTTTTGATCTATTATTTTAGATTCAGCTTTTGGCTGCAGCGATTCTTGCGAAATAGACGATACACTGTTCAGAGCTATCACTTCATTAGTGATTTTTTGGGAATCACTTTTTATCATTACAAGATGGTTATCGAGTATTTCGATTCCAGAAATGTTCATTGATTTCAAGTCTGTAATTAACGCTTTGAGAGAATCTGTTGCTATTATATACGTTTTGTCTTCTTTATGATTTGAAAAACTGGAAGGTAGTTTCCATAAATTGTTAACCGCGAAAATTTTTTGTGAAGATTTTTGAAGTCCTGTACTTTGATTTTCAACAATGCAAAAAGTATTGTCTAATTTTTTTACAACCTTGTAGTTGTTGGAATGCGCATTTGCTAAAGACGTAAAATAATATTTTTCAAATTTTCTTTCGGTTTCCTTTTTTATGTATTGTTTCCATTTATCAGAGCTTTGTGAGAGACTGATTGTCGTTATCATAAGAATGAAAAAAGTAATTTTTGTCTTCATTTAGATAAAGCAAAGATGAAATTTATACATAATGATTTCTATTTGAAATAATTATCTGTCGTGTGTAAATCAAAGTTATTAAAATATTTGTAAAAAAAATATGATTTTTTATTTCCTACATAATCTTCAATATCGGCAGGAATGATATTCTCTTTTGAAGCCGGTTTTATATTTTAAATGATATGCAAAAACTGTGAAATCATTTTTTAATACATCCAAAACAAAATAAAATTTCAGAATAATTTTTTACGCTTAACAACCTGATTTGTATTTTCTTACTGATTTTACTGGGTTTGCATTAATATGAGATAATTTTTGTTAAAAACATTTGTTAAATTTTTATAACAAAAAGTGTTAATTTTGTTAAATAATTAT
>NZ_CAIJDE010000042.1 GCF_903819335.1 Flavobacterium panici | reverse complement strand
GCAGTTTAATGTATTGTAATACAGGAATATTAGAAATAAAAGTTAATCAATTTAAATAATAATAGAACGTTTTCCTGTGATCCTGTCATTAGAGGAAGTTTCCCAGGAAACTCCAGATGCAGGCACTGCTCTTTCTCGCCCCCAGATTCTAATTGCTTCAATTTTTTCTGGCGCAGTTTTACTTAGTGGAACAATGTTTTTAAAACATTTTTCAAAAAGATTATCATCTACAAGATTGTCTCCATGAATTACAGCCTGAATGGCAACATCTCTTACCGCACCTTCTATATCTGAGCCAGCGAATCCATCTGAAATTTCAACAAGCTGATTTAATGTATCTGGTGAAGGCTGGGTTAATAAATTACGATTTATATACAGATTTATAATATCTTTCCTTTCGATGTCTCCGGGTAAGTCAACAAAAAATAACTCATCAAAACGCCCTCTTCGTAATAGTTCAGGAGGCAACTTACTAACGTCATTTGCTGTAGATACTACAAAAACTTTTGCCATACTTTCCTGCAGCCAAAACAAAAACTGCCCAACCATTCTTGTTGAGGTCCCGCCATCACTTGACCCAGTTGCACCAGAAAGACCCTTTTCAATTTCGTCAATCCACAATACGCAAGGCGCGGCATTATCTGCAGATGCTAACGCTTCTTTTAGTCGGTTTTCAGATTGTCCAAGATATTGTCCCTGAATAGCGGCAAGATCGAGACGATATAATGGAAGGTTCCAATTTGCAGCAATAAATTTGGCAGATAAAGACTTACCGCATCCAGGAACTCCTACAAGTAAAACTCCTCTTGGAGGTCGCATTTTTCTTGCTTTTAAGTCTGCTGTTAAAAGTTGTTTTTGATTATCTAACCAATGTTGTAATCCTGTCAATCCTGCAACTGATAGAGTAGAAGAGTCAATTTTTACCTTTTCCAGACCTGATATATCACTAAATAATTTGTCTTTGGCATTGCTTAATTCTTTAATATCTTCTTTGGTTAAAGAACCTTTCGCCATTTGAGTTGCTAAAACATTTTCGGCCTCTATTTTGGTCATATTTGCTAAAATAGCCGCAGCCATTTTATAATCTGTTTCATCCCATTCAAGCGGAATGGAGCCTTTATAAGGAGTAACACAGTCTTTAACAACTTCTAACATTTCCTCTTCGTTAGGAGCATCAAGTGTAATGGTCATTCCTAATCGCTGTAGTTGAGGCCATATGGATTTAGTAGTAATTAAACAAATACTTCCGCCTCTTTCAATAGCTTGAACTACACAATCATAAAGATGTCTCGAAACTAAATTATCATCTTCAATATCACTTACTTCAGTAAAAACAAATGTCAAATTTTGTCTTTGCGAAATATTTTGAACGGCATAGTCCAGACCTCCGGCAACTGAACGATCATCGTTGATACTTTTTTTTGTTTTTATATCAATAGTTCCCTGAGATAAATTATGGTAGTAAATGGGAATATTGATCTCTTCAGCTAATTGTTGAATAACTTCCAGCACTCTTGCTCGCTCTATACTTCTAATAGATATAAAAGGTATTCTTGCTCTAAACATTCGCAAAAGCGAAGTTTTAAATTCTGATTTATTTGCCATCTAGAATATTATTTTTCTGCCCGTTGAAGCGGTTATTTCACTATTATTTTTTTGATCTGACTTGATTTCATTAGAGATTGTATTGAATTGAAAAGAATTCAGTAACATTAGCATTTTTTCATTTTTTGAAGTGTTAGAATTATTCTTTTTTAATGACGTTCTAATTTCAGTAATAAAATCCTCCAGATCTTTTTTTAATGTTTTTCTTAAATCTTCAGGGAAGCCCTGTATACTAATAAAATGGTTCAGCAAAATAAGGTTTTGTTTTCCGTTTCTTAAGGCAATTTCAAAGTCATTCTCTGTTTTAAGATTTTGTAATTGAAAAGATCTTTGAAATTTATCCAGCCAATTTTGTTTTCTTTTTTTATATACTTCTTCAACTTTAGAATAGAAACGATTTGCAGTTCCGGCATCAATTAAAAATGTTCCGTTGTTCAATTGATCTAAAACCGAATCATCACCATGTGCGAATTGATTAAGTAGATTTACCCATTCAGAATATGTTGTCGGGCCCTTTATCATTGAGCTTTAATTCTGGGATTAATGAATTGATTTGGAGGTGTAATATCCCATTCTGGGAATTTTGCGTTCTGTAATTCGGCTTCTGTTCTGCCTTGAAAAAGATTTGGTTTAATGCTGATTTCTTTTTTCAATTCTTGCATTTTATCTTCAGGTTCTTCTGAATGATTATCTAAAATTATTTTTGTCATGATCGATTTTTTTGAAATTAAATAATGCTTCTTGCTGTTTCGTGTGATACACTTGAAAAATCTTCTGGAGTAATGGATGAAATAAGATCTCTTACTTGTTCTGCCTTATTGTCTTCTGAAGTGTGTTCTATTCTATAGTCAACCGTTTCGGCAATACAGCCTCTTAAAACTTCTTTTGCTTTTTGTTTTCGCTCTTCTACGTTTTCAATAACTCTATTTTTGGCTTTCTTGTATGTCGAAACCGAATTCCAGATTATAACGCCGCCAATTCCACAACCTAGAATTCCAACTATTACATGAAGACTAAAAGCCCATAAGCCAAGAAAACAAATTAATATTCCAATGATTACAGCCGCATAAGGAAAAGAGATTTTGCCTAATTCTGTTTCTAAAATTTTATCATAATAAGATTCTTGTTCTTTTAAAAGTTCATTTTCTTCGCTTCCATCTTTTGTAGAAGCTTTAAAATCATCAATGGAAAGTTCAATGTATTGAGGAATATTATTTCTACTTTGAGCAGTAAAGGTGTCGTATGCTTCTAATATCCAAGGCTGACTTATTGAAACTGCGAGAGCCTGTGTCACTTTAGTTGCTCCGGACAATTCAGGATTAAAGGATGCATTTGTCAAAAGTTGTAAAAAATCTACCTTTTCATCAAAAATATGTTTTTCAGCATCCATTAAAGATTGGGCAGCATTTTTGTCTCCATCCATTTGAATAATAAGTTGATTTAGCCTTACTTGCTCTTGTAATGGCAGCTCTTCATCATCAAAGTTGGTAACAAGCAGAGATAAAATTTCATCTAATTGTACCTTAATCCCTTTTGAAAAATCAGCAGAAGAAGAAATGATATTTTTAAAATGTGTATTTAAAATATCATGTGTTTTGGCTTCTTTCAAGGAATTTTCAAGTGAATTCCAATTGCTGGAAAATTTTTCTAATAAAGGATATTTGCCTTCAGATAAAGGACCTAATGCAACAAAAAAATTGACCCATTGCGATTTTTGCTCATTTATAAATTGATCACCTTGTGTAAGCTGGTCAAGCCAGTTTTTAACGTTCACCATCATTAGTTGTCTTGCAGCTGGCGGGAATACTCCTGTAGTAACAGCTTCAAGAATGATGATAAATTCTCTATCAAGATTATGTGGGTTTTGATGCATAAAATAACGTTCAAGCCATTTCAAACTTGCATCATTTCTTGTCAATCTTCGCATGACCATCATAAAGAAAAGTGTAGTTTTGTAATCATCTCTTTTTAAAGCTTCATTTAAAGCTTTTTCAGTTGTGCTTTTATCGTTTCGTATCCAGGCAGTTAAAGAAACTAAAGCAGGTGCTAACCAATATCCAGGTGCTTTTATCATTACTTCTTCGGTTGTAAATCTTAAAGTATCTTCGCCTATTACACCTGTATCAACACCTTGTAGTATACCTGTTGCCATTCTTCGAACTTCGGCATAATAACCAAATTTGATTTGCAGGTCTTGTTTTAAATTTCCTTGGCGGGTTTCTGCAAGCTGTAATGATTTGTGTTTTATATCTGCTTCGACAAAATCAGCAAAGGAATCAGCTAGTTTTACCAACTCACTTTCTAATTGATCTTGTTTGAAATTTAATGTTCCTAATTCAGAATGAACTCCTTTCATATCTGAACTAATTGACCTTAACGCACTATTTATAATCGAAAGGTCTGCATATGAGATTACTTGTTGAGACATAATTATTTGTTTATTGATGTTATAGTTTTGTTGCTGTTCCGTCTTCTCGGATTAAAATGATTTTGTCTTTATAAATTTCAACCATAGCATAAGCATTATGTTTAGCAACAGATCGTGCTTTCTCGAATTCAGCTTCCATTGTTTCGGTAATCTTGTAATGCTTGATGATTTGACTTCCGCTTAAGTCCAATGTGTGTACTTCATACGGATGTCCTAAGAAACATTTAGAAAGAATTCCCAATGGTAAATTAGAAAGTTCAGCTGTGCCAAATTCTTCCTGAATAGCTTTTATAAGCTCATCCATTCCTTTTGTTTCAGTCAATGTTTTGGCATCTAACCCGGCAATAAGATCAAGATATTTTTTTGAACGCTTTTTTAAAAGATCACGATCGCTAATGAAGCCATTTGTTATGCTTTGTTTATCTGTGCTAAAATTTATATTGTCGTTTTGTAAAATGATTCTAGCCATGTTATTATTGATTTTTTTAAGTTTTCGATTTTCAAATGTAAATAGTCCGAAAAGTTATATTTTATGGAAAACCGTAATTGAAGTTTTATTCGAAAAAGTTCTTATGGAAAAGTTTGCGTAAGGGATAGAAACGGCATCCTTTTATGGTGGGGTTCACCATAGAAGATAAAGTGGATAGCCTAACCCGGAGGGATACGCCCAAAATATTTTTAATAACCTAAAATTTATAACAGAAAATCTAAAATTTCAGAAAAAAGTATATCTTTAACCAACCCAAAAACCAAAAAAATGCAAGAAGAAAACCAAGAACACTTTAAAAGAGAACTAGGATTATTAGACGGAACCATGCTTGTAGTGGGTTCTATGATTGGATCTGGAATATTTATTGTAAGTGCCGATATCGCCAGACAAGTAGGATCTGCAGGATGGCTTACTTTAATTTGGCTGATTTCAGGATTAATTACCATTATTGCGGCCGTAAGTTATGGAGAATTAAGTGCCATGTTCCCAAAAGCTGGAGGACAATATGTGTACTTAAAAGAAGCTTACAACAAATTAATTGCCTTTTTGTACGGCTGGAGTTTTTTCGCCGTAATTCAAACCGGAACAATTGCAGCGGTTGGAGTTGCTTTCTCAAAATTTGCTGCTTATTTATACGAACCATTGAGTGATGAAAATATACTTTATGAAATTGGTTCATTCAAACTCAATGCTGCGCAGTTAGTATCGATTTTCACGATTATTTTACTGACTTATATTAATAGCCGCGGGGTTAAAAACGGAAAAATTCTTCAAACCGTTCTTACGATTATTAAAATTTTATCATTGCTGGGATTAATTGTTTTTGGATTAACGCTTGCAGCAAAAGCTTCGGTTTGGGATGCCAACTGGGCTGATGCATGGAATACACGTTCGTTTAATAAAGAAACAGGTTCTTGGTTGCCAATAGGCGGAACAGCTTTAATTACAGGAATTTCTGCCGCAATGGTTGGATCATTATTTTCAAGTGATGCCTGGAACGGGGTTACTTTTATTGCCGGAGAAATTAAAAACCCAAAACGTAATGTAGGTTTCAGTTTATTTCTGGGGACTTTTATTGTAACGATTATTTATGTACTGACTAATATTATGTATTTGGCTGTAATTCCGTTAGACGAAATCGCAACAGCAAAATCGGATCGTGTGGCAGTTGTAGCTTCACAATATATTTTCGGAAATATTGGAACGTTGATTATCGCAATCATGATTATGATTTCGACTTTTGCCTGCAACAACGGATTAATTATGGCCGGTGCGAGAGTTTATTATACAATGGCAAAAGATGGCTTGTTCTTTAAAAAAGCTGCTGTTTTAAACGAATCAAGTGTTCCTGCGTGGGCACTTTGGGCACAATGTATCTGGGCTTCGGCTTTGTGTTTGACTGGGAAATACGGTGATTTGTTGGATTTCGTAATTATTATTGTTTTGATTTTTTACATTTTAACAATCTACGGAATCTTTATTTTACGTAAAAAAATGACTGATGCAGAAAGACCTTATAAGGCTTTTGGATATCCATTTTTACCAATGTTATATATTATAATAGCAGCAGCAATTTGTGTTTCATTATTAATCACAAAATTCTCAACCTGCGGATGGGGAGTTTTAATCATGCTAACAGGAATTCCGGTTTACTACTTAACTAAACCAAAAGAATAAAGTTTTTGTTACAAGTTTCAAACTCTAAAAAATACCAAAGCGCCTTGATAATCTCAAGGCGCTTTTTTGTGCAACAAATTTATAACCAAAAATAAAATAAAATTCCTCAAAAAAATATGAATATGCCCACCGTTCTAACGGATTAAACAGGTTTACGCTGTTTTATTAAAACTATGCGATTGAATTAAAATAACCAGTGAAAACCCGTTTAATCCGTTAGACCCGTGGGCAAAAACTTTGTAAAGCGAGTTTATTTAACAGAATAAGGAAGTGAAAGATTTCCGCTGGCAACGGTATAAACTTTGTAAACGCCCAGCATTGGTTTTTTCCCTTCTCCTTCATGTGAACCTCCGGCACCAGTACTGACTTCCATATAGCAGCTTACAGCATCAAACTTGAAATTTGTTTTGTTATTGATCCTAAAATTGGGAACAATTACTTTTATTGAATTTCCTTTAGAAACGATATTAAAACCGGGACTGTCCATATACATTGCCATTCCGGGATTTGTTGGAGGTAAAATGACATTAGGATCTCCTTTTGTAAATTCTCTAACCGAAAGTCCGCCCGCAACACGTTTATCTTCAACCAAAAGAACCCAGTGGGCATGCCAAACCAATCCGTCGTTAAGATAATTTCCGTCCAGATTTTCATCCCAAAGCGGAGTATCTTCAAAATCAGGATGTGAAGTTAGAGCAAGTGCTACGATTCCTTCGGCTTGACCGAAACCAATATCAGATGATTTTAAAGTGGTTGGAAAAACATAAGCCAAAACAGGCGCTCCGTTTAATTGTCCAACAGGTTTAGGCATTGTTTTTCCGGCAGTTCCTTCGACTTTAATATCCCAAACAGTAATACCTAAATCTGCTTTATGAGTAATTGTGGCCGATTTTATCTTAAAGTCACTATTATTGTAAGTTCCGCATTTGTCACAGGCATTCGAAACCGTGTAATTAAAAAAAATGAAGCATAAAATAAAAATTGATTTTTTCATAATTCATGTGGTTTAATGTTAATTGATTTGTAAGAAACCAATACGCATGCCACATAAAAATGCCCGAAAAACAAAGAGTTTCGGGCATTTATGTTTTTGATAAGCTGTTATATTTCGAGAATCAGATTCTATTTCATGAAATTTCGTTACTTAAGAGAAGAGAGGTAAGAAGATAGAATAAAGAGAATAGATTTTAGATAATCTCGCAAAGTCGCAACTTTGTGCCTTTGCGTAAAATCCTTGCTCTCTGCGGTTAAGAATTTTCGTTTAAATCGTTATTGATTCTTTCCTCGGTAGGTCTCAGGAAAATAAGATATATAATGATAAGAATTCCGAATAGCACAAAATCCGGTTTTAAAAATAAGATTAAAAAAGCAGCACCTTCTAAAACTGCCCATCGCATTATTGATGCTGTCTGATAAATGGGTAATTTGTCTTCGGTTTTTAGTTTTGGGTCAATTTGTTTTAATTGCGATTTAAATAAAAAAGTACTCAAAACAAAAGCTAAAACGGGAATAAAAACATACACCAATGATGATGAATCAATATGAGGAATATTTAGTTTTTCGACAGAAAGTTCACCTAAAAAGAAATAAGCGACAATTGTTCCTGCACAAACGGCAAGGTGAATAATTTGAAGGGTTTTGATTTTTTCGGTCATGATTTGGTTTTTTATGTAAGATAAAACTAAATAGAATATAAATATAAAACTTTATGTTTTCGTGTTTTGATGAAAAACCGTGATAAATAAAAAACAAAAAAGGCGCTGCATTATGCAGTGCCTTTATACGTAAAAAATCTATGAATGTTATAAATTATATAGTTACAGCTTCAGTAGATGATTTTATAGTTGAATTAATAATAGATATTGTAAGCGGGTCTGATTCTCCGGAGAAAAAAGCATCTAAAACTTCCTGAAATATTGGATTTGTATTTTCGGTCATTGAAAAAAGAGTCATCGAAGAACGTAATTTTCTAGCATCTAAATCACCCAAAATTCCGTCAGCTGATTTCCTTTTAAAAGTCAGTAAGATTTCAGAAATTTCAATAAGATGTTTTCCTAAAATAGGATGCTCCAAAAATTCTGAAGCTTCTTTTAGATCGGCAATCGCATAAAGATTTGAAGTATCACTAGTACCCAATCCTTTAATCTGAGGAAAAATAAACCACATCCAGTGTGTTTCTTTTTTTCCTTTTTTGATCTCAGCAAGGGCAGTAAGATAAAGTTTATTTTGCGCATCTAAGAAACGCGATAAATCATTGTTTGAATAAGCCATTTTGGTATTATATTTTAAAAAAGGGTTGCAAAACTAGTAAAAAAGAAAGGGTCTGCCTAATAAAACCTTCATACAATCAGTATTTTAACTTTTTTCGACAGAATTTTCCTCATCGTTATTAAATGGTGAAAAAACTCATTTTGAATTGATTATAAATCATACACTACGTTTGGTTTGTCTAAAAGTAAGGTTGATTCTGGGTAAAACATTCCGTGCTGTTTTAGGAACCTGATGCTGCCAAAAACTATTTGTTGTTCCTGCCATCAGTAAAAAAGATCCATGATGCAGCGGAATTTCGACCTGCGGGATTTCTTTGTTGAATTTATGGCGAAGCCTGAACATTCTGGTTTCTCCAAAAGTCACCGAAGCAATAACCGGGTTTGGCCCCGTATTGTGTTCTTTATCGCTGTGCCAGCCCACGCCGTCATTTCCATCTCGGTATAAATTAAGTAAAACGGTATTAAAATCCAGTTGTGTTTCTTTTTCTACACGGCCTCTAATCTTTAGTAATTCATAATTCCAGTCAGGACCTTTTTGATCTGCGCCGGGATTATCTTTGTCTTCATACCAGGCGATCATTCTGGGAACTGTATAGGTTTTATCGTAAATTTCCATTTCATATTCTCTCCATTTCGTTTTGCGAAGCAGTCTTTCATAAAAACGATCAGATTCTTCTTTGGTGAAGAAATTATCAATCAAAATCAATTCAGAATCAGGGATGTCAAATACTTTTTTTCCTGCCAAACCTGCGGTAAATAATTCGGTGTCGTTAAATAATGTCATTTTCCATTTATTTTTTGTCAATTTCAATCCAAACAGGAGCATGATCGCTTGTTTTTTCCCAGCCTCGCACATGACGGTCAACACCGCCCGAACGCAATGCTGAAGCTATTTGCGGACTCAGTAAAAAATGATCAATCCTTAAACCGGCATCCCGCTCGTAAGCATTTCTAAAATAATCCCAAAAAGTGTAAATTTTCTCGTCAGGATATAATTCCCGAATCGCATCTGTCCAACCTAGCGAAACTATAGACGCAAAAGCTTTTCGAACTTCGGGTCTGAAAAGAGCATCGTTAACCCATTTTTCGGGTTTATAAACATCCAATTCTGTTGGCATAACATTAAAATCACCAATTAGAATTACCGGAATTTTTAAATCCAATAATGTTTGTGCACGTTCCGTTAAACGATCAAACCATTTCAATTTATATTCAAACTTCGGTCCCGGCAAAGGATTCCCATTTGGAAGATAAAGGCAGGCGATCACGATTCCATTAATCAAAGCTTCTATATAACGACTCTGAACATCTTCATCATCTCCCGGTAGAATGCGTGTTACTTCTTCAATTTCCATGTTTCGGGCAAGAATTGCAACACCGTTCCATTGTTTTTGTCCGTGCCAAATCGCATTGTAACCGGCATCATTAATCGCCTTAAGCGGAAAATTATCCTGCGGTGCTTTTAATTCCTGCAGGCAGACAATATCTGGAGCAGCTTCATCAAGCCAGCGTAATAATACAGGCAGGCGACCGTTGATTCCGTTTACGTTATATGTTGCTATTTTCATGGTACATTTAATTAGTTGTATTATTAAATTTACTGATTATTAAGCATTTAATCGAGATTAATTTAATATTCTTATTTCAGGAACTGCTTGTTAAAGAACACTTTACCCGGATGTTTTTCTGCGTAAGCAAAAATCAAATGTTCAATATATTGATTGCTTTTATAAGGCTCAGTATAGTTTTTTACTTCTAATGGATCATGAATAGAGATATCAGATGGAATATATCCCATGCCATGAAAATGTCCGTTTTCAATCCAAATGCAGCTTCTTTCGTCTTTAGATCTTCCTTTGTCAATAATCGCAAAAGTGGGTCTGTTGGTCAATAAAAAATCAATAGCATTGTCAACTTGCTCGTTATGTAGTGCAACATCAGGTAAATCTTTTACTTCATTATTTTGAAAAAGCTCTCCTTCTTCTGGTCTTGTATATTTACAGAATCTATGATCGATTTCAAACTGTTCTGCCAGACTTCGCAGTAAATTAATTCCATCATATTGGCTGTTAAATTTATGAATGCAGATCTGAAATTTACTGACTTTTCCAATGGCGAGATATTTATAACCGTTTCGGGCTTCGTATTGATAAATTCCAAATTTTGCTTCAAAGCGTTTTAAAGCTCTGTTGTAAGTTGGCCAGAGTTTTTTGATTTCGGTACATTCTAATAAAAGTGCCATTAATTCAGTACCGCAGATTTCAAAGGAAATTCCGTGAATATCCCTTAAAAAGTGTTGTCTTTGCGGATTAATATTGTTACCGCTGAAATGAGAAGCGACACGTTTTTTTACATTAATTGCTTTTCCAACATAAATCACTTTTTTCTGCTGATTATAAAAATAATATACGCCGGGTTTTTCGGGTAAATTATTGAAATCATCTGGCGGAAGATTTGGCGGCAAACGCTGATCTTGCGCCGTTTTTTTGATCATTTTGTCAATTTCTCCCGCATCATCCCATTCCAGTAAAAGCGAAAATAAAATAGCTGTTGCATCTGCGTCTCCACCCGCACGGTGTCTGTTTTCTAAACCTATATTTAAGGAATTGCAGAGATTTCCTAAACTGTAAGAACCTAAACCGGGTTTGATTTTTCTGGCTGCACGAACGGTACAAAGTTTTTTTGCAGACCATTTAAAACCCGACTTTTCAAGTTGATGATGAACAAATGAATAATCGAAGTTGACATTATGAGCAACAAAAACACGATCAGTAAGCATTTCTAATACTTTCTCTGAAATATCATCGAAAATAGGCGCATTGGCCACCATTTCGTTATTAATACCGGTTAATCCAAAAATAGAAGGAGGAATGTCCTGCTCCGGATTAACAAGTGTTTCGTAACGATCAAGTACATTTTTACCGTCATGAATAATAATGGCAATTTCTGTAATGCGGCTGCCACTGGCGTTCCCGCCTGTGGTTTCAATATCGACTATGGCATATTCCGTATTTTTCATCTTTTTATAACGTAAAACCGATTGTTTTTCTGTTGTTTACATTTAAACTTTAACCGTAATAGCATCCTTGAGTGAAGTAGAAAACTTAGGAGATAATCTGTTCTGCTTCATTTTCCATTGCCGTCCCAACGACTGTACACCGAATTTAATTTTATTATTACCGTAACTCTGGTTCATTTTATCAATTACACTCATTAAAGGCTGATGCTTAGGATTTGAAGTTTCGAATAAATTAAGCTGCGTTTCACTATTTGGCGTTAACCCCATTACAATTACACCCGCTTTTTTATAACGATAGCCCTTTTTAAAAATAGCTTTAAAACCCTTTTGTGCAGCCTCATTAAGTTCTATTGTCGAATTGGTTGGAAAATCAGTAGTGATGGTAATACTTCGTGAATATTGTGATTCTTCATTCTTTATAAAACTCGTCTGGATAAATACAGTTACCATATTGCAATGACACTCCTGACGTCTTAATTTTTCAGCGCAAGAAGCTGTAAATGTGCTGATTCGTTCCGATATTTCTTCAAAAGTAGTATACCTTTTTTCAAAAGATCTCGTAGTCGCAATCATTTTACGGTCTGCTGTCTCTTCTAAATCCAAAGTTGGTTTACCCTCTAATTCGTGTTTTAACCGAAGCCCGACGACAGACATTTCTTTTCTTACCCAAGCATCGGGAAGCAGGATAAAATCATAAGCTGTGATTATTTTTTTTAATTTAAGACGTTTGGCATGTTTTCTTCCAATTCCCCAAACGTCTTCAATTTTTGTCCATTTTAATGCTTTAATTCTTTTTTCTTCAGAATCGATACAATAAACACCTTGCGTACGATCTGCAAATTTTCGGGCAATTTTATTTGCTACTTTAGCCAAAGCTTTCGTAGGTGCAAAACCTATACTAACCGGAATTCCTGTTCCTTGCGTAACTTCTTTACGCATTTTTAAACCCAGTGTATTCAGGTCAAATAAATCGTAACCCGAAAATTTCAGGAAAGCTTCGTCAATACTGTAAATCTCAATTTCGGGCGTATACATTTGAAGCAGGTTCATTACCCGATTGCTCATATCGCCGTACAACGGATAATTTGAAGAATAAACAAAAATGTTTTTTTCTTTAAAAACAGATTCATACTTAAAAGCCGGAATTGCCATTGGTATTCCAAGAGCTTTAGCTTCATCAGAACGCGAAATAACACAACCATCATTATTAGAAAGAATAACGATAGGTTTTCCTATTAAATGTGGTTCAAATACTCTTTGGCAAGAAGCATAAAAATTGTTACAATCGACTAAAGCAAACATTTTCTAAATGTGTTTTTTTATTTCTATTTCTGTTTTGTCACCCTGAGCGAAGTCGAAGGGCTTCATTGTATAAAGGTCTTCGACTTCGCTCAGACTGACAATTGACTTCGCTCAGCGTGACATTCAACTTAAAAAGTTTTAATACAATGAACCACAATTCCCCAAATCACAAAATTATTTTCTGGGGTTACTTTTATAGGCTGATAATCTTCATTTTCGGCAATAAGCCAAATAATGTCTTTTTCTATTTTGATACGTTTTACAGTAAATTCGCCATCGATTTGGCAGACAGCAATTTTATTATTTTGAGGCTCCAGACTTTTATCAATAATCAATAAATCGCCATCATTGATACCGACATTTTTCATAGAATGTCCTTTAACCCGTGCAAAATAAGTAGTGTATTTATGTTTGATAAATTCTTTGTTGAGATCAATCGATAATTCGATAAAGTCATCAGCAGGCGAAGGAAAACCTGCGCTGATACCAACGTCAAAAAAAGGCAGATTTACTTTCGAACTTACATCCGGAATGTACAATTCTATTGATTTTGTGGTATTTATATTGCTCAATTTCATAATCACTTCAAAAAAATGTTTTTTTGTATAAAGCAAAATTAGTACAGTTGATAACATTTTTTCATATATTTGCTGTTCCAAATTATAACAAATTAATTATGTCCTTATTTTCAGATAACATCAGAGCATTGAGGGTTAAGCATAAAATATCGCAGGAGAAATTAGCTGAGAACCTTAGTATTACCAGAGGAAGATACGTTAAATACGAAGATGGAACTTCGGAAGCACCGTATGATATTTTAAAGAAAATTGCCTTATATTTTCATATGAGTATTGACTTGATATTATCTGTCGATATACGCAAAATTGATGTGCAAAATTTGATAAAACTGGAAGGCAATCGACTTATTTTACCGATTCAAGTGGATAGTTTTGGAGAAAACTTTATTGAAATTGTATCTCAAAAAGCAAAAGCAGGTTATCTAAACGGATATGCTGATCCGGAATATATTGAAAGTTTACAGCAGATTACACTTCCTTTTTTAGGACCAGGAAAACATCGCGGATTTCCTGTTGAAGGCGATTCAATGCCTCCACACGAAGATGGTTCTATTATTATTGGCCGTTATGTGGAAAAGCTGGGAGAGGTGATGGATGGTAAAACCTATATTCTTATCACTAAGAATGAAGGAATGGTATATAAGCGTCTTAATAAAAACAAAAAGAACGCCTTGGTTTTAGAATCGGATAATAGTTTTTATCCGAATTATGAAGTGAAAGCTTCTGATATTTTGGAGATTTGGGAATACGAATGTAATATTGGCCGTTCGGATAAAAAACAAGAAATAACAGAAACGGGAGCAATGAAAGATTTGCTTTTAGAATTAAAAAGAGAAGTTCGAGAGATTAAGAATAATACTTCGAATACGTAATTTTTTTTGCCACGAAGGCACTAAGACACAAAGCTATTCAAAAATCCTTCAAATAAACTTTGTGTCTTAGTGCCTTCGTGGCAGGAAAAAAATCTAAACCTTCAACGAAAACCAAAACGTGCTTCCTAATCCTAAATTACTTTCTACACCAACACTTCCATTTTGAGCTTCGATAAATTCTTTGCTTATCGCTAAACCTAATCCCGTTCCGGATTTCTGACTTCCCGGAACTTGAAAATACTTATCAAAAACTTTGTCTTTATATCTTGTATCAATTCCTTTTCCAGTGTCGATAACCTGAAATACGATTTGATTATTATCTTTTTTTAATTTGATGATAATCGTACTTTTTTCAGAAGAATAACGAATCGCATTCGATAAATAATTAATCAAAACCCAGCCTGTTTTTTCGCTGTCAGCTTTTACGTCTTGGAGGTTTTCATCGGCATCAATTAAAAGTTTAATCTGTTTTTGATCAGCCTGAACTTTAACTGCTTCAACGGCATAATTTACAATTTCATGCGGATTACTTTTTTCGATATTCAGCTGAATATTTCCCGTTTCTAATTGAGATAAATTAAGCAATTCACCCGTAATTTTCAACAATCGCTGACTGTCATCTTTTATACTTTCAACCAATTGTTTCTGGTCGTCGTTCATGTTGCCCGTTTTTCCATTTTCAAGCAATTGAAGACTTAATTTTATAGAAGCAATTGGTGTTTTTAATTCGTGTGAAACGGTGGCAATAAAGTTGGTTTTAGCAAAATCCAGTTCTTTAAAAAGCGTAATGTTTCGCAGAATAATAACATCTCCAATATTAATTTCTTTTTCTTCTCCCGTTGGAATTATGGTAATATTCAGAATTTCTTTTTCGAAATAACTTTCTTTTCCGTGCGCATAGATTTTAAGCGGTTGTTTTTTAGGCGCATCTGATTCATCTTTCAAAATCAAAGACCGAATCAAATCATTCGACAAGGCTAGAGTAGAAGATGATTTTCCAATAACATCTTCCAATTTTAAACCAATAATTTTTAATGCTTCGTCATTGGCAAACAAAACGATTCCTTCATGATCCAAGCCAATAATTGGATCGTTCATATTATTGATTAAAGTTTCCAGTCGTTTCTTTTCAAAAAAGAGTTTGTAGAAATTGCTGTCGTTATACTCCTGAAGTTTTTGCGCCATCGTATTAAACGATTTGGCCAGATCACCAAATTCGCTATGACTCGTAAAATGAACACGTTCTGAATAGTTTTTATTGGCAATTTCCTTAATACTCAGCGTCAATTCCTTTATAGGATTGGCAATATTATTAGGCAGATTAATCAGTAAATTAAAAGCAATTAAAAAACATAAAGTTCCCACAATGGCAATCCATAAATTAGCATTTTCGGCGGTATGTTTGGCAATATCGCTTTTCTGTTTTATGGCATCCAGATTCAATTTCATAATCGCAAAAATATCCTGTCTAACTTGTGCTTTTAAAGCTTCATTAGAACCGTTTTTTTCTAAAAGAGCAAAACTTTTTTCAAGGCTTGCAGTTGCTTCTTTTTCTCCGGGCTCCGTAACATTTTGTGTTTGTTTTTCAAGATATTCCTTGAAAACATGAATCTTACTATCCGGGCTCGCTTTAATTTCATCCAAAGACAAAATCATATTTCGAGAATATTCTAGCGTATTATAATTCGCTTTCAGAATATTCTCTGTGTCTGCTTTTATCAAAAAAACAGAATAACCGCTCACTAACGAAAGTATAATGATCATTAAAAATAACAATCCAACTCCCAGATTCAATTTGGTTTTAATTCTCATTTTATAAAACATTTTTTTTGAACCATATAAGTAATATAAGAAAATATAAGTACAGCTGATTAAGCATTCTGTTTAAATGAACTTATATTACTTATATGGTTTAATATTTTTTCATGACAGGATAACAAGATCTACATTTGATAAAGACAGTTTATTTAGCAAACGCCTAAAAATTGTTGTAGACAAAATTACTTTAAATAAATTCAAATGCGGTTTCCCGATACACACAGTTGTAATTTGTTTTTCTTCAACAGTTGCCAAAATCGCATCGGCAATATTTTTGTTTTCCAATTTAATTACTTCTGCGCCTAATTGTACGGCGAGTTTAAAATTATTAATTAAATGTCTTTGTTTGTCTAAAGCAATTTTTGTACTGCTTTCCTGTGGAGTTTCCACATACAAAACATACCATGATCCGTTATAATAACTTGCCAATCGTGCTGCTTTTCTAATAACAATTTTAGCCGTTTTGTCATTACTGCTAATGCAAGCCAACAATTTTTCGTGTCGTAAAGCATGAAGATTCGGAACTTCATTTTCAACTTTTCGAACGACCTGACTCGCTACTTCTTTCAAAGCCAATTCTCGAAGTTGTAAAATCTGTTCCGATTTAAAAAAGTTCGTTAAAGCAGTCTGAATTTTATCAGCCGTATAAATTTTTCCTTCTTTCAAACGCGCAATCAAATCTTCGGATGTTAAGTCGATATTCACGACTTCATCTGCCAATCGCAATACATTATCAGGAATTCTTTCCTGAACATCAATGTTTGTAATTCGTTTTACGTCTTCATTTAAACTCTCAATATGCTGAATATTAACCGCCGAAATCACATTAATTCCAGCTTCCAGAATTTCCGAAACATCTTGCCAGCGTTTTTCATTTTTGCTTCCTTCAACGTTCGTGTGCGCTAATTCATCAACAATAACGACTTCTGGACGAAGATTGATAATCGCCTGAACATCCAATTCTTCCAATTCTTTTCCTTTATAGAAAATGGTCCGTCTCGGAATTATAGGCAAACCCGCTAATAATTCATGCGTTTCCTTCCGCATGTGCGTTTCGATGTAGCCAATTTTTACATCAATTCCGTTTTTCAATAACGAATGCGCTTCCTGAAGCATACGAAAAGTTTTGCCCACACCGGCGCTCATTCCAATGTAGATTTTAAACTTCCCTTTTCGTGATTTCTGAATTAAATCGAGAAAGTGCTGTGCGTTATTATTTTCGTTTTCCATATTTTTTGCCACGAAGGCGCTAAGTCACAAAGTTTTTTTTTAAAGCCACAGATTACATAGATTAAAAGGATTATTTTTTTTCGCCACGAATTACACAAATTTGCACAAATTTTTATTTAATATAATTCGTGAAAATTTGTGTAATTCGTGGCAAATAAATCTACACAAAGACATTAAAAAATTCTTTTAATCTGTGTAATCTGTGTCAAGAAATATTCTCCTAGAAACTAATCGCCAAGGAAGTCGTTACGAACGTATTCGTATCCGTTGGAAGATTGTCTTTATTTGTGAAGATTTCATCTTTACTTGAAAGATTTCTCGCTTCAATTCTAAACATAACATTATCAGTAACTAAGTAATCAAAGTTAGCTGAAAATCCATAAGTTTTAAAACCATTTGGAGTTTCAGTTGCGATAATTACACTTTTTTCGTCGCTATAATATTCACCGCGTGCTGCAAGCTGAATTTTATCTGTTGGTTTGTATTGTAGAATTAAAACCGGTGAAAACCAAGTATCATATTTATTACTGCTTTTAGCCGATTGCTGCGATCCAATATCAAAACCAGCTGTAATATTTGTCTTTTCCGTTACTTTAAATTGTCCGTAAAAGTTGTTGAAATAACGCCATTTTTTATCAATATCCGGTTGTTCATTTCCAACATATGTACTCCAATTCAAAGCAACCCGATCAGAAGGTTTGTAAGTAACCTGAGTTCCAAAAGCAGGCGTTTGATTGCCTTCTACTTTCTCAATTCTCTGCCAGCCATTCAAGTACATACCTGCCAAGTACCATTCTCCAGATTCAGATGTATAACCAATTTTAACTCCCGTTTCATAATAAGGAGAATTCTCAGCCATAATACTTCTCGTTAAAGTCTGACAGTCTTTTCCAATCGCACTTTCAAAGCCAATATGCGAAGGCATAATTCCCGCATCAATCCATAAATTGTGGTTTTTCGAAATCTTTACGCCCACATTGGCTTCATAAACATTTTTCAATAAACCCTGTTCTGCAGCCATATTATATTCGGCATAAGTTCCAGCCATTAAGGCAAAATTTCCTCGAATATTTTCTTTCGAATAATTCACTTTTGCCATACCTAAATTCAGGTTTACCTCGTTACTTTTATTATAACTATAAAAAAAGTTTGGTCGAGTATGATCTTCCGGTTTTGCAAAATCATAACTATAATAAGCGTCTACATATCCTGAAAACGTAAACGGACTTTTTGATTCTTCTTGTGCATGTAAATTGCTAAAACCAAAAGCGATTAAAGCAGTAAGTATTATTTTTTTCATTTTTGTGGTATTCTATTATTTATTTAGTAGATTTTTTAGGAGCTAATCCCGCTATCCGTTTCAATCTTTTGTACCGAACCCCGGTACAAAAGGATTTCCACTACTATCGGGGCTAGGAAATTCGGGGTAAAAAGGCGTTTTTGTTTCCTGCAAGATTTTCAAAACCTTGTAGGTATTAATTATAAGTTTCAGTTTACGTTCTATTTGTCATTCCGAGGAACGAGGAATCTCCGCAAGAAACTCCGCATAGAAATTCGTCAATCTTTGTCTAGCTACTAACGAAGATTTCTCCTTCGTCGAAATGACAAGAATGCACATAGAACAAGAATGGAAATTCGTGTCAATTAGTCTATCATACCTACAAGGTTTTGAAAACCTTGCAGGAGAAAAACTTAGTATCTCAGTATCTTAGAACCTTAGCATCTTAGCGAAGCTGATCCAAAGCCGCATTCAATTCCAAAACATTCACTGTTTCAGGACCAACAACGGCTGTATTAATTTTAGATTCTACTAAAGCTTTTACTTTAGTTTCATCCAGTTTTCTTTCTTTAGCAATACGTTTTACCTGAATCAAAGCGCCTTGCGGAGAAATATTCGGATCTAAACCACTTCCTGAAGCCGTAACCATATCTGATGGAATATCAGATTTTTTCAAGTACGGATGAACCAATAAAAGTGTATCAATTCTTTTTTGAACCAAAGCCAAATAGTCAGCGTTGCTTGGCCCTTTGTTACTTCCGGCACTTCCGGCAGCATTATAATCAACAGCCGAAGGTCTTCCCCAGAAATAATTTGACTTATCGAACTTTTGACCAATTTTTTGATAACCAACCACTTTTCCGTTAACCGAAATAGTTTTTCCTTTTCCTTGATTTGGAGCCAATTGTGCGATTCCGTAAATCGCTAAAGGATAAATAACCGCAAACAAAATCAAAGTAAATACGGTAAGTTTTAATAGTGAAAATAGATTTTTCATTTCTTTTGAGATTCTAAGACTCTAAGATGCTAAGGTTCTAAGTTTTTTCTTAAAAGCTTATAGTTTAAAGTCTATGTTTTTAATTGAGTTTTGTGAACCTGACAGGTTTTAAAAACCTGTCAGGTTTAATTTTTACATAAAGAGAGCAACAATTAGATCAATTACTTTAATTCCGATGAAAGGAACAATCAATCCGCCAAGGCCATAAATCAAAAGATTTCTTTTTAAGATAGCACTTGCTCCAATTGGTCGATAATCAACACCTTTCAGCGCAAGCGGAATCAAAATTGGAATAATAATCGCGTTGAAAATTACCGCTGATAAAATGGCACTTTCAGGGCTGTGCAAATGCATGATGTTTAAACCTTGAAGCGCAGGAATCGCAGTAATAAAAAGAGCAGGAACAATAGCAAAATATTTCGCAACGTCATTTGCAATAGAAAAAGTAGTTAAAGTACCTCGAGTCATTAAAAGCTGTTTTCCAATTTCAACGATTTCAATTAGTTTCGTTGGGTCATTGTCAAGATCGACCATGTTTCCGGCTTCTTTTGCAGCTTGAGTTCCGCTGTTCATGGCAACTCCAACATTGGCTTGGGCAAGGGCAGGAGCATCATTTGTTCCGTCGCCCATCATGGCAACCAGTCTTCCCTCAGCTTGTTCTTTTCTAATGTAATTCATTTTATCCTCAGGCTTAGCTTCGGCAATAAAATCATCAACACCAGCTGCTTCGGCAATAAATTTGGCCGTAAGCGGATTATCACCAGTAACCATTACCGTTTTAATTCCCATTCTGCGCAAGCGCTCAAAACGTTCTTTCATTCCGGTTTTGATAATATCCTGAAGTTCGATAACACCTTGAACTACATTGTCTTTAATAACAACCAATGGAGTTCCTCCGTTAGACGAAATCGTGATAACTTGTTGAGCAGTATCTTCAGGAAAAGAATTTCCTGCCTGTTGCGCAATATTTTTTGCAGCATCCTGAGCACCTTTTCTAATATTAGTTCCGTCTTTTAATACTACTCCAGAAGTTCTGGTTTCGGCAGTAAATTTTATAGTGTGTGAAATGTTATCTGTAAAATGTGAAATGTCTTCCTGCATTTTACCGTTTAAATTGATCGTTTTGCTCAACTCAATAATACTTTTTCCTTCCGGAGTATCATCTGCAAGCGAACTTAATACGGCAGATTTAATAAAATCATCTAAAGAGATTCCTTTTGTTGGATAAAAATTAGTTGCTTTTCTGTTTCCAATGGTGATGGTTCCTGTTTTATCCAAAAGTAAAACATCAATATCCCCAGCAGTTTCAACCGCTTTACCCGATTTTGTAATTACGTTAGCTCGTAAAGCTCTGTCCATTCCCGCAATACCAATCGCAGAAAGCAAACCACCAATTGTAGTTGGAATTAAACAAACAAACAAAGCAATGAAAGCCGCGATCGTGATGGGTGCGTTGGCATAGTCGGCAAACGGTTTTAGCGTAACGCACACAATCACGAAGATTAAAGTAAATGCGGCTAATAAAATGGTTAAGGCAATTTCGTTTGGTGTTTTCTGACGGCTTGCACCTTCAACTAAAGCAATCATTTTATCTAAAAAGCTTTCGCCAGGTTCAGAAGTTACTTTTACTTTAATTTTATCAGATAATACTTTTGTCCCTCCGGTAACCGAAGATTTATCTCCACCAGCTTCCCGAATTACAGGAGCACTTTCTCCAGTGATAGCACTTTCGTCGATTGTAGCCAGACCTTCGATAATTTCACCATCGGCAGCAATTAAATCACCAGCTTCGCAAACGAAAATATCGTCTTTTTTCAATGCCGAAGAACTAATGTTTTTAATTTCTCCGTTTGGCATAATTTGTCTTGCAGGAGTTTCTTCACGTGTTTTTCGTAAACTGTCGGCTTGTGCTTTTCCTCTTGCTTCGGCAATTGCTTCGGCGAAATTGGCAAATAAAAGTGTTGCCAGTAAAATTAAAAATACAATTAAGTTATAAGTAAAACTGCCTTGATCATTTGCACCCATTAATATTGAAATGCAGACAGCAAACATAATGGCTGTTCCTATTTCTACGGTAAACATTACCGGATTTTTGATCATCATTTTTGGGTTCAGCTTGACAAAAGACTGCACTAAGGCTTCTTTTACCTGCTTACTTTCAAACAATGATGTGGATTTATTAGTTGTCATTTTTTATGTTATTTTGTTTAACTGATTTTTTTTTAACACATAGAGACATAGATTTTAACTTTGAGAGAAAGGCGTTTCACTTGCATTAACACACATAGCTATGTGTTAGAAACTGGTTTCTTTTGATCTCCTTTTTTAGATAAAGGAAAACTATGTTTCTATGTGTTTAAATATTTTCAGCATTGAAAAATGAGTTATTATTTTAAAGTAAAGAATTCTGCCAATGGACCTAAAGCCAATGCTGGGAAGAATGATAAAGCAGCGATAATTGCGATTACGGCAAAAGTCATGATTCCGAAAATGGATGTATCCGTTTTTAAAGTTCCTGCACTTTCCGGAATGTATTTTTTACCTGCCAATAAACCAGCAATTGCCAATGGTCCAATGATTGGAATAAAACGGCTTAACAGTAATACAATTCCTGTAGTGATGTTCCAGAACGGATTATTATCTCCCAATCCTTCAAAACCAGAACCGTTATTGGCAGCACTAGAAGTGTATTCGTATAACATTTCTGAGAATCCGTGGTTGCCGGGATTGTTTAACCAGCCTGTCGCGTTTCCGTTAAACCAATAACCCATTGCAGTATCATGCGCAGCAAAATAAGAAGCTAAAGCAGTTCCGGCTAATATTAATAAAGGATGAAGAATGGCGATAAAAGCAGCAATTTTTACTTCCCGCGCTTCGATTTTCTTTCCTAAAAATTCAGGAGTTCGACCAACCATTAATCCAGAGATAAATACAGCCAGAATAATGAAAATATAGTAGTTTAAAATACCCACACCACATCCGCCGTAAAAGGCATTCACCATCATAGATAATAGCTGCATAGTACCAGACATTGGCATTGAACTATCGTGCATACTGTTTACAGAACCTGTAGAAATTACCGTTGTAGCAATACTCCAGAAACCTGACATTGCGGGACCAAACCGAACTTCTTTTCCTTCCATCGCTCCGGTTGTTTGTGCGATACCCATTTTTTCGATAGCAGGATTTCCGTTGATTTCACTCATAACTGTTGGAACAACCAGAAGTAGAAATCCGATCGTCATTACACCAAAAATGATGTTTGATAATTTTCTTTTGTTGAGGTAAAATCCAAGAGCAAAAATCATCGCAAACGGAATGATCATTTGCGCCCAAAGCTCAACTCCATTCGTAAAATAAGTTGGGTTTTCTAACGGATGTGCTGAGTTAGCTCCAAAAAATCCACCACCATTTGTACCAATATGTTTGATAGCAATAAAGGCTGCAGCAGGTCCGCGAGAAACTTCTACGTGATCACCTTGAAGTGTCGTAATAGCATCTTTACCTTCAAAAGTCATTGGAGTACCGCTAAAAACTAGTGCAACAGCTACAATTGCTGAAAGCGGTAATAAAATACGAGTACAGCTTTTGATGAAATAATTATAAAAATTACCCAATTGTTCTGTCGTTCTTTCTTTCATTGCTGTAAAAATCATTGCAGCAGCAGCCATTCCGATACCGGCAGAAACAAATTGAAGGAACATCAAGACGATTTGTGAAAGGTAAGAAACCCCGCTTTCGCCTGAATAATGCTGTAAGTTACAATTGACTAAAAATGAAATAGCAGTATTAAATGCCAGATCAGGCGTCATAGAGGGGTTGTTATCAGGATTAAGAGGTAAAGATCCCTGAAATAATAAGACAAAAAAGCAAAGAAAGAACCAAATCATATTAATACTTAAAAGTGCTTTTAAGTGTTGTTTCCAGTTCATTTCTTCAGTGGAATTGATACCGCTGATTTTAAAGATAAATTTTTCAATTGGATTGAAAATCGGGTCAAAAAGTGTTTTATCTCCCAAATAAACTTTAGCAATGTATTTCCCTAATGGAATCGCTAAAACAATGGTTAAGATGAAAATACCAATGACGCCTAATAATTCTGTGTTCATATATTTAATATTAGATTGTTGATTTTAGATTTTAGACTTTGAGACAATCTTAAATTCTAAAAATTCATTTTTTAAAATTTTTCGGGTTTGATTAATACATAAACCAAATACACGAAAACGGCGATTGAGATTATAAATAATGCGGTCATGATTAGATTTTTTCAAAAAATTCAACAGAGAGAAAACAAATGGCAAACAGGGCAACGGCCAGTCCTAGTAAAAGAAAAGTGATCATGGGATAATTATTTTAGATTTAAGATTGTAGACTTTAGATTTAAGATTTTTTCCATTAAACAATTAAAAAAAAACAGTTAATCGATTCAACATATTTACACGCCCGAAGAATTAACCTGTTTGATATATTCCGTTTTAAGTGTTTGTGGAAAAAGATGTGAAATATTGCAGTGACGCACTTCCATAAAAGAAGAAACCGAAAAAACATACACATTAGAAATGGCATTTTTAGTTTCGATGCTTCCGGTTATAAACAAACGTTCGGCAAGAGCCAGACATTTTTTGGCACGAACGATGTTTCCAGAAATAATAGATTTTTTGGTTATCTCGGCAAAACGTTCTGCTTCTTTGTAGATTGAGGTGACTTGGTTTTTCATTTTGAATGAATTTTTAATGTTCTCCCTCCTTATGCCAAAATATGTTCCGAAAAAATGAAGTTTTAGCTAAAGTGTTGTAAATAAAAGGAATGTGGTTTTGTGCCAAAAATCAGGCATAAAAAAAGCCTATCAAAATGATAAGCTTTTATTGAAATGATAAGGTTGTTTTGATTATTACCAATTCCTGCAAGGTTTTCAAAACCTTGTAGGTATTATATTAAGTGTAAAGTTCGAATTATTTAAAATCTAAACCTACAAGGTTTTGAAAACCTTGCAGGATTACAGCTGTATATTGTACTCTTCTAACTTCCTATACAAAGTTGCAATCCCAATTTCTAATAATCTTGCCGTTTCCGCTTTATTTCCTTTGGTATAATTTAAAACCTTTTGAATATGCAGTTTTTCAACACTCTGCATAGAGAAAGCCGACATTGATTTGGTGCTTTTTTCGGCTTGATGCTGCATTTCGTAAGGCAGAACATCTGAAGTTAAAGTATCGCCATTACTCAAAATAACCGATCTTTCGATAATATTTTTAAGTTCACGGATATTTCCCGGCCAGGAATAGTTTTCTAATTTCTGCAGAAAATCATCTGAGATATGTAATGTTTTTTTATTCGTTTTTTCAGAAAACTGTTTCACGAAATGATTTGTCAATACCGCAATATCTTTTATTCTTTCCCGTAAAGAAGGCAGTTTTATTTCGAAGATATTCAAACGGAAATACAGATCAGAACGGAAACGATGTTCGTCGCTTTCTGTTTTTAAATCTCGATTTGTAGCCGCAATTAATCTGAAATTTGATTTTTTTGGAGTGGTGTCACCAACAGGAATATATTCTGAAGTTTCTAAAACACGTAATAATTTTGCCTGAAGATCAATTGGCATTTCACCAATTTCATCCAGAAATAAAGTTCCGCCATTGGCTTCTTCAATAAAACCTTTTTTATCTTTCAAAGCTCCCGTAAAAGCTCCTTGTTTGTGTCCGAAAAGTTCACTTTCCAGAATTTCTTTACTAAAAGTGCTGCAGTTTAAAGCCACAAAAGATTTACCGACGCGATTACTGTTTTCATGAATGGCCTGTGCAAAAACTTCCTTTCCGGTTCCGGTTTCGCCAGTAAGTAAAACAGTCGAATCGGTTTTGGCTACTTTTTGTGCAAGATCAATAACCTGTTCAATTCCTTTAGATTTTCCGACAATAGTACTAAATGAATATTTATCATTAATACGTTTTTCAAGCTGTTGCACTTTTTTCTGTAAATGCACTTTTTCAACTGCTTTATAAAGAAGCGGAATAATTTTATCATTATCATCGCCTTTTACAATATAATCGAAAGCACCATTTTTCATTGCCTGAACGCCATCCGGAATATTTCCAAAAGCAGTTAAAAGAATAACTTCTATGAGAGGAAAACTTCCTTTTATATTTTGAAGAAAATCAACACCATTTCCGTCAGGGAGTTTTACATCACATAAAACAACATCAATATCCGTTTGTTCGAGTTTCTTAAAACCTGACTTTAAATCTTTGGCTTCAAAAACTTCGAATCCTTCCGATTTTATAATACGCGCCAGCAGACTTCTCAGTTTTTCTTCGTCGTCTATAATTAAAATTTTGTGTGTCATTTGCAGATAAGCTAAAACCAAGTAGGTATTTTGATGTACAAATGTAGGTTTTAAATCATTTTCCTTTTTTGATTCAACGGAAATTCTTGCGAAAATTCGATTTTCAAAATCGTTCCGTTATTATTTTCCATCGTCAATTTTCCATCAAGATCATCCGTTAAACCTTTTATCAAGCTCATTCCGAAAGAGTTTGCTTTTTTATTGTTGAGGTTCAAATCAAAACCAATCCCGTTATCGGAAATAGTTAAAACATATTGATTTTCGGCTATAGTTTCGAGCGTTATATAAATCATTCCGGTTCGATCTTCGGGAAAAGCATATTTAATAGAATTTGTAATTGCTTCATTTAAAATCAATCCCAACGGAACGGCGTGCGCAACATCTAATTCCAGCGGATCGATTTTTACTTCAAAGCGAATTCTCTGTCCAAGCGAAAAAGAATCTCGTAAATATTCGACTAATTCTTTAATATAATTCGGCATATTAATCGTCGAAATATTCTCAGAATTATATAATTTTTGATGAATCAAAGACATTGAATGAATCCTGTGCTGGCTGTTTTTTATCGCCGACAATGCCATATCATTTTCTAAATAAGCCGATTGTGAATTGAGCAGACTAATTACAGTTTGAAGATTGTTTTTTACACGATGGTGGATTTCTTTCAACAGCCATTCTTTCTCATCCAGTAAATGTTTCAGATTGATATTTTTCTGGTTGATTTCTTTTTCCTTGATTTCAAGTTTGGCGTGATTTCGTTGTTTTAAACGATATCGGTTAAACAATAATGCAATTACAACCAGTAACAATACTAAACTCCATATAGAAACACTATTTAAAAGTTTTGATTTTCGCAATTCGCTTTTTTGTAATTTATCCTGATCATTTAAAAGTTTAATTTTTTCTTCCTTATTGGCCGTTTCATATTGAATTTTGAGTTCGTCAATTTGTTTGTTTTTATCTACTCCATGAACTGAATCCATTATTTTTTTATAATCTTTAAAACGTTCTAGCGCACCTTTAAAATCACCATTGATCGAGTCTGTTTTGTACCGTAAAAGTTGTAATGCATGCGAATCGTATTTGTCATTGTTTTTTAAAAGCGCGGCAGCTTTATCAGAATAAAATTTAGCTTCCTGAGGCTTATTTATTTTGATATAAAAAAGAGCTATTATAATATATTCGTGAACAACTTCTCTAAAAGTTTCCGGACCATTTAACTGCTGTGCATAATAAGCGGTTTCTTTAAAGTATTTTTCAGCTTTAACAAAATCCTTTATTTCGTCATAAGAATTGGCTTTAACATACGCAACAGACATTTTATCAAAAGTACTTTTAGGAGGATGTTTTTCTGTCATTGAATTAATATAAACAATCGCTTCTTTAGTTTTTCCTTTTAGAGATAAAGCTGCTACAGCACTATAAAAACTTTTGTACCAAGTGCCGGTATCAATAGTATGCTGGCCTATTTCGATACTTTTTTTGTACAATTCCAAGGCTTCTTCGTGATGGCCATAATGATTATATACATCTCCCAAACGCATATAAAAAATGTCACCAAAAGTATAATCCTTTTCAGCATCCATTCTTTTTACACTTTTTAGGGCATAATATAATGCGTTTGGGATATTGTGCATTGCCATTTCAATATAAGCAATTGTTGTTTCCGCAAATTGCTCATGTGTAAAGCCAATTTTTCGTAAATCAACTAAATTTTGATACAATCTTTTTTTAGCTTCATTTACTTTATTTGTCCAAAAATAGATTGTCGTGATTTTGGTGTAATTCTCTATTCTCTTTTCTTCTAAACCTAAAGAAGCATAAAGCGAAACGGCTTCTTGCAGTATTTTTTCTTTTTCGGGATCAAGATTGAATAAAAGAGTTCCGTAAGCATCTAAAGCTTCGGCAAGACCTAATTTGTCATTTTGTTTTCGGCATTCGTGTATAACCTGCAAAAATATTTTTTTGCCTTCCGGCTGATTATTAGCCTGATAATAATATTTACCTAATAACAATAAACTTTGATGCTGTAATCTTTTTATTTTACTTTGATTACTTGCCAAAACTGCTTTATCAATATAAAGTTTTGCGTTTTTTAAATCCTGCGGTTTTGTTCCCGGTTTAAAAAGATAAAAACTCCCTAATTGAAGTAATAATTTAATTTGGTCTTCACCCTTTGATTTAGCCAAAAGCTTTAGTACAGAAGTGATGTTTCCTTTATCTACGAACTCACTTCCAATTAATTTTGTATCATCACTAAAACCTTCAGTATAACTTAATGAAACAGGCAATTTGTAAGCTTTGCAAGCAACAACTACAGCACTATCAACATCTATTGCACCTTGATTGGCATTAAATAAATAGGTAGAACAGCTTTGTATTAATAATCTCCTTTTAGCAAGATCATATTTAGCTACAGCAGGGGCTATTTGTGCAAATAATGAATTGGTAATTAAGAAAATCAAATAGAAAGTAAGCGGTCGTTTCATAATTTCTTAAAAATTAGTTTTTTGGATTGGTTTTAGTAAACAAATATAGAAATAAAGGAGTGTGGTTTTTTTGAAAAATATCAAGAAAATTCACATTAAATGTGATTTTTTTAATTTAATTTTTCCAAAACACTGAAATTACTGGCGATATTTAACTAATTTTATGCCAGTGAATTATAAAATTATAATATAAATAATACTACATTTATGGGAACCTTGTCTGATAAAAGCACCCAATCTGACGAAACCGACTTTAAAAAAGAAATATTAATTGTTGAAGATCAATTTATTGAAGCACATGATTTGCAGTTAATTCTGGAAAAAGCAAATTATAATGTTATAGGAATTGTGCGTTCTGTCGAACAGGCTTTGGATGTAATTCAGACCCAAAAACCAGATTTGGTATTTTTGGATATTATGCTCAAAGGAGATAAAAACGGAATTTATCTGGCACATATTTTAAAGGAAAAAAATATCGGTTTTATCTTTATTTCGGCAAATTCAAGCAAGAGAATCCTGGATCAGGCCAAAACTACGCAGCCATACGGATTCATTGTAAAACCTTTTAGAGAACAAGATATTCTAACAACGCTAGAAATCGCGTTTTACAGACAAAAATACAGTCTCGAATCGCAGTTAATGCAGCAACTGGAATTGAAAAATGAGATTACAGAATTAATCAATTCAAACCTAAAACTAGAAGAAGCTTTATTGGCTTTTGCTAAAATCATTCAGACTTTTATCTGCTTTGATTATTTAGAAGCTGGATTTGTAAATGCAGAACAATATTCGAACCTCGGAATCATCCGAAAAAATATCGATCAATACCAAATTATAAGCGTACAAAAGTTTTCTCAAATTGCCGATATATCCATAAAAGAGTTAAACGAAACCTACGTAAAATCTCAAATAGACATAAAACCAATTATTTACAGTGAAGAATCACTGATTAATAATTTTCAGGCCGCGCCGATAAAAGGAATTATTTCGCATAATTTCGGAATCAAATCATATTTGGTTTTTCCGCTTTCAATTGCAGTTTCGCAGCGTTTTTGTTTTACGTTTTACAGCCGTAATTTTAATGTTTATTCCGATGAAAATCTGAAACTGTTATCCAATCTTGAAAATACATTTTCACAATTTATTTCCCGTTTTTATTCGCCTGCAGCAACAATTTTAGAAACAAAAGAAATTCCGCAGAAAAAAGAAAAAACCGAAAATACAAAATCTGGTTTTGAAGGAATAATTGGCAACAGTTCACAAATGATAACGGTTTTTAATTACATTAAAAAAGTAGCACCATCAGATACTTCCGTTTTAATTTTAGGAGAAAGCGGTACCGGAAAAGAAAAAATAGCCAAAAGCATTCACGATTTATCGCCAAGAAAAGACAAACCATTAATTATTATAAACTGTGGTGCCATTCCTGAAAACCTTGCCGAATCTCTTTTATTCGGACATGAAAAAGGGGCTTTTACAGGAGCTTTAGAAAAACGAATAGGAAAATTTGAATTGGCAAACGGCGGAACAATTTTTCTGGATGAAATAGGAGAGATGCCATTAGAACTTCAGGTAAAATTATTGCGTGTTTTACAAGAACGTGAAATAGAACGTGTTGGCGGACTTATGCCTATAAAAATCGATGTTCGCATAATTGCAGCAACGAATAAAAACCTTGAAGAAGAAGTCGCTGCCGGACGTTTTAGAATGGATTTGTATTACCGACTTCATGTTTTCCCAATTCTAGTTCCGTCATTAAAAAAACGAAAAGAAGATATTCCCGAATTAGCAGATCATTTTATAAAAATATACAGCGAAAGAATGAATCGAAAAGTGCCAATGCTTTCTGATAATGCCTTACAGCAAATAACAAATTACGATTGGCCGGGAAATATTAGAGAACTCGAGCATCTCATCCAGCGTACATTATTGCTCACAGAAGGAAATACAATTAAAGCAATTGAATTTTCACCTTCATCAAAAATGCACACACAGCAAAATACCGATTCTTTTTCGATTAAAACCATTTTAGAAAATGAACGGGATTACATTTTATATATCCTTAAAAAATGTAACGGAAAGATTTCCGGCGCGGGTGGTGCAGCCGAAATTTTAGATATTCATCCTTCAACCTTAAATTCAAAAATCAAGAAATTAGAAATTAAGAGAGAAATAAGTTAGCTGGTTCCTCTATATAAAATATAATTAAACACATAGTCCCGATAGCTATCGGGATTCTTTATCTATAAAAAGAAAATTAAAAGAAACTAGTTTCTCACACATAGCCTATGTTTGTTAATGCAAGTGAAATGCCTTTTTCAAACCAGTAAAACCTATATTTCTATATGTTTAAATTAATTAAGTTAAGTAACCTTTTCAATCCATCTTGTAACACTTTCTGCAACTTCCTGCCATTCGGGATGAAGTATGACAAAATGATTTTTGTTTTTGAAGTCTTTATAACAAGTTATTGAATGTAGATTTCTATGTTTTCTAAAATTCCAATGAACCAATTTTGGTGAAATAATTTGGTCTTCAGAACAAGAAATAAAAAAGAGCGGAACATGTTTTTTTCTGAAATTGATTTTAGCATTTTTTGAAAATAAATTCCACAAAGCTTTTTTAGATTCAGGAATAATGAATTTGTCATATTCTGCTTTTTGTTCTTCAATTGATGCAATATTGAAGAATATATTTTTCCAGTTTTCGAATGATAAAATGAAAGTTTTTTTAGAAGAAAAAATGTCGCACGAAAAACCCAAAATAATTTTATAAAAGGAAATTTTTAAAGATGTAAAGCCTTTGGGCGGAAAGGAATTGATACAAATTCCAGCTTCCGCTAAATTTTTCTGAACCAGCAATTGTACTAAAAGTCCGCCATAAGAATGTCCAACTAAAATAGGTTTCTCCGGAAGTTTTTCAATAATTTCGGTATAATAGCACAAAAGATCAAACAAACTGATCGATCCAATTTTTACACACGGATTTTGTTTCCTTAAATTTTCAGCCGAATCATTTTTATGAAGCCAGGGCGGAGCTACAACTTTGTATCCTTTATTTTCAAAAAAAGTAATCCATTCTTCCCAATAAAAATGGCTCACAAAAGCTCCCGAAATAAACACAATTGTTTTTGTATTAGATAGATACATAGCAGGATTTTTTAGTTGTATTTTAAAATACAATCTGCATGCCCTTTTGTGAAGTATTGATTATAAAGGATTTCCTGTGATATTGAATTAGGGAGAACTATTATATTTCGTTAAATATGTTTAATGTGTTGAAATATCAACTTTTAGTTCGATAAAATTTAGACGCTGATTTTACGGATTCACTTCGTGAAAACGCGGATAAAACGGATTTTTTATTTCTGGTTTATTATTTTAAAAATCAAATCTGTGTCAATCAGCGTTTTCACGAAGTGAATCCGTTTTTATCCGCGTTCAATTATTACACTCAACAATTATCAATTTATTTTAAAGTATATGTATCTTTAGAATCTCTAATTCTAACTTTAAAATGAAAATACCACATTCCCGAATAAAATCCTTTTTATTCACTTTCGTTCTCTTAATTAATTCAGCATTTGTTTGTTTTGGAAATGATTATACTCAAACAGATTCCTCAAAAACTAAAACCATTTCCTTTAAAATCAAATTAAAATCAAACAACAAAGTCACAATAAAACCAGCTCCACTAAAATTCAACAAACATTTCGCCTACAGTTTTACACTTGATGATGGCTATCGATCTGCTTATTTAACGGCTTTTCCATTATTGAATGGAGGAAAAATCAGCAGCCCAGATAAAAACGAATGGAAAATCGATCAGGGCGGAGACGGAACAATTTCAAAAGGTCTTTTTTATTCAGACGGATTCGGGAATAAAATTCCGTTTAAATTGGCTTTGGCAGTAAATGGTGGGGCAATTCGTGATTTACCGGCAAATCGCGGACATCTTTCGTGGTCGGAAATTAAAGAAATGTACAATGCTGGTTGGGACATTTTGAATCACGGTTTTCACCACGCAACAAAACACGGCACAAATTATTTGACAGAAGTAACCGAAAACACCACTTCAATAAAGCAGAATCTTGATTTTACTATGTCTCATTTTGTGGTTCCGGGCGGAGAAGGTGATGAGAAATATTATTTGGAATATGAAAAAGAGGCACTTAATAACGGACATTTTTCTGTAGCATCTTATTATGGTGTTGGACCCGTTTTTAATGCCGATTCAAAAGTAAATCTAGATAAAATGATTACGGCCAGAACTTTTGTGCAGAGTTCAAAAGATACAACCAGTTTCAAAACAATGGATCGTTATTTAAAAACCATAGATTCAATTGTAAAACAACCTAATACAGTTTGGTTTAACGAATTTACACATGGAACTGGAAATACAAATTTGTGGAATTTAAGCATGCGTTTCCCTGATTTTAAATACTATATGACAACGCTTGCCAATAAATACGGTGCAAAAGGAAACGATTCCATCTGGATGGCGCCGTGGCAGGAAGTTTACGAATACATTTGGTTAAGAGACAGAATTAAAGTCGATTACAAACAAAATAATAAAGAAATTGAAGTTAAAATTGAACTGCCTGAAATTCCAGAAACTTTTAGAAATAAAGATATTTCTTTAGCAATCGATACTTCTTCAAAATTTGAAATCGAATCAAATAAAGATTTAAAAATTAAAGACGATGGAAAAACAACTCACAAGCAGATTTTAATTCAGCTGAAGTAAAAGTTTTTTGCCACAGATTAAAAGGATTATTTGGATTATTTACTTTGAGGATAAACTTTAGCGTAAGCAAAAAATCATTTTAATCCTTTTAATCTGTGGCAAAAAAATAATTAGTGAAAATTCGTGGAATTCGTGGCAAAAAAACTAATCAATTTCCTTCTCGTTGTCCTTTATAAAAGTATCAATGTTCATTAAATACGGATCAATAACAATACGTTGAGGTTTTGTTTTGAGTTTAATTTTTCCTTCAATTTTATTGTTTTTTATGGCAAAAGGATAACGAAATAATTTCCCGTTTTCATCATAAATCCCAATATCTATTGAAGCATCGTTTGGAATTTGTTTTCGTTCTCCGGTTGCATTTTCTCTGAATTTTTCAGAATCAGCTTTAAAAGAAACTTCATAAAAACCATTCTTTTTACTACTTGAAAAAGATTCTATTTTTGACGAATACGTGATAATCTGCTTAAACATTTCATCTAATTTAGAATGTAGTTTTTTATCCGTTACCGCATAAATTTCATTTAATAAATCCTCAGAATCAGGAAACGGGTTTGGATATTTATAATGATTAAGAAAATTTTTCAAAGCCAGATTTACCTTTTCTTCACCAATTAAAACCCGAAGCTGATGCATTACGAGCATTCCTTTATCATAAGGTAAATGCGGCGTATCGTAATTTGTTTTATACAAAGGCGTTTCAGGATCATAACTTCGGCTGCTCAAATATAAATCGAGATGAATTTTTAAAGTTTCGAGCGCTTTTTCCAAACCATGTTCTTTTTCATAAAGCATGAGTTCCGTGTATTGCGCCAGAGTTTCGGTCAAAATCCAGCTTCCTTCTTTTTGTTCCGGATTGATCTGCGAATTTCCCCACCATTCATGCGACAATTCATGAGCCGTTAATTGATTAATTACATCTTCCTTATCCTTATTGTTGAGGTTGCTGTAAAAACCAAAATTCTCTTTCATAAAAACCGTCGACGGATAAGAAGTCGCCGCAAATCCATCGGCGAAAGCAGCAACTTCGGCATAACGAATTGTTTTGTATGGATATTTACCAAAGTTATTTTGGCAGTAATCTAAAGTGTTTTTTACATCCTGAATTAGTTTTTTAATGTTTCTCGAATGTCTTTTATCATAAAAAACTTCAATCGAAATAGCTTTATAATTCGTTTTTTGGATTTCATATTCGGCAGAAGAAAAAGCAAATCGAAACGGAATCTTACCGTTAGATTTATAATGAAAATAATTACGGTTGTCTTTTTGCCAATTCCCAATTAAATCTCCAACACCAATCGCCGTTTGATTTTTAGAAGTTGAAACCACTGCATCATAATCAATAAAATCATATTTAATTTCCGATTTGTCTTCTAGTTTTTCAAGAGGCATCTGTGGTTTCAAATGTCTTTTTGCGCGCTCTTTTTTACTGCTGATTTCATTCGATTCCTGATAACCAAAAAGCGGAAAGTAACGGCTTATTCGCATAAAAGAACCATTTTCTATTATAGAATTAAAGGCAGTATGTCCTTTAAATGGTGACCACGACGACTCAAAAGAAAAATTCATTTTCATTTTCTGTTGAGGTAACAAAGGTTTTTCCAATCGATACCAATAATGATGAAATGCCGAAACATCATCCAGATTTTTCGAATTCGGAATTTCAACAGAAGTAAGTTTAGAATTTCGATCTATATATAGGAGTAAACTATCAATAGTTTTTTCAGAATTATTGATCAATTCATAAGTGCCTTTTACTTCATAACGATTTTCCTCAGGAAATAAATCAACTTTACTTTCTACAGAAACAATCGTGGGCTGCGCAAGATTTGTATATTTTTTGAATTGCTTTTCATATTGCTCGCTCCAATTATTCTGATCTTCTTCGGTTAAATACGGATATTCGATATTCGTTTTATAAAAAAGATAACTTCCAAAACCAATAAAAAGGATAATTCCCAATGCAAAAGTTACTTTCTGAATATCATTAAATGAATTTCTTCGGAAGGTTTTTACAATTGAAGCGTTTCTTTTCCACAAAATTCCAGTCAAAGTAAGAAGCAGTAAAGCCAATCCGAAATTGTATAACACCAAAATATGAAACGGAAAAGTATATTTTCCGAAACCATTTAGATCAAAATATTCTCTTTTAAAAGCATTTCCAAATCGTAGTAAAGGATGCGAAATTCCCAATTGTTCTCCAATTCCCGTACAAAACAAAATGCAGACAAAAGCAGCAACCGAAAGTCCGATATATTTATTTTTAATAAAAGTCTGAATCGCAATTACCAAAATCGAGATCAACAACAACGGAAATCCCAGATAATAAAACAAAGAAAGATAAAGACCAATTTCGATTGGAGCATTGGCATTCACAATCTGAAAGACGCATCCAATCAATATACTAATGCTAATAATGAGTAACGGAATGATAAAAAGTGCTGTCAATTTGGATAGTAAAACTACAAATTGAGAATAAGGTGCGGTATTTTCCAGCATTTCAAATCTTGAATTTTCGCTTCGGTTTAATAATTCATTGCTGTAAAAAAGTAAAATCAAGATCAGAATAAACGGCAGACGATCCATTATGGTGGAAATCATCAAAGCCGTATCGGTAATTTTTTCGGCTAATCGGATTCCACCGTCAATTTCATCCGAAATTTCGATTATCAATAATCCCGAAAACAAAAGAACAATCACTAAAAACGGAATTCCTTTTAGAACTAAAAAAATATCCAGTTTTATATTGCTTTTAAAAACAACAAAATTATGCCTGAAAGTTTTGAACTCGATGTTTTTTGGAATTTCCGAAGAAAGGATTTTTACTTCTTTTGAAACAATTTTAAGAGTTTTTATCTTTTTGGTTTTCGTTTTTCGGAAGGAAAACAATCGATACGAAACAAAAAGTAAAAGCAGAGAAACTGAAATCCACAACAATCGGTTAAATAAAAAGTTCCCCGAAAGAGAAAACAATTCGGTATTTTTTTCAATTGAAGTCCAATATCTTGTTTGTTCTAAAAAAGCAGCCAAACCAAACGGATCTATTTTAGCTGCCAAAGACATGGCTTTCGCCGAAGACGGAGAAGCATTTGCAAAGATGGGCGAATTAGAAAAAATCGAACCCGCGATATATAAGATATAAATTAATAAACCGCCAACATAAATAAAAAGTTTACTTCGCGTAAGCCAGGCCAAAGCCGTCAATATAGAAAGACAAAGAAAAATATTCGGAATCACAATTACAAAATACGGCCAGAGATAATTTATAATTTCAAAAGGACCAATCTCGCTTTTAGAAAGCCACGACATTTGATGTCCAACGATCATTCCAAGGATAAACTTTCCAAAAGAAACTACGGCGATTATAAATGCCGTAATAAATTTTGGAGCCAAATAATAAAACTTAGAAATAGGAGAAGAGAAAATTATCGAATCGAATTTCGTTTCATATTCCTTTAAAAAACTCTGCGCAACCTGAAGTGTAATCGAAAATATCGTCATTAACGAAATCAGGCCAATCGCATACGTAAGCACATACGGACTATTTTTGTAAGCTCCCGAAAAAGAGAAATTGGCAAAAGCGCTCACAAAAAATCCTAAAACCAAATAAATGATAAACGTGGCATAAAAAGTCCAGCTTCTGGTATTGTTATGCCATTCAAATTGAATTAATTTAGAAAGCATAACACTAATTGTTAAGTTGATTTTGAGCTAAAACACTAAAATAAACATCGCTTAAATCTGGCGATATCAATTCGAAACCAGAATCTGGGCGTTTATCCGAGAAAACATGAATATTGATTTTCCCTGAATTTAAGTTGGACGAAATGATATTAAAGTTCGATTGATGTTCTTTCAGTTCTGTTTTATCAATCGCCTTCATCCAGATTTTATCTTTCAATGAATCGATTGCTTCATTTGGTTTTCCTTCCAAAATCAATTTTCCATTCGATATAATCGCCATTTTGGGACATAAATCGCGAACGTCTTCTACAATATGAGTCGATAAAACCACGATAATGCTTTCGCCAATTTCACTCAACAAATTATTAAATCGGTTTCTTTCCTCCGGATCAAGTCCCGCAGTAGGTTCATCTACAATAATTATCTTCGGATTTCCAAGTAAAGCCTGAGCAATTCCAAAGCGCTGACGCATGCCACCAGAAAAAGAATGAACAGCTTTGTCTTTGTGTTGCAATAAATTCGTCTGCTGTAATAAAAACAAAATTTGATCGTGTCGTTCCTTTTTATCGACAATTCCTTTTAAAACTGCCAGATGATCGAGCAGGCGATAAGCAGAAATTTTAGGATAAACGCCAAATTCCTGTGGCAGATAACCTAAATTTTGCCTGATAAACATTGGATTTTCCAGAATATTAATTCCGTTAAATTCAATACTTCCCGAAGTGGGTTCCTGCAAAGCGGTAATAGTTCGCATTAAAGTCGATTTTCCGGCGCCGTTTGGACCTAGTAAACCAAACATTCCGTTTGTAATTTCAAGCGATAAATCGTCAATCACTTTTGTGCCGTTCTCATACGTTTTGCTGAGATTTTTAATTGATAAACTGTTCATTTTTTGATTGATTTTGATGATTGAATTAACTATGATTTGAAAAATTTAGGCAATAGAATACCTATCGGTTTCAAAAACCGATTTATTAAGAGTGAAATAAGATTTAAAAGAAAGCTATTCTGCCACGTATTCTAAAATATCGCCAGGCTGACAATCCAATATTTTACAAATAGCTTCGAGAGTATCAAACCGAATTCCTTTTGCTTTTCCAGTTTTTAGAATCGATAAATTGGCAGGCGTAATATCTAGTTTTTCTGCCAACTCTTTACTCTGCATCTTACGTTTAGCAAGCATTACATCAACATTTACAATTATTGGCATAGTTATATAAATAAGTCTTGTTCGTTCTGAAGGTTTAAACCTTGTTTAAAAATGGCCGCTAAAAAGTAAGCAAAAACACCAAGCATTCCGTGCAATAGAATAAAAAGCGAGACTTCATTATCCAGCGGAACAAAAAAGAAAGCCACAAATATTACAATGCCCGGAATTAATAAATTGGATAAATAGAAACGCCTTAAATGAGAAATTCCATTTACAGTAAATAATTTAGGTTGAAAAAACACTTTAAAAACATTACTGCTCAATAAAAAGAAAAGGCCGTACAAACTGAGTGGAGCTAAAAAGTCAAAAAGAATATAGGGCAGATTATAATCGCCAAGCATTACAGGATGAGAAGTAAAAGGATAACAAACCTGAAAATACTTTCCGTTGTCTTTAAATGTCAGAAACAATCCCGTAATTAATGTAAAAACAGAATATCCGGCCAAAAAGAAATAAACCACAGACAAAAATCGGGTAAAGTAAAATAATATTCTGGATACAATATGAGTTGTCTTCATATATAGAAAAGTTAGATTGATATTGCAAATGTATAATTAATTATCGTAAAACAATAATTAATTATTAAAAATTATATTTTTGAAGCGTTTCAGAAATATTATAAATCTATTAACATTAGAAAACAAAAGGCATCCGTATAAATGAGTTAATTTTGTAGACTAGCATTTTTTTATATGAAAAACCCAATTTCAGTCTCATTATTAGACCTCGCTATCATCACTCAGGATAGCAATGCCACAGAAACATTTCAAAAAACAAAAGACATAGCGCAATTAGCAGATACTTTAGGATACAAGCGGTTTTGGCTTGCAGAACATCACAATATGGCACACGTTGCAAGTACAGCAACAGTTGTTTTAATTGGTTATGTAGCAAGTCAGACTAAAAATATCCGTGTAGGTTCTGGCGGTATTATGTTGCCGAATCATTCTCCTTTAGTAGTTGCCGAACAATTTGGAACCCTGGAAACTCTTTACCCAAACCGAATCGATTTAGGTTTAGGAAGAGCACCGGGAACAGATCAGCCAACCGCCGAAGCAATTCGAAAAGACTTTTTTGAGCAGGCACAGCGTTTTCCGCAAAACGTAAGCAAACTCCAAGAGTATTTTTCAAGCGAAAATGAAACAGGAAAAGTACGCGCATTCCCAGCTGAAGGACTAAAAGTTCCTATCTGGATTCTAGGTTCAAGTATGGATAGCGCGGCATTGGCAGCAGCTTACGGATTGCCTTATGCTTTTGCCGGACACTTTGCACCAAAGTTAATGATTCAGGCATTTGAATTTTATAGAGAAAATTTCCAGCCTTCAGAATATTTAGATAAACCCAAAACAATGGCGTGTCTGAATATAATCGCAGCAGATACCAATGAAGAAGCAGAATTATTGTCTACAAGTTTGTATCAAATGTTTCTAAACCTAATTAGAAATGACCGCAAAGGTTTACAGCCGCCAGTTCCGTCATTAGATGATATTATGAATGAAGCAGAACGTTTCCATGTCAATCAAATGACAGCCGGAACTTTCACAGGAAACAAAGAACAATTAATAGCCGATTTGAAAAAGTTCATGAACTACGCAAGAATCGACGAACTAATGGTAACAAGTCCAATCTTCGATCATCAGGCAAAACTAAAAAGTATTAAAATCACAAAAGAAGTAATAGATAGCCTAAACGAAAGCATACATATATAAGTATACTTATATATAAGAGTAAATTTCATTCCCACAACCCGACAGATTTAAAAAACCTGTCGGGTTTGTTGTTTATATATATAAGTACAAAATTATAACTACGTCCCAATTTTCCGTAGAGACGCACAGCAGTGCGTCTAAGTCACGTATAAAAAAAATCTAATTAACCCATACCTAGTATATAGAAGGTGTCCGGCTGAGCGAAGTCGAAGCCCTTTTGAGTTTGGAATTTGGAATTTAAAAAAATGGGATTTACTTTTTTTAAGGAGCTTAATCCCGCTATCCGTTCCAATCTTTTATTTTGAACCCCAAAATAAAAGGATTTCCACTTCTATCGGGGCTAGGGCATAAGTTCCCAGAATAAAATTTCCGAAGCAAAAGACATTTCCATAAGAAAAAACGAAGAAAAAATAGAAACTTAGCGGCTTTGCGCCTCTGCGAGATTAAAAAAACACAGAAAAAACCAGACTTCGGGCCTTAGTGCCTTCGCGGCAGAATCAGGCACAGCGAAGCCAAACAGCCAAAATTCCCAATAAAGATAAAACTACGAAAAAAACTTTTCCTTGTAAAAAGCAAGATACCAGTGACTTATAAAAAAGATGGAAAAAATATAAAAAAAAGGCTTGTAAATGTAAATAAAGGTTCTACTTTTGCACCCGCAACAACGAAAGACGTTCACTGAAAGACTGGCAGGAAAAGAAATCAAAACTGAAAAATTTTTCAGAAAAAAGATTAGAAAAAGCTTGTGAGATTTGAAAAATGCTTTTACATTTGCACCCCGCAAAACACGGAAGTTCATTGAGAGACTGGAAGAAAAATTAAGAAAATTGAAACGAAAAAAAAAGTTTCAAAAAATTTTAAATTTTTCTTGCGAGAAACAAAAAGAAGTTTTAGTTTTGCACCCGCTTTGAAACACAAGCGAAGATAAAAAGAAATACACGTTCGTAGACATATTGAATTGACAGCCGTTCCGATGCAAATCGGAACAAAAGAATAAGAGTAATAGAATCGAGAGATTTGAAAAGAACCACTAGATAAAGCATCGAATAATAATATTTAAAATATACGATGAAGAGTTTGATCCTGGCTCAGGATGAACGCTAGCGGCAGGCTTAACACATGCAAGTCGAGGGGTATATTTCTTCGGAGATAGAG
>NZ_CAIJDE010000041.1 GCF_903819335.1 Flavobacterium panici | reverse complement strand
AGAAACAAAATAATCCATCGAGTTTTTGCAGTAATAAAAAACCAAACCTTTTATGAAAAAGATTTGGTTTTATCATAGAAATCGAAATGACAAACAGTACGAAAAAAAAACTTAGAATCTTATTATCTAAGTATCTTAGCAACTTAGTAAAGCATCTGAATCTCCTTTATCTCAAATTCAGAAACAGAATCATCTTCCAATAAAACCTGCAATTTTCCAATAGGAGAAACGCCTTGGATAATTCCCATAAAATTTTTATCCTGAAGATTTTTAAAAGGCATTGGAACTCCTTTTTTGAACAGCGAATTAAAATAATCTATCCAAAAAAGAGATGATGAGGTAATCCATAATTCGATTTTCTCTTGTATTTTTTCAGTAATTAAAATTGCCAGATTCTCTTTGTCAAAAGTTTTTCCAGAGATGACTGCCAGAGAAGAACCACGAGGCAGATCTTTATAATTGGTTTGATTGACATTTATTCCGATTCCGACAACTGACACGATCCTGCCATCGCTTTTTAGAGTATTTTCTATCAAAATGCCACCAATTTTTTTATTGTATGACATTATGTCGTTTGGCCATTTTATGCATAAATCAGGAATATTTAACGATTTCAACGCATCTAAAACAGCTAAGGAAACTACAATACTCAAATTGAAAACCTGCTCATTATCAAACAGGAAATCTTTCACCAAGACGCTCATAATTAAGTTTTTACCCGTCTCAGAGCTCCACTTTGCCCCCATTTGCCCCTTGCCTTTTGTCTGATTTTCAGCCGTTACCACCGTAAAATTCTCCAGTTCATCCTGACTTGACAATGATTTTAAGAAATCATTTGTGGAATCTATGGCATCGAGTTTGATTAGTTTCATTAAATAATTTAAATATCTTAATTTAATATTTTGTTAAGGTTCAAAAATAATCACAAAATTTGGTAACTTTACAAATTCATATAAAATAATTCATGGCGAAAAAGACTATTAATAATGATGTTCTATTGGCGAACATAATCAAAGGGATTGAGGAAGTAAAAGGAAATGATATCGACATTCTTGACTTAAGAGATATAGACACAGCAGTTTGTGACTATTTTGTCATTTGTAACGGTAGCTCAAATACCCAAGTTAACGCCATTGTAAACTCAATTCAAAAAACAGTTTCAAAAGACTTAAAAGACAAACCCTGGCACGTAGAAGGAACCGATAATGCAGAATGGGTTCTTATGGATTATGTGCATATCGTGGTACATGTTTTCCAAAAACACATTCGTGAATACTATAATATCGAAAGCCTTTGGGGTGACGCCAAAATAACTACAATCGAAAACAAATACTAAAAGAAAAATTTTTCTAAATGGCTAAAGATAATAATCCAAATCCGAGTAAATTTAAAATAAGTCCCTGGTTAATATATACCGCAATACTTCTAGTTTTTTTATTTATAAGTTTTGCAACCGGTGGATCTAATTTAAGCGAACCTGCACAATTGACTTCTTCTAAATTCAACACTTTATTAGAAAAAGGTCAAATTGAAAAAGTGATCGTTTACAATAAAGCCGAAGCTGAAGTGTACCTGACTGCTGCTGCTCTTAAAGACCCGGCAAACGAAAAGGTTTCTAAAGATATTTTTAAAAACCCTAATAAAGGGCCGCACTATACTTTAGAGATTGGTAACGACCAAATCTTTCAAACTAAACTTGAAAAAGCAGTTGGCGAAGGCAAACTAAAAGATTTCAATTTCCTTCAAAAAAATAACTGGAGCGATATTTTAATCAGCTTACTTCCTATCATCATCATTATTGGTGTATGGATTTTCATTATGCGTAAAATGTCTGGCGGAGGTGCTGGCGGAGGCGGACAGATTTTCAATATTGGAAAATCAAAAGCTAAACTTTTTGATGAAAAAACAGATATCAAAACTACATTTAAAGATGTTGCTGGTTTAGAAGGTGCTAAAGAAGAAATACAAGAAATTGTAGAGTTCCTTAAAAACCCTGAAAAATATACCAATCTTGGAGGTAAAATTCCTAAAGGAGCTTTACTTGTAGGGCCTCCTGGAACTGGTAAAACATTATTAGCAAAAGCTGTTGCGGGTGAAGCACAGGTTCCGTTTTTCTCATTATCAGGTTCTGATTTTGTTGAAATGTTTGTGGGAGTTGGTGCATCTCGTGTACGTGATTTGTTTAAACAGGCAAAAGAAAAATCTCCGGCAATTATCTTTATCGATGAGATTGATGCTGTAGGTAGAGCCCGTGGAAAAAGCAATATGTCTGGCGGAAACGACGAAAGAGAAAACACTTTAAACCAGTTATTGACAGAAATGGACGGTTTTGGTACTAACTCTAATGTAATTGTTTTAGCTGCAACAAACAGAGCCGACGTTCTTGATAAAGCTTTAATGCGTGCAGGACGTTTTGACAGACAAATTTTTGTTGACTTACCGGACATTCGCGAAAGAGCTGAAATTTTCAAAGTTCACTTAGCTCCTATCAAAAAAGTTGAAGGATTAGATCTTGATTTCTTAGCAAAACAAACTCCGGGATTCTCTGGTGCTGATATTGCAAACGTTTGTAACGAAGCTGCTTTAATTGCTGCCCGTAACAACAAACCTGCAGTTGACAGACAAGATTTCCTTGATGCTGTTGACAGAATTATTGGAGGTCTTGAAAAGAAAAATAAAATTATTACTCCAGAAGAGAAAAGAGCAATCGCAATTCACGAAGCTGGTCACGCAACGGTAAGCTGGATGCTGGAACATGCTGCTCCGCTTATTAAAGTAACTATTGTACCCCGTGGACAAAGTTTAGGTGCTGCATGGTACTTACCAGAAGAAAGACAAATCGTAAGAACTGATCAAATGCTTGACGAAATGTGTGCTACTATGGGAGGAAGAGCTGCTGAAAAGGTAACTTTTGACAGAATTTCGACTGGTGCATTAAGCGATTTAGAAAAAGTTACACGTCAGGCTCGTGCAATGGTAACGATTTATGGTTTAAACGATAAAATTGGAAATGTCACTTACTACGATTCATCTGGACAAAGTGAATACAACTTTTCAAAACCATATTCTGATGAAACAGCAAAAGTTATTGACAAAGAAATTTCAGAATTAATTGAAGGTCAATACCAAAGAGCTATTCAAATTTTACAAGAAAACAAAGACAAGCTAAATCAGCTTGCTGATATATTAATTGAAAAAGAAGTTATTTTTAAAGATGACTTAGAAGCAATTTTCGGAAAACGTACTTTTGACAAAAATTTAGAAGAAGTCGTTTCGTAAATTATTCATTAAATACACAATATTTTTTAAAATCTAAATTCAAAATACCCTTTTGAATTAAGATTTTTTTATCTTTGAACGTTTTCAATTAACATGTAAAGTATTTCATATAAAAAATGAATTTTTTCAAAAAAATATTTGGTTCCAGCGAATCTGCTTCTGACGAAGAACACGAAAGTGAGTACGCAGGAACTCCTGCTCCAAATAGTCATTTGTCTTTAGACGAACAATTCATCTTTAACTTTAAGAAAAATGGCGGTAAATTTTTGTATTGTGAAAACAATCAGGAAGCTGCAGAACAATTCGAAAATATTTTAGAAGAAAATGACTGGTTTGAAAGTGAAGTATTATGTTACGAACCGGCTCTTTTTCATTTATTGGACGAAAACAAATTATTTTATATTGCTCCATCTAAACCAAAATTTTTATTAGCAAGCTGCGAAAACCTGATTGCAGATGAAGGTTCTATTCTTTTCTCTTCAAAACAGATTAGACAAAATAAACCGAACGAATTACCCGCAAATATTGTAATTCTTGCAACAACTAGTCAGATTCTCCCAATGAAAAGTGATGGTTTAAGTGCCATTAAACGTAAATATGATCGAGATATCCCGACAAATATCACCACTATAAAATATTTCGAAAAAGCAAAAGAAGAAGATTTTACCCAATACGGAAGTGTTGCCAAAAATCTTTATTTATTGCTCTTAGAAGATCTTTAAGATGAACGAAACGCTTAAAAGAACCATTTCTGGTGCTGTTTATATTGCTCTGTTGTTAACTTCAATCTTGTTTTCTACCGAAAGCTTTATCATTCTCTTTGGAATTTTCCTAATTATTACCATTTATGAATTTTCAAATATTGTAAATCTTAACAAAGTCTTTTCGATTTTATTTGGGACATTACTTTATACCATAGTAATACTAATTAGTCATTACAATAAACAAACTTCAGCTTATTTAAATAATATTTTTAAATCAAACCTTGATTTAGAAACCAATATTCAGCAGTTAGATATTGTACTTTTAGCCATTACACTGGTTGTATCTATTAAGTGTATTATCTTTTTATTTTACGACTCTGTTCAAAAAATAAGCACCTCCTCAAAATATCTATATCTTTTAGGATACATTGCATTACCATTTCTTTTTATCGTAAAAATTTCCTTTGGAACAAATGATTACAATCCAAAAATCATCATAGGTCTGTTTGTATTAATCTGGACAAATGACACTTTTGCTTATCTGGTTGGAAAATCAATGGGAAAACATAAGTTATTTGAGCGTGTTTCGCCTAAAAAAACAATTGAAGGATTTCTGGGCGGAATGGTTTTTGCGGCTTTTGCAGGGTTCTTGATTTCAAAATTATACATACAGCCTAATCCGGCTTTTAGCGGTAAATCTATCCTCATATGGACAATTATTGCTTTAATTGTGAGTGTTTTTGGAACGATCGGTGATTTGATCGAGTCAAAATTTAAACGAATTGCCTGCATTAAAGACAGCGGTTCGATTATGCCCGGACACGGAGGCATCTTAGATCGACTAGATAGTGTTATATTTGTAGCACCAATTATATTTTTATTTTATCAAATTTTATATTATGTTTCATAAAGAAGGAGCCCCATCTATTTTATTAGGAACAGTTTTCACTGTTGCCGTACTTGTAATTGCTGATAGATTTATTGATATCAATTGGCTGAGAATGCTAGTTCAGATAGCAGCATTATTGATTTTGATCATTATTTTACAATTTTTTAGAAATCCTAAAAGAATTGCTGTAAGAAACAGCGATCATATCCTTGCTCCTGTTGATGGAAAAGTTGTGGTTATTGAAGAAGTTTACGAAGGTGAATACTTTAAAGATAAACGCTTACAGGTTTCTATTTTTATGTCACCTATCAATGTTCACGTTACTCGTTATGCGATGGACGGAATTATAAAATTTAGCAAATACCACCCTGGAAAATTTTTGGTTGCATGGCACCCAAAAGCCAGTGAGGAAAACGAAAGAACAACTGTAGTAATCGAAAATGACACTTTTGGTGCCATTCTTTACAGACAAATTGCCGGTGCTTTGGCACGTAGAATTGTAAACTACGCTCAGGAAGGAATGCAGGTTATTCAGGGAACTGATGCCGGATTTATTAAATTTGGATCGAGAGTAGATTTATTTTTACCTTTAGGTACACCAATTAACGTGGTTTTAGACCAAAAAGCAATTGGAGGAAAAACTATTATTGCTACAAAAGCGTAAATGGCAGAAAAAGATTTAGATACACGCTTTAACGAGGCTGTTGAAACTGCATTGAAAATGACTCAGGCCTCACTGCCGCAAGATGTGCAGCTAAGACTTTATGCGTTTTACAAACAGGCTACTTTTGGAACTGCGGTTTACAATCAGTCTGAGAATTTTGATTTACGAAATGCTTTTAAAACGAATGCCTGGATGCAGATTAGTCATTTATCGATTGATGAAGCTAAGGAGTGTTACATCGAAATCATTAATTCACTAACATCAAAATAAATTAATATTATGAAGAATAACATTGTTCGTTTCAGCATTTTAGCTTCATTTTTTCTATTATTTTCTTGTAATGATAACAATAAGCTAACTGAAGTTGTAGAAGTTCCGCTGCCTACTAAAGAAGAAAAAATAACAATTGGCTCTCCAAATGATGTAAAAGCAGATCCCGGTTCGTTTGAACTTACAAAACTGTCTTTTGCTTACGACGGATTAAGCCCTGCGTTACGTTCCTTAACTTTAGAAACGCATTATTCTAAGCACTATTTATCGTATACAAATAATTTTAATAAAGAGATTGTATCTACTGAATTTGAAAATATGCCAATTGAGGATATTTTAAAAAAGATGGATCTTAATAACGCTAAGCTTCGTCAAAACGCGGGCGGATATTACAATCATACGCTTTATTTTAATGTTTTGACTCCAAAGCAGCAGACTCCAAAAGATACACTTGCGAGTTCAATTGATAAAGAATTTGGATCTTTTAATAATCTTACCAATCAGTTTAAAGGTCAGGCTGAAAAGCAATTTGGTTCTGGCTGGGTTTGGCTGGTTGTAGACCGATATGGAAAGTTACAAATTACAACTACAGAAGATCAGGATAATCCGTTAATGAAAAATGCATTGATTCCCGGAACGCCAATTTTAGGCATTGATTTATGGGAACATGCATATTATCTGGATTATCAAAACCGAAAAGGAAGTTATATTGATGCTTTTTACGAACACATAAACTGGGAAAAAGTAAACGAGTATTATGTTGAAGCCCTCAAAAAGGTCAAGAAAGTATAAAAAAAGTAAAGCTGGTACTAAAAAAAGTATCAGCTTTTTTTTATTCCCTTATTTTAAAACTCAGTCTTCTTATTAATGAAAGATAAAAAAATATGACTAAAATCATAGCGTATCATTGTATATTCCTATATCTTTAAGCATCGTGAAATACTTTTTTAAATCAAGAATCATTTCACAAAGATCTATATAGCTATTTCGAGCAAACCAATATGCTAGGAAAAAATAGCTATTCTGAATGAAACTATTAAAAAAAAAGTACAGTGAAGATTAAAGCTATTCTCTTATATTTTGTCTTAATGATTTTCTTTTCATGTGACAATAAAGAGAAAAACATTTCTATAAATAATACTCAAAAGAGTCCGTTTTTAAAAACCACTCCATTACATATCCACAATCAAAACTCTAAAACAATTGACGTAGAGTATTCATCTGAGCAGTTGGATAATAACAAAGGACTCTCAAATAGTTCTATTAATACTATTTTTCAGGATTCTGACAATTTACTCTGGATAGGAACCTGGGACGGTTTAAACCGTTATGACGGCAGTAACTTTAAAATTTACAGACCGGAAGCAAATAATGAGAACAGTCTGAGTAATCAGGTTATTTTAAAAATAGAAGAAGACAACAATGGCAACATCTGGATTGTTACCATACACGGTATAAATCGATTTGATAAAAAAACGGGTACTTTTCAACGCTATTATTTTTCGAGAAAAGATATCTCGCCGTTATCTGAATCTGAATTTAACATGGCACTGGACTCTTCTAAGAGAGTATTTTGTGCTGCGAAAAATTGGGGAATTGGTTATTTTGAAAATGATAATTTTCAATTATTAAATTCAAAAAATCTCCCTAAAAAGGCAGTAAAAAAAATGCAGTTTACACAAAAAGGTGAATTGCTGGTTTTGTTTGAAAATAATGATCTCTACAAATTATCCATTGAAACCGATAAAAATGGCAAAAAAGGGATTTCAGGAATAAAACTAATTTCGAAAGACATTCAGTCATTTGATGAAATTTCGAAACAAAAAATTGTTACAGTATCACTAAACGGAAACAGCAATTTATATTCTTTAAACAATGAAATTACTCCCTTCCATAAAAATCATATTGAAAAAATTATAGGAAAAATTACTGAAGGCCTTATCGTTCTGGACAAATCAGGATATGCTGTTTTAGACCAAAATGGTGTTGAGGTAAAAAAAGATTGGCTTAAACATTTAAAAAACAAAACGACCGTTCTCATTCAGGGAAACGAAAACATGTTTTGGGCAGGAACAGATGGCGACGGAATTTTTAAAATAAGTCCGCTTAAAAAACCTTTTAATCTCGTTTCTAAAACAGAGGTTCCAGAACTGGATGGTGCTATTGTGAGGGCATTTTTAGAATTAGAAGATCATTCTTTTCTTATTGGTACAAAAGGAAAAGGTTTGTTTAAATTCTCTCCAAATTTTTATTCAAATCCTGAAAAACCATTAGATTATAAAAATTACAACGAGAGCAACAGCGCCATAAACAATTCGGTATTTTGTTTACACAAAGGACAAGATGATCTAATTTTTATTGGTACAGATGGCGATGGTATTACCGTTTATGATTCAAAAAAATCAAAATTATTTACCTGGAAAGAAATTATAGGCAGCGACGCCTGTTCGTACTTTAAATCTGTTTATTCTATTTATCAGGATGAAAATGGTTTTATATGGGTTGGAACAAACGGATATGGTATGTTTCGATTTAAAATTGAGCATTTAGGAAATAATCTAAAAGTTTCTGATTTTAAAAACTATGCGGCCAATAATAATCAAAGTAATGCATTGAGCAGTAATATTGTCTTTTCGATAATTCCAAAAAACAAAAATCAACTCTGGATTGGTACTCGTTTAGGTGGATTAAATTTATTCGATATCAAATCAGAACGTTTTTATGCTTACAGAAACCATAAAAATGATCCTGAAAGTTTATCCAACAATGATATTTTATGTTTGGTTACCGATGCTAAAAACAGGCTTTGGATTGGAACCAGTCTCGGCTTAAACTTATTAGAAACAAAAAATGGAAAACCTGTATTTAAAAGTTTTACGGTAAAAGACGGTTTGCCTAATAATACCATCCACGGAATTGTTTGTGATAAAAAAAACAATCTCTGGTTAAGCACCAATTTCGGTCTTTCTAATTTTAATGTCAAAGAATTAAACTTTACGAATTATACTAAAAACGAAGGGCTTCAAAACAATGAATTTGCTGACGGCGCTTTTTATCAAAATCTAAAATCAGATTTTATATTTATGGGCGGTATAAAAGGATTTAATTATTTTTTACCTCAAAATATAAAAGAGTCAAACATAATTCCAGATCTTTTTATTGATAAAATAAGTGGACAGAATCAGCCGCTGCCCTATTATCAAGGATTGGTTATCGCTCCAAATTCTACTTCTCATCCTTCTATTGTTTTAAATCATAATCAAAACTTTTTTGATATTGAACTGACTGCCCTGACTTTTATCAATACTGAAAAATGTCAATATGCTTACCAATTAAAGAATTTTGACAAAGACTGGAATGTTATTGATAATCGAAGAATTATTTCTTTTACAAACGTTCCTAAAGGAAACTATTCTTTATGGATAAAATGGTCAAACAGTGATGGTGTCTGGACTAAACCGGTTCAGGCTGTTGATATACGTGTTAAACCGGTATACTGGCAGTCCAACATTGCCTTTTTAATTTATGCCCTGCTCCTATTGGCTTTTGCGTTTTTTATTCAGAGCTATTACAAAAAACGTCAATCCCTAAACCAAAACATCTTATTTAGGAAAAGGGAAATGGAAATACATGAAAACAGGCTAACTTTTTTTACAGAAATAGCCCATGAATTTCAAACACCGCTTACTTTAATTGTTGGCCCAATTCAAAAGCTTTCTGAAGTAACCAACCTCAGCGAGAGAAATACGAAATTCATACACATGATTCAGCGAAATTCTTCGCGTTTATTGTTCCTGACGCAGCAATTGCTTGAATTTAGAAAAGCTGAATTTGACCATATCGAAGTAAATGTGAAAAATTTTGATCTGGTAAATTTAATCGAACAAATTGCCGAATTGTTTGACGAATGGGCAATCGAAAAAAACATTAGTTATTCGCTTGATATTCCGCCAGTTTTATTAGGATGGTTTGACAAAGATAAAATAGAAAAAATAGTATTTAATCTAATGTCGAATGCTTTTAAATATACGCCTGAAAACGGAAAAATAACCCTGAAGTTCAGCATTCAGGATATTGGCGCAGAAAAATTAAATATCACCATAACCAATACAGGAAAAGGAATTTCGAAAGAAGAATCAGATTCGTTATTTGATCAGTTTTTCTTAGCTAAATTAAATACAGATGCAGATAATACCATGTTTAGAACAGGTATTGGTCTGGCATATGTAAAAAAATTAATTACGGCATTAAGAGGCGAAATTTCGGTTTCAAGTCAGGAGAATGTCGAAACAACATTTACTGTTTTACTGCCTTGCAATAAAGCTTCTTTTGATGAAAAAGAACTGGACAGTACTGCAAGCGCCATTTTAATTTCGAATCATTTAAAAAATATTCTCGAAGAAACTCCGGCCAAAGAGGAAGAAACTCCGGATAAAATTTCATCATTAAGTCATATTACAGATGATCGAAAATCAATATTGATTGTTGAAGATGAAAAAGAAATTCATTTGCTTCTGAATGATTTATTAGATCAAAAGTATAAGCTTATTACAGCATATAACGGTTTAGAAGCTTTAAAAATTATTGAAAATGAAATCCCTGATCTTATTATCAGTGATGTCATGATGCCATTTATGGACGGAATTGACTTTTGTAAAATAATCAAAAATGATCTTAAAACCTGTCATATTCCGTTTATCATGTTAACCGCAAAAGATTCTGTGCTGCATCGAATTGAAGGAATTGAAAGTGGCGCCAATTCCTATATCGCAAAACCATTTTATCCGGATCATTTATTGATAAGGGTTCAAAAACTGCTGGAAGAAAAAGAGCTGATCTCAAGACATTTTACACAAGATACTCCTATCGAAAATCTGGCTTCTCTGCCTATAAATAATGATGAAAAAGACTTTATAAAAAAAGTAATAGAACTAATTCGCCGCAATATTGACAATGAAAATCTTCAAAGTTTATTTATCGAAAAAGAACTAGGTATCAGCAATTCACAATTGTATAGAAAAATCAAACAAATATTTGGTTTTACACCAGGCGATTTGATTCGAACCATCCGATTAAAATATGCTGCAGAATTATTGCGAAAGAATATTTTAACCGTATCTGAAGTTTGCTATAGTTCCGGCTTTAATAATCGCTCTTATTTTTACCGCGAGTTTAAAAAACTATATAATACTACGCCCAAAAATTACCAGCTCAAATACAAAAACAAGAGCTAAAAAAAGCACAAAATACTAAATATCAATACAATAAACACCAGTGTACACTTTTGAAGAAATAGTGTACACCGTTTCTTGTACACACCTGCTAATTTTATAAACGATAATTATTTCAATCGTTATCGTAAAACTTTACAAACATCTCTAACCTTTTTAACCATGAAAAAAAACAATCAAAACACTAACCCAACTAACACTTCCTTATCATGATGAAAAAATATATTTATAAGTTATTCCTGTTTGGAATAATGATGGTGGGAAGCATTATGAATGCTCAAACCGTAAAAGGTGTAGTTTCTGATGTTGATGGGCCAATGCCGCAGGCAAATATCAATGTAAAAGGAACCTCAACCTATGCCATAACCGATTTTGATGGTAATTATATCATTAATGCAGGTTCAGACGCTGTCCTTATTTTTAGCTATGTAGGATATCAAACTCAGGAAATAGCAGTATCTGGCAGAAAAGAAATAAATGTTACGCTGGCAGCAGATTCAAATGCTTTGAATGAAGTTGTTATTGTAGGATATACAAGTGAAAAAAAATCGTCCATAACAGGTGCCGTTGCAACTGTAGATATGAGCGAATTAGCTAAAACAAAAGTATCTGATGTTGGACAAGCGTTACAAGGCCAAGTTGCCGGAGTTTCGGTTTCGGCTAATACGGGTGCTCCCGGCGACGGACTTAAAATACGTATTAGAGGTGAAGGCACATTGGGCAACAACGAAGTACTTTATGTTGTAGATGGTGTTGCGACCCGTGATATTTCGTTCCTGAACATGTCTGATGTAAAATCGATGACCGTATTAAAAGATGCTGCTGCAACGGCTATATACGGATCAAGATCTTCGGGCGGGGTTGTTATTCTTACTACCAAAAGCGGTGCAAAAGGAAAAGCAAATATTGACGTAGATTATTTTGGCGGAACAAGTTATGCTACTAACCTTCCAAAAATGCTAAACGCAGACCAGTATTTGACTGTAATGGATCAGGCCTGGCACAATTCTAACAATAATCCTGCTAATGCCATAAGTCCTTATCAAACCGATAGAACTAACGGACAGGTTAACGGAATTTCGTTATCAAACACAAACTGGTTAAACGAATTATTTGGTGCAGGAAGAACAGACAATTTCCAAATTTCAGCCAGCGGAGGTACTGATAAAACACAATATTTAATTTCAGGAGGTTATTTTGGACAAAATGGTATTGTCGTGGGCGATAAAGATACTTACAGACGTATCAATTTTAGAGCAAATATCAATACCGAAATTACAGAACGTCTTAAAGTGGGTACTAACTTTCAAATTACCAGCAGCAGGCAGGATAAAATGTCTTCCAGCGGAGATGCTCCGGGAGTTATCAGACATGCGTTATTACGTCCTTCTGTTTTAGGAGTTTATAAAGATGTAAACGATCCAACGTATAAAGCAAATGATCCTTATACTGATTTGCCTTTTTACTTAAACAATAATCCTAATGGCGGATGGAGCCGTAATTATGAGCTGACATCTAACCCTATTGCGATCGTTAATTTTACAGATGATGTACGGTCTGCTTTTAAAACCTTTGGAAATGTTTATGCAGAATATGCTTTTCTGGCTGATAAATCATTAAAATTCAGAAGTAATTTTGGTGCTGAAATCACTTTCGATCACAATAAAGCTTTTGGAGAAAATTTTGGAGATGATAATGACAACGACCCAAATGAATTATATCCGGGACAAGGCAGACAAAACCGACCTTCAAACTTAAACGAAAACAGAGGTGAAGCCACAACTTTTACCTTTACCAATACTTTAAACTATACTAAAACTCTTGCAGAGAAACACAGTATCAATGCTTTATTAGGTGAAGAAACAGTTAGTTACGACCAATCTGCAGTTGGTGGAAGCAGAACGAATTATAACAATACGACAGATCCTTTCCGTTATTTGGATTACGGAAGCGATGTTAACAAAAACAGTTCAGGATCAGCACAAAGCTGGAATCTTATTTCCTTTTTTGCTTCTGCAAATTATGCATACGATAATAAATATTTAGTTTCTGGTACAATAAGAGCCGATGGTTCTTCGCGTTTTGGACCTAATAATAAATGGGGTTATTTCCCTTCGGTTTCTGGAGGCTGGGTTATGTCGAGAGAAAAATTCATGGAAAACGCAAAATGGGTTTCTAACCTAAAATGGAGAGCGAGCTGGGGACAATCAGGAAATCAGGAAATCCCTAATAATGCCTATGAAACTCTTGTTACTGAAACTGGCGGAATCATAAATGTGGTTCGTTACGGTAATCCTGACTTAAAATGGGAAACGACTACGCAAACTAACTTTGGTCTTGATTTAGGTGTTTTAGAAAATAAACTGACTTTCTCTGTCGATTATTTTGATAAAAGAACCGATGATATTTTACTAGCCGTAGGACTTCCGTCTGCAACAGTTGGTCAAATCAATAAAACCTACGTTAATGCTGGTGTTGTAACTAATAAAGGTTTTGAGTTTGGAGCTAATTTTCAAAACAATGACCATGAATTTAAATACGGCATCAACGGAAATATTGCTACACTAAAAAATAATGTAGAACAGCTACAGCAATATGTTTCTGAAATTAATGATGACAAAACGCACACCAAAACCGTAGTTGGACAGCCAATTAGTTCGTATTACGGATTGAAGTTTGACGGAATTTATCAGAATCAGGCAGAAATAGATGCTGCTTTATATTCTAATTCAAACGGTGCAAAACCGGGAGATATTAAGTTTAAAGACTTAAACGGAGACGGGCAGATTAATGCGAATGACAGAACGTTTATAGGAAGTTCAATCCCGAAAATAACATACGGATTTTCATTTAATGCTTCATATAAAAGATTTGACATGTCATTTCTTTTCCAAGGAGTTTCAGGTGTGGATCGTTACAATGACTTAAAACAAATTTTAGATTACGACAGCCGTCCTTTTAATTCTACTACTTCTGTATTAAACGCATGGAATGGCGAAGGTACAAGTAACACAATTCCTCGTAATACACTGAATGATAACGGAGGAAGTCAGGTTTCAAGTGTTTTTGTAGAAGATGCTTCTTACCTGCGATTAAAAAATCTTGAAATTGGATATACGTTTAATCCTAAAATAATTGGCGATACGTATTTAAGAATGTATGTATCCGGACAAAACTTATTGACTTTTACGAAATATACTGGTTTAGATCCAGAATCGACTTCTTTTATAGATCAGGGTACTTATCCTCAATCTAGTACAATATTAATAGGTCTAAAATTTAAAATTTAATAATCGAATCATGAAATATAAATATATAACAGTAATCCTTATTGCGCTTGCCTTAACAAGCTGCGAAGATGAACTTACTACTGATCCTATCGGAGCGCAAACTCAGGAACAAGCCAATTCTAAACCAACATTAGCTTCTGTAGAAAGCTCTGTAACTTCTTCTTACGATATGTTATCCAACAGATTAAATCAGCTGGCTGAATGGGATTGGAACGGAGGTCTAGTATTTCAAAATGATATTATTATAGATGATATCGCATCTGATGACATGGAGAAAAAATGGTCTCCAGATGGTGATCAATCCTGGATGGATGAAATCAATAATTTCACTTTTACTTCGACAAACGGTGGTCCAAACGGATTGTGGAAATACGATTATGAAGGTATCAAAAGAACTAATATTGCATTGAATTTTCTATTAAATCCGGAGATTGAATCGCTTACCGGAATTTCTACTCAAAGAAAAAACCAATTACTGGGCGAAGCTTATTTTTTACGTTCGTACTATTATTTTTCATTGGTAACTAATTTTGGCGATGTACCATTAATTCTGGCTCCCATAAAAACATATCAGGAAGCTTTTGATAAAGCCGTAAGAGCACCAAAAGAAACCGTATGGAGCCAAATTAAGACTGATTTAGAAACAGCAAAAGGACTTTTACCAAACTTAAAATATTCGTCAAATACAGAAAAATGGAGAGTTTCAAAAGGAGCGGTTATTGCACTTTTGGCCAAAACCGCGCTATACAATAAAGACTGGGCGGCTGTAAATACTTTAGTATCAGAATTAGAAACAACAGGTTTTTATAGCCTTGATGCGAATTATTTTGATAACTTTAATATGAACAAGGAATATGCAGACAATGAAGTTATTTTCTCTTATAATCATGTTAAACAAGCTGATCCGAGAAAAGGTAACGGAATTTGTGCACCTCTTGGATGGGGATTTTTTGCTCCAAGTACTGATTTTTTAGCTTCGTTTGAGCCTAATGACCCTAGAAAATTATATACCGTAAATGCTCCTGAACAATGGGTTAATAAACTTTTAGGAACTACAGACGGCGGAAACAAAGGCGATGATGATGCTCCAAACAATAAAGTTTTTATTCGTTATGCTGATGTTTTACTTTGGAAAGCAGAAGCACTTAATGAAACAGGTAATTATTCAGGCGCGATTGACATTATAAACCAAATTAGAGCAAGAGCCAGAAATACAGTTACAACTGTTACGGTTAGAGTTCAGGATCCGGCTTTTCCAGCTGACCCAAGTAAAACTATTCCGGTAACTTCAGTTGGTCCTCCTCCACCCGCAGGAACATTGCCAGACAGACCAAATTCTGGAGATAAAGCTCTTATAAAAACTTGGCTGATTGCTGAAAGAAGAGCCGAATTAGGTTTTGAAAATCAAAGAATGCCCGATTTAAAAAGATGGGGAATTGCAAAAGAAGTAATGACGGCTCACGGAAAAGTTTTCTTAGACAAGCATATGTTGTATCCAATTCCGCAAGCAGAAGTAGATGCCTCAGCAGGACTTTTAACGCAAAATCCTGGATATTAAGATAAATCTATTTCCAACTTTTAAATTGCCTCCAGCTTTAGCTGGGGATCAAAAAGGGAATGAGAACTAGGCTTTAGCCAAAACACTTAATTATTTTGGCTAAAGCCGAATTTATTATCAATTCTTCAACCTCCAGCTAAAGCTGGAGGTAATTAAAAACGATAAAAAATAAAAATCATGAAAGATATAGCGAAACGTTTTGCAGACAACCCATTATTATCGCCTGTAGACATTCCTGCAAGCAGAGAAGGATTAGAAATTACATGCTTATTAAATCCGGGCGTATTTCAATATGATAATAAAACCTGGCTGATAGTGCGCGTTGCCGAAAGACCAAAACAAAAGGATACTGTTATTTCGTTTCCCATACTGACTCAAACAGGTGAAATTCACATTATTGAAATAGAAAAAAACGATCCTGAACTTATTGCAACAGATGCACGCGTTATCAATTATAAAGGAGTTGATTATTTAACCACGCTTTCCCATCTTAGATTATTATGCAGTGAAGACGGACATAATTTTTATGAACCGGAAAACTATCCGCATTTGGTTGGCGAAGGTATGCTCGAAACTTTTGGAATAGAAGACTGCCGCGTCGCCCAGATTGAAGGAACATATTACCTAACCTTCACTTCTGTATCAGACAATGGTGTTGGTGTTGGTTTGCGTACTACAACCGATTGGAAAAACTTTACCAAACACGGTATGATTTTACCCGCGCACAATAAAGACTGTGCCATTTTTGAAGAAAAAATAAACGGATTATTTTACGCTTTACACCGCCCAAGCAGCGTAGATATTGGCGGTAATTACATCTGGATTGCTTCTTCTCCTGATGGTATTCACTGGGGAAATCATCACTGCATCATAAAAACAAGAAAAGGAATCTGGGACAGTAAAAGGGTTGGTGCCGGAGCCGCTCCCATAAAAACAGAAAAAGGATGGCTCGAAATTTATCATGGAGCCAATGAAAATCATATGTATTGTTTAGGTGCTTTTTTAATGGATCTTGAAGATCCCACAAAAGTAATTGCAAGAACAATAGATCCTATTATGGTTCCTGCTGAAGAATATGAATTAAGCGGTTTTTTTGGAAACGTAGTATTCACCAACGGCCACATTGTAGAGCCTGACGGAGACACTCTTACCATGTATTACGGTGCATCAGATGAATTTGTATGTGGTGCTCAGTTTTCGATTAAAGAAATCCTTTTACTTTTAAAAAATAGCTAATGTTTAAAAAACTTATATCAGAAATTGATCATTTTAAAAGTCAGACTCATAATTTTCGTATTCTTATTTTCACCAACTTAGTCTATGCATTAGTACTGCCGGTTATCGATATATTTGTCGCCGCTTACATTATGCGAAACTCTAATGATACCTCAAAAGTAGTTATCTATCAATTGGCAATTTATACCGGGATTCCGCTTACATTTTTATTAAATGGATTCTTGCTGAAACATATCAATATCAAAAAATTATATTCAATCGGGATGATGCTCAGCGGCGTTTCGATGATTATAATGATGTCTTTAAAAACACTCGATTTAATCGGGATTGGTGTTGCCGGGATTACCATGGGGCTTTCATTTGGCTTATACTGGTCAAATCGCGATTATCTGGCTTTGTCTATAACAAATGACAACAATCGAAATTATTATTACGGATTAGAAACTTTTATTTATACCATAATTGCCATTGCAATACCTGCAGCAATTGGTTTGTTTATTCAGTCAAAAATAGGTGAAGACGAAAAACACCGAGCTTATGAAATTATTACCGCTGTTGTTTTTTTAATTACTATTATAGCTTCAATGGTTTGTTATAGAGGTAAATTTATAAATCCCATTCAAAAGCAATATATATTTTTCAAATTTCATCCGCTTTGGTACAAATTATTGTCGCTGGCTGCATTTAAAGGTTTGGCACAAGGATTTTTAGTTACTGCTCCTGCCATGCTTATTTTTAAAATATTGGGAGAAGAAGGCGCATTAGGAAAAGCACAATCTATTGGGGCAGTTTTAGCGGCAATTATTATTTATTTCATAGGCCGTTTTTCTAAACCATCAGACAGGATTAAAACATTTTCTGTTGGCTTAATCCTATTTGCTTTAGGTGCTTCTTTAAATGGTTTCTTATTTAACAAAATGGGCGTAATAATCTTTTTATTATTATTACTTATAGCAAAACCTTTGATGGATTTAGCCTACTTCCCTATTCAGTTAAAAGTAATTGACATTGTTTCCAGAATCGAAAAAAGAGGCGAATTCGCTTATATCCTAAACCATGAAGCCGGTTTATACCTTGGAAGACTTTTAGGCGCCGGAACTTTCTTAACCTTGTATTTTGTTGTATCTGAAGATATTGCTTTAAGATATGCCATTGGTATTATCGCACTATTGCAGTTATGCTCCATTTACATCAGCAAAAAAATTATCAAACAAGGTCTTGAACTTTCACCAGATGAAGAAATAGAAGCTAAAGTATTAGAAGAAACAGCCGCAGGACTTCTTTAAATTAAAAAGAACAAAATGAATACATTTATAAAAATAAGCACTTCGTGCCTGTTAGTTTTAAGTTTAACAGCAGCCGCACAAGTAAAACAACAAAACATACCCCGTGTGGCACAAATGCCGGATTTACCACAACCATTAAAAATTATTGACTATAAAAAACTGGCTTTAGATTTTGATAAAACAGTTTATGATTTTAATGCAAAAGGCAAATTTTGGCCAATGGTCTGGATGGATGACAGCAAGAAAAATTACCCGCAGACCGTTGTTGGATTGTATACTGCTGTTGCAGATATACGACAAGGCCCGGATCACAATAAAGGAATGTTTCATGAAGCCCTGGCAACAATGGGCGCGACACTTGGAGCCACATTAGTTGGAATAGACAAAAACAACTCGCAAAACCTAAATTATGTTGCGATGTTGAAAAACTATTTCAACAAAGAAACCAACTGGAATATTATGATGAATAATACCTGCCCCGAAGTTGCTTTACTAGGCGGAGGTTATGGCCGTGATTGGTGGTATGACGTATATCCAAACCTGCTGTTTTATGCCATTTATGATAAATATCCTAATGAACCCGGTTTTACAGAAATAGCCAGAAGTATTGCAGACAAATTTTATGAGGCCGATGTAATTTTAAACGGCAACTACGAATACTCTTACTTTGATTACAACAAAATGAAGCCTATGACAAACCAAATCTGTGCCCAGCCAGATGCTGCGGCAGGACATGCATGGGTTTTATATATGGCTTATAAAAAATTTGGTGATGCCAAATACTTAAAAGGAGCTAAAAGTGCATTAGCAGCTTTAGAATCGCAATCTAAAAATCCAACTTATGAAGTTTTAATGCCTTTTGGAGCTTATTTAGCAGCAAGAATTAATGCCGAAGAAGGTGCAAAATACGATACAAACAAAATGCTGGCCTGGACTTTTGACGGAACACCAATTTGTCGTGAAGGCTGGGGTTCATTAGTTGGAAACTGGAACGGAATTGATATTTCGGGTGTTTTTGGAAGCACAGTAGATCACGGCGGATATGGTTTTTTAATGAATACTTATGACGCTGCCTGGCCACTTATACCAATGGTAAGATACGATCAATCTTATGCCACAGCAATAGGAAAATGGATGCTGAATGCAGCCAACGCTTCTCGTTTTTTCTATCCGCAATATATGCCGGACGAACATGAAACAATACCTGAATTAGCTCAAGTTACGAAAGGTGTTATTGGTTACGAAGGGATCATAAAGCAATCCAGTTATAAAGAATATGAAAACCTAAAAGGTCCTGTAGCACAAGGCGATGGTCCGCTTTGGGTACCCGGAGAAAACCCAAAAGAATCTCAGTTTAGTGTTTATGGCAGCGGTCACGTTGGTATTTTTGGAAGTATTATTGGTGAAACCAATGTTACAGGAATATTACAATTAAATTTATTAGCAACCGATTTTTATAGCGATAAAGCCTATCCTTCTTATCTGTATTATAATCCGTATTCTGTAAGTAAAACAGTAACCTTAAAGACTGCAAAAGGTGTAAAAGTAGATTTGTATAATACTGTTTCGGGAAGTTTTATAGCTAAAAATGTTTCTGCTTCTGCAAAAATAAAAATGGATGCATTAAGTGCCGCTGTAATTGTACAAGTTCCTTCTAATGGAAAAATAAGTTATGAAGGCTCAAAAATGTTAGTTAATGGAATTGTGGTAGATTATAAATCGCAAGGCAAAAAATAAGAACTATTTTCTATCTAGCTTGACACACAATCTTGTCATTCCGAGGAACGAGGAATCGCACAAGAGAATCGACAAAGATTGGCGACATTCTTTACGGAGTTTCTCGTGCGATTCCTCGTTCCTCGGAATGACAAAAATGAGAATAAATTCATCACAATAAATATCATGAAATCTACATTAAATTGTATCACCTTTTTTCTTCTAATATTCTATTCAAACATCAGTACAGCCCAAAAAACAGCTGATAAAAAATGGTGGAAAGAATCCGTTTTTTATCAAATCTATATGCCGAGTTATGCCGATAGCAACGGAGATGGATATGGCGATTTTAAAGGAATGACCCAAAAATTAGATTATCTAAAAGAATTAGGTATAAAAGGCATTTGGTTAACGCCTTTTCTTACTTCACCAAAAGTGGATAACGGTTATGATATTGCCAATTATTATGAAGTAGATCCAACATATGGTACTAAAGCAGATTTTGATATTTTTTTAAATGAAGCTCATAAAAGAGGAATAAAAGTCATCATTGATATGGTTTTAAATCATACTTCTACGGATTGTAAATGGTTTCAGGAATCGAGAAAATCAAAAGACAATCCGTATAGGGATTATTATATCTGGAAAGACGAACCGAATAATTGGGAATCTTTTTTTGGAGGAACAGCTTGGGAAAAAGACATCGCAACCAATCAATATTACTATCATAAGTTTGATAAAAGAATGGCCGACTTGAACTGGTCAAACCCGAAAGTTGTTGCTGAGGTTCAAAAAATACTACGTTTCTGGCTTGATTCTGGTGTAGATGGTTTCAGGTTAGATGTAATAAACTTCCTCACTACTAACGGTATTACAAAAGATAATCCGATGAAAAACGGACAGCAGGAACACCTAAACGATATTGATCAGGAAGGCGTAAAAAACGCGATGAAAATTATAAAATCGACCGTAAATGAATATGATAACCGATTTATTGTGGGAGAAATTGGGAGCGATAAAATCGAGGTTTTAAAACAATATCAATCGCAGGATTTACTGGATGTTGTTTTTAATTTCAATTTTGGAAGTATCAAAGAATTTTCAACTCAGCGTATTTTTGACGAATTACAAAGTATGGAAAAAAACATGAGCAATTATCCCACTTTGTTTTTTGGAAGCCATGATATGCCCAGAATGATCGACAGGCTGGCAGACGGAAATACAGACAGAGCCACTGCACTTGCCGCTTTGATACTTACCGCAAAAGGAGTTCCGTTTATTTACTATGGCGAAGAGATTGGTATGCATAATATTATCGCACAAAACATATCCGAAATGGTAGATATTCAAGGCAAAACCCATTATCAATTGGCAATAGCAAAAGGCAAAAACGACAAAGAATCACTTCTTGAAGCAAACGAACACAATCGCGATAAATCCCGAAGCCCAATGCAATGGAACAGAGAAGCGTTTGCAGGATTTTCAACAGAAAAAAGCTGGATTAAAATCAATCCCGATCATAAAGAAATAAATGTTGATGCTTTAAAACCTCAAAAAAAGTCTATTCTTAACAGCTATAAAAAATTGATCGCTTTACGTAATAAAGAAAAAGTTTTGCAATATGGAATTTATGATAATCTGGAACTTGAGGGAGATAAAATTTCATTTACAAGATCTTTTGAAAATGAAAAAATTACTGTTCTAATTAATTTTGGTATAAAAAAAGAAATAACACTGCCTGCGAATGTCAAAGTATTAATGGGAAGCAAAATTCTAAAACCAAATAGTTTTATTATTTATAAAAATTAGTTTTTATCCTGCAAGGTTTTCAAAACCTTGTAGGTATGATTATTAAATAATTAATACCTACGAGGTTTTGAAAACCTTGCAGGACTCAGAAATATGACAAGTTTAATTGTCGACTATTTCACTTCATAAATAAAAGATTCTGAAGGTTGTATTTTAACTCTTGTCGAGCCTTCGCCATTTTTTACAGTAAAATAGGTTTTACTCTCAGAATATAATTTATTAACAAGCACATAAGAACCATCTTTTAAATTCCATTTTGAAATAATATCTGATGGGATTTTTAATTCGAATTCACTTGTTTTTTCTGAAGAAAAATTAGCAATTATAATCAGTTTTTGATTTTCAGACCAGCGAACAAACGAATAAATCAATTCATCATAACCAACATTATTTTGACGGTTTACTGATTGAATTTCCTGAAAGCTTCCCATTAAAGCCGGACTTTTTATAGCGAAATTCAATAATCGTTTGTAAAAATCTCGTAATTGCTTTTCAGAATCAGACAATTGTCCTCCGTCAAATTTTCCTTCATTCATCCATTTTTGATGATTTGGAACTCCGATATAATCGAAAATAGAAGTTCTGGAACGAGTCCCAAAACCTGCATTTTCATTTCCGGCCTCTCCTACTTCCTGTCCAAAATAAACCATTGTTGGCGACGTACTTAAAGTTGTCGAAACTACCATTAAAGGTTTTCCGCGCTCCGGCGTTCCCGCAAATTCTGGAGAAGCTAAACGTTGTTCATCATGATTATCTAAAAAATGAAGCATATGATGCTCAATATCTGCCATTCCTTTTTGAATATCCGATAATCCATCCGGAGAAGATTTTCCACGAATAACATCTTTCAGTTTATCATACGTTTCTACTTTATCATACAAATAATCCATTTTTCCTAAACGAATATAATTTCTGTATTCATTTGGATTATAAACTTCTGCCAATAAAAAAGCATTCGGATTTTTCATTTTAATTGCAGAGTTCATGTAGCTCCAAAATTCATATGGAACCATTTCTGCCATATCATAACGAAAACCATCAACACCTTTTGCTGTCCAGTATAAAGCTATTGATTTAAATTTTTTCCACGAATCGGGAACGTCTTTATCCTGCCAAAATGCAAAATGTTCGGCATACGATTTTTGATCAAAACCAGCCGGAAGTTCAGGAAAATCTTTTGTACCATCGGGACGAACACCATAATTTACTTTTACTGTTTCGTACCAGTCATTTTGATCCGGTTTTACTTTACGCGAACCATTTCCTGTCCACTTTGCCGGATTTTCATCAAAGACACCATCAACAAGTGCATTTTTTTCTCCGTTTAACGGAATATCTCCATCGGGAATTTCAAAATGCATATTTGGAATATAGTAGAAATTATTGTCACGTTTGTATTCAACATTCACATCATCATCGGCACCAAAATCTCTTACTCCTTCAGGATTATTTTTTCCTTCATATTTACGCGCAATATGATTCGGAACTATATCTATAATTAATTTTAAACCTGCTTTATGTGTACGAGCAATTAAAGCCTCAAATTCCTGTAATCTATTGGCAGGATTTACTGCCAAATCAGGATTTACATTATAATAATCTTTCACGGCATATGGTGAACCTGCACGGCCTTTTACCACTTCAGGATCGTCGTTTGAGATTCCGTAAGCCGTATAATCGCGAACCAAAGCGTGATGCGGAACACCCGTATACCAAATATAAGTTACGCCTAAATCTTTTATTTCGTGAAGCGCTTTATCTGTAAAATCATTAAACTTTCCAACTCCGTTTTCTTCAATAGTTCCCCACGGTTTATTGGTTTTGTTTTTATTTCCGAATAAACGGGTAAAAACCTGGTAAACAACAATTTTATGATCTTTTGAATTTTCCTCTTTTACTTCACTCATTTTTAAATCTTTTGTTTTACAACCCGAAAACAACATTGCCGCGGCCATTCCCGCAGCAATAAATTTACTTTTTATCATAGTTTTTTAAATCTAAACGTATCTGTTTATCGAAATTAGAAATCTAAATCCAATTCCTAAATTTAGTCTATTTTTCATAACTCCGAAGAATGCCATTTCAATTTATCATTTTGCAGTAACGAAATCGTTAACTACAACGTGAGAGTTCACGGTTTTGTTAATAAATTCAGATGAGGTTCAAAGTGACAAAGGATCAAAGTGACAAAGGTTTTAAAATCAGAAAAACTTTGAACCTTTGTTTCTCTGTACCTTTGAACCTTAAAAATAAACATATAAATTAATGCTAATAACAATCTAAGGTTGTATCCTTTTTTATAAATTTGACAAAAATTTAATCACTTGAAGAAATTACTCTTTTTTATATCTTGTCTGCTTTTATTAAGTGTTCAAATCATTTCTGCGCAAGCACCAAAAAAAGTGCAGGGACCTAAAAAAATCAACATAGAACATTCTGATTATTTAGATGTGGATCAGGCTACAGCGCCTGATGCGGTCTTGCTTACCGGAAACGTAAAAGTAAACCATGACGGAGTAGTGCTTACCTGTAATAAAGCGTATTATTTTCAGAAAGAAAATTATTTAAAAGCCTTTGGAAATGTACAATTAGTACAAGGTGATACTTTGTTTTTAAATAGTAAATATGCCGAATATAACGGAAATATGAAAAAAGCTTTTGCAACTGGAGATGCTGTAATGACTTCGCCAGATGCAACTCTGCAAACAGACACTATTAATTTTGACCGAAATACCCAAGAAGTTTTCTATAATACAAAAGGTACTATCGTGAACAAAGACAATACTTTAGTGAGTAAATCCGGAAGGTATTTTGTCGCTGAGAAAAAATTTCAGTTTTTGACAGAAGTTACGATTACGAACCCGAAGTATGTTATAAAATCAAATCATTTGGATTATTACAGTAATTCAGGGCATACTTATTTACTTGGTCCGTCAACAATTACCAGTAAAGCCAATTATATTTATACCGAAAAAGGGTTTTACGACACCAAGAAAAACCTCGCTCATTTTTTACGGAAATCATACATAAAATACGATGACCGACTCATTGAAGGAGATAGTTTATTTTATAATCGAAACACCGAATTTGCATCGGCAACGCGAAATGTAAAAATCACGGATTCTATTAATAAAGGGCTTGTAAAAGGTCATTATGCAGAGATTTATAAACTAAAAGATTCAATGTTTGTAACCAAAAGAGCCGTTGCTATTAATTTAGTCGAAAACGATTCAGTTTACATTCACGGACAAAGATTAATGGTTACCGGAAAAGAAGGTGAACGAATTTTGAGAGCGTTTAAAAATGTTCGTTTTTATAAAACCGACATGAGCGGAAAATGTGATTCGATACATTCAAATTCTAAAACCGCTTTAACAAAACTAATTGGAAGCCCGATTTTATGGAACGGCGACAGTCAGATTACAGGCGATTTAATGCATTTAATTGGCGATAACAATACCAAAAAATTAGATTCATTAAAAGTTATTAATAACACCTTCCTCATCTCCAAGGACACTTTAGGAACCGGATATAATCAGGTCAAGGGACTCAATTTATTTGGAAAGTTTAAAGAAGGAAAACTCCACGATGTTGACGTCGTCAAAAATACCGAAGTCGTCTATTTTATGCGGAATGACGCCAATGAATTAATCGGAATTAATAAAAATGTCAGCAGTAAAATAAACCTGATTCTGGAGAATAATGCCGTAGAAACGATTACGTTTTTTAATCGTGTTGACGGAGATATTTTCCCCGAAGAAGATTTACCTGAAAATGCCCGTAAACTGCGCGGTTTTGTCTGGCGCGGTGACGAAAGAATAAAATCGAAAGATGACATTTTTACTGCCGAAGAAAATGAAATGAACGACAAATTAGTCAAGGAAGGAAAAGATCAGGAAGAAAAAGATAAAAACGTTCCTATGAAAGTCAGGAAAGAGACTTTGAATTACGACAAGAAAAAACCAGCTGTGAAAACAGAGACTAAACCTAAAGTTAAATAGTTTTCAGTTTTCAGTCGCAGTTTACAGTTTACAGACTTTGTGGTAAAATTATTTGCAGTTTTCAGTCTCAATTTTCAGAAGCCTGAAGCTTAAACACATTTTAATTTTCAGCCTTAGCTTTGAAATCTTTGCATTAACAATGCAATCTTAATTTTAACCTTACAAACTTTGCGTAAATCTTTGCGATCTTTGCGTTAAAAAATTAGTTTCAGTTTTTAGTCTCAGTCACAGTTTTCAGCAACCTGAAACTTTAAACCTGAAATAAAAATCTAAGAATCTTAGCATCTCAGCAACTTAGCATCTTAAAAAAAATGAACCCAGATTTTATAAAATACCAGGCACAAACTTCTCCTTATCCTTTAGGAATGGAAGTTTCGCACGCCATTGGATCATACATATACGATACAAACGATAAAAAATATTTAGACTTTGTTGCCGGAGTTTCGGCTTGTACACTTGGTCATCAGCATCCGAGGGTAAATCAGGCCATAAAAGACCAGTTAGACAAATATTCACACGTAATGGTTTACGGGGAATATTCGCAGAGTCCGGCAGTTCAGTATTGCAAATTAATGGCCTCACTCCTTCCGGAATCACTAAACAAAACGTATTTAGTAAATTCAGGAACAGAAGCAATCGAAGGCGCTTTAAAACTAGCAAAACGAACAACAGGACGCAGTCAGCTTATTTCTTGCCATAACGCCTATCACGGAAACACAATGGGTTCTATGAGTGTTATGGGATTTGAAGAACGCAAACGAGCTTTTCGCCCGCTGCTTCCAGATGTAGATTTCATTACATTTAATAATGAAGCCGATTTAGAAAAAATAACAACCAGAACCGCAGCCATTCTTTTAGAAACAATTCAGGGCGGTGCCGGATTTATTCAGCCGGAAAATAACTTTCTGCAAAAAGTCCGTAAGCGTTGTGACGAGGTTGGAGCGTTGATGATTGTAGATGAAATTCAGCCGGGTTTTGGAAGAACAGGAAAACTTTTTGGCTTTCAAACCTACGATGTAATTCCAGATATTGTCGTAATGGGAAAAGGTATGGGAGGCGGAATGCCTGTTGGTGCTTTTACAGCTTCGGCAGAGAGAATGGACCTTTTAACCGAAAATCCTAAACTTGGACATATCACCACATTTGGAGGTCATCCTGTCATTGCGTCAGCTTGTTTAGCGACTTTGCAGGAATTAACTGAGACAAATTTAATGCAGGAAGCATTAGAGAAGGAAAAACTGTTCAGATCGCTTTTGGTACATCCTTTGATAAAGGAAGTTAGAGGAAAGGGATTAATGCTTGCAGCAATGACTGAAACGGCAGATATAACCAATCAGGTTATTTTAAACTGCCAGGACAAAGGGCTAATACTGTTTTGGCTTTTGTTTGAAGGATGTGCAATCCGGATAACGCCGCCGCTTACAATTTCTGAAGAAGAAATAAGAGAAGGATGTTCCATAATTTTAAATGTTATGGATGAAATATTAAAAGCGGGCAATAATTAAATAATCTTTTAAAGATCAGAAGATTATAACTACATTTGGGACGTAAATTCTAAATTCATTGTTAATTAAATTGTTCAAAACAATTAATTTCCCTTCCCCACATCAATTATATGGTTGCCTAAATTTATAACAGGCTAATTTCAAATAAAACAAAGTATGCAATTAAGCAACGAAGAAGAAGATTATAACCTATCCTTATCGAAATTTGAGTCGATGTTAAAAACTAACAAAGTGCTCTTTTTTGATTCTGAAGAATTTGAAGAAATTATTCTTCATTATTTAGATATAGGCAAGGCTAATTTAGCAAAAAAGGCCTTAAAACTTGCATTAGACCAACATCCAAAATCTACAGGCTTAAAATTAGTACAAGTAGAAATGCTGGTTTACGAAGACAAACTTGAAATAGCTGAGAAGCTTTTAAACGAGTTGTATGCAATCGAACCAAACAACGAGGAAATTTATATCCAAAAAGCAAATATTTGTTCTAAAAGAGATCAACACGAGAAAGCGGTAGAATTACTTAAAATTGCCCTGCAATATACTGATGACTACGCCGACGTGTACAACTTGATTGGAATGGAATATCTTTTTATGGATAATCTTGAACTGGCAAAAGAAAGCTTCATCAAATGTCTTGAAGAAGATTTAGAAGATCAATCTGCCTTATATAACGTGGTTTACTGTTTTGAATTTTTAGATCAAAATCAGGAAGCTATTGTTTATCTGAACGATTACATCAACAAAAACCCATATAGCGAAATTGCATGGCACCAGCTTGGAAGACTGCATTATGGCGTAAAAGAATATGAAAGTGCTATTCGTGCTTTTGATTATGCAACCCTAATCGACGATGAGTTTTTAGGTGCGTTTATGGAAAAAGCCAAAGCTTACGAACGTCTTAAAAAGTACAATGAAGCTATTGAAAGCTATAATCGTACTATTGAATTAGACGATGCGACTTCGTATGCCTTATTGCGTATTGGTAAATGTTATGAAAAATTAGGAAATGCTGTAAAAGCGCTTCAATATTACAACCAGACTGTTCATGAAGATCCGCTTTTAGATAAAGGCTGGATTGCGATTACAGATTTTCATGTTCGCCAAAAGAATTTTCAAAAAGCATTATTTTTTGTAAATAAAGCATTAGCAATCGATAATCAAAATCGTTTGTACTGGAAACGTTACGCAACGATAAACAAACAAATGAACTTTTTTGAAGAGGCTGAATTTGGATACAGAAAAGCAGTTGAATTTGGAGATTATGCTCTTGATACCTGGTTATATTGGGTTGATATTCTTCAATTTTTAGGAGAATTTGAAAGTGCTATTCAAACCTTGCTTCAGGCTTCAGAATATTTTCCGGAAGAAAACGAAATCGAATATCGTTTGGCAGGATTGTATTTTATGATTCAGGACAATACAAAGGCAAAATTCCACTTAAGCAATGGATTGCGTTTGAACTTTGATAATTATATTCTTATCGAAGATTTATTTCCGGTAGTTTGGACAAAAAAAACAGTTAGAAATTATATCGAAAAACACAGAAAATAATAATGATTGATATTTTAAAAAGGCGTTTTGGCTTATTGGGCCGTAATATTAGTTACTCATTTTCAAAAGGTTATTTTACAGAAAAATTTAATGATGAAATTTTCGTCGGCAACAGCTACGAAAACTTCGACATTGCTGATATTAACCACTTTTCAGGATTATTAAAAAACAATCCGGATTTGAAAGGTTTAAACGTTACGATTCCTTATAAAGAGCAGGTAATTCCTTTTTTAGATAAACTATCAAAAAAAGCAGCTTTAATTGGTGCTGTAAATACTATTAAGTTTACCAAAAACGGCAAACTAAAAGGTTACAACACCGATTATTATGGCTTTAAAAAATCATTAAAACCTTTATTAGAACCGCATCATAAAAAGGCATTAATCCTTGGTACCGGCGGTGCTTCAAAAGGTGTAGCTTATGCACTTGATGAACTTGGTATTCTTTATACTTTTGTTTCAAGAGAAGCAAAAGAAAATATCATTGATTACAACTTGATTAATGCTACTACTTTTGACAATTATCAAATTATAATCAATTGCACGCCAGTTGGTACAAGTCCTAATATTGAAGCTTGTCCTGATCTTCCATATGAGTTTTTTACAGAAAAACACATTGCATACGATTTGATTTATAATCCTGCCGAAACTCAATTTCTTAAAAATGCCAAAGAAAGAGGTGCCGTAATTAAAAACGGATATGATATGCTTATTTTTCAGGCAGAGAAAGCCTGGAAAATCTGGAACAAATAAAAAAACTTGGAATGTAGGAAATTAAAGTAATTTTTGTAAATTAGTCTACTCATTTGTAGATAGTTATGAAAAAATCAATACTTTACTTCTGCATTTTATTTTTTATTTCACTTGCTTCTACAGCACAGGAATCTCAAAACACAAATGAGACTGCAAGCAGTGTGTATACAGAAGCCCGATATCATTATTATCTAAAAACGATTTTACTTTTTAATGAATATCTGGATACTGATTCCGGTTCATTTAATACAACACAGCTCCGATTTTTACATCCCATTGCCAATAAGGCTTGGAATTTAAGAGTCGATCTTCCATTAATTTCGACTAATACTTCTTCTATAAACAAAACCGGAATTGGAGATATAGGTGTCGGAATCAGCTATATTCCTTACTTAGAACATAAAAATGGCGGAGTTGCTTTTCGCGCTCGGGTCATATCAAATTCAGCCGTCGATCCTGCTTTGGGATCAGGAAAATGGGTTGTTGCTCCTGCTGTTTTCTATGGAAAATATCTGGTAATGAATAAATTATTATGGATAAGTTCTATAGAAAATCAATCTAGTTTCGCAGGATCAGACAACAGAAGCGATATCAATACAACCTCTTTTGAAAATTACTTTATGTATATTTTTGGAAAAAACTGGTTTGCTGCCGATGCCGCTTTTAGATATAATAACACAAATAAAGGGTTTCCAAATAATGCTTTTGTAGAATTTGGCCGAAAAATAACGGCAAATGATATGGCATATATTCATCCGAGCGTTGGTTTTGGAAATCATAAATCTTATAATTGGGGAATTGAAGTTGGAATGCTGATTTTATTTTAATCAGAAATCGACAAAAGTTTCTGTCTAAAATCATTAGTTTAACTTCAATCTTCTAAAAATAATGGGAAATTGAAATTTTTATTTCCTTCAAACAATTTATAAAAATTAACATATCAAAGGTGTAAATGATAGTAAAGAATAAGAATTTCATCGTAAAATACAGCATAAACAAACGATTTATTTTGTAGTTAGAAACACCTTTACTATCTTTCGCTCTGTTTAAAGTAAAAACCTTATACATTTAAAATGTTAGAAGAAAAGAATGATAACCTGCAAGAAGCAGACGGAAAGTTAGGAATCGATATTAGTGATTCTACACAAGATGATACAGTTGAAGCTGCAGAACCTGAAACCGTAACTGATACTCCTGTTTCAAGCCCTGAAAATGAAGTTGACGAAACGGCAGAAATTGAAGAAACTGATCATCAAAGTGCATTAGATGCCATAACAAATTCAAACGCCGAAGAAAGTGAAGATGAAACGCTAAAAGAGCGTCATGATATTCCTATGAAGGATTATGATACTTTTTCTTTGGATGCACTGGTAGACGAGCTTAAAAAATTGGTTAATATAGACAAAACAATGTCTGTAAAAGATCATATTGAGGAAATCAAAAAATCATTTTTACTGCAATACAACCATCTTATAGAAGAAAAAAGAGAAGAATTTAATGCTTCAAAAGAAGATCCAAATGAAGAATTTGAATATCATTCTCCTTTAAAATCTAAGTTTGATGAATATTATAATATTTTTAGAGAGAAAAGAAATGCTCACTTTAAACATTTACAAACTAATCTAAAATCTAATTTAGAAAACAGACTTGCCATAGTTGAGGAATTAAAAGAACTTATAAATCCGCAGGCCAATATAAAAGACACTCTTAAGCATTTTAATGATTTGAGAGAAAGATGGAAAAATGCCGGAGCAATTCCAAAAGACAAATACAATCACGTTTGGAACAATTACCACTTTCATGTAGAAAATTTTTATGATTATCTGCATTTAGATCGTGAAGCACGTGATTTAGATTTTAAACACAATTTAGAGCAAAAACAAAAAATCATTGCAAGAGTTGAAGAGCTTGTAAATGAAGCCGACATAAGTAAAGCGTTTCGTGAATTGCAGGATTTACACCGACTTTGGAAAGAAGATATCGGTCCTGTTTCTAAAGAACACCGTGATTCTATCTGGAATAAATTTAGCGAACTGACGAAAAAAATTCACGATAAAAGAGAAGTTTTATTCGAAAGCCAAAGAGCAAACGAACAGCAAAATCTTGAAGCTAAAAAAGAAATTATTTCTAAAATCGAGGTTTTAGGAACAGAGAAAGTAAACTCGCATTCGCAATGGCTTGTTCAGATTCAAAAAGTAGAAGCTTTAAGAAATGAGTTTTTCGCTGCCGGGAAAGTTCCTTCTGAAGTAAATGAGGAAACCTGGGCCGCGTTTAAAACAGCTGTTAGAAATTTCAATGCCTTTAAAAATTCGTTTTATAAAGACATCAAAAAAGATCAAAACGATAATTTAAACAAAAAGATGGCTCTTGTAGCTAAAGCCAAAGAATTGCAGGAAAGCACAGATTTTGGTTCTACTACTCCAATCATGAAACAAATTCAGGAAGAATGGAAACAGATTGGTCATGTTCCTAAGAAATATTCAGATAAAATCTGGAAAGAATTTAAAGATGCATGCAACCATTATTTTGATAAATTAAAAGAACACAAATCAGAAGAAAATGCTGATGAGGTTGCTGCATTTGACAACAAAAAAGCTTATTTGGATATTTTGAGAGCTTACCAGTTAACTGGTGATCACAAAACAGATCTTGATGCTATAAAACAACATATTGAAATTTGGAAAGGTTACGGAAAAGTACCTTTTTCAAGACGTCATATTGAAGGGAAATTCAATAAAATTTTAGATGCTCTTTTTGAAAAACTAAGTTTAAGCAAAAAAGAATCTGAAATGATGCGTTTCTCTAATAGAATCGATTCGTTATCAGATAGTAACGACACAAGAAAATTAGACAATGAAAAGATTTTCATTATGCGTAAAATTGAAGAAGTTCAAAATGAAATTTTCCAGTTAGAAAATAACATCCAGTTCTTTACCAATACTAAAAACGCTAAAAAAGAGAATTCAATTGTTACAGAAGTACGTAAGAACATTGCTATTCACAAAGAAAGCCTTGAAGTATGGAAAGACAAACTGAAACAATTAAGAAACTTAAATCAGCCAGAATAATTATCAGTTGAGCGAAGTCGAAACCATTTAATATAAAGGTGTAATGAAATTCATTGCACCTTTTTTTTGCGTTCAATTTTTGCGCTCATTTTTTAACGCAAAGACCGCAAAGATTTTTTTTATTAAGGAATGTTTAAAAACATAAGTTCGCAAAGCCGTTGTCAAGACAAAACTTTGCGAACTTTGTATACTAGTATAAAAACAAAAAACTTTGCAAACTTTGCGCAACCTCCTTAGCGTTATTTTTTTTAACGCAAAGACCGCAAAGATTTTTATTAAGAAATGTTTAAAAACATAAGTTCACAAAGCTGTTGTCAAGACAAAGCTTTGCGAACTTTGCATACTAGTATAAAAACAAAAAACTTTATAAACTTTGCGCAAATCCTTAGCGTTCTTTGCGTTAAAATCCCAATCCAATTTTCAACAAAAAACTTTGCGAACTTTGCGTAAACCTTTACGTTCTTTGCGTTAAAACTCCACAATTCAACTTTCAACAAAACCTAAAACTTAACATTCTCATTAAATTTCGTAAAACTATTCTGCAAAATATTGATTATATTTGAGTTACCACTATTACTGTCAATCAAACAAATAACATTTAATACTAATTTTTAAATAAGAAGAACATGAAATTTACAAGAAAAGCAAATGCTAACTGGCAAGGAACCGGCATGGAAGGAAAAGGAACTATAAGTACACAAAGTACAACGTTAGATAACGCACAATTGTCTTTTAAAACAAGATTTGCAGACGGAGTTGGAACAAACCCTGAAGAATTAGTCGCAGCGGCGCATTCTGGCTGTTTTACAATGCAGTTAAGCTTTTTACTTAACGAAGGCGGTTTCACTGCAGATGATTTATCTACAGAAGCTACAGTAACTTTTGAAGACGGAACGATAACTTTAATTCATTTAGATTTAAAAGGAAAAGTGCCATCAATATCTGCGGAAGAGTTTGAAAAAACGGCAGCTAAAGCAAAAGAAATCTGCCCGATTTCAAAACTTTTAAATACAACTATAACTTTATCAGCAACACTGGTGAGTTAAGTTATTTTCTGGGCATAAAAAAAAACCATCCCGTTTTACAGGATGGTTTTTTTTTATAATGAAATGACTAATATTAGTTCATTGTTGCTTTTAAAGCTTTTGCTTCAGCAGTCATTTCTAATGCTTTATAAACTCCTAATAATGTTTTTGCAACATCTTCGTTTTTAGGATCTAATTCATTTGCTTTTTTAAGGTAAGGAATTACACCTTTAAAAACGCCTTCTCTTTGTGCTTTTAAAACGTCGTAACGTTTCATATCTTTTGCAGAAGTACCCAATTTATTCATTTCGTCAATGATTGGTTTTTCAGCTTCTAATTTTAATGCAGCAAGGTTAAGGTATGCATTAGTATAGTTCGGATTGATTTCGATAGCTTTTAAATAGTATTTCTCAGCGTCAGCTTCATTCTTAGAATTTGCACTTAATACTCCTAAGTTGAATACTAAATCAGCATTGTTTGGATCTTTTTGTAATGCTTCTCCAACTAATTTTTTATACTGATCGTAATCTTTTGTTTCAAGGTATAAGTTAGCTTCTGTAAGAATCAAAGAGCTGTCATCCGGATTTGTTTTTCTGGCGTCAGCAATTGCTTTTTTAGCATCTTCGATTTTTCCTTTTTGAACTAAAATCAATGCTAAGTTTTTGTAGATTTCTCCTCTTTTTGAAGGAATTGCTTCTGTTTTAGGTTTTTCGTGAGTTCCTAATTTTATAGCTAAATCTCTTTCTTTAGCATTAGCAAAGTTATCTTCATTGTTATTCGCTTTGTTTGTAGCTAAATATAAAGTTCCTTTACCAGAATAGTTTAATTTTTTCAACTCTTCATACATAGGAAGCGCTGTATCAAAATCCTGTGCGTTTACTGCTGTAGATGCTGCATAGTAAAGATTGATAGTATCTTTTTTATCTAACTGGTAAGCATCATATAATTTTTTAGCACCGTCAGAATGTTTGTTTGCCTGAGTATCTGCAATCGCTGAGTTAATCAACAAACCTTTGATATTTGTAATCGAAGCTGCTGCCTGAGTTGAATATTTCTGTTTTCCAGAAGTATTTTCAACATCAATTAATTTTTTGTAGCTGTCAGCCGCTGCAGTTAAGTTTTTACTTTCTTCAACTTTTTTAGTTGCAAGGTCTAAATAAGCATTTCCTTGTACAAAATAATATTGAGCCTGCTCCGTATCTTTTGCATTTACTATAGAGTTTTCAGCATCTTTTAGCTGCGCAAGTGCTCCTTGTGCATCACCGCTTTTCAATGCTTTTTCAGCATTTTTAATCTGATCTTTTTGAGCAAATGTAGCTACAGAAATCAGTAATGCTGACGCTAGTATAACATATTTACTTTTCATAATGTTCAATTTGTATATTTAATTTAATTTTCTTGTGGTTTTACTTTTTATTCTTCCGATTCTTCTTCTTCAGAGTCATCGTCGTCTTCCACTACATCATCAGCGTCATCGTCGTCGTCGTCAGCAGTTCCATCATCTTCAAGAACTTCATCCAGATCCGGCTTAACTCTTTCAATTGCAGATTCGACAACATTACCATCTTCATCTACAATAACTTCTTCTACATCATCTTTCATAACTTTTGTAACAGCAGCGATAGAATCTTTTCCTTTTAGGTTAATCAATCTAACACCTTGAGTAGCACGTCCCATAACACGTAAATCCTCAATTGCCATTCTAATTGTTAATCCGGACTTGTTGATGATCATTAAATCATCAGAATCTGTAACGGCATTAATCGAAATTAATTTTCCTGTTTTCTCCGTGATATTTAGCGTTTTCACCCCTTTACCTCCACGGTTTGTAATTCTGTACACATCTTCTCCATCGTCGTCAACTAATTTGGTACGTTTTCCGTATCCGTTTTCAGTTACCACTAATATTTGAGAATCAGCAACATCATTTTTAGCTACAGTAACCATACCAATTACTTCATCAGTATCATCTTTTAAAGAAATTCCACGAACTCCGGAAGCTGTTCTTCCCATCGGACGTGTTTTGGTTTCTTCAAAACGAACCAATTTACCAGACTTAACTGCCAGGATAATTTGGCTTTCACCGTCAGTTAATTTAGCTTCAAGTAATTCATCACCTTCCTTAATTGTAATAGCGGCAACTCCATTTACACGAGGCTTAGAATATTTCTCTAAAGAAGTTTTCTTAACCTGTCCTTGTTTCGTAACCATTACAAGGTTATGCGTATTGATATAATCTTTGTCTTTTAAGTCTTGTGTACAAATGAAAGCTTTTACTTTATCGTCGCTTTCAATATTCACTAAGTTTTGAATTGCTCTACCTTTAGCGGTTTTACTTCCTTCCGGAATTTCGTAAACACGCATCCAGAAACATTTTCCTTTTTGGGTAAAGAACATCATATATTGGTGGTTGGTTGCAACGAACATATGTTCAAGGAAATCCTGATCTCTTGTTCCTGCGCTTTTTTGACCAACTCCGCCTCTATTTTGAGTTTTATATTCTGTTAAGTTGGTACGTTTGATATAACCTGCATGCGAAATTGTAATAACCACATTTTCATCAGCAATCAAATCTTCGATACTTACATCTCCACCAGAATATTCAATAGTAGAACGACGTTCGTCTCCGTATTTCTCACGAATTTCTTCAAGTTCTTCCTTAATTAAGTTAGTTCTTAAATTAACATCTGCTAATAAAGCTTTTAAGTGCTCGATTAATTTCATTAATTCCTCAAACTCAGCTCTTAATTTATCTTGCTCCAGACCTGTTAACTGACGTAAACGCATCTCAACAATAGCTCGGGCCTGAATGTCTGACAAACTGAATCTTTCAATTAATTTTTCACGCGCTTCTTCTGTGTTTTTAGAACCTCTGATGATCGCAATTACTTCATCAATATTATCAGAAGCAATAATTAATCCTTCTAAGATATGTGCTCTTTCTTCAGCTTTACGTAATTCAAATTGAGTTCTACGAACTACAACATCATGACGGTGCTCAATAAAGTAGTGAATCATATCTTTTAGATTCAACATTTGAGGACGTCCTTTTACAAGTGCAATATTATTTACACTAAAAGAAGATTGTAATGATGTGAATTTATATAAGGTATTTAATACTACGTTTGGTGTAGCATCACGTTTCAGGATATAAACGATACGCATACCGTTTCTATCAGACTCGTCACGAATATTTGCAATACCTTCAATTTTTTTATCATTAACTAAATCAGCCGTACGTTTGATCATCTCGGCTTTGTTAACCTGATATGGAATTTCGGTAACAATAATACATTCTCTTCCATCAACTTCTTCAAAACCAACTTTGGCACGCATAACAATACGTCCTCTACCAGTTTTAAAAGCTTCGCGAACGCCTTCATAACCATATATTACACCACCGGTTGGAAAATCCGGAGCTTTAATATGTGTCATTAATTCGTCAACTTCGATATCATTATTATCAAGGTACGCTAATGTACCGTTAATAACTTCTGTTAAATTGTGCGGCGGCATATTAGTCGCCATACCTACTGCAATACCTGTTGCTCCATTTACTAATAAGGTAGGAACTCTTGTAGGCATTACTTTTGGCTCATATAAAGTATCGTCAAAGTTTAATTGAAAGTCAACTGTTTCTTTTTCGATGTCTGCCATAATATCTTCAGATATTTTACGCATTCTCGCCTCAGTATAACGCATTGCTGCCGGACTGTCACCATCAACAGAACCAAAGTTACCCTGACCGTCAACTAATAAATATCGCATACTCCATTCCTGAGCCATACGAACCATTGCATCATAAACAGAGGTATCACCGTGTGGGTGATACTTACCTAAAACCTCCCCTACAATTCTCGCAGATTTTTTGTGGGCAGATCTTGAAGTTACACCTAAATCATACATTCCGTAAAGAACTCTTCGATGCACTGGTTTCAAGCCATCTCTAACATCAGGAAGTGCTCTCGATACAATTACTGACATCGAATAATCGATGTAAGCTGATTTCATTTCATCTTCAATGTTAATAGGAATTAACTTTTCTCCTTCAGACATAAGTTGTTATGTTTTAATAATTACATTAGTTTCAAAGCGTGCCAAGATACGTTTTTTTAAAATTTTTTCAGCTATTTCCTTACACTTATTTAAATGATTTATTAACAACTTTATTTTAGGTTTTAGTTAATAAATTAAGCGTTTTTTAACGCTTTTATTGTTATTTTTTTTGTCAATTAGCTGACAGTAGTTCTCGATGGGTATGGTTTTTGTTTTTCAAACTGTAATTCATTAAATTTACAATACCAATTATATATTATGGATGATAATTTTTCACCAAGAGTAAAAGATGTTATTACATACAGTAAGGAAGAAGCCCTTCGTTTAGGACACGACTTTATTGGTACTGAGCATCTAATGCTGGGCATTTTAAGAGATGGTAACGGAAAAGCTATTCATATACTTAATAACCTAGCAGTCGATCTAGACCATTTACGCAGGAAGGTAGAAATACTGAGTCCAGCCAACCAGAGCGTTGAGATAAATGCCGAAAAGAAAAACCTTCATCTGACCCGACAGGCCGAAAGGGCATTGAAGACCACTTTTCTTGAAGCTAAAGTATTTCAAAGTTCGTCGATTAGCACAGCTCACTTGCTTTTATGCATCTTACGAAACGAAAACGATCCAACAACCAAGCTGTTGAATAAGCTAAAAATAGATTATGACATAGCTAAAGAACAATATTTAAACATGACGCCAAACGAAGAAGAATTCTTAGAAAACTTGCCAAGAAACGAATCGTACAATGACGATTCAGGACAAGATGACAGTCTAAAGGAAAGTAGTTTTAATAATCCAGCCAATAAGTCAAACAAAAAATCTAAAACACCTGTTTTAGATAATTTTGGGAGAGATTTAACAGAAATGGCTGAAGAAGGAAAACTAGATCCTGTTGTAGGACGCGAAAAAGAAATTGAACGTGTCTCACAAATTTTAAGCCGAAGAAAAAAGAACAATCCGCTTCTTATTGGAGAGCCCGGAGTTGGTAAATCTGCTATTGCAGAAGGACTTGCTTTACGTATTATCCAGAAGAAAGTATCCCGTATTCTTTTTCACAAACGTGTTGTAACATTGGATTTGGCAAGTTTAGTTGCCGGAACAAAATACAGAGGCCAGTTTGAAGAAAGAATGAAAGCCGTAATGAACGAGCTGGAGAAAAACGATGACATTATTCTTTTTATTGACGAAATCCACACTATTGTAGGAGCTGGAGGAGCAACTGGTTCACTTGATGCTTCAAACATGTTCAAACCTGCATTAGCAAGAGGTGAAATACAATGTATTGGTGCTACAACTCTTGATGAGTACAGACAATATATTGAAAAAGATGGTGCTTTAGAAAGACGTTTCCAAAAAGTAATTGTTGAACCAACTTCTGTTGAAGAAACAATCGCGATTTTGAACAACGTAAAAGACAAATACGAAGACCACCACAATGTTACTTATACACAGGAAGCAATTGAAGCTTGTGTTAAATTAACAAACAGATATATGTCTGAGCGTTTCTTACCGGACAAAGCTATTGATGCTATGGACGAAGCCGGATCTCGTGTTCACATTACTAATATTGATGTTCCAAAACAAATTTTGGATTTAGAACGTCAGTTAGAAGAAGTTCGCGAAATGAAAAACATGGTAGTTAAGAAACAAAAATATGAAGAAGCTGCCAAACTTCGCGATGATGAAAAACGTATCGAAAAAGATCTGGCTGTTGCACAAGAACAATGGGAAGAAGATTCTAAAAACAACAGAATTGAAGTTACAGAAGATAATGTAGCCGATGTTGTTTCTATGATGACCGGAATTCCTGTTAACAGAATTGCACAGACAGAAAGCAACAAATTAGCACAATTACCTCAATTGATTCAGAATAAAGTAATTGGTCAAAATGAAGCTGTTCTTAAAATTGCACGTTCTATTCAACGTAACAGAGCCGGACTTAAAGATCCTAATAAACCAATTGGTTCATTTATTTTCTTAGGTCAGACCGGAGTTGGTAAAACACAATTAGCAAAAGTTTTAGCAAAAGAATTATTCGATTCTGAAGATGCGTTAGTTCGTATTGACATGAGCGAATACATGGAAAAATTTGCAATTTCTCGTTTAGTTGGAGCGCCTCCGGGATACGTAGGTTACGAAGAAGGTGGTCAATTAACTGAAAAAGTTCGTAGAAAACCATATTGCGTTGTACTTTTAGACGAGATCGAAAAAGCGCATCCGGATGTGTTTAATATGATGTTACAAGTTTTAGATGACGGATATTTAACAGATAGTTTAGGTCGTAAAATTGACTTTAAAAACACTATTATTATCATGACATCTAACGTTGGAGCACGTCAGTTGAAAGACTTCGGACAAGGTGTTGGATTCGGAACTGCTGCAAAAGTAGCTCAGGCCGATGAAAACTCAAAAAGCATTATCGAAAATGCATTGAAAAAAACCTTTGCTCCTGAATTCTTAAACAGAATTGACGACGTAATTGTATTCAACAGTTTAGAAAAAGGAGATATCGATTTGATTATCGAAATCGAATTGAAAAAACTTTACTCACGTATTGCTGAACTTGGTTACAAATTAAGCTTAACAGACAAAGCCAAAGCATTTATTGCCGAAAAAGGTTTTGACAAGCAATTTGGAGCAAGACCGCTTAAAAGAGCAATTCAAAAATATGTTGAAGATTTGTTAGCAGAAGAAATCATTACTTCGAAAATACATTCAGGCGATGAAATCATGATGGATCTAAAAGAAGATTCGCAAGAACTTTCGGTAGAAATTCACAAAGCCGAAGAGCCGACAAATCAATAAATTACTTAAAATTTATAACAAAAATAATCCACCCGTTACGTTTTCATAACTTAACGGGTGTTTTTTTTGGATAATTTACTATCTTTAGTAAAAGCAAATAGCTATTTTTGAATTTAAATTCTATAATAAATAAAACAAAGTATGCTTCAAAACAAAGTCATTTTAGGCAGCGAAGAATGGTGCGCATTTCCAGAACTTGGAATCCCGACAATTAAGGCTCGTGTCGATTCTGGTGCCAAAACTTCGGCAATGCACGCTATCAACATAGCTCCTTTTATAAAAAATGATGCTAATTGGGTTAAGTTTGACATTAATCCAATCCAAAATAATATTAAAACCATCATTCATTGCGAAGCTCCGCTTGTCGATAAAAGAATTGTAAAAAGTTCTAGCGGTTTTAGAGAACACCGTTATGTAATTCAGACCAATATTAGAATTGGCGATTCAAAATGGCCAATCGAAATGACTTTGACCAATCGTGATTCCATGGGTTTCCGTATGCTTTTAGGACGCGAAGCCATGAGCGGACGTGTATTGGTTGATCCGGAAGAAAAATACTTACTTGGACAGCCTACAAGCGAGGCTTTAAAAGAATTATATCAAAACTCAGAAAAAGCAAGTTCTGGTTTACGAATTGGCCTTTTAGCCAGTAATCCGGAATTATACAGCAATAAAAGAATTATGGAAGCGGGCGAAATGCGCGGTCATGAAATGCATTTTTTGAACATCAAAGAATGTTACATGAAACTCGATGCCAAAACTCCGGAGATTCATTACAGAGGCGGAAAAATCTTAAATCAATTTGATGCCATAATTCCACGAATTAGACCAAGTATAACTTTTTACGGCTGTGCTTTAACACGTCAATTTGAAGCATTGAAGGTTTTCGTTTTAAACTCCGCTACAGCCATAACACAATCAAGAGATAAATTATATTCACTGCAATTGCTTTTAAACAGCGGTATTGATATCCCAACAACTGGTTTTGCCAATTCTCCGCTGGATACAGACGATTTAATTAAGATGGTTGGAGGTTCTCCTCTAATTGTCAAGTTATTAGAAGGAACGCAGGGAAAAGGGGTTGTTTTAGCCGAAACTAAAAAAGCCGCAGAAAGTGTTATCAATGCTTTTAAAAGTTTAAATGCAAATATCTTAGTTCAGGAATTCATCAAAGAAGCAAATGGAAAAGATATTCGCTGTTTTGTAATTGACGGAAAGGTGGTTGCTGCGATTCAGCGTGAAGCAATGCCGGGCGAATTTAGAGCAAATATTCACCTTGGCGGAACAGCATCTGTAATAAAAGTAACTGCCGAAGAGAAAAAGATCGCGATTAAGGCCGCAAAAGCCATGGATTTAAAAGTAGCTGGTGTGGATATTATTCGTTCTTCAAAAGGGCCATTATTATTGGAGGTAAACTCTTCACCGGGTCTTGAAGGAATCGAAGGTGCAACAAATAAAGATATTGCCGGAGAAATGATTAAAGCAATTGAAAAGAATTTTAAACTTGGTTAAGTTCATCTAAACTTAATATCACATAAATAATTTAGCAGCTTTGTCAAAGTTTTAAAACTTTGACAAAGTTTTTTTTTAACTTTAAAATAAAAAACATGCTTTTTCCCTATTTAGATATCATATTAAGAAGCGTTGCCGTCTACTTTTTTATGACAATTGCCTTACGCGTTTTTGGTAAAAAAGAACTTTCACAATTAAATACAGCAGATATTATTCTGATTTTACTAATTAGTAACTCCGTTCAAAATGCAATGGTTGGGCCAGACACAAGTCTTTCAGGAGGTTTAATTGCTGCATTAGTTTTATTTATAATCAATTTTATAATTAAAAAATTGACGCGCAAATACAAGGTTTTTGGCGAACTTTTATTAGACAAACCCGAAGTATTAATTCATGATGGAAAGCTCGATTTTAAAGCTTTAAGTAAATTAGATATTTCTGACGAAGAATTAAAGGAAGCCATGAGAGAACATGGAATCGAATTTTTTAAAAATGTAAAGCTTGCAATGTTAGAAATTGACGGAACAATCAGTATAATTTCTGAAGATCAGGAAAAATTAAAACAAACACATTATAAACGTAAACACAATCATAAAAGCCTGCAGAATTTTAATTAAAGAGAAACAAAAAACTTTATTTCTTATTTTTTAAAAGGGATTTTTGATTTACCATAAAATGATAAAAGTAAATCCTCATCCGCAAACCTCCCATCCAAATCATATCTCATAGGTGTTTTTACCAATAGTGTACTAAAGTTTCCTTCTACATCTATGTAAATCTTTTTCATATAATATCTTTCAGAAGAAATAAGACAGTCATTTATAGCAAATAACATTTTTTTCCGGGAAGATTTTTGAATCCCCATCATATCACTAACCTTAGCTATTACTAAAATAGTATCATTTCTTTCAACTGTATAATATTTTAATTTATCTGTATTTATGCCTTTCAAAGATTTACTGACCGATTCTTTTATAAAACAGGAAATTATATCCGATTCTTCATTTGGATTGCTGGTCACTTTCTTTTGATCTACTTTTAAACGAATTCTTCTTATATCATCGTCGCCTTTACAAGAGAAAAGCAAAAAAAACACCAATAAGAAAAGTGGTGAAAGCTTATTGTTTTTAAAGATATGTATCAATTGGGATTAGCAGTTTTAAAAACTCATTTCAATCTATTTCAATACTTTAGAAAATGAGTTTACATGTTTAATAATCCTGCAAATATCAATTTACAGAATCTTAAAAATGACTGCTAAAAATTATAAAAACACCATTTACAGACATATTTCCATTTACAATTAAACGAAACAAAAAAAGCCGATTTCAATTTGAAATCGGCTTTTTAATTTTTCCAAAACTCAAACCATTTTCGATTACTCATATTAATTATTTTATATTCATCAATATTAATAGTTTTTATGGTTGTTGTGGATAATCCAAATAATTCAAGATTGCAGTTTAAATTTGACAAAATATAATCTTGCTCTTTAGGGAATTTTTCTGCAATTATCTTATAATGAACTAGAAGTTTTCTATCCAATATACCATTTAATGCTTGCAATGCGGAACGAATAACTGTATTTGAACTATCGCTTAAACCTACTATAAAATTATCTAAATAATCAATCTTATTGCTTAATTTTCCCAGTGAATAATAAGCACTAACCCTTATATTTTCGCTTTTATTTAAAGTAAAAGGGATTATAAAATAGCTATAATCTATATTCATTTGCTTTAATAAATAAGTACAAAATCTAAAAGTTTCTTCATTATTTATTTTCTCAGCGTTAGCTTCAATAATTGCTAGCCACTCAGGACTTTTATCTTTCGCATACCAAAACACAAATTGAAAAACCTCTAATAAGTTCTCTCTTGATAAATCAATTAAATAAGAATGTGCTTTTTCGTAATCAAATTTCGTAAGTATCTGAAGTATCATTCTTTGAATTTCACCAACACGTAATTTATACTGTTCTTCTAGTACCTCAATAGTTTTTGAATCAAGATTTTGCTTCTTTAAAAGACTCTTTAGGCATTCAATTTTCGTTTCATTTTCATTTGTTGAAAAATATACTTCTAAAATATAACTTGATAATCCTCCAAGTGAAAACCTAAAAAAATCCGGCATATTTAGTTTTAATTTTTCTGGTATAATTTCATCAAGCCATCTTTCATACCAATCTAAAAAATTTAACTCGAAAGCAAAAGATGGCTTTTGTCTGTCAATATCAATATTAACAACTCTTCCTTTAAATTCTCCATTTAAAACAAGTGCATGATAATAAGTACAGCCTTGGCTTCCAAGCGGCAATATTCCAGAAAATATCTCCCCTAATTCAATGTCAAATTCTTCATCCGAAATATCATCATTTTCAATTTTTTGAATTAACTTATCCCAGAATTCGTTTGGCATTTTTGGATAAATTCTACAATTTTCTTTTAAATAAGCTGTCGTATTTTCATAGATAAATTCGTTTACATTTTTTCCTAAAGGGTAAATTCCATAAGAAGGCCCAGCTGCAGAATTTGCATAAGAAACTCCACCATTGCCAATATGAAGCAAAAACGCTTTATAATCCTCTGGAAGCTCTAAGTCATAATCTTTTTCAAACTTTAAAATTTCCGCTTCCTTAACAGTTTCACCTAAAATATATTTATGTTTACCGGCACCAAACACTTCATACTTTTTGTCGGTATTTTTCGCTAAGGTTAACTTATATCTAATACGTTTGATTTGATCTAATTCATCCATTATTAACTTATTTCTTTATTTATTTCAAGTAAATATAGATACATTAAATCTTAAAAACAACTTACATTATCATAACAAAAAAAAGCCGATTTCAATAGAAATCGGCTTTTTAATTATGCAGACAAAATGCGATTTACATCTCACATTTTAGTTCAATCATTTTACGAAATAAACAAACTTAGTATAAAATAAACCAAACCTGCTAATATTGCTGAAATTGGAATAGTTAGAATCCAAGCCCAAACTAAACTTACGGTAACTCCCCAGCGAACTGCAGAAACACGTTTTGTTAATCCAACACCAATAATAGATCCTGTAATAGTATGTGTTGTACTTACCGGAATTTTTAAATGCTCTGTAAAATAAAGCGTTAAGGCTCCGGCAGTTTCAGCAGCAACTCCTTCAAATGAACTTACTTTTGTGATTTTAGATCCCATTGTTTTTACAATTTTCCATCCACCACTTAAAGTTCCCGCTGCAATTGCAGAATAACAAGCTAACGGAATCCATCCCGGCATTACTCCTTTTATTCCTGTGTCATCATTTGGCAGTACAACATTTAACCATGAATCCATATGAACTCCAGGATTTGTATTGATATAAACCGCTACAGCTGCAGCGATAATACCCATTACTTTTTGAGAATCATTTCCTCCGTGACCTAAACTGAAAGCCGCAGAAGATAATAACTGCATTTTTTTCAAAGCAGCATCAGCCTGATGAAGATTCAAACTGCTAAATATCAAACAAAATGCACTTACAGTTAAAATAATAAAGGCTACTAAAAACCATTTAATATTATGAGGATCAAAAGCTATACTCCAAAAATGAGAATCAAAACGAGGTTTTCCATGCTCTAAAATTTCATCGTAAGAAACCATTTGAGCGTATACAAACCAAATAGTTCCGAGCATTAAAGCTACAGTAAATACTTTAGGCCAAATACTTTTACGAGAAGCATTTAATAACCAAATTGAAATTAAATACGATGCCAAAGCTCCTAATAAAGGTGCTAAAACAATAAAAGCAATAATAATAAGAACTCCAGAAGGCATTCCGCCATCTTTTCCGGCCTTATACCAGCTTACAATTTGATACCAATAATGTGTTGTTCCATCCTCTCCAACATAACCAGAAAAACCATGAACTGCAATAGCGTGCGCAACCGCTGCTCCTGCAAAACCTCCAATTAATGTATGAGAAGAACTTGAAGGAATCCCTAACCACCAAGTCAATAAATTCCAGCAAATTGCCGCAATAACCCCGGCAAGAATTACAACCAGGTTAATTTCCATTGTGTGCGCTGTTTTTGCAACAGTATCTGCAACACCAAATCCGAAAACCCAATAAGCTAAAAAGTTAAAAAATGCTGCCCAAAGAACGGCCTGAAAAGGCGTTAAAACCTTTGTAGCAACAACAGTCGCTATAGCATTTGCCGCATCATGAAAACCATTGATGTAATCAAAAATTAAGGCTAATACTATAATTAATATAAGTAGCGTCATAAAATTATAACTTCAGAATGAAAGATTGAATTAAGAATGTTTTACAGAAATAGATTCTAGTATGTTCGCAACACTCTTACATTTGTCTGTTGCTGATTCTAAAACAGATAACACCTCTTTATATTTAATGATATTTTTAGCGTCTGTTTCGTTTTCAAAAATTTCAAAAACTGCTTTGTTATATACATTATCAGATTTGTTTTCCAGTTTATTAATTCTGGCACAAGCATCTTTAATGATTTTAAAATTCTTTAAATTTCTTAACTCTTTTACAGCACTGTCAATGTTTTGACAAGCCTCAAGGTTAATTTCTGTCATCTTTCTGATAGATTTTGTAATCTTATCAACCTGATACAATCTCATACGGCTTGCTGCACCATGAAGGTAATCAGCAACGTTATCAATAGAAGTAATTAATGTATGGATATCCTCTCTGTCAAATGGAGTGATAAAGTTTCTGCTTAATTCCAAGTTGGTCTGACGTGTAATGTCCTCTCCTCTTTGTTCTAATTCGTCAATCTTTTGAAAAAGAATTTCTCTTTCTTTCAATGGAAGGTTTACCGCTTCGTGTAAATTAGAAGCTAATTCAATTAAATTGCTTGAAGCCTCTTCAAAAAGTGGAAAGAATTTTTTGTCTTTCGGCACTAAAAATTGGAAAATACTGTTTATTGACATTTTTATATTTTTGATAGTGCAAAATTACTTCAATAATATTTTACAATGTTAAGCCATTGTTAACAAATCGTTTTCTATTTGGAAACTCTCCAGGAACGAAACTGTGTTTTCAATATCATAATGTAAGATTCTATCTTCCTTAACCAACGGTACAACTTCTCTATAACTACTTAAGAACATTTCGATGAAATCACTTGTTTTTAAAGGCTCTCTGTAAGCAACTGCCTGAGATGCATTCAGCAATTCAATCGCTAAAATACGCACTAAATTATCCAAAACTCGTAAGGCTTTCGTCGCTCCGTTTGCTCCCATGCTCACATGATCTTCTTGTCCGTTGCTCGAAACAATACTGTCAACACTAGCCGGAGTCGCTAATTGCTTGTTTTGACTGGCAATACTTGCTGCAGTATATTGCGGAATCATGAAACCAGAATTTAATCCCGGATTATCAACTAAAAATGCCGGAAGGTTACGTAAACCGGAAATTAACTGATACGTTCTTCTTTCAGAAATACTTCCCAATTCTGCCAAAGCAATTGCCATAAAATCTAAAGCCAAAGCCAAAGGCTGTCCGTGGAAATTTCCTCCCGAAATAATCTGATCGGCTTCAATAAATATATTTGGATTATCAGTAACCGAATTTATTTCGGTTTTAAATACTTTTCGAACGTAATCAATTGCATCTTTTGAAGCACCGTGAACCTGTGGCATACAACGGAAAGAATACGGATCCTGAACATGTTTCTTTTCCTGAGCGATAATTTCACTTCCGTCTAAAAATTCAGTAATGCGCTGCGCCGTTACGATTTGTCCTTTATGCGGACGTATATAATGTATCAATTCATTGAACGGCTCAATTCTTCCATCAAAACCTTCTAAAGAAATAGTTCCAATTAAATCTGCCAGATACGAATATTTATATGCTTTAATTAAAATATGAGCTCCGTAAGCACTCATAAACTGTGTTCCGTTTAACAAAGCCAAACCTTCTTTTGACTGTAAAACAATTGGTTCCCAGTTAAAATGTTTTAAAACTTCGGCAGAAGCCACTTTTTTACCTTCAAAATAAACTTCTCCTTCTCCAATTAAAGGTAAAGATAAATGTGCCAGCGGCGCTAAATCTCCAGAAGCCCCAAGTGAACCCTGGGTATAAATTACCGGTAAAATATTATTATTATAAAAATCAACCAAACGGCTTAAAGTAATCAATTGAACTCCAGAATGTCCGTAGCTTAAAGATTGGATTTTAAGCAAAAGCATCATTTTTACAATTTCTGCCGGAACTTCCTCACCCGTTCCGCAAGCATGAGACTTTACTAAGTTTTCCTGAAGTTTCGATAAATTCTCATTAGAGATTTTTACACTATATAAAGATCCAAAACCAGTATTGATTCCGTAAATTGGTGTCGTAAGTGATGCCATTTTTTTATCTAAATAATCACGGCATTTTTGAACATTTACTTTAGCTTCCTCAGATAACTCAAGTGCCTTGTCATTTACTAAAATTTCCTGTAAAGTTTCCAGCGTTATAGTTTCAGTACTTATATAATGAATATCTCTCATGACATTTTTAAATTTAAGGTGTCAAAATTCAACAAATCAATATTAAAAAGCAACATTTTATCACAATAATTAAAATTTCGACAGAGCCCAATCTTTACTTTTATTTATTTGACAATAGTAAAATGTAGATTATCACAGTCTTTTGCTCCTTTTTTTAGTAAAAATATCGTCGGGGAAGTATCTGTTTTTCCGTTTCAAATTATCAGAAATATATTAAAACGCTAACTTAACATCTTTAATTTTAACAAATGCTCAATATTGAAATCTAAGGATTTAAATTATTAAAATATTCGTAAAAAGGCTTTCAAAATTTTTAACTCGTATAAAAATCTGTACTTTTGAAAAATCAAAAATGAAAAGTAACAGCACAAAATATCAATCTACAATGACAACTCAAACAGGAGTTGCAATTGCTGCTACAACAATTTCTACTACAACAACTACTACCCCTTAGGGGTATACATTTTTACATATAATCCAGATTATCTATACTTTTTTCGCAAAAGAAGAAAGGCATTGGATACATAAAAAACATTTACAAAAAAAAAAATAGTCACAGTTTTCAGTTTCAGTTCACAGTTGATAACCTTTGAACCTTTGTTACTTAAAAGCTTTGCACCTTATTAAAAAATATCAAAATGAAAGTATTAAAATTTGGCGGAACTTCGGTTGCCAATGCTCAAAATATAAAACTCGTTCTCGAAATTGTTAACCAGAAAGCGAAGCAGGATAAATTAGTAGTTGTAGTTTCTGCACTTAGTAAAGTAACTGATTTATTGCAATTAGCAGCCGCAAAAGCAGCCGCAAACGACGAAAGCTTTAGAGATATCGTTGCCGAAATCGAGAAAAAACACCTTGACACACTTAAAGAACTTATTCCCGTAAGTGAGCAAAGCAGTTTATTAAGTCACGTAAAAAGAATCATAAACCACTTAGAAACTTTATTAGACGGCTGTTTCCTTTTAGGCGAATTATCCCCAAGAACTGCTGATACTATTTTAAGTTTTGGAGAATTACTTTCGTCTTATATAATCGCACAGGCGTTTCAGCAAATTGAAAAAGATGCGGTTTACAAAGACAGCCGCGAGTTAATTAAAACAAATGCTGATTTTGGAAAAGCAGCCGTAAACTTCGAAATTTCAAACCAATTGATTCAGGAATATTTTGCTTCGAATGAATCAAAAATCAATATTCTTCCAGGATTTATTGCACAGACTTTAGACGGAATCACTTCGACTTTAGGCCGCGGCGGATCTGATTATACTGCGGCAATCATTGCCGGAGCAATCGATGCAGAACAACTGGAAATCTGGACTGATGTAAACGGAATGTTTACAGCAAACCCAAAAATCGTAAAACAAGCACAGCCAATTGCGAATATTTCGTATCAGGAAGCGATGGAATTGTCGCATTTTGGTGCCAAAGTTTTGTACCCGCCAACAATTCAGCCGGTTTTAAGAAAAAACATTCCTATTCTTATCAAAAATACTTTTGAGCCAGAAGCTGTAGGAACTTTAATTTCTGATCATGTTCAATCTAAAGACACGGTTGTAAAAGGAATTAGTCATATCGATAATATTTCGCTTTTAACACTTGAAGGTCCCGGAATGATTGGAGTTGCAGGTTCTTCGAGACGTTTGTTTGAAGTATTGTCTCAGGAAAAAATTAATGTAATTTTTATTACTCAGGCTTCTTCTGAACATTCTATTTGTATCGGAATTTTAAATTCGGATGCTGATAATGCCGAAGCAGCTATTAACAGAGCTTTTGAAATCGAAATTGCACAAAACAAAATCGATCCTTGTTATGTAGAAAAAGACCTTTGCATTATTGCTTTGGTTGGTGAAAACATGAAAAATCACCAAGGTTTAAGCGGAAGAATGTTCAGCACTTTAGGAAAAAACAACGTAAACATTCGTGCGATTGCGCAAGGTGCATCTGAAAGAAATATCTCGACTGTAATTAACGAAAGAGACGTTAAAAAAGCATTGAATACTTTACACGAAAACTTCTTTGAAGAAAACACAAAACAGCTCAATTTATTTGTGATGGGAGTTGGAAATGTGGGAGAAAAATTCATCGAACAGATTCACAATCAAAGAAAGTTTTTAAAAGATAATTTAAAGATTAATGTTCGCGTAATTGCTTTGTCAAACTCAAGAAAAATGCTTTTTGATGAAGACGGAATTTCATTAAAAGACTGGAAATCGACTTTAGACAAAGCTGAAGCAGCCATTCCAACAGAATTCATCGCACGTGCCAGAGAATTGAATTTACGTAACAGTATTTTTGTTGATATTACAGCAAATGCAGGCGTTTCTGAAATGTATGAGAAGTTCTTAAAAGAAAGCATTGCCGTTGTAACTTGTAACAAAATTGCCTGTTCATCTGCATACGACAATTATAAAAAACTAAAAAGTTTATCTCGCCAGTACAACGCTCCGTTTTTATTTGAAACAAATGTTGGTGCGGGATTACCAATTATAGATACTGTAAAAAATCTTATTGCATCTGGCGATAAAGTGCATAAAATTCAGGCAGTTTTATCTGGAAGTTTGAACTTTATTTTCAACAACTTCGATAAAAACAATTCTTTCCACGATGTGGTAAAAGAAGCCGGAGTTCAGGGATTCACAGAACCAGATCCGAAAATCGACTTAAGCGGAATCGACGTGGCGCGTAAAATCCTGATTTTGATTCGCGAAAGCGGTTACGAAATGGATATTGACGCCATTGCAAACGAATCGTTTTTACCAGCAGAATGTTTAGCAACAACAAACAACGAAGACTTTTTTGCTTCGCTAATCAAACACGCTGCTCATTTTGAAGGTATTTACAACGAAGCTTTGGCCAAAGATTCAAGATTGAAATACGTAGCGCAATTCGAAAACGGAAAAGCAAGCGTAGGTCTGCAATTCATCCCAAAAGATCATCCTTTTTACAATTTAGAAGGAAAAGACAATATCGTATTGTTCTACACAGATCGCTACATAGATCAACCTTTATTGATCAAAGGAGCCGGAGCCGGAGCAGCTGTTACCGCATCAGGAATTTTTGCAGATGTTATTCGTATTGGGAATGTATAGCCGCTAAGGCACTAAGACACTAAGTTTCTAAGTTTTTTTATGCTTAGCATCTTAGAAACTTAGCATCTCAGAAACTATAAAAATAAACTTTGTGACTTTATGCCTTCGTGGCAAAACCAACCAGAAATGAAAGAAATAAAACTATTTTGCCCGGCAACTATCGCAAACCTCTCATGCGGATTTGACGTACTTGGACTTTGCTTAGACAATGCGGGCGATGAAATGATTGTTCGAAAAGTCGATCAAAAAGGAGTTCGAATCACTAAAATTATGGGTGCCGATTTGCCTTTAGAAACCGAAAAAAACGTTTCTGGAGTTGCCGCTTTGGCAATGCTTGAAACTTTAGACGAACTGGATTTTGGATTCGAAATCGAAATTTATAAAAACATAAAAGCCGGAAGCGGAATTGGAAGCAGTGCTGCAAGTTCTGCCGGAGCGGTTTTCGGGATTAATGAATTATTAGGAAGACCTTATTCTCGTAAAGATTTGGTTCAGTTTGCGATGCAGGGCGAGAAATTAGCCAGCGGAAACGCACATGCTGACAACGTTGCTCCTGCCCTTTTAGGCGGATTTACTTTGGTAAGAAGTTACGCTCCGCTTGATATTATCAGAATTGACAGCCCGGAAGAATTATTCGCAACGGTGGTTCACCCACAAATTGAATTAAAAACTTCTGATGCACGTTCGGTATTAAAACAAACCGTTTCCCTAAAAAGTGCGATTATGCAATGGGGAAATGTGGGCGGACTTATAGCGGGTCTTTACACAAAAGATTACGATTTGATTGGACGTTCGCTTCATGACGAAATCGTTGAGCCTTTAAGAAGCGTTTTGATTCCCGGATTTGATTTAATCAAACAAACCGCTCTTGAAAACGGTGCTTTAGGTTCTGGAATTTCAGGTTCAGGTCCATCGATTTTTGCTTTAAGCAGAGGAAAAGAAACCGCAGACCAAATCGCAAAAGCCATGAGCGACGTTTACGAAAAAATGAATTTACCATATGAAATTCACGTTTCGAAAATCAATCCCGATGGTGTTAGGATTTTGTAAAATGTGAAATGTATTAAGTAAAAGAATTAAAACAAAGTTTTGTCAGGCTGAGCGAAGTCGAAGCCCACGCAAAGTGATGACACAACGTTTGTCATTCCTAGGAACGAGACCCGAGCGATAGCGAACAGGCGAAGCAAATCGCACTAGTTTGTCGACAACGTATGACACAAAACATAGCCATAAAGTTTGTCATTTCGACTGAAAGGAGAAATCTCCACAAGAAGCTCGACAAAGATTTGACTCTCGTTGCGGAGTTACTTGCGGAGATTTCTCCTTTCAGTCGAAATGACAAACGTTAAGGATTTACATTATGTCTATACGTTGCGGGGCTTCGACTTCGCTCAGCCTGACAAAAGTAACCTATAATTGAAAACATAAACTATTGGAATTTGGAATTTAAAATTTGGAATTTTCCTCCAATCTAAAATCTAAAATCTAAAATCTAAAATTTAGAAATGAAATACTACAGTTTAAACCATAATGCCCCAAAAGTTTCTTTCCAAAAAGCTGTTATACAAGGATTAGCAACTGACAAAGGATTATATTTCCCAGAAAACATTACGCCTTTAGATCCGTCATTTTTTGATAAAATCGAAAGTTTAAGTAATGAAGAAATCGCTTTTGAAGCCATAAAACAATTTGTTGGCGATGAAATACCAGCAGAAAAACTAAAAGAAATCATTGCTGATACTTTAGTTTTTGATTTTCCGGTTGTGAAAGTCGAAAACGGAATCTATTCGTTAGAATTATTTCACGGCCCTACAATGGCTTTTAAAGACGTTGGAGCACGTTTTATGTCACGTTGTCTGGGCTATTTCAATAAAGATAAAAAAGACGCTAAAAACACTGTTTTAGTAGCCACATCCGGAGATACGGGCGGAGCGGTTGCCAGCGGATTTTTAGGCGTTGACGGTGTTGATGTTGTCATATTATATCCGTCAGGAAAAGTGAGCGATATTCAGGAAAAACAATTGACTACTTTAGGGCAAAACATTAAAGCACTTGAAGTTGACGGTGTTTTTGATGATTGTCAGGATATGGTGAAAAAAGCGTTTTTAGATGAAACTTTGGCGCATAAAAACCTGACTTCTGCAAACTCTATTAATATTGCGCGCTGGTTACCGCAAATGTTTTATTTCTTCTTTGCTTACAAAGCGTTGAAAAGCCAAAACAAACCTTTAGTCTTTTCTTGTCCAAGCGGAAACTTTGGGAATATCTGCGCCGGAATTATGGCTAAGAAATTAGGTTTGCCAATTGAACATTTTGTAGCGTCTACAAACGTAAACGACACGGTACCAAGATTCTTAGAAAACGGAAAATACGATCCAAAACCTTCTAAAGCAACAATCTCTAACGCAATGGACGTTGGAAACCCAAGTAACTTTATTAGAATTCAGGAATTGTACAATAATGACTTAAAAGCTTTCGAAAAAGATTTCTCTTCTTATAGTTATACTGATGAAGAAACTCTTGAAGCTCTAAAGAAAATTTATAACACAGATGGTTATATCGCAGAACCGCACGGCGCTGTTGGTTATTTAGGTTTGAAAAAAGAACTAGAAAAACACCCTAATGCGATTGGTATTTTCTTAGAAACAGCGCATCCTATTAAATTCTTAGATGTTGTTGAACCTGCTTTAGGAATTACGCTTCCTATTCCTGCTCAAATTGAGAGTGTTATTAATGAGGAAAAAGTTAGTGTTAAGATTGGGACATATGAGGAGTTGAAGAGTTTCTTGGGGTAACCAAATTAATATATTATACATTATTAAAACGACTGAGATTTTTTTCAGTCGTTTTGTTTTTTTGAGTCAATCTTCACTGTCTAAAGTATTCTTTAGAATTATTTTTTAAAGCTAATTATTCTATATCAAGTTTAAAAATCTAGTAAGAAAAAAAACATATATTTGAAAGTAAGAAAACGAAACAAACTTTCACTTATCTATCCGATTTTAGGTGTACATAAGAAAGTTTGTTTCGCCTATAAACAAGTTGTGCGAAATTTTAAACTACTACCCATGAAGGAAAAATATTTTGGAATTGGATGCTTTCATTTTGGAATTAAGACTTCAATTCCTTCTAAATTCTCAAGTGAAGAATATATTGAAAACTTGGAAAATGTTTTAACACAAATTCCTGGGTTAAATAATCTTGAACTTTATTCACACAAACATTTTAAACATTACGAAAAGAATATAACAAAAAAACTACCGAAAATAAATGACGGAAAAGGATTTTTTCCAGCAGATATTTTAACGGAAATTGAGTTTCATTTAAACATTCCCTACAAAACTCAAAAAGAAATAAGTAAACGAAAAAAAAAGAATTCCAGAATAGGAACTGAAGATTTTAGAATTAGAATCATTGAAGGGTTTTATCTCCCAGTTACAATAGTTGAATGTTTGAATCCAACTAAGTTTTGTGAACCTTCTCAATCCATAATATTAGTTAGAGAATACATAAAAAAATGTTTAAAAACAATAGATTCAGACTACATTAGTTTTGAATTTTTAGGTCCATCTCCTTTTCATTTAGATTGTTATATACGCCCAAAAAAATTTGAAACTCAAGATTTAAAATTTCAAACAGAAGAAGTCCTTCAAAGAGGTTATGGCGATTTAATTATTTATTATAATGAAGACGAATTTAAAGATAGCGATGAAGCTTTTCAGCAATTAGAATTTTCAATTATTGATGAACTTAGTTTTTTTTACAATTCAATTCAATTACGCGTCCGCGGAATTCGGGCATGGAGTTCAATACAAAAAAATCTATCGCAACTTTTAAAATTTCAAAAACTTAGAGGATTTGATGCAATGTATAGTCGGTTTTTTGAACAGCCTAAAATTATTTCAGAACTATACACAAAAATCACAACTTTTGAAGCAAACTCAATCTTTGAAGCGGAAATAAACCAACATTTATACGATCATACTTTTAATCTCGAGGAAACGTTTTTTAAAAAATTCATTGATAAGGAATTAAATGAAAAATATGCTTACCCAACTGGACAGGTTACGAATTTAATAAGTTTCTTCGAAAGCAGAAGAGTAAAAAATCTTGAATTAACTATGGCGATGATTGCTGCTATCATTGGCGGTGCAATTGGTTCGATAGTTACTTTGGTATTACAATAAGAAAACTTCGTACAACAGCGCTTTTGCGCTATTGCAAGTTTTCTGGTAAATTCAAGTTTGTTTTTCGCCCCCCGCTAGCGCGAGCGTCCCGCTCGTGAACACAAAGAAAATCAAAAACAAATTGTCTTGTCCTAAAATAGGTTTACACAAAAGTGTAAAAGTATGGAAAGATATTCAAGGACATCACCTTCAAAATGGCAGTCTCAGTATAGCGAAGAATT
>NZ_CAIJDE010000040.1 GCF_903819335.1 Flavobacterium panici | reverse complement strand
AAAATACGGAGTTTTTAATAGATAAACATCCCATTTTTCAAGGCTTAAAAATATTAACGTTTTTGTGTTAAAATTAATATTTGTAAGTTTAAAATTACAATAAAAATTACGCAATCGATTGATATTTAACAATTTTAAGTATGTAATGGTCTAAAATTTACCGAAATTAAATAAAATCTTAAAATTTTAATTATTATTACAAAACCGCGTAAAAATACGGGTATCAGAAAACACAAAAGTCTAAACAATAGTTAAAAAATTAAAAAAAGGATAAACAATTAACACAATTGCTTATCCTTTTATAATATTTTGAAAATGAACTTATTACGGCCTAAGATTTTAAAATTGTATTAATTTGAGTAAATAATTGTCCGTCACTTAAAAAAGCGCCCTGTGTGATCAATTCAAAAATAGAAGAATTTCTATCCTCAGTAAAGACCTTTTTCCCCACTTTCATTTCGATATTATCCGTAAACATATTATCACTAAGCCATTGCAAACCTTCTTTACTCAAAAAATCGGTTTCGGGTACTAATGACTTCAAAACTATTGATTGCACATAAGTATCAAAACAATGAAACAAAAAGATATGATTTTTTGAAAAATGCTCTAAAAATTCTGCCCTGCCCAAAACACCTTCCCAAATTAAATCTGAAAAAACATCCAGTTCCTGCTCTGCTACTTCTGGTTTATTTATTTTAAGAGAATCCCACTCTGCTTTATCTATTGCCTGAGTTGCTAAAAAACTTGCAAATTCTGCATGCAATTCATCAAACTGCTCTTTTGTTAATCTTGCGTACTTCATCTATTATTTATTGTTTAAACGCTTTAAAAAGAACTTTTAATCATAAAAAAGCCCTCGCAAATGCGAGGGCAAATTTATAACTTTTTTGTCATTACTAAAAAATGTATCTAACACCAAATTGAGCCTGCCATCTTGAGGTTAAACTGGCATCATAACTAAATGTTTTGGTCTGCATATTATTAAAGGTATAAGTTGGTGTATTTCCAACAACAGTCACCCCAATAGGCTGAACACTAGTTGGTACCTGAACAACGCCCCAATCAGAATTTAATAAATTTCCAAAATTCAAAATATCAATACTAAACTGAATCGTGTTTGTTTTTTCAGATGCTGATGAATATTTAAAATTATAATCCTGTAATAACTTAATATCACAACGTCCTCTCCAAGGCGATATAGCACCATAACGCTCAGCATACTGCCCTCTTCTGTCTTTCATATATTTATCCTGCGAAATAAATTTATCAAAAGCTTCGCCCTGACCAGGCCCGCTAAAAGTCATTTGACCAATTTCTGCCGTTGTTGGAATATAAATCAAATCATTTACAGTAGAACCGTCTCCGTTAATATCCCCTCCATACGTATAATTAAAACGTCCGCCCTGAGCATATTCAAAAAATGCAGAAACTGTAGTCGCCCATTTATCCTTTCCGTATTTCCATTTTTTTGAAGCTACGCCAATAAAACGATGGTTATCGCCATATTTAGAATTCGAAAGCACATCATTATTTACATTTCCTAAAGCCGGATTAAAAGAAAAAGCATCTCCGGTAATTTCTGCTTCAATAGAGTTAACATCTTTTGATTTCATATAATTATAAGCAACACTAGCATATAATCCGTTTACAAATGTTTTCTGCAATTTAACAGAAGCATTAAAAGCACTTCCTTTATCAGAATTTGTCATTACATATGCGTTATTCGCGCCATGATCTGCAGCCACATAAATCGGCCTGTTATCTACACCAGCCAATACTCCCGTTGGAGGTTTTAATCCCCAGTTCTGCACTTGCACCGCATTAATATCTTTATTAAGCGATAAATCCAGCGTTACAATATAATTGCTTTCAAATCTATGATCGTAACCTAAACTAGTTCTCCATACTTGTGGCCATTTATAATCCGGATCCATAATTTGAAAAAAGCTGTCATCTGCACCACTTACCTGATTTCCTAACCAAACAAACGGGATTCTTCCTGTAAAAATTCCAGATCCTCCTCTAAGCTGCGAAGTCGCATTTCCTTTTACATCCCAATTAAAACCTATACGAGGCGACCATAAAATTCTATCGCTAGGTAAATCCGTCGAGATTAATTTTACCGCCTGACCTGTTTGCGGATTATAATAATCTATACTATTATCTCTTCCTGCTCCTCCGTTATCAGTATCTATATATTTTTGAATCAAATCTGCAGTATTAAAGTATAATGGTTTATCAATTCTTAAACCCAAAGACAATTTAAAATCATCACTTACACTAATATCATCCTGAGCATAAAGCGCCCACTGCCCTACGTTTAACTCGGCCAGTTTCCAACCGCCGTCGCTGCCTACATCAAAGTTACTTTTTGAATTATAGATATCTTGCGCATACTGAAGATTTTGCGCAATAATACTTGTAGCATATGGTTTTGCCGCATCAGTCAAGAAATCCTGAACTGTGAAATAAGGTGTAAAGAATGTTCCTGCATAACCATTTGGGTTTCCGAAATTATCATAACCCGCTAAGTTGAAAGAATTTTTAAAAGCGAATTTTTCAAAAGAAGTTCCAAAGGTAAAAGCATGTTTACCTACTGTATAAGTTAGATTATCAGTGATTTGAATTACTTTTTGATCTAAGGTATTATTTATAGAAAATGGCTCATGCCCCGCAATAATATAATTCGATCCTGCCCCATCCTGAATATTTATAACAGGCGCCGGAACAGAAAAAGGATCTCTGTAATCATTAAAATGAGTATAACCTGCTTGCAGTTTATTAGATACCGATTCGCTGAATTTAGAATTCAGCTCTACTAAAAAAGAACTCAGTTTATTATTGATTTGATATCCTGAATTTTGAAATTGTAATATAGAAGCATTTGGCCCTCTAAAACCTAAAGCTGTCGGGTGAGCAGGTTTATCTTTTGAAGCATCTAGAAAATTATAAATAACCGCTAATTTATGATTATCATTAATATTCCAATCTACTTTTATAATTCCTTTACTTGAATTTGATTCATGCTTAAATCCCTGATAAGCCCCAGTATTATAACCCAATTTTGCCAAAGCATCAGAAACTGCAATTAAATCAGATTCTAAAACTCTTGATTCATTAATTCCCGTAACGCCGTCATTATTATTGGCTACAAAATTAGAACCCAAATCACTTCGTTTATCAATTTCAAAATTCCCAAAAATGAACAATTTATCTTTAATAATTGGCGCTCCTAAACTAAATCCAGCCTGAGTCTGCTCTAATGAAGGTACAAATATTTTCTCTCCTTTAATTTTACTTCCCGTTAAATCCTGATTTCTGTAAAAAGCATAAGCAGTTCCGTGAATTTCATTCGTTCCCGATTTAGTAACCGCATTTACAGAAGCTCCTGTAAAACCGGACAATGTTACATCATAAGGAGCCGTAGCAACCTGAATCTGTTCAATTGCATCTAAGGAAATTGGCTGAGCACCTGTTTGTCCTCCGGGAGTAGCAGCGTCAAGTCCGAAAGGATTATTAAAAACTGCTCCGTTTAAAGAGTAATTGTTATATTGATCATTTCTACCGCCAAAAGATCCGCCGCTCGCGGTTGGCTCTAAACGGGTAAAATCTTCCGCCGATCTTGAAATTGTTGGCAGCGCTGTTAGCTCTCTCCTTCCAATTGTCGTTTCTGCACCGGTTTTTCCGCTTTTAAAAACTTTATCTTTTGAGGTGACTTTAACTTCTTCAAGAGTCTGACTTTCGTCAGCCAGAAGTACATCAATATTAAATGGTTTTCCTAAATCCAGATATATGTCATTATATTCCTGACTTTGGTACCCAACAAACGTTACCAAAATCTTGTAAGGTCCGCCAATTCTCATATTTAAAATATTAAACCTTCCATCTTCATTGGAAACGGCAGAATATTTAGTTCCAGTTGGAGTATGAACTGCTAAGATACCAGCTCCCGGTAATAGTTCATTACCTGAACTCTTTACAATACCTTTTATACTCGACGTTGTAGTCTGTCCTGTAGCTGCTGTGAACGCCAAAACACATAACATTAATGCAAATAGTTTTTTCATTTTCCTGGTTTTGAGTGAGTTAATTCCCTCAAAATTAGGCAAAAAAAAACCACTCCTAAGAGTGGTTTTTATATTTTATTAACAAGAAGTTAACAAAATGTTATTTTTCAGCAATAATCTCGTATGGTAATTCAACAATAACATCTCTGTGTAAACGGATGCTAGCTGTATATTTTCCTGTACGTTTTACGATACCACTAGTAATGAATTTTCTATCAATAGCGTTACCTGATTTCTCTAAAGCTTCAGCAATGTCGATGTTTGTGATAGAACCAAAAAGTTTCTCTCCACCAGCTTTTGCAGTAAGTTTAATTTCAAGAGCTTTTAAAGTTTCAGCTAATGCTTTAGCATCAGCAACAACTTTAGCTTCTTTATGTGCTCTTTGTTTTAGATTTTCAGCTAAAACTTTTTTAGCAGAAGGAGTTGCTAATGCAGCAAAACCTTGAGGAATTAAATAGTTACGACCGTAACCAGGCTTTACAGATACTACATCATCTTTAAATCCTAAGTTTTGTACGTCTTGTTTTAAAATAAGTTCCATGTTGTTGTCCTTATATTTTAGAAGTTAGGTTCTGCTGAACAGAAACCAGCGACTAGAGTTTTTAATTATTTTAATAAATCGGCCACGTATGGCATTAAAGCTAAGTGACGAGCTCTTTTTACAGCTACAGAAACTTTTCTTTGGTATTTTAATGAAGTTCCCGTTAAACGACGAGGAAGAATTTTTCCTTGCTCATTTACGAATTTCAATAAGAAATCAGCATCTTTATAATCGATGTATTTGATTCCTGATTTTTTGAAACGGCAATACTTTTTAGTTTTGTTAGTTTCAATGTTTAAAGGCGTTAAATATCTGATATCTCCGTCTTTTTTTCCTTTTGCAGATTGCTCTATTGTAGACATAATGATTAAGCTTTAGTAGATTTTAATTTTGCTCTTCTTCTCTCCGCCCATGAAATAGCATGCTTATCTAAACTTACAGTTAAGAAACGCATAACTCTTTCGTCACGTCTAAATTCAGTTTCAAAAGCAATCAGAACTTCTCCTGATACTTTGAACTCAAATAAGTGATAAAAACCACTTTTTTTGTTTTGGATTTCGTAAGCCATTTTTTTAAGACCCCAATCCTCTTTTGATACCATTTCAGCTCCTCTGCTAGTAAGAAATTCTTCAAATTTCGTTACTGTTTCCTTCACCTGAACCTCAGATAAAACGGGATTTAAAATGAAAACAGTTTCATAATGATTCATAAATAAAAAATTTATTTGTTAAAATTGGGTGCAAAAGTAACCATTATTTTTAAATATACAACACATTTTTTCTATTATTCGTCATAATGCAAAAATTATACGTCTATTTTAGTTTTTTTTCCAAAAAAACTATACATTTACTACTGCTATCCTGAATTTATTCTAAATTTAAATGTTATGAAACTAAACTGTGTTGTTGTGGATGATAGTTCTATACAAAGGACAATTATTGCAAAATTAGTTAATAATCACCCAGGTTTGCACTTAATCGGGGATTTTTCTAATGCAATAGAAGCAAAAAGTTGTATCTCATTAAATAATATCGACTTAATTTTTCTTGATATAGAAATGCCTGTCATTAATGGCTTTGATTTTCTTGATGGTTTAAAATCTAAACCACAAATTATATTTATCACTTCTAAGGCTGAATACGCGTTAAAAGCTTTTGATTATGATGCCACTGATTATCTGCAAAAACCAATCGCTGTAGACCGTTTTAATGCTTCTGTAAAAAGAGCAATTGATATGCATTTGCTTAAAAAAGAAGTCAAAGAAGAAGAAGGCGAACATATTTTTATTAAAAGCAACCTTAAAAAGCTTAAAATATTTACTGCTAAAATCAAATGGATTGAAGCTTTTGGAGATTACGTAAGAGTGGTTACAGAAGATGACAGTAACTTAGTACTTTCAACAATGAAGTCTTTTGAAAACGATTTATCAAAAGACAAATTCATTCGTGTACACAAATCGTATATCATTAATATTGATAAGGTAGAACGCTTTAATAGTAAATTTGCAGAAATCGGTATTACTAAAATTCCGCTTAGTCGAAACAAAAAAGAAGATTTAGTAAAAGCATTGTCGACATCTAATTAATAGAAATCGACATTGACAACAACTTTTATAGCTCTGTACTGAGCAACCGCTTCAAAACTATTCAACATTTTCTGAATAGTTTTTTTTGTGTTTCCTAAATGCAGGTTCTGCGGAATCTTAATTAATATAGTCCTTATATATTCATTTCGGATTCTGCTTATAGCCGGTTCTTCCGGGCCCAAAACCGGCATATTCAGGTTTTGGCTTAAAACCTGATACAGCCACATCGAACCTTCTTTCAATTTCTCAAACTCACGATGTTTTATCGTTAGTTTAATAATCCTGAAATAAGGCGGATATTTATAAATTTGCCTGTCATACAATTGCTCCTTATACATACCTATATAATTATGGTTTGTAACCTGCTGAATTGTATTATGATCTGGGTTATAAGTCTGAATCACAACTTTACCTTGTTTTTCAGATCTTCCTGCTCTTCCCGCAACTTGCGTCATCATTTGAAAACTTCGCTCAAAAGCCCTGAAATCTGGATGATGCAGCATATTATCCGCATTCATGATTCCGACTAAACTCACATTATCAAAATCTAAACCTTTGGCTAACATTTGAGTTCCAACCAAAATATCAATCTCCCGATTTTTAAAAGTATCGATAATCTTTTCAAAACCGAATTTACCACGAGTCGTATCCTGATCCATTCTAGCCGTTTTAGCTTTCGGAAAAAGCGATAACAACTCCTGCTCTATTTGTTCTGTTCCAAAACCTTTTGTTGTTAAATCGATACTGGAACAGCTGTGACAATGCGTTGGTTTTGCAATCGAATATCCACAATAATGGCAGCGCAATTGATTTTTAAATTTATGAAAAGTCAAACTTACATCGCATTGCTGACAATGCGGTACGTGTCCGCAGGTGATACATTCTATTATAGGAGAATATCCCCTTCTATTTTGAAACAAAATTACCTGTTCACCTAAAGACAAGGCCTCAGCAATTTCTTCTATTAAAACATCACTAAAATGCCCCGTCATTCTTTTTCTAAAATGTTTGTCTTTCAAATCGACCAAAACAACTTCCGGCATTCGAACATTTTTATAACGTTCTGTAAGCGTAACTAAACCGTATTTTTCACTCTGTGTATTAAAATAGGTTTCAATACTTGGTGTTGCAGAACCTAAAAGTACTTTGGCATTATGAAAGTTAGCCAAAACAATAGCCGCATCTCTGGCGTGATATCTCGGCGCAGGATCGGTCTGTTTAAAAGTCTGCTCGTGTTCTTCATCAACAATCAACAAACCTAAATCGTTGAAAGGTAAAAACAATGCCGACCTAGCTCCTATTACTATTTGTGCTTTTTCTGAATTTTCGAGTGTTTGCTTCCAAACCTCAACTCTTTCATTATTACTGTATTTAGAATGAAAAACAGCTACTTTATCTCCAAAATGAAGTCGTAAACGTGAAACCAATTGTGTTGTAAGCGCAATTTCCGGAAGCAGATACAAAACTTGTCTTCCCGTTTGCAGATATTCTTCGATTAATTTAATGTAGATTTCTGTTTTTCCACTTGAAGTTACGCCATGAAGCAAACAGACTTCTTTTTCAGTAAAACTCTCTTTTATTGCGGTAAAAGCATTTTGCTGTGCTTCGCTTAACTGTAATTCCTTATCTGTTTTTTCTCCGTTAAATAAAATACGATCTTGCTGTAAATAATATTCTTCGAAGATTTCATTCTTAATCAAAGTTTTTACAACTGCTGAAGTTGAGCCTGAAACCTCAACCAGTTTATTAACTGTTATTGGCTTTTTTTCTGAAGCGCTTATTTGAAAATAAGCCAAAACAATTTCTTTTTGCTTATCACTTCTCAAAATATCCAGCAAATTCATCAAACCTTGATCTGTTTCGTACTGTGAATGTAATTTTACATACCGAACCAGTTTTGGTTTGTAGCTTTCTTTTATTTCTTCTTCTAAAACAATAATATCTTTTGCTATTAATTTTTGAAGAATAGGCAGGATATTTTTTCTATTTAAGATTGAAGCAATTTCCTGAACCTTAAGCGAACTTTGATGCTGCAGTGCTTCATAAACCAAAAATTCATCATCAGAAAGTTCAGAATCGTTAACAATAACTTCTGGTTTATATGAAACAATAGTCTCGCTTTCTAATAATAATCCGGTTGGAAATGCTCCACGGTACACATCGCCGATTCCGCACATATAGTAATTAGCAACCCAAAGCCAGTGTTTAATCTGCGTTTCGGTTGCAATTGGTTTTTCATCTAAAATTTGATGGATTTCTTTAGCCTCATATAATGTGGGCGCATTTTCATGTGTATCTAATACAAGTGCTGTATATATTTTGCTTTTACCAAAAGGCACCGCCACACGCATTCCTTTTTTTATAAAATGGAATTCGGCCTCAGAAACACGATATGTAAAGGTTTTTGCTAAGGAAAGCGGTAAAATAACTTCGATAAAAAACATGCAGATATTTTAATAAAGATTGAAGAATGTATTTGAACAAAAATATTTAATTTCTTTCAAACCAGTTCTCCATTTGAATTCCGTTTAAAAGCTTAAAATCTTTAGTATTATCAGTAAAAAAAAAATCAATTGATTCTTAATTGTGGTTATCTTTTTATATCAGAAACAATTTCTTCTGCAGATTTTTCAGATGCAAAAGCTCCAAAAGATTTATAGAAATTATTCTCTTTTGATTTATTACTTTTAATAGACTTTGTTAATCGTTCTATAAGTTCAATTTTATTTGAAAAACTAAGTCCTTCAAATAAATTTGAGTAGGTTTCCAATATATTTTTATCCGTTACAGTCATATATCCTCTTATTAGTTCAAACAAAATTAAACTATTTTTTAACTACAATCTGAATTTAATAATTATCTATTACTTTTTTCCTGAAGATTTTTGAGCCAAATACTTATCAACCAATTTCAAAGTATGGTTTAAAGATTCTGTATTAGTCCAGTCTTCATGACCCGGAATAATATATTTTGGATTCTTAAATTTTGCCTTTACTTTCTCAATCGATTTTTTCCATTCTTTTACGTCAGAATCCGCTAAATAACCAAGGTCTTTGGCATCGGCACTTTTTATGAAACAAGCTCCGTAAAGCACTTTTTCTTTATCAAACCAAGCTACAATATTATCAGATGCATGACCTTTTCCGGGATAATAAACCTCAAAAGTATGCTGCCCGACTGTAAAAAACTTATCATTTGGAATTATAAATTCTGCTCTCGGTTTGTTTTCTTTTTTAAGAATATCATCTGTTAACTTAATCGAATACGTTTTGATTCCTTTTTTTCTGTAAAAATCAAATCCTCCTGCACGATCATCGTGAGAATGGGTCGCAAAAAGCATTATCACTTCTTTATTATGTTTTGCTTTTATGCTATCTAATAAAGGCTGAAACTGAGTTTCGTCCCAAGGCGCATCAAACATCACAACACCTTTATCTGTAACAAGATACATGGCATTGGCAGAAATCAACGTTCCATTATAATCATGAAATGTTTTATAAACATAAAAGTCACCTGTAAGATGACTTATTGGTAATGGAGAATTCTTCTTTTGTCCAAAACTATTTAAGGTTATGACTAAGAATAAAACTATTGAAGCTAATTTTCGCATTTAATTTTGAATTAATTTTTTACGCGTGTCCAGTATTGAGTTCTTCCCATAATAGAAATTCCAACATACCCGCGAAGTTTTAATTTATCTGCAGATTCTAATGAGATATAACATTTGTATTTTTTACCGCTTGTTGGGTCTAAAATTGTTCCGCCGTTATATTCAGCACCGTCTTTTTTAAGACCGTTTATAATGGTCATTCCTAAAATTGGTTTGTTTTTTTCTGCTCCTTCACACTTTACACAAACGTCTTTTTTATGATTCTCGCGAAGTATTTCTGTTACCTTCCCGTAAATTTTTCCTGATTTTTCGTAAATCTCAACTACAGATTTAGCTTCTCCCGTTTCATCATCTATGGTCTTCCATTTTCCTATAACACTTTGAGCCTGAATACTCATTGCAAAGAAAAACACACCAATCGTTAACATCCAATTTTTCATATTATTTATTTTTTTTTTGTTTTAATTTTCTGATAGAAGCGTTCAATTCGAACCCTAAAAGCAGAATCATACAGTTTATCCAAATATAAAACATTAGAATTAATAATGTTCCAATAGAACCATAAAGTTCGTTGTATTTTGAAAATTTTATAACCCAAATCCCAAAAAAGAACGAAGATATAACAATTAGTATCGTTGTAAAAACAGATCCAATGCTTATAAAAGGCACTTTATTGTACTGTTTTGTACCATAACGCAATAATATTGAAGATGTTATCAAAATCATTAAAACAACGAATAAATATCGTCCCAAAATTATGAGCGGAATACGATCACTCAATACATCCTGAATGATTGTTTTTTGAATAAAAACCTCAAAAACAACAATTGTAGCCACTGTTACAAACAATATAATAGTCATTACAAGCGAAATTGCCAATGCCACCAAATACTGACTAAAAAATCCGCGTTTGTCAAATACGTGTTTAGACGATTCAAAACCGCTTAAAATTCCGTTAATACCATTTGCCATCAAGAAAATAGAAAGCAAAAATCCCGAAGATAATAAGCCTGAATGACTATTATTTAAAATATCGCTGATAATTTTACTAATTGCATCATAAGTATTTGGAGGAACGCCTTGTTGCACAAACTGCAGAAAGTCATTTTGAAAATTATCAATAGGAATAAACGGAATTAAGTTTAGAATAAATAACGTAAAAGGAAACAAAGCCATAAAAAAGCTAAAAGAAACCGCGCTTGCATGATACGAAAAAGCTCCTTCAAGAATTCCTAAAGTGTACATTTCGAGTAAATCATACAAAGAAAATCCCTCTAACCAAGGGAGTTTTATTCTTTTAAAAAGTCGGGCCACATTGCGTATTATGGGCAATTTTTCAATCCGATCTTCTATCTCTTTCGACATATATTTGATTTTAGATTTTAGAGTTTTAATTTTAGATTACAATCAAACTCATAACTTATAACTCAAAATTCATAACTTCATTAAAAAGCCTTTAAGCTCAAATCCATATTATAAACAGAATGCGTTAAAGCGCCTGAAGAAATATAATTTACACCGCATAAAGCATATTCGCGGACTGTTTTTTCGCTGATATTTCCAGATGATTCTGTCTGGCATTTTGTACCAATCAAATTTACTGCCGTTTTTGTATCTTCATAATTAAAGTTGTCAATCAGGATTCTGTGAACGCCGTCGCTCAGCAAAATTTCTCTAATTTCATCTAAATTACGGGCTTCAACAATGATTTTCAAATCTAGATTATTCTCTTTTAGATATTCTTTAGTTTTTGAAATAGCGCGTGTTATTCCACCTGCAAAATCAATATGATTATCTTTTAGCATAACCATATCATAAAGGGCAAAACGGTGATTTTCGCCTCCGCCTATTTTTACAGCCCATTTTTCGGCAACTCTAAAATTTGGCGTTGTTTTACGTGTATCTAATATTTTAGCGTTTGTTCCTTCTAAAAGCTTCATCAAATGATTTGTTTTTGTCGCAATGGCAGACATACGCTGCATGGTATTCAAAACCACTCTTTCTGCCTTTAAAATAGACTGTGAGCTTCCTGAAACTTCAAAAACAACTTCTCCGTATTCTACATGCGTTCCATCTTCAATAAAAGTTTTTACTTTTAATTTTGGATCTACATGTTCGAATATCATTTTAGCAAGTTCAACACCGGCAATTATTCCCTGATCTTTTACCAATAATTTTGCCTGGCCATGAGCAGTATCGGGAATACAGGCAAGTGAACTGTAATCGCCCGGTCCAACATCTTCTCTAATGGCATTGCTTATCAAAAGTTGCAATTCTGCTTGAAATTGAGCTTCGCTTATCATTTTTTCTAATTTTAATAATATGCTAAATTAGGACTTATTTTATGGATTTAAAAGTTTCCTTTCTGCTAAAAGTTTCTTATTAACTTTTTTTTATGAGCCACGGATTATTAAGATTAAAATGATTTCAAAAAATCTGTGCTAATCTTTTAATCTGTGGCATAAATCTTTATCACGAATATCTAAAGTCTATATATTTTCAAGCAAAATCTCCCTCAACAATTCAAAAACATTAAATATCTTTGAGGTTCAATCAAGCAAAATTTATGGGATTAATTAAAGATATTTATTCGGTTTCTTTTTACGAAAAATTCAGTCAGGCTGTCGCCGAAGTACATACGGCATTCAACAAACAAAAATTTATTGAGACAATTTACGAAGGTGATTTTACTCAAAAAGAATGGAAAGAAAGAATGAAACATACCACAGTTGTGTTTCATCAATTTATGCCTCAAAATTTCCCTGAAGCCGTTTCCTTAATTGATAAAATTATTAAAAACCTAAAGAAAAATAATTTTGCAAACAGCAATCTGGCTTTCATTTTCTTCGCCGATTATATCGAAATGTACGGTTTAGACGATTTTAAAACTTCGGCGAAAGCCTTTGTTTCTATAACACAATTTATAAGCTGTGAATTTGCCGTTCGTCCTTTTATTTTAAAATATAAAGAAGAAATGATTGAAGAGATGACAAAATGGTCTTTACACGAAAATCATCATGTTCGAAGATTAGCCAGCGAAGGTTCACGCCCAAGATTACCGTGGGCAATGGCGATTCCGTTTCTTAAAAAAGATCCCTCTTCTATTCTTCCAATTTTAGAGAATCTGAAAAACGATCCATCAGAATATGTCCGCAGAAGTGTTGCCAATAACTTAAATGATATTGCAAAAGATAATCCGCAAATTGTGTTAGAAATCGCCAATAAATGGAAAGGACACAGCAAGGAAACCGACGGAATTATTAAGCATGGCTGCCGAACTTTATTGAAACAAGGTCATCCGGAAATTTTAGGTCATTATGGTTTAGAAAGCACCAATATTGAGCTTTCTTCTTTTGAAATTAAAACGCCTGTTGTGAAAATTGGTGATTATTTGCAGTTTCAATTTCATTTGAATAATAAAAATGAAGAACCAAAAACAATTCGGTTAGAATATGCGGTTCATTATAAAAAAGCAAAAGGGCATTTGGCGAAAAAAGTCTTTAAAATCAGTGAGAAGATTTACCAGCCGAATCAATTAACTAAAATCGAAAGAAATCAGTCTTTTAAACTGATTACAACGAGAGTTTTTCATACTGGAGCGCATCAGTTGTCGATTATTATTAATGGAACTGAGAGTGAGGTTTTGGAATTTGAGTTGATTGATTGATTGATTAAACAAATTTCATAAATCATCAGAGTTTTAACCGTCCTGTTTGTCATTTCGACGAAGGAGAAATCTCCGCGAGCAGCTCCTCAACGAAAACCCAATCTTTGTAGAGTTTCTTGCGAAGATTTCTCCTTCGTCGAAATGACAAAAAAACCGAAATATCATAAAAAATGAATTTGAACAACTAGCTATTTTGCTTACTTTTATAATTCAGAAAAATCCATAAACAACTTTTCTTAATCTAAATTAAGTTACAGATTTCTATCGCAACTGTAATTTTGTTTTCAAATCAAATAAAAATACCACATGTCAAATATCAGTTTAATTATCGAAGAACGTGCTGCCAATATTGGCAACTTTATGGTGGGTAGATTATTGCCTTTCCGTGAAAAAAGAGCAGTTGGACCATTTGTATTTATCGATCATATGGGACCTGCACATTTAAGTGATCATGAAAATATGGATGTTCCTCCACATCCGCATATCGGACTTTCAACGCTTACTTTTTTATTTGAAGGAAGCATTATGCACCGCGATAGTTTAGGAACAGAATTAGAAATAAAACCAGGTGCCGTAAACTGGATGACAGCTGGAAAAGGAATCGTTCACTCTGAAAGAACTCCTGAATATTTAAGACATTCAGACAAAATGCTTCACGGATTGCAGATTTGGGTGGCTCTTCCTAAAGAATTAGAGCAAATGGATCCCAATTTTGCGCATGTTGAAGCAGATGACATTCCGGCTTGGGAAGAAGACGGAGTTTCATACAAATTAATTGCCGGTGAAGCTTTTGGAAAAAAATCTCCGGTTCCTGTTTATAGTCCGCTTTATTTTATAGAAATCAAAAGTACTGAGGCTAAAAAAATCAATATTGGTAAGGATTTATTCGGCGAAAGCGGTTTGTATATTTTAGAAGGAAGTATCAAAAGCGGAGAACACGTTTACGATCCAAAACAGATATTAATTACAACCGACAGTACGCTTTGTGAGTTTGAAATTGCCGAAAATTCTACCGTTTATATTTTTGGAGGACAACCATTTCCTGAAGAACATTTCATCTTTTGGAATTTTGTTTCTTCGGACAAAAACCTCATCGAAAAAGCTAAAAAAGACTGGACAGAACAGACTTTTCCAAAAGTTCCGGGCGAAACAGAATTTGTTCCATTACCTGAACCAAGAATCAAATAAATATGGATACAATCTCAGCAAAAATAGATACTCGTTTGTATCGAACGGAAATCACATCAGCAAGCGACAATGTTTTAATTTCTGACGAACCACAGGAATTGGGCGGGAAAAATTTAGGATTAAATCCAACGGAACTTTTGGCCGCATCATTGGCTTCCTGCACCGTAATTACTTTACGAATGTATATCAATCGTAAGCAATGGGACGTTTCAGAAATTAATGTCAAAATTGATTTTGAAAGAGATTCTGAACGAAGTGTATCAGTATTTACCAGAAAAATTGAAGTAATTGGCGAAGTCGACGAAACACAAAGACAACGTTTAGAAACGATTGCTAACAGCTGCCCAATTCACAAAACACTTACACACTCAATAGAAATTAAAACCACATTAATATAATCATGGAAATTCAACAAATTAACGATACAAAAAAAGGATATTTTGAAGCCATCGAAGATGGAAAAGAAGCCGGAAAAATGACATATACCTGGGCTGGAGATTCAAAATTCATTATCGATCATACCGAAGTAAGTCCAGATTTTAACGGAAAAGGTGTCGGTAAAAAATTAGTTATGGCTGCTGTAGAATATGCCAGAGCTAACGATGTAAAAATTATTCCGCTTTGTCCTTTTGCAAAAAGCGTTTTTGATAAGGTTGAGGAAATACGTGATGTACTTTCTTAAAAGAGATACTAAGGTTCTGAGTTTTTTTTAACCGTAAAGCACACAAAGAATTACGCAAAGTTCGCAAAGTTTTTTTCGTAGAGACGCACAGCAGTGCGTCTTTCGCATTTTATAGACATCAAGTTTGTCATTTCGACGTAAGGAGAAATCGCACTCGGGAATCCACAAAGATTGACGATTCCCTTTGTCGAGTTTCTAGTGCGATTTCTCCTTACGTCGAAATGACATAAATTATCGATTCTGCATGCGTGAATGGATTAAAATCCATCCCTACAATATTTACTGTTCCTTCGGAACTCTTTTTAAATTCTTTACACCACAGCTTAGCGAACTTTAAAAACCTTTAACCATTTTCCAAAAAACTTTGCGAACTTTGCGAAAAATCTCAGCGCTCTTTGCGTTAAAAACCCACCACACAAAATTCAATTTTTTAATCTGCTCCAAAACTCTTACATTTGCATGTAATTTAAACTTAGAGTATGACAAGGATAATTACGCTTTTCTGTATTTTTATAGCACAAATCGGCTTTTCTCAAACAGCTGATAGTTATTTAGAAAAAATCAGAAATAATGAAGCTCTCTTAACAGCTTTTTTTCAACAAATGCCAAAAGGAGGCGATTTACACCATCATTTTTCAGGATCAGTTTATGCAGAACCGCTTTTAGAAAGAGCTATTGCAGAAGATTTTTATTTGAATTTAGAAACCATGGCGGTTTCGAAAACCAAACCTGAAAAAGGAAACTGGCAGACTTTTTCTTCTCTAAAAAATGATGGCAAATTAGATTATTACCAACAGCAAGTAATGCAGACTTGGTCGGTTAAAGATTATAACGGTTCTGTTCCTTCTGATGATCAGTTTTTTGATTCTTTTATGAAATTTGAACCAACTATTGCAGGTCATTTTGCTGAAGGAATGCTCGAATTAAAAAAACGCGCCATTGCCGAAAATGTAAGCTATATCGAAACGCAATTATCAACGATTCCGTGTGATATGAATGTTTCTGATTTAACTGATTTCAATACAAAATTGCGTCAGGCAGCCATCCAAAAAGACGAAAAAGCGGTTACAAAACTTTTAGATGAATTGTATAAATCGATTCAGAAAAAAGACGCTAAAAAATATGCTGATGATTTCAACAATAATTTCATAGCAAAACTACACAAAGATTTAAAAATGGATGATGAGCGTTTTACAATGCGTTATCAAAACTTTGTGCTGCGTTTTATGGAACCTGTAGATTTATTCAAAAATTTAATTATCGCTTTTATTTCTTCAAGTGAAAGTAAACTTACTGCGGGTGTAAATATCGTTTCTCCAGAACATGGCGAAAATTCAATGAAAGATTATTGGTTACACATGGAGATGTTTAAATACTGCCATTCTAAATTTCCAAATGTAAAATATACGCTTCACGCTGGTGAATTGACTTTAGGTTTGGTACAGCCAGAAGATTTAACTTGGCATATTAACGACGCAATTCATATCGCCGGCGCAAATAGAATTGGTCATGGAGTTGATATTGCTTACGAAGCAAACTCATACGATTTATTGAAATATATGTCTAAAAATAATATTCCAATTGAAATCAATTTAGTGAGTAATGAATTCATTTTGAAGGTAAAAGAAAACAGACATCCGTTTACGCTTTACAAAGAATTTAATGTACCAATTGTAATCAGTACAGACGATGCGGGAATTTTAAGAAGCAATATGACAGAACAATATGTTTTATTAGCAAAAAGATATCAGGATGTTAATTATGAAACAATAAAGAAATACGTTTACAACAGCATCAATTACAGTTTTATTCAAGATGAATCGGTTAAAAAACAATTGATTAAAGATCTTGATAATAGATTTAAAGCTTTTGAAGCGAAGTTTTCTAAAAACTAAAGTTGTCTCATCTTTGCGAAATTGCACGCAGATTTTAAACAGATTTAAGCTGATGAACGCAGATTTTTTATGTCAAAATATTAAAAAATAAAATCTGCTGAATCTGCTAAATCTGCGAGAGTATAATTTTCTCCCGCAGATTTAGCAGATTCAGCAGGTAAATTGAATTTAATTATGATTCTAGAAGCCGCATATCTTTTTGTAAAACCTGAATTAGCATCTCAATTTGAAGCTGATTTTGCAAAAGCAAGCCAATATATTTCGTCTATTGAAGGTTATTTAGGACATCGATTAGAGAAATGCCTGGAAGTCGAAAACAAATATCTTTTGTTAGTCGATTGGAATACTCTTGAAGATCACACAGTAGGTTTTAGAACTTCTGAAGCTTATCTGGAATGGAAAAAGATTCTGCATCATTATTACGAACCGTTTCCTGTTGTAGAACATTTCGAAACCGTTTTTGAGAATAAAAAATAGAGCCCGCAGATTTTACAGATTCAACGGATTTACACTGAATTAATTTTAAAAAATTCGTGACAATTCGTGTAATTTGTGGCAAAAAAACTTTACCCAATGAATATCAAACTCATCGCCATTGGCAAAACAGATAATAAATCGCTTCAAACTTTGATTGACGATTATACCAAACGTTTGTCGTTTTACATCAAATTTGATTTAGAGATTATTCCTGATATCAAAAATGTAAAAAACTTATCTGAAAGTCAGCAAAAGGAAAAAGAAGGCGAATTGATTCTGTCAAAACTGTCGCCAACGGATCAATTGATTTTATTGGATGAAAATGGAAAAAACTTCTCAAGTGTTGGTTTTTCTGAAGAACTGCAAAAGAAAATGAATTCGGGGATCAAAACTTTGGTTTTTGTAATTGGCGGCCCATACGGATTCTCTGATACAGTTTACAGCAAAGCACAGGGAAAAGTTTCGCTTTCGCTGATGACGTTTTCGCATCAAATGGTTCGTTTATTTTTTATCGAACAATTGTATCGCGGATTTACGATTTTACGTAATGAACCTTATCATCATCAATAAAATTAGTATTCAGTCACAGTTTTCAGTGCTCAGTTTTTTAGTTAATGAACTCTACTGGAAGTTTATCTAGATTGTAAGTTACATGTTTTTGCAGTAGAATTTTATATTGTATGTATTCTTCATAAGTCATGTTCTTATCGAAGAAAAACACCAAATCTGGCACTCTTTCAAATTTTATAGTGTAGAAACGTTGTAGTATTTCTGAAACTTTTATTTCCTTATTTGCCATAAAAACCTGTTTTTTTCCTTTTCTAAAGTAAACTACCAAATTTTCTCTACTTGGTTTTTCTGTTTTATAATACACTTTCGTGAAAGGCACAAAGGCTAAATTTTTCCCAATAGAATCTGCGTAAGAATAATAATTTTCGGCATTTTCATTTTTGTGGGCGCTGTCGGCTCGCTTTTTTTCCTGTAATTTCATTACTTCCGGAATTACTACTTTTAGAGGCAGACGTTTGTCAATATTGAAAATCCAGTTGGTTGAAATTATCGCACTTTTTCGGTTCACATCTGCGATTGTGTCTTTTCCATCGGTTTCAAAAAAGATATAAATTGGTGAAAGATCTTGTACATCTTTTACAATTGTTATGTTTGATTTTGGAAGTAGAACATCTTGTTTTTTTTCGCAGGAAAATAATAAACAGATTATGATCAAAGAGAAGTATTTCATATTATTTAATTTTTTATCTAATGATTTTACTCAAAGTTTGTCATTCCGAGGAACGAGGAATCGCACTAGAAACTCCACACAGAATGTCGCCAATCTTTGTCGAATCCCGAGTGCGATTCCTCGTTCCTCGGAATGACAAATCTGTCGTTTAAATAGTATTCAAATTCAATTTGTTGTATAAAGCCACACATTCAATCGCTTCCTTTACATCATGAATTCTTAAAATTTTCGCACCTTTTGTCAATGCAATTGTATTTAAAAAAGTTGTTCCGTTTAAAGCTTCTTGCGGAGTTATATTAAGCGTTTTATAAATCATTGATTTTCTTGAAATTCCAGCTAAAACAGGCAATTCTAAAAGATTAAAAAGCTCCATTTTTTGCATGACTTCATAATTCTGATCGGTTGTTTTAGCGAAACCAAATCCTGGATCGAGAATCAAATCGTTGATTCCTAAAGCTCTTGCCTGTTTCACTTTTTCAGAAAAATAGAAAAGTATCTCTTTTACAATATCTTCATATTCTGTCAAACTCTGCATAGTCTGCGGATTACCGCGCATGTGCATCATAATGTAGGGAACGTTATATTTTGCAATAACATCAAACATTTTATCGTCTAACTCTCCCGCTGCAATATCGTTTATAATCGCTGCGCCACTTTCTATGCTCGCTTTTGCAACTTCGGCTCTAAATGTATCTATTGATAATAAAGCTTTCGGAAAATGCTTTAAAATCAATTCTATGGCAGGAACAATTCGGTCGATTTCTTCTTGTTCCGAAACGAATTCGGCACTTGGTTTACTTGAATAAGCTCCAATATCAATAAATGAAGCTCCTTCAGACAGCATTTTATCTACCTGAGAAATAATTTCATCTTCGTTTTTATATTTTCCTCCATCAAAGAAAGAATTAGGCGTAACATTCAAAATCCCCATAACTTTAGGAATCGATAAATCTATAAGTTCGCCTTTGCAGTTAATCGTCATCTGTTTTGTTATTTTTGTTTCAGGTTTCAGGTTTCAAGTTCTAGAACTTGCGCGATCTGCATCAACTTGAAACTTCAAACCTGAAACTTGAAACATTATTTTTAAGTTTCAAGTTATCGGCATTAACAATTTGTTTAGAAAAAACTTGAAACAAAGAAAACCTTAAACTTGAAACTCTTAAAAAATTATCCTTATTTTTGGAGAAATTTTAGCAAATATACAGCAATAAATGAAGAATACTTCCCTTGAATTTGATAATGTAATTACGGTTTGCCGCACCTTATTTATCAATAAAATGAAAGATTACGGCAGTGCATGGAGAATTTTAAGACTTCCCTCATTGACCGATCAAATTTTCATAAAAGCACAACGAATCAGAAGTTTACAGGAAAATGATGTTCGTAAAGTTGATGAGGATGAAAAAGGAGAATTTATCGGAATCATCAATTATTCTATCATGGCTTTAATTCAGCTAGAGCTGGGCGTTGTTGATCAGCCGGATTTGGATGTTGAAAAAGCAACCGAATTATATGATGCTAAAGTAAAACTAACCAAAGATTTAATGGAAGCTAAAAATCACGATTATGGCGAAGCGTGGCGTGATATGCGTGTGAGTTCTTTAACCGATTTAATTTTGCAAAAGTTACTTCGCGTAAAGCAAATTGAAGATAATAAAGGCCTGACTTTAGTTTCTGAAGGAATAGATGCAAATTATCAGGATATGATTAATTACTCGGTTTTTGCCTTGATTTTAAACCCAATAAACAAATAAAATTCCAAAAAACAAATTCCAAATTCCAATTTTTCAACAAGATTTTGGAATTTAGATTTTCAAATATTGGAATTTCAAATTTAATATTTACCCTATGAAAAACATCATTACTCAATTCTCCCGATTATTTGTCGGTGTATTATTTATCATTTCCGGATTAATCAAACTAAATGATCCTGTTGGGTTCTCATATAAATTAGCCGAATATTTTAGTGAACCAGTTTTCAATATGCCATTTTTAGAACCATTGGCTTTAGGTTTAGCTATTTTTCTGGTAATTTTAGAAGTAGTTTTGGGTGTAATGTTACTAGTGGGATATAAAGCTAAAACAACAATTTGGGCATTATTGCTTTTAATCGTTTTTTTTACGTTCCTTACCTTCTACTCTGCTTATTTTGATGTGGTAAAAGATTGCGGATGTTTTGGCGATGCTTTGCATTTAACACCTTGGCAGTCATTCACAAAAGATGTTGTTTTATTATTCTTTATTTTGATTTTATTCATCAATCAAAAATTAGTAAAACCTTTATTTTCAAATACGGTTACAAATGCGATTACAATAATAAGCGTTACTTTGAGTGCAATTATGGCGTATTGGGTTTTAAATCATAATCCTATAAAAGATTTCCGTCCATACAAAGTTGGAACAAACATCGAAAAAGGAATGGAAATTCCGGAAGGCGCACCAAAATCTGTAGTTGAAATGGTGTTTATTTATAAAGTAAACGGAGTTGATAAAGAATTTACAGAGAAAGATTTAATGAATATTCCGGAAGGCGCTACTTTTGTGGACAGAAAAGACAAAGTGATTACAGAAGGTTATGTACCGCCAATTCACGATTTTACAATGACAAAAGATGATTCTGACTACAAAGCAGAATTATTAAAACTGCCTAAACTTTTAATTTTTGTAACCTATGATTTGGCTTTATCAAATCCTGACGGAATGAAAAAACTAGCAAAAGTTGCTGCAGATGCAAAAGCAAAAGGTTATAAAGTAATTGCAATGACGGCTTCTGGAGCTGAGGAAATTGCAAAAGCAAAAAAACAATACAATTTAGATGTTGATTTTTATTTCTGCGATGCAACAGCTTTAAAAACTGTCGAAAGAGCCAATCCAAGTATCGTGGTTTTACACAAAGGAACTGTAGTTCAAAAAGTACATTACAACGATGTTGATGATTTAAAATTATCTGATGTTGCTTATGGCATTTAACAATATTTGACAACAATTAAAGACGCCAATATTCTATTTTTTAGATATATTGGCGTTTTTTTTAGCACAAAACCAACAACCAAATCTTAAATAAAACCAATTTATAACTATGATGACAAAATTACTAAGGCTGTTTTTTTCAAATCCTTTCCTGTTTTTATTTATATTATTTTTAATTATTTATGCAGCTTATGATTTTTATATTCACAAATCTTCTGGTACACATTTAGTTTCTCTTCAGATTTTGGCATTAATTACAGGAGTAATTTTTGAAAGCAGGAGAATTTCAAATAAATGGACAACATCCGTTTTTATAGGAATCCTTTCTTTTATTTTTATATTTCTCCTCGGTTCTTTTTTATGCAGTATAGTTGATGAATCAAATTGCAGTCTTGAATTCATTTTGAATAGATGCCTTGTATTTTGGCCTTTTATATTCTTTGTCTTTTATGTTATTTATTCCCGAATATTTAACGAACGAAATATTACTCCAAAACTAACAGAAGGCATAACATTATTTCTCTCGATTGCCATGATATATTGGGTAGTTGATAACGGTTTGATCAACTTTGACAACATAATTTCCCAAACCTTAATAATTATTGGTATTTCATTTTCATTATTTTCTTTTTTTCATGCTTTTACAAAAACTCATTTATCAAACAGAAACAAATTTATCTTAAGTATCTGGAGCTCAATAATCATGATGTTTTTTGCTATAGATAATCTAAATTCAATTTATGAAAATCACAATACTGCAAACTCAGATGATATTCTACAGGGAATATACGTTGCCATTCAATATTTTCTTTTAGGGGTTTCAAGCATTTATATGATTCAGAATTTCATGATGCTTATTGGTTTCCTGCCAAGATGGAAAAGATTTTTCAATTCAAGATATTTTGAAGAATTCAGAGAACTCAAAGACGAACATATTAATAGGTATTCAGATCAGCAGGTGCCGCTAATTCATTCCCTGATTTGTATTGTCATTATTGGTACAGTCTTCTTTTTAAACTATTATTATCAAACTGTTCCCAAACAATTTGCAATTTGGATTACCTTTATAATTTTCCCTTTTATCATTAGTATTTACAATTATCTTTTAGTAAGAAAAAGATTTTAAATATAATAATAATCCTATATTTGACTCAATCAAAAACAAAATCAAACCTATGAAGAGATTAATTAAATTATCACTTATTTTATTAATAATTACTAGTTTTGGCTGCACAAGCGATCCTTATAACTGTACTACATCTCCACCTTCTGTTACTTTTGAATTTGTAGATAAAACTTCTGGAGAGAATTTATTTAAAAATGGCACATTTGATGCAAAAAAGGCGGTAACCATAACTGATTTAAACGAAAACAAAATAATACAATATGCTTACCTAAAAGAAGATAATCTTTATCGTCTTGGCTTCAATGCTATGGGATGGGATGCAGGAACATTTAAATATGCTGTAAAGATAGAAGACAAAAGTATTTTTGAGTTTCAGGTTTCTACTGAAAAAAGAAAAAGTGAGCATTGTAGTTCTACTGTAATAACATCCCTGGAAATCAAAAATGTAGAATTTCAGGAAGATAAAACAACTGGAGTTTATAAGATTTTAATTGATACTCAAAACCAATAATCGATGCCAAATACAATTAAGTTTTTTATTTTATCACTTATAATACTTTGCAATAGTACAGTTTTTAGCCAGACTGCAGACCAGCGTTATATTTTCTTTTTTCATAATAAATTTGTTGAAGAAAATGATTTGAATACTCCGCATCCTGAATATGGCAAAGCCGAATACAATGAAATTTTAGAATCATTCAGGAAAGATAATTTTATTGTTTTTAGCGAAAAAAGAAAGAAAAACACAAATGCTTCTGATTACGCAGAAAAAGTCGTAAAACAAATCAAAACGCTTTTAAAAAAAGGAGTTTCACCAAACAAAATAACCGTAATTGGAACTTCAAAAGGCGGTTATATTGCACAATATGTTTCAACCTATTTAGCAAATCCTGATGTGAATTTTGTTTTTATTGGATGTTTTAGAGATGTAGATATTGAAGAAATTCCGGATATTAATTTCTGCGGAAACATTTTAACCATTTATGAAAAATCAGATATTTATGGCGTTTCGGCAATCAGAAGAAAAGAAACTTCAAAACTCAAAATAAATCATTTCAAACAAATTGAACTGAATACGAATTTAAAACATGGCTTTTTATATAAAGCTTTAGATGAATGGATTGTTCCATGCAAAAAATGGGCAAATGGAAATTATGAGCTGAATTAAAAATCCCGAAAGAAAAACATAGCAAAGCCTTTAATAATTTAAATTTATTAAAGGATTTTTTACTTCAAACCTGACGTTTTTTTGCTTCCAAAATCATTCAGAAAACTAAAAATCCAATCATTTTTTTGTGTTCGAAAAAGCAATATTTAAAAAATCGTGAATTTCATCCTCAACTATTACGTTTTCATTCTTCATTTTCTAACCGAAAATTAACTTTTTGTTACAAAATAAATGACTCTTCAAATTTTGTTAATCTGTATTTGGCTTTCCAATTGTTTGTTTAACTTTGTTAAAAATCATTTATCACATGAAACAAACGGCACTACTTATTATCGCATTTATAACTTTCTCATGCTCACAAGCTCAGAAAACAAGTTTTTCTAAAGAAGCTTTGTCTGAAAAATTATTAACTCTTGAAGGAGGTCAGACTTCTTTCAAAAGCATTTTAAAAAAATATAAAGGAAAAACTTTAGTCATTGAAGTGTGGGCTTCATGGTGCAGCGACTGCGTAAAAGCAATGCCAAAAGTTAAGGAGCTGCAAGCTAATAATCCTGATGTTTCGTATTTATTTCTTTCTGCTGATAAAACAGCTGACAAATGGAAAATTGGAATTGAAAAACACGAATTAAAAGGCGATCATTTTATGATGAACGACGGTATGAAAGGTGTTTTTGGAAAAGCGATCGATTTAGACTGGATTCCAAGATACATTATCATTGACAAAACAGGGAAAATTGTTCTTTACCGTGCTATCGAAACTGATTTTGATAAAATCAATGAAACTTTAAAAAGTTTAAAACAAGCTTAAACAGCACACAAATCACAACAAAAAACAAAAAATTAAAAAATAACAAAAACTACCAAAATGAGAAAAAAGATTGTTGCAGGAAACTGGAAAATGCATAAAAACGCAGCACAAACTGAAGAATTGTTAAGCGAATTAATCACTAAAATACCAGCACAAACTACTGCACAAGTAATCGTTGCTCCAACATTTGTAAACTTACAAGCTGCTGTAGCAAAAGTAAAAAACACAACTATTGGTGTTGCTGCACAAAACGTTCACCAGGCTGAAGGCGGTGCTTTTACAGGAGAAATTTCTGCAGATATGTTAACAAGTATTGGTGTTAATACAGTAATTTTAGGTCACTCTGAGCGTAGAGCTATTTTCCACGAAACTGATGCATTAATCGCAAGTAAAGTAGATACAGCTTTAAAACATGATTTAACTGTAATTTTCTGTTTTGGAGAAGAATTAAAAGATCGTCAATCAGGAAATCATTTCAATATTGTTGAAAACCAATTACGTGACGGAATTTTCCACATTGCAAAAGAATCCTGGGCAAAAGTTGTTTTAGCTTATGAGCCTGTTTGGGCAATTGGAACTGGAGAAACTGCTTCACCAGAACAGGCACAGGAAATGCACGAATTTATCAGAGAAACTATCCGTAAAGCCTTTGGAGCTGAAATCGCTGATGAAGTTTCTATTTTATACGGTGGTTCTGTAAAACCAGACAATGCTAAAGAAATTTTCTCTAAACCAGACGTTGATGGTGGTTTAATTGGAGGTGCTGCATTAAAAGCAGATGATTTCTTAGCAATTGTAACGGCTATCTAAATTTATTAGCCACAGATTAAAAAGATTTACACAGATTTATTTTCTATGACTTTTCGCCACGAATTCACAAATTCAAATTAAAAAAATTAGTGAATTCGCGGCAGAAAAAAAATCCTTTTAATCCTTTTAATCTGTGGCAGAAAAAAAATATAAGCGATACTTAAATAGTATCGCTTTTTTTATGTTTTAAATAATTCTTAAATTAATAATGTTCACTTAGATTTTTAAACAACTTCTGCTTTGGATTCTTACCTTTGCAAAAAAATTATTTATGTCGAATATTTATTTAGGATATCATTTTACAATTGAGCCAAAAGAACTTGGATCAGAAATTTTAGTGGCTGAATTAGGCGAAAAAGCTTTTGAAAGTTTTACAGAAACAGAAAACGGAATTTCGGCTTTTGTGAAGAAAGATTTATGGGATGAGAATATTCTGGATGATATTTATATTTTACAATCAGAAGAGTTTAAAATTGAATATACAATTGAAGAAATCGATCAGGTAAACTGGAACGAAGAATGGGAAAAGAATTTCGAACCTATTGATGTTGACGGAAAATGCCATGTTCGCGCTCCTTTTCACCCAAAAACCGATGCTGAATTTGATATCGTAATCGAACCTAAAATGAGTTTTGGAACCGGACATCATGAAACTACACATATGATGATTCAGCATTTATTAGAAATGGATGTAAAAGGTCTTAAAACTTTAGACATGGGCTGCGGAACTGCTATTTTGGCTATTTTGGCAGAAATGAAAGGCGCTGAACCAATCGATGCTATTGATATTGACAATTGGTGTTATTTAAATTCTATCGAAAATGCCGAACGCAATAATTGCAAACATATTAGCGTTTACGAAGGCGATGCTGCTTTATTAGCCGGAAAAAGTTACGATTTGATTATCGCTAATATCAACAGAAATATTTTATTAAACGATATGCAGAGTTATGTAGATTGTTTAAACAAAAACGGAATTATTTTATTTAGCGGTTTTTATGAAGAAGACATTCCGTTTATCGATGCTTCGTGCACTGAAAAAGGATTGACTTATGTTAAAAAACTTCAAAGAAACAACTGGGTTTCATTAAAATACGTAAATTAGTTAGTAGTAATTACAGCAGTACAAAAAACTAAAAAGAAATGAGTACTAAAGAAAAAGTAAGAGAAAGAGTTCGCGAAAAAGAAGCGACCGGATTCAATAACGAAATCATTGTGTATAATGACGATGTAAACACTTTTGACCACGTAATTGATACCTTAATGCGCGTGTGTGACCACACACCTGAGCAAGCAGAACAATGTTCCTTAATTGTACATTACAACGGAAAATGCACTGTAAAAACAGGGCCTATGGATAAATTAAAACCTCAATGTACACAACTTTTGGAAGCCGGACTGAGCGCCGAAATTGTTTAATCTACCAATAATTTAAAAAACATTCTATTTTATTTTATATTTGAAATAAAATAGAATGTTTTTTTATGGAAGAATATGGAAAAATATTAATTATCGCAATGCCGATTTTTCTGGTTTTAATTGTAATTGAAAAACTATACGGCATTTACAAAAAGAACGATACTGCTCCATTAATCGACAGCGTTTCCAGTATAAGCTCCGGAATTACTAATTCTGTAAAAGATGTTTTAGGGCTCAGCGTCACTTTTCTTTCTTATGAATGGATGGTTTCTAAAATTGCTGTTTTTCATCAGGAAGCCAATATTCTCTCCTATTTTATTGCCTTTTTTGTTATCGATTTTTATGGCTATTGGAGCCACCGACTGGCACATCAAATTAATTTTCTTTGGAACAAACATGCTATTCACCACAGCAGTGAAGAGTTTAATCTCGCCTGTGCGCTTCGTCAGCCTATTGCGAGTTTAGTCAATTTGTTTACTTTCTTGTTGATTCCTGCTGCGTTATTAGGCGTTCCGGCTTCTGTAATTGCCATTACGCTTCCACTCCACTTGTTTTTACAATTTTGGTATCATACCAAACATATTAAAAAAATGGGATTTGTGGAGCATATTTTAGTTACACCTTCACATCATCGTGTTCATCACGCTATAAATCCTGAATATTTAGATAAAAACCATTCACAGATCTTTATTTTCTGGGACAAACTTTTTGGTACTTTTCAGGAAGAATTAGATGATGTTCCACCAGTTTTCGGAATCACAAGACCAGCGAATACATGGAATCCAATAAAAATAAATTTTCAGCATTTAACGTTATTAATAAAAGATGCCTGGCGTGCCGAAAGCTGGAAAGACAAACTTACCATCTGGTTTAAGCCAACCGGATGGCGGCCTGAAAATTTTGAACAAAAATATCCTGTAAACAAAATTGAAGATGTTTTTAATTTTAATAAATACGGAACTCAGAATTCGCAAAAACTGATTTATTGGTCGGTTACACAAATTCTAATTACGCTTTTGTTTGTCAGTTTTCTTTTTGATAATATTGCCAAAATTGGCCTGCCAAATATCTTTGTTTACGGATTTTTTATCCTCGTTACCATTTACAGCAATTCTGAATTAATGGACAAAAGCAGGTTTGCCATTTTTTGGGAAGGTTTCAGGTTATCGATCGCTATTACAATTATAGCATTTTACGGCGATTGGTTTGGTTTAAATTCTGTTTTCTCCTTTAGTAATTATATCATTCTGGGCTATTTAAGTATATCGTTTTTAATCACGATTTACTTTGTAACCATCGATTTTAAAGCTAACCAAAACCAAACCATAAACCCACAAACCACATAATGAAAAATGCTGTATTCTTTAAAATTTATATTGCTTTCAGCTTTATATATTTACTGCTTTTATATCTGGGATATGAAAGTTTAGACTGTTATTTAAAACCGGCTTTAATTCCGTTATTAATTGTTGGAGTGTATTTTTCTAAAAAATTTCCAACGCAAAATATTCTTTTAACGGCATTGGTATTTTCATGGATTGGTGACGTAATTCTACTTTTTGCAGACATTGCCGAAATCTATTTTATTTTGGGACTAGTTTCTTTTCTAATCTCTCACATCATTTATTGCGTACTTTTTAACAGACAGATTAAAGAGAAAATGAAAAGAGATACTATAATTTTTATTTTCGGAAGCCTTGTTATCGCCTGTTATTTAATCGGAATGTTATCGGTTTTACTACCTGCGTTAGGCGATTTAAAAATTCCGGTTATCGTTTATGCCAGCGTAATTTCTGTTATGCTTTTGTTTGCTTACAACGGACTTTTAATCTGGAAAAAACCAGCGAACCAATATGTCTTTTTTGGTGCATTATTTTTTGTTATTTCTGATAGTATTTTGGCAATCAACAAGTTTCATTTTCCAATTCAGAAAAGTTCGTTTATTATTATGCTTACTTATCTTGTGGCACAATATCTGATTGTAAAAGGTATATTAAAACTGAATTCAAAAAAGGAAGCATAATAGCACGCTGATAACACAGATTAAACAAATTATCACGGAGTTTTTTATTCTATTTCTTTTTGAATTTATAATCTGTGACAAAAAACCTTTTACATTTGTGTGACCAAAATAAACCTCAACCATGAAAAAAATTAGTCTTTTTATTGTTCTATTAATTTCAGTAACTTCTTGTATTAGTACAAAATCTACTTTAAAAAATGTAGATGATAATGCTCCTGATTTAATTTTAAATAAGAATAATACGTTTGTTATTACACAATTTAGCAAAGACAAAAAATACGGTTATGATCCTGATTATCCGGTAAATCTATTTTTTAGAAATACGCAGGATGAAGCGACAAATGAGGTTCGTTTTTTGAATGCTTTAGCGGGACCAAACGGCGAAAAAATCACTTATAAACGCTTAGAAACCTGCTGCCCTTTTCCAACTAAAAGAAGCAGTATGGGCGCCGGATTTTTAAATGTATACGAACTGACTTGGGAAGGACAAAAAAAACCTATTACGCTGTATTTAAATATATATGAAAAGGGAATTTTAATGGTTCCGATGGGATTGAGTTTGAAAAAGGAGTAAACAATAATTATATATTAAACCCTATATGTTAGGAATAACTCCTCTCGTTTTAATCGTTCTTCCTTTATTATTTCAAATAATATTTGGGACAATATCTATTTTCAGAAATTATTCTTTTAAGTTTAAAACCGTATGTATAACTAATATAGTTCTTCAATTTGTTTTCGCAATTACTTCTTATTGTATTGCTTCTTATAATTTTTCAAAATACTTTGAACAACATCCAAATTCACCAAGATGCGGAATGCCATTTGTTGGTTTAATTGGACTTACTTTTATTTCTGCTTTAATTCTTTTTGTTGTTATTGTTATTCAATATTTTATTAAAAAAAATTACAAATAGTTAGACTTATAAAATGATCAAATCGAAATCAGCCTTTATTATTTTTTTAATTCTATTACTTCTATTATTTCCTTATCATATCATCTATTTGCAATCAGATTTTTTATCATCAATGATTCCAGGCTGGCATACCAATGTTATTGCAGGAAGAACAATTTCAAATTTAATTAAGTTCATTATTCTTTTTATAACCACAGTTTATTATTGGAAACTTTCTAAAATTACAAACAAATTAAATTTAAAAAAATTCCTTATTCATTTTTTAATGACATTTCCTGCAGTTTTTATTGGACTGCTAAGCGTTTTTGAACTATTTGATCTTCATTCTTTAGATGCTGATAGTTTTGTAAATCTTATACAAATAATTGTCTTTATAAATATTTGCATTAACATTCTATTTTTTACTGGACAAATTTTGTTTGGATTACATTACCAAAAACTAAAAAAACAATTGCGATAAATAAAATGGTTCAAAAAGAGTTTATTATACGAAGAGGAATTACAGATAACTATCCTCGAAAATTATTCATTAATGAAAACGAGTTAAAATTCGAGAGTAAAGATCTAAGAAATGATTCATTTGTTACCTTCAAAAAAGATCAAATTTTAGAATATAGTTACGGAGTAAAGTGGATGCAATATAAATTTACTTTTGGACGTGAGTATATAATTTCAATTCGAAGTAATGATAATCAAGTTATCAAGATTAATTTCAAAACTTACTTTGGCAGAAAGAAAGACGAATATCATAAACTTTGTAATGACATATTATTATCACTTTGGGATTTTTATTTTGGAGATTTAACTTCAAATTATATCCAGAAATCTGAACAAGGCGAAGAATTCAAAATTGGTGAAGTTATTTTTAATAAAGATGGTTTAAGCATAATTAGCAATTCATCTTTAAAACAAAAAAACGTACTAATTCCGTGGGAAAAAGTTCGAACTAAAAGATATTCAACCTATTTCGCTATTTATTCTAAAGATGATGCAGTTAATGTTAATCGTGGTTACAGCTATTTAAATGACTGGAATACTACAGTTTTGTTAAATGTATTAAATGCTGTATTAGCAAAAAAGAATATTGTTAATGATTAATCCTCGTTAGCATGAGCGGGACGCTCGCGTTAACAGCGCATTGGTAACAAGCTGGCAAAAGAAAAAATCAAAAAAATCGAATTCAAAACTTACTGAATTTGTAACTTTACAAATAAGCATTTCTATATGCTTCTAACACTCTTGTTTCTTATCGAAACAAATAAAATTTAATCAAATGGAACAATCAAAAAAATATAAAATTGAAGCTCCAAGTTTCGATTTACAGCAATATTTAAACAGAATCAATTTTTCAGAAGAAATTAAATTAGACTTATCTGGAATAAAAAAACTGATGCAAAGTCAGATATTTAGTGTGCCTTTTGAAAATCTTGATGTACAGGCAGGTAAAACAATTTCTCTTCTTGGTGATGATATTGTAAGCCACATCGTAACTAAAAATCGTGGCGGCTATTGCTATCAGGTTAACGGAATCTTTTCTTTATTACTTCAGGAAATTGGTCTTCCACATTATTATATTGCGGTACGTCCATTGGTTAATCCTATTCCAAATGCTAAAACGCATTTAGCAATTATTGCTGAAATTGAAAATGAAGATTATTTGATTGATTTAGGATTTGGAGGTAATAGTATTAGAGAACCTTTAAAACTGAGTCAAATTGGAACTGAAATTCAGCAGGATTTTGATACTTTTACTTTGGTAAAAACAGAAGATGATGACTATTTACTGCAAATAAAAATTGGAAAAGATTGGTCTGATCTATATTCGTTTGATTTAACTCCTCAAAGATGGATCGATTTTAAACCTGCCAATCATTACAATTACTCACATCCTGATTCATTTTTCACACAAAACTTAATTGTGGTTTTACAGAACCCGTTGGGTAAAAAAATACTATTTAAAAATTCGATAAAATCAGTAACAAACGGAGTTACTGAACTTATTCCTTTTGAAGATGATCAATTGAATACCATTTTAAAAACCGAATTTAATTTGACGGTATAATAACTCTTGTGTAGAAACTCTTACTAAAAATAAAGAAACCGATTACGTACAGAAAAGTATTACATATTTAACAATTATTGCTCTTAAAATAATCTTAAATCTTCATCTGCTATTCATAAATCATAACTACCTTTGCAGGGCAAAAAAATAATTTTATGAACTTACAACATATTCCACAAATTAAGCATACTGACAGCGGGAATTTCTTTTTATTGGCGGGACCTTGCGCTATTGAAGGAGAGGAAATGGCTCTTAGAATTGCTGAAAAATTAGTTGGTATTACCGACAATCTTAAAATTCCTTATGTTTTTAAAGGATCATTTAAAAAAGCAAACCGTTCCAGAATTGACAGTTTTTCTGGAATTGGGGACGAAAAAGCTTTAAAAATTTTAAGAAAAGTTTCTGAAACTTTTCAAATTCCAACAGTTACAGATATTCATACTAACGAAGATGCTGACATGGCAGCACAATACGTTGATGTTTTACAAATTCCTGCATTTTTAGTTCGCCAAACTGATTTAGTTGTGGCAGCTGCAAATACGGGAAAAGTGGTAAACTTGAAAAAAGGACAATTTATGAGTCCTGAAAGTATGAAACATGCTGTACAAAAAGTATTAGACTGTAATAACGAAAATGTTGTCGTTACAGATCGTGGTACTATGTTTGGTTACCAGGACATGATTGTTGACTTTAGAGGAATTCCTACTATGCAGCAATATGCAACAACGGTATTAGATGTTACGCATTCTTTACAACAGCCAAACCAAACTGCCGGAGTTACGGGCGGAAGACCTGATATGATCGAAACTGTTGCTAAAGCTGGTATTGCAGTTGGTGTTGACGGAATTTTTATCGAAACACATTTTGACCCTGCAAACGCAAAAAGTGATGGCGCTAACATGCTTCATTTAGACTATTTTGAAGGTTTAATGAATAAGCTTGTTGCTATCAGAAAAACAGTTAACTCATTTTAAATTTAATACATTACGTTCATTGAAAACAAATATTTTAGTTTTCTTCTTATTGTGTTTTTCATTAAACACTTTTGCTCAGGAAGAAATACCTGTACAAAAATATACTGCTCACAACAAAGGAAAATTCTTTGTAATGTGGGGTGGTAACAGAGAAAGTTACTCAAAATCTGATGTAACTTTTACTGGAAAAGATTATAAGTTTAGAGTAGAAGATATGTCTGCTCATGATAAACCAAAAGGATGGCACGTTGATTATATCAACCCTGCTAATATGACAATTCCTCAAACGAATTTGAGATTGGGTTATTTCTTTAGTGATCACTATAGTGTTACAATTGGTGTTGATCATATGAAATATGTAATGGCTCAGAATCAAACAGCAAAAGTTAATGGTTATATTAATTTACCTGCGAATGATCTTGCTGCTGCTCTTTACAATGGAGATTACGTTAATAGACCTGTAGATATGTCTTTAAATGGTGCTATAGAAGGTGGTTATGACATGGGGGTTACTAATCCAAATGGACCTGCTTTTTTAATGTACGAACATACAGATGGTTTAAATTACATTAATACAGAGGTTTCAAGATTTGATGATATTTCGAAATTGTTCAGTCTTCCAAATATTGACAAAGTACAGATTAACTTGACTGAAGGATTAGGAGCTGGTATTTTATATCCTAAAACCAATACTACTCTTTTAGGAAAAGAACGTCATGATGATTTTCATGTTTCTGGTTATGGTATTTCTGCAAAAGCGGGTCTAAATATTACTTTCTTCAAACATTTCTACCTTCAGGGAGAACTAAAAGGCGGTTATATCGATATGCACGATATTAAAACTACTGTAAGTAACGATGATAAGGCCTCACAGCACTTTTATTACTTTCAAAGAATTATTGCTGTTGGAGGAATCTTTAGAATCTAATACTTCTTCAAAAATATATTTTAAAAATAGTTATCATTTATTTGGTAACTATTTTTTTTATTATTTACTTTGTAACTCAAAGTACTTTATTTGCTATTTGAACACATCATGAAAAAACAAAAATATATTTTCCTTATCATCACATTCGCACTAAGTTTTGGCTTAGCGCTATTTGTGGCTATGAAAGTTTTTCCAAATAATCCGTTTTCAAAAACAAAGACGGAAACGAAAACTGAATCGAGTAAAATTCAGGATGGAGATATTATATTTCAAACTTCACAATCTCCTCAATGCGAAGCGGTACGAATTGCAACTAATTCTAAATTTTCTCATTGCGGAATTATTTACAATGTAAACGGAAATTGGTTTGTTTTTGAAGCCGTTCAGCCTGTAAAACTTACGCCTTTTGATGAATGGATTCAGCACGGAAAAGACAATAAATATGTGGTAAAACGATTAAAAAATGCTGATAAAGTTTTAACTCCGGCTGTTCTTGAAAAAATGAAAGAGTACAGCCAGCAGTTTGATGGAAAAGAATATGACGCTTATTTTGAATGGACAGATACTAGAATTTATTGTTCTGAATTGGTTTGGAAGATATATAAAAACGCCGCCGGAATCGAGCTTTCAAAACTAAGAGAATTGAAGAGTTTTAATTTAGAAGACCCAAGAGTTCAAAAAATATTAAAAGAAAGATATGGCAATGAAATTCCGTTAGAGGAAAAAGTGGTTGCCCCTTCTGACCTGGACGATTCAAATTTGCTTAAAACTATAATTGATAATTACTAAAATTCGACAAAAAAGCTAATTTTAAAACCAATTAGCTTTTTTATTTGATTATTCACTTTGAAACTCAAAGAACTTTTAACTAACCAAGTATGAGAGATTATTTAATTGAAAAATTATACGAAACCACTAAAAAACCTTATCAGAAGTATTTTAAGAAAAATGATCCGTGGGAAATCAATAAAACCGAATTAATGAATTTCCCTAAAGATAGTTTAGGCTATGGTTTAGGAAATTTTCACTTCAAAAATCATTTTGATATTCAGGAAAAACTGGAGGATCATGATATTATTCATGTTTTAACCAATACTGGAATTTCTGTTTATGAAGAAATCGGGATGCAGTATTACCTTCTTGGAAATGGAAAAAGAAGTTTGTATTTGTTTATGGTTATTTTAACTGGGACAATATTTTATCCTAAGAAAATAAAATATTTCATGGAGCAATTTAAAAGAGGAAAACAAGCACATTCGTTCTATTATTTGGATTTTTCAAAAATGCTTTTGATGCCTATCGAATCTATTCAACAAACATTTAAAATTTAAAACTTATGAAAACAATCAACCATAAAACATTTGAAGAAAAACAATCTACAGAGTTAGCAATTGGAACTTTCATTATCATTACAATACTATTTATACTTTATATTATTACAAATCAAAGTCCGAACATTCTTGTAATTGCCTGGCCATTTGCATTTTCAGCCATAATTGTAAATGCTATAATGTTCATTCACTTAACAGACCGGTTTATTCATCTTCCTGAACAAAGAAGAGATATTGCTGTTAAAATTTTAATTCTGCTTTCTAATATTCCAATTACGTTTTTTTACTACTTACTAGTAATGAAAAATTAAAATTTAGAATTTCATCTAATAAAAAAGCTGCGAGTTTATACTCGCAGCTTTAGATATATCGATTTTAAAAATCTTAGTTTGCAGAAGGAAGAACAATTCCTGTTTGGTCAATTAAATAAAGTAACGAAGTCATTGTTGCTGCACCAAGTTCTAATTCTCTTTTATTGATGGCATCAAATTTATCATTTGCTGCGTGGTGGTAATCAAAATAACGCTGAGAATCTGGTTTTAATCCTGCTTTAACAATTGCTTTAGACGTTAAATGATTAATATCTGAACCCGCATGTCCAATTGTAAAACTATGAACTAAATAAGGTTCAAAAAAGTCTTTAAATCCTTGTATTTTTTTCAAATTAGCATCATCAGCTTCAATAGAAAATCCTCTTGGAGAAAATCCGCCTGAATCACTTTCTAATGCAAAAATATGATTTTCATTATTTTGTTTTGAAAGCTCTTCATACTTAGCACCACCTTTTCCACCATTTTCTTCGTTCATAAATAATACTACACGAATTGTATTTTTTGGTTTGTAATTTAAGTTTTTAAGAATACGGATAGCTTCCATACTTTGTACTACTCCTGCTCCATCATCATGAGAACCATCGGCTAAATCCCAAGAATCTAAGTGTCCGCCCACAACCATAATGTTTGATGGGTTTACAGATCCTGTTAATTCTCCAACTACGTTATGAGATAATACATCTGGCAATGTTTCGCAAGATTGTTTGAAATAAAATTTTACAGCTGGATTTACTTTTAAAGTTTTACTTAATAATTCAGCTCCATTTGTACTAATTGCTGCGGTTGGAATATATTGCTCTTTTGGCAAATCACCATAACTCTGCGCTCCTGTATGAGGGAAATCGTCTAAACGTAAATTCATTGAACGAACAATTGTTCCCACAGCTCCTAGTTTAGCAGCTTCTTTTGCACCGGCATATCTTTGGTCTACACACGCACCATATGAGGTAAAAGTTTCGATATTTTCAGGATTCATTGGTCTGTTATAAAAAACAATTTTTCCTTTTACTTTATCAGCACCTAATTCATTCAATTCTTTAATTCCCTGCACTTCAATTATTTCTGCTGTAAGTCCAGTTTTTGGAGTAGCAACAGATCCGCCTAATGCACAAATTGGCACAGCAGTTTTTACTTTTCCATCTACGATAAAAGCAGTTTCTTTTTCACCGCGAACCCAGTGAGGAACCATAACTTCCTGCAGATAAACTTTATCAAGTCCAAGAGTTTCTAATTGTCTTTTTGTATACTCAACAGCTTCTGCAGCACCTTTTGATCCAGATAAACGGCTTCCGATATCATTTGAAAGATATTCTAACCAAGAATAACATTTAGCTTCGGTTAGAGCTTTTTTATAAAATAATTTAATGTTTTTTTCATCATTTGACTGAGCAAAAGATGCGGTCAATCCATTTAAAACTAATGCAGTTAAAAGAATCGTTTTTTTCATAATTTTAATAACATTTTGGGGTTATGTTGCTTTTTTGGCTTCTCTTACAAAGAAACAAAATTCTGTAGAACTGTCAGAGTTTTTTCGCAGCCATTTCTCAAAAAAAAACTCTAATTATAAACCTTTTTTGTTCATAATTAGAGTTTTTCTTATTTTCTTTAAAATAATGTTACTTTACTTCGATAATCTTATTTTTTGTACCGATTCCGTTTTCATTAAAAGGTTCAATTGTAAAATAATACTTTGTTCCTTTGTCTAAACCTCTAAAATCGTATACGTTATCTCCATAAACCATAATACTGTTGTATAATTTATCCGGAGCAATTCCGTAATAAATATTGTATCCTACAGCATCATTTTGTTTTTTCCATGAAATCATAGCGTTTCTTGAATCCAGTTTATTTCTGTCTACTTTAAAAGATGAAATTGCTTTTGGTTTTTCTGATAATCCATTTCCAAAAACCCTGAAATCAGAAATGGCAAACAAGCCAGATGCATTGTGAATGTTAACCATTTTGATGTAACGCGCTTTAAATGATTTTGTTAATTCAACATAATCATGCGGAGCATCTTTATCATTTTTAGATTTATCAACCACCAAAGTCCAGTTTTGTGCATCATCAGACATGAATATTTTATACTGATAATAAATATCCATTGCTTTGTTATACTGCGTTGCTTTATGATCTGCATAATTGATCTGCAGTGCCTTAATTTCCATTTGACGGCCTAAATCCATTTGAAGCCATTCGTCCGGATTGCCTGTTTTAGCAGACCAATACGTTTGAATATTTTCATCGGTTAAATTCTCAGAGCCATAACAAAATTTCTCGTAGACTTTTTTTCCGCCGTTATCCATTCTGTGCGTTTCAACTTCCAAACATTCTTCAGAAGAAGAAACCGTTACAGGTTTTTTATAAGAAAGCAGCATCCATCCAGATGAAGCTCCTTTTGTCTGGTCACGATTACCTGTTGGAAGAACAATTGGAAAATCTCCGTAAGACGTAATAGAATACATGACATCATCTTTATCAAATCCAGCAGGAAACATATCAATACGACGCTCAAAACGGTCTTTTATAGAAATCTTACATGTTCCTGTGTTCCAATAATTTCCGTATTTATCTGCAAAAGTATTTCCGTGTCCGGCACCAATTACAAATCCGCCGGGTTTATATGACATTGGATTATGTTTTTGATACGTAAATGGTCCTAACGGATTATCTCCAACATGCACTCCGTTTGCATAACCTTTAAATTCGGTTGCAGGCGCGCCATACTGCATATAATATTTTCCGTTGTGTTTCGTCATCCACGCTCCTTCAATAAAATTTCCCCAAGGTGCAGGTTCCATGTCATTATTTGGACCAAAACGTTCCCAGCCATGAGCTGAAGGATTTAAAATCGCAACTTCTTTGATCTGCCCATACGGACGCTGAATATCTTCTACTTCTGTAGCTTTGTATAATTGTGCATAATCTGCCTGATTCCCTTTTGGAAGCCATGTATTATAATCAACCTCAGTACCTACAAGCGGCAGTTTTCCGCTTGAACCATAATACATATATACTTTCTTATCATCATCCTGAAAAATGGCAGGATCCCAAGTTGGCAGCATAGCTTTGTCTACGTGACGTGTCCATTTTCCCGATTTTGGGTCGGCAGTTTTCCAAATTGGATGATCTCTATTCCATGTTGAACCCACATAAAATAAGGTATCGTTTACAACCCACGCCGCAGGTGCACATTGATCATCGTCGCCGGGTTTTCTTTGAAAACTTCCGTAAACGAAATTCCAGTCTGACATGTCTTTACTCCAAAAGAAACCTGCCTGATTAGTTGCAAATAAATAGTATTCACCTTTGTAAGTGATAATGACAGGATCAGCACTGGAACGGCGCGATTCAGGAATTCCGTTATGATTATGAGTGGTGAAATTGTAGCCAATATTAATTGGGTTACAATAAGTTGTTGCGGGTTTATTTGGGTCAAACCAATCTGTTTTTCCGGGAATATTAGCTTTTTGCGACCAAATACTTGTTGTACAGGCAGCCAAAAGCAATAGGAATATCTTTTTCATTTGTATTCTTTTTAAGTTTATAGAATTCAATCTCTTAGTAAAATGATGATGAAAATCTATTTTTTTTCTTTTAATCTTTCGCTTAAAAGTTCAGGTTCGTTTGTGGTAATGTAATTGAATTTATTAGCTATAATCCAATCCATATCAGCCGCTTCGTTAACTGTCCAGGCATTTAGAATAATCTTATTGTCTTTCGCTTCCTTAATCCATTCGGGATGTTTTTTAAAGACTGAATAATGATAATCGACACCTGAAATATTATCTGCTTTTACTTCTTTTGGAGATTTATTTCCTTCTAAATACTGCAAAACTGTTTTCTGGTCAACTTGTCTAATTTGTTTTAGAATTTCATAGTCGAAACTTATATAGCAGGTGTTTTTATCTGCTTTTAGCTTTTTAATGATTTCAACAGACATTAACGCCGTTTTTTGTCCTCTTTCTTTATTTATTTCCGAAGGTTTTATTTCGCAGACTAAAAGAGTTTGTTTGTTATTCTTTTTTCCTTCTGAAATGTATTCGTGTAATGTTGGAAGTTTTTCTCCATTAGAAAGTTTAAACTTTATTAAGTCAGCATAATTGGTTTGTTCGATAAGCAATTTGTTATAATGTGCATCGTGATTAATTACAAGCGAATCATCTGCAGTTCTCCAAACGTCAAATTCTGATCCGGGCAATTTTAAATCAATAGCATGTCTTAAAGAAGCAATAGAATTTTCAGGAAGGTTATTTTTTTTCCATGCGCCGCGATGTGCCACTATTGCATTCTCCTTTACACAGCATGATTGAAAAACAATTATTACTGCTAAAAAAAGTAGTATTCTGAGTGCTTTAATAGTCTTCATTATTTTAAAATTATGTTTTATAAAAATGTTGTTTTATAAAAAAAGCCCTCCGTCAACCAAACGGAGGGCCTTACTAATCAATAAACCAACTATTTAGTTAACTCAAAACTAACTTTCTTGTCGGCAGTTGAATTTCCTCCAACGAAAATATCGAACTGTCCAGGTTCTGCTGCGAATTGCAAATCAGAATTATAAAATTTTAAATCCTCAACAGTAATGTCAAAACTTACTGTTTGTTTTTCACCTTTTTTAAGTGCTATTTTTTGGAAACCTTTCAATTCTCTAACTGGTCTTGTTACTGAACCAACTAAATCTCTAATGTATAATTGAACTGTTTCTTTTCCGTCAAAATTTCCTGTATTTGCTACATCAACCGTTACTTTTAGTTTTCCACTAAAATTCATTTTATCAGAAGAAATTTTCAGGTTTGAATAATCAAAAGTTGTATAACTTAAACCAAATCCGAATGGGAATAAAGGTTCGTTTCTTTCGTCAATATAATTTGATCTGAATTTTTCGAATTTCCCTTCTGTATTAGAAAGTGGTCTTCCTGTATTTTTGTGTGCGTAATAAATTGGCAATTGTCCTACGCTTCTTGGGAAAGTTGTTGTTAATTTTCCAGAAGGATTTACATCTCCAAATAAAACGTCAGCAATTGCGTAACCAGCTTCTGTACCCGCAAACCAAGCATTTAAAATGGCAGGAACTGTTTTTTCTTCATCAGTAATTACTAACGGACGTCCGTCAAATAAAACTACAACAACTGGTTTTCCAGTTTTTAATAATGCATTTAATAAATCTTTTTGCGCTTGTGGAATTTCTAAATTCGTACGGCTGCTTGATTCTCCGCTCATTTCTGCAGATTCTCCAATTGCAGCAATAATCACATCAGATTGCTGTGCTACTTTTACAGCTTCTGCTAATAATTCTTCTTTTGAACGTGCATCACGGTGTAATGTTTTTCCAAACATTGTTGCTTTAGTTTCAAATTCTTCGTCGTAATCTAAATTACTTCCTTTAGCATATAAAACTTTTGTTGATGGTCCTGCAACTTCTTTAATTCCAGCTAATAATGAAACGGCATTTTCCATTCTTGTAGCAACGCTCCATGTTCCCGGCATATTTTCTTTAGCATCTGCCAAAGGCCCGATTAAACCAATTGTTCCTGATTTTTTAAGTGGCAGTAATTGATTTTGATTTTTTAACAATACCAATGATTGTGCAGCGATTTGACGTGCTTCTTTTCTGCTGTCTGTTGTAAAGATCTCCGTTTTAGCTCTTTTTTCGTCGCAATATTTATATGGATCCTGGAATAATCCTAAGTCATATTTTGCTTCTAAAATAAGTCTAACGGCATTGTCAATTGTTTCGATTGAAACTCTTTTTTCGTCTAATGATTTTTTCAAAGTTCCTAAGAAACCTTCTCCAACCATATCCATTTCTACACCAGCGTTTAATGCTAAAGCAGAAACGTCCTGAAGGTTACCCATTCCGTGTTCGATCATTTCAGGAATTCCTGTAAAATCTGTTACTACAAAACCTTTAAAACCCCATTGTTTTCTTAAAACATCAGTCATTAACCATTTATTTCCAGTTGCAGGAATTCCGTCAATTTCATTGAAAGAAGCCATAACCGAACCTACTCCAGCGTCAACTGCTGCTTTGTAAGGTGGGAAATAGTCATTGAACATTCTGATATGGCTCATATCAACTGTGTTGTAATCACGACCTGCTTCTGGTGCTCCGTACAATGCAAAGTGTTTTACACACGCTAAAATGGAATTATTTTTTGAAAGATCGTGCTGTTGGTATCCGTTAACCATTGCTTTTGCAATCTGGCTTCCTAAGTACGGATCTTCTCCTGAACCTTCAGAAACTCTTCCCCAACGTGGGTCGCGTGAGATATCTACCATTGGAGAAAATGTCCAGTTGATTCCGTCTGCACTTGCTTCTTTTGCAGCAATCTGCGCACTTCTTTCTATTAAAGCCATATCCCAGGTACAAGATAATCCTAACGGAATTGGAAATGTTGTTTCGTAACCGTGGATAACGTCCATACCAAAAAGTAATGGAATTTTTAAACGGCTTTGTTCGACAGCGATTTTTTGTACTTCTTTAATTTTTTGTACTGATTTTATATTGAACAAACCGCCCACTTTTCCTTCTGCGATATTTTTTGCAACGTTTGAGCTGTTTGCTTGTCCTGTTGTAATATCACCAGATGTTGGTAAATTTAACTGTCCTAATTTTTCTTCTAATGTCATTTTTGACATTAATTCTGCTACAAACTCTGACTTAGGTTTAATTTTCACTGTACTTTTTGTGCTCTTTTTTTGAGCGTAACCCAAAACAGCACATCCTAAAAAAAGTAAGACTAATTTGTTTTTCATTCTATAATATTTATTTGTTCGTATTCGATTTTTTCTGTTTCAACATCCAGTCATAAATTTCGGGATTGTCGTAAACCCGTGTCCAGCTGTCGTGTCCAGCATCATCAAAAATAGTTAACTGAACATCTTTTGCATCACATTTTTTTAATTCTTTGTAAACGCTTATAGCATAATCTACTTTTACCACATCATCTAATAATCCGTGGAAAATTCTGGTTGGAATATTGGCTATTTCACAAGTTTTCTCTAACTGAATTAAATCTACAAAGCCAGCGACAGGTACGTTTGCGGCAAATAGATCCGGATGTGCAAAAGCCAAATTCCACGAAGCCCAGCCTCCTGAGCTCAAACCAGTAACATATATTCGTTCTGAATCAATTTTGTTTTCTTTCTGAATTTTTAAAATCAGTTCGTAAATTGATTCTGTATTCCAATTTTCATCTTCTTTACATTGCGGCGCCAAAACATAAACGTCTAACTGATGTGTTTTTAAATATTTAAAAGGTCCATGAATTTTTACTTTTTCAATGTCTGTCCCTTTTTCCCCATCTCCTGAAATAAAAACTATTAATGGCTTTTTATCTTTTGTATTGGCTGGTTTATGCAATATGTAGCCTAATTCATTATTCGTTACAATAACTGTTTTTATTTTTCCAGTGGTTTCACTTTGTGCAAAACTTAATGCAGAAATAAACAGCAGTGCTAAACCTAGTTTGTATTTCATAATAGATTATTTCTTAAATACCGTATTTTCCAGATGTAAATCCAAGTTTTTTTAGACCTTGTTTTACTTCTGGTGCATTCATAAATAACTTCCACAATAAACCAGTTCTGTAGTTTTCTATCATTACTACTTCAGGTCCTTGATCAATAGCTAAATAACGTTTTGCAACCCAATTGTTTCCTAAACTTAGAGCGTCATAAAAACCAGCTTCTCCCCAAGTTTCTTTTTTATGATTGTCATATAAGTTTCGGATTACTGCCATTGATTCTTTTGGTGTGTATACTATAGAACTTATTGCTGCAGTTGGTGAAATAACTTCCTGATCATTACTTGGCATGTGGGCATTATAACCAATAGATCCATCAGGATTTCTTGAATAAGATGCTGTTAATCCCCAATAATCTGCTCCGTAACCTTTTACTTTCTTTAGGTTTTCTATTGCGTATTGGTAATTTATTTTGGTTTGATTTACGTTCAAATCCCAATAATTCGCGTATTTATCTTTCAATTGATTTGGATCTAAACCAACATAAGAATAATGTGCCCAAAATAAAGGACCTCCAAATTCTTCTGCTCCATTGTGTTTTAAAACTAACGGAATGTTATATTTTGTTTTAGAAGAAACAATTCCACCGCTTCTCGCCCATCCTTCGTGATATGCTTTTGCATCTATTGTATGCGTTGGAGATGAAGCTGCCATAACGTAGGTAATCAAACATTCATTATATCCTTGTAGTGGAAAATTCATTTCCCAAGCATAACTTGGCGACCAGTGCCAGTATAAAACATTTTTATTGTTTGTATACCACTGCCAGTCAACGCCTTTCCAAAGTACATCGTATTTTTGCGCTACAGCTTTTTCTTTTTCAGAGCCATCTTTAAGATATTCACGAACTGTAATCATCCCTGCAACCAAGAATGAAGTTTCGACTAAATCGCCGCCATTATCCTTGGTTCCAAAAGGTTTTACTTTTCCTGTATTTCCATCGATCCAATGTGACCATGCGCCATGAAAACGATCTGCTTTGCCTAAAAAATCTGCAATTTTGTTAAGTCTTTCTACTCCTTGTTCTTTTGTGATATAACCTTGAGACATTCCTGAAACCAAGGCCATTAATCCAAAACCTGAACCTCCTGTTGTAACGATATTTGAATCGTTTTCAGGATAAACTCCGTCTGGATGAAAACGTTCTCTGGCTAATCCGGAATTTGGTTCTGCATAATCCCAGAAGTATTTAAAAGTTTGTTTTTGAACAGCATCAAGAAGCTGTTCATCTGTTAATGCAACACCAGAAGTATTTTCTTCTGCATTTCCTTTTGATTTCTCAGCATTGGATCCACAACTAAAAAAAGTAAAAGCTAAAAATAAAACTGAAATTCTAATCATTATAAAAATTTAAATATTGAATAAATAATCACTTCCTTCAAAAGTTTGAAGGAAGTGATTTTAAGATTTTAGTAACCGCCTGGGTTTTGAGATGAATATCCTACTGCTTGTTGAAGGAAACTAGATGGGATTGGATATAATTCGTGTTTTCCAACCACAAATGTTTTACCGTCTGCTGCCATAGCTGCCTCTGCCTGACCAGTTCTAATAATATCAAACCATCTGTCGTGTTCAAAAGCAAGTTCTACTCTTCTTTCTTTGTAGATTGCTTTTCTTACATCTGTTTGAGATACTGCAGGAGTATCACCTAAATTAGCTCTGTGTCTTACCTGATTTAATAAAGGGATAGCAGCTGCTGTCTGTCCTAATTCATTTAAAGCTTCGGCTTTCATTAATAAAACCTCAGCATATCTCAAATATCTAAGATTTGTATCTGTAAATTCCTGATTGTAAAAAGCTGATGAATATGCTTTATAATTATATCTAGGATTGCTAACTGTTGAAGCTACTTCTCTTCCATCATACAAAGTTGTTCCTCTAAAGATAATTGTTGCATTTTTTCTAACGTCACCTGGCTCATACGCATTTGCTAAACCTTCTGTTGGTGTATTGAAGCCCCAGCCCCAGCCTCCAGCTCCTCGAGGTGCTTGAGATACTGAATAATTTCCAATTCCAAATCCTGGAGAAGAAGTTCCTCCAATTCCATTAATTTCAAAAATTGATTCTGAACCAAATTCTCCTTCCTTTTTAAACTGTAAAGAATAATCTGAAACTAAAGTATATCCAGTCACTTTATCACAATTATCAACTACTTTCTGCCAGTTTTTTTGATATAAATTTACTTTAGCCAATAATGCATAAGCAGATCCTTTTGAAACTCTTGCAACATCTTTACCAGTATAAGTAGATTTTAATGGTAATGTTTCAATCGCTCTGTTTAGATCACTTTCAATAAAAGCATAAACTTCTGCCGGAGTTTTACGGGTCAACTGCATAATTTTATCGTCTGCATTTCCTGGAATTGGTAAATGATCAACAATAGGCACTCCTCCAAATCCTTTTACCAAAGTAAAATACATAAATGCTCTTAAAAATTTAGATTCACCTTCTAATCTGTTTTTTAAAGAAGGAGTTACTTTATCTAATTTTGGTAAAATTGCAAGTGCTTGATTAGCTCTATTGATACCTGCATAATTATAATCCCAAATACTTTTAAATGAAGGTGTTGAGGCATTATAAGTTAAATTGTCTAAAACATCTTTATCTGTTCCTGTATCTCCAGGATCAGAACCTTTATCTGCATCATCTGAGATAATACTTGTTGCTCCGTTCCATGCAAATGATGACATATCCCAAGATAAAAATATATTGTAAATCCCATCTATCATTGTTGTTGCATCCTGATCATTATTAATTAACTCTGGATCAGCAGGCTTATTTTCTGTTGGATTTACATCTAAAAAATCATCTGAACATCCAGATAAAAATAGAGATGCAAGCACAAAAAGTGATATATATATCTTTTTCATAATATTAAAATTTTAAATTAGCCCCAATTACAAACGTTCTTAATGCCGGATATGCATCCAACTCAATTCCTTGAGTTCCTTTAATCACCTCACCGTCTCCTACAACTTCAGGAGAAAAACCTGAGAATTTTTGGCTAATAAACGGATTCATTGCGTTTACGTAAATTCTGCAATAGTTAATAAATCCATCTTCGTTAAGAGGCAGTTTGTATCCTAATGTAATATTATTGATTCTAAAATAATCCGCAGATTCTAAGTAATAAGTTGATGCAACTGGAACTTGGTTAAATGGTGCAGGGTTTGAAGCATTAGTATTTGTTGGAGTCCAATAATCATTAACAAGAGATGCTTCTACGTTTTCTCCATAAAAACGCTGCGATTTTTTACCATTGTAAACTTTAGCTCCCGCAGTACCATAACCATCTACAGAGAAATCAATTCTTTTATAGTTTAACCCTAATGTGATTCCGTAATTAGAACTTGGTAAAACTGTACCTACGTATTTTCTATCACGATTTTGGTCTAATGCACCCTGAGCTACTTTGTCTCCGTTTGCATTATAATAAAGCATTTGTCCATTTGCCGGATCTACACCTGCATATTCATAAATGTAGAAACTTCCAAGTGGTCTTCCCACTGATGTATTATCAAGTACTTTTGTAACCTGACCATTTCCTAATGAACCTCCGTTAGTCGGTGCAATTTGAACATCTTTAAGTCTAGATAGTTCATTTTTATTATGAGAATAATTTCCTCCTATCCAATAACTTAAATTATCATTTATCTTGTCATCCCAACGCAGCGAAACCTCAATACCTTTATTAGATACTTCACCCACATGAGTTGGAGACTCTTTTGTAATTCCTGAAGGTGAATATGGTAAAACATTTAAGATTGCATTAGTTGTATTTTTATCATAAACATCAAAAGTTCCTTTTAATCTATTTTGAAAAAGTTCAATATCAAAACCTAAAGATGTTTCTTCTACAATTTCCCATCCTAAATTTGGGTCAATTTGTGAATTAATAGTAACACCTGTACCTCCGTTATAATCAACTCCAGAAGTAAATGACTGAACGTTCAATGGTACATCCTGATTTCCTAATTTACCCCAAGAACCTCTCAACTTTAATAAATCCAACCCTTTTATGTCTGACAAGAAACTTTCTTTAGTTACAATCCATCCTAAACCAACTGATGGAAATGTCCCCCAACGATTAGCTTCTGAAAATTGTGATGATCCGTCACGTCTTAAAGTACCTGTAAGTAAATATCTATCCATTAATTTATATTGGAAACGTCCAAAATAAGAAGCTAATCTTCTTTCGTTGATAGCCTCATCTTTATACCCTGTTACATTAGCTGCATACGGCACACCGCCTAATGACCAATAATTAGAATTTGCATCTACATTTTTTCTATCAATAGATAATTTTTCTCTTGTGCCAATTACGTTAGCTTCAATACCCGCAGTAACTTCAATATCATGAATTTCACCAAATACTTTGTTATAAGTTAAGTAGTTTGATAAATTCCAATTGAAATATTGATCTCTATTTCTTGTCAATGTATTTTTATTCAAAGTGTTTGAATCATAAGCTGATTCAACTCTTGTAGGGTCTGCTGCTAGCCATAAAGCTAAATTATCAACATAATTATACTGTTTGTAAGTATAATATTCTCCATTAAACTGTGATGTAAACTTTAACGATTTAAGAATATCCCAATCTAATTTTAATCCACCCTGTAAAATCACAGTTTGTTGTTGCTCATTATTATAATCTAAAGCAACTACTGGATTTCCAACTGAATTAAATGAATCACCACTTTCAGATATAACTCCGTTATTTTCAAACGGAACACCATATTTTCCACTTGGGAAACGTACAGGCACAAGTGGAGATTGTCTGTAAGCAGAAGTAAAAGCACTTAAAGGCTTAGGTGTATTTTTTATAGAACTTACACTAAAGTTTTGCGTTAATCTAAGTTTTTCTGAAATTTTGAACTCATTATTACTTCTAAATGTAGTACGCCCATAATCAGTTCCATTCAAAATACCTTTTTCTTCGTAATTACCAGCACTTAAAAAATATTTGATATTTTCTGAAGATCCAGAAAGTGAGATATTATTTTGAGAATAAGTACCTGTTCTTGTTATCTCATCAAACCAATTCGTATTATATGGCTGATTTGTAGAAAATCTTCCGCTTGGATATTGAGCAGAAAAAGCGGCATTACTATATTGAATATATTGATCACTATTGGCCATTTTTACCTTCTTTAAAGGTGTTCTGAATCCCGTATAGCTGTCAACATCAACAACAAGTTTTCCTTTACCAGCTTTAGTTGTAATCATAATTACTCCATTTGCCCCTCTTGTTCCATAAATTGCAAGGGCAGAAGCATCTTTCAAAATCTCATAAGAGGTAATATCATTTGTATTGATATTGTTGATGTTATCAGTAGGCATACCGTCAACAACGTATAAAGGATTTCTTCCTCCTAATGCTGTACCTACACCTCTAATAATAACAGAAGGTTTACTTCCTGGAGCATCCGAAGTTGCTACTTGTACCCCCGCAGCTTTACCCTGAATAGCTTGCGAAGCATTAAGAACCTTCATTTTAGTAATTTCCTCAGATTTGATTGAACTTACTGCTGAAGTATTATCAATCTTTTTTCTAGTACCGTATCCAATTACAACAACTTCTTTTAAAGCAGTGTCAGCTGATTCTTTTAAAGTAATTGTCATTGGTGCGGTAGTTGCCGGTACAGAAACTGGATCAAAACCTAACATAGAGACTTTTAAAATGTCTCCAGGTTTAGCATTGATGGTAAAGTTTCCGTCGAAATCTGCATCAGCAGTTGCTCTGGCATCAGATGAAGCGATAACCGCTCCGGGAATTCCCATTCCGCTGCTGTCAACTACTTTCCCTTTAATTGCTTGTGCTTGTCCAGACATATAGACTGGCAATAATAAGAGCACAAATAAGCTAAAAATAAAATTTTTCATACAGTTTGTATTCGTTTAAGTTAGTAGAGCCAAATTAAGCAATTACAACGTTGTAGTACATCAAATACCACTACAGCATAGCTACATCATTGTGTTAAAACGCAAGTGTATCCTAATGATTATCAGCATCATAAATGTTAAATTAATTTCATTAACATAACCTTATGATGTAGTAATGATGTGTTGTAATTATGTAAATTTTGATGTAGAAAAATATAAATTCTGTAAAAAACAAACTCAAATCTTACAGAGTTAATAAAAACTTAGACAGGTTTTCGTCCTGAGTCAGATTTAATTTCTTTCTGAGTCGATATCTGTGTAGTTCTACACCTCTAAAAGAGATGTTCATCATAGGCGCAATTTCCTTCGAAGAAAGGTTCATTTTAAGGTAAACACACAGTTTTATATCCTTTGGAGTTAAATGAGGATATTTTTTAGAAAGGTTTATAATAAACTCATTATGGATTTGATTTAAATTGGTTTCAAATATTTCCCATTCGTGTTTATTAACTTCATTTATCTTGATGGCTTTTTTAATTTCGCTTTTAAGTTTATTGAAATCTTTTTCAGAATCTAAAATGCTTTGGATATTTTCAATCATTTCGCTTTGCTTAGCAATCGAAAGTGATTTCCCCGCAACCTCAGAAGATTTTGTCTGAAGTTCCAGCTCTAAAATATGTTTTTCGTATTCCTGAATATTTAATTCGTTTTCTTTTTTTAATTCCATTTCCAGAATTTCACGCTGGTGTTTTAATTCTTCGGCCTGTAATTTTAATTTTTGCGTATAACGAAGTTTATTCCATTTATAATAGAAAAACAATACTGCCCCTATTAATAACAGATAAAGAAGAATCATCCAAAAAGAGAAATACCAAGGCTGAGCAACTTTAAAATCAAAACTGGAAACTTTATCATAATTGGCTCCGTCATGTTTAAAAATTACAATGGAATGCGAACCGGTGCTTAAGTTATTTAAAACTATTGCCCCATTTGAAATTGGAATATAATTTTTGCCTTTATTTATCTGATAAAATAAATTGGGTTTGCTTGCACCGTAAATTCCGGAAATAACATTTATTCGGAGTTCTGTATTGTGTTTTATTTTTCCGTCATTCTCCAGTAGTTCATTATCATTGTAAGCTTCAACTTTAACGCCTTTGTTTTGTTCATTTTGATATCCTAACTGAAGTGAAATAAAACCATCATCAAGATTGAGTAAATAATGATTCTGACTTCTAAAAATTCTCAGGTTTTCGTTAATCAATTTTCCTTTATAATATTTCTCCTGAATAATATTCCAGATAAATTTATTGTCGTGCGAATAAATGTGATATAGAATTCCGTCCTGAAGCACTATAAAATGATCCTTATCGATTGCTACAACGTCAGAGATGTTTTTGAAATTGGTATTGAACAATTCATTTTCTTCTAATTTATTCGAAATAGAATTAAACGTATACCAAACGTTATTGATTAGAAAAAGTATTTCGTTTCTAAATTCAAAAATCTTAACACCAAAATCATTTTTGATTTTACTTTGCTGCGTGATATTTTCAACCTTTATAGTTTTAAAGTTATCATCGAGAAAAACTCTATATAATCCGCGGTAATTATCAGCTGCCCAAATTTCATTTTTTTTATTTTGGGCTACATATTTAATGGGTTTCGAAAGATCATTTATCCTTATATTCTGAGATAGTTTTGACGCATCATCATAAACTAAAACTCCGCTGTAAGTAGACTGAAAGTAAGTATCGTTAATAGTACTTTTTGATAAGTTCCAGCCTCCGCTAACATTATTTATTTTTGCTAAAGCTCCGTTTTCATAACAAAAAGTTCCGTCATTATGACCTATAACATATTTACTGCCAATTTTAGTAATATTCCAACCTTGTCCTTGCGTGTTTGGGAGCATTTTAAAATTACCCGAATCAAATTCAAAAATTCCGTGATTTGAAGCTATTAGATAACCTTTATCAATTGTCGCAACTGAATATACAGATCCCAGAATTCCGGAATTATCATAAAAGAATGAAATAGGAGAATTAACCTCAACATGTGCAAGTCCGTTATCAAGACCCAGCCATAAATCTTCTTCTTTATCAAAACCAATACTTAAAACCGAATTATTCATCAAAACATTATTTCGATCAATATTTTTAAAAGTATTATTGCTGAAATCGTAAATAAAAACTCCTTTATTTCCTGTACCAATAACAAGTTTATTGTTTTTAATAAATTTGGCTACATTAATTCCGTTAGATTTTAAAGTCTCATTTAATGGATTATTCCAAGTTTTTAAACCTCCATTTTCAACAATGAAAATTCCTTTTTTTTGTGTAAAAATATAAGTTTTGTTTTTATCTTTTTCTATGGCATGAACAACCGTGTTTTTTAAAATGTCCCAGCCTTTCGGGTTTGCAATTTTGGAACCTTTCATTTTAAAAAGTCCTTTTTCTACCGAAGCGACATATAGATCTTGATCAACAACAAAACAGTAAGAAATTAAAAAAGGAAATTTAATTTTTTTAATGTGTTTTCCATCGTAAATAAAAACATCATTGAAAGACTGAAAATACAACGAACCATTAAACCTGAAAATTTTCCAGATTTCTTCATTGTCTTTTTCAGCAAATAAGCGGAGATTTTTGGTAATAGAAACATAACGCATTTTACCATTTTCTCTGTACCAATATCCAAATTCCTTGTATGAACCCGAATAAATTCGGTCTCCTTCAATTAAAATTGAGCGAATAATAGTTTTGTTTGGCAGAGCATATTTTTCCCAGATAACGCCGTCATAACGCAATAAATAATGGTTATTGGCAAAATACATGGCTTTATCTTTACCCTGAGCAACATTCCAGATTTGATTGTCGCCCTGATAATCTGATTTATTATAATTTTCTACGAAAGGAAGAAGTTCTTGTGCTTGAATTTGAAAAGCAGCGAAAAACAAGAAAATTGATTTTAAAAGTATCGATTTCAAGATATTCGGTTTTAAATTCAAAGATACTGACAAATATTGATTTTTTGGATCAAAAAAAGCTTCTCGATCGAGAAGCTTTCTTTATATTTAAATTTATTTTTCTAATTTTCTAATAACTGATAAACCTGATTTGCGATTTCGTATTCTTCATCAGTTGGAACAACTAAAACTTTAGTTTTTGAATTTGATGTACTAATTTCTCTTATTTCTTTTGAACTAATTTGATTTTTTTCGGGATCAATTTCAATTCCAAAATAATCCATATCAGTACAAATCAATTTACGCATGTATGAAGAATTCTCACCGATTCCTGCCGTAAAAATGATAGCGTCTAATCCGTTTAATGCGGCGGTATATGAACCTATAGTTTTTCTAATTCTGTAGGCATTCATTAATAAAGCCAATTGACAATCTTTATTTCCTTCTTCGGCTTTTGCTTCGATATCGCGAAGGTCGCTATAGCCTGTTAAACCAAGCATTCCGCTTTGTTTCAGCAAAATAGAATTTACTTCATCTGGTGTATAACCTAAATTTTTAACCATATAAAAAATAACCGATTGATCTATGTCGCCGGCGCGGGTCCCCATAACCAAGCCATTTGCCGGAGAAAATCCCATTGTTGTATCGATACTTTTTCCATCTTTTACAGCTGTCATACTGCAGCCGTTTCCTAAATGGATTGTAATTATTCTCGAACCTTTTTCTAAATAACCAATAGCCTTTTCTGAAACATATTTATGGCTTGTTCCATGAAAACCGTAAACACGAACTTTATGTTCTGTTAAAAGGAAATTTGGAATAGCATATTTATAAGCTTCAACCGGAATCGTCTGATGGAAAGCGGTATCAAAAACCGCAACTTGTTTTGCTCCGGAAAAAATTTCTTCGGCTACATTTATACCTACTAAATGGGCTGGATTATGAAGCGGAGCCAGCTCTGAGAGCTCTTTTATTTTCTCTTTAACTTCTTCGGTAATTATGGTTGTATTGGAGAAATAACTTCCACCATGCACTACTCTGTGACCAACAGCTGCAATTTCTGAAGTTGTTTTTATAACTCCTTTTTCAGCATCTAAAAGCATATCTGCTACCTTTTGCAAACCAATTTTATGGGTTTGAACAGGCAGTATTTCTTCATAAGAATTTGAAGCTGTTTTAAACGTAATATTTGATGTTTCTAAACCAATTCTATCGATCATTCCGGTACAAATTACTTCGTTTTCCGGCATAACCATTAATTGATATTTTATTGATGAACTTCCTGAGTTTATAATTAGTATTTTCATTTTTTATGTTTTTGCCACAAAGGCGCTAAGTCACTAAGTTTATTTTAATTCTGAAGACAGAAATTTTTACTTTTTTATTGTCGAGATTAGCACGCGGATAACGCTGATTTACTTCGTAAAGACGCGGATTAAAACAGATTTTTATTCGATCAAAAATAAAATCCGTGTAAATCTGCGTTTTCGCGGTAGCGAATCAGTCTCATCTGCGTTCTATTTTTTTATTTTTTATTTCTTGTTGTTGAGATTAGCAAGCGGATGATTCTGATTTACTCCGTAAAGACGCGGATTAAAACGGATTTTTTATTCTATCAAAAATAAAATCCGTATAAATCTGCGTTTTCGCGGTAGCGAATCAGTCTCATCCGCGTTCTATTTTTTAATTTTTAATTCCAAATTTTTAATTGATTATAATCCCTGCGCTTGTATCGCCGTAATTACAACCGTATTGATAATATCATCAACTGTACAACCACGGCTTAAATCGTTTACGGGCTTATTTAAACCTTGTAACATTGGACCTATTGCCAACGCTCCTGTTTCTCTTTGTACGGCTTTATAGGTATTATTTCCGGTATTTAAATCAGGGAAAATAAGTACGCTCGCCTGTCCTGCTACTTCAGAATCCGGCATTTTGCTTTTTCCAACCGCGCGATCGACTGCAGCATCGTATTGAATTGGCCCTTCTATTTTTAGATCTGGACGTTTTTGTTTTACGATTTCGGTTGCCGTTCTTACTTTATCCACTTCATCTCCTTTTCCTGAAGCTCCAGAAGAATAGGAAAGCATCGCAATCTTTGGTTCAATTCCGAAAGCTGAACTTGATTCTGCTGATGAAATGGCGATTTCTGCCAATTGTTCAGCAGTTGGGTTTGGATTAATGGCACAATCTCCAAAAACAGAAACTCTGTCTTCTAAACACATAAAAAATACGGATGAAACTACAGAAGAATTTGGTTTTGTTTTGATGAATTGAAGCGCCGGTAAAATAGTATGCTGTGTTGTATGTGCCGCTCCCGAAACCATTCCGTCTGCGTGGCCTTTGTACACCATCATCGTTCCGAAATACGAAACATCTTCCATTAAATCCCTTGCCATTGTAATACTTACATTTTTAGCTTTTCTAAGCTCATAATACGTATTGGCGTAATCTTCGTAAAGTTCAGATTCTTTAGGATTTATAATATTTACTTTTGAAAAATCAAGGGTGATTCCTAATTCTGCAACCTTGCTTTCAATCTGCTTTTTATCTCCAATAATCGAAATATCAACTACATCCATTGCCAAAAGCCTTGAAGCTGCGATAATAATCCTGTCATCATTTCCTTCCGGAAGAACGATGTGTTTGCGATGCTGTCTGGCTCTTTTAACCATGTTGTATTGAAACATTTTTGGCGTCATGCCTTCTGCTTCAAAAGTGATTAATCTTTCGGATAAAGCGTCGTTATCAACGTATTTCTCAAATGTAGTTATCGAGGTTTCAATCTTGTGTGTATTGTTAGCGTAGATTTCAGATTTAATAGATCCTATTTTGTTTGTAATGTGATACGTTCCGCCATCAACAGCAATAATTGGAACAATGGCCGAAAGTCCTTCTATAAGCTTTAAAATACTTTCTTCCGGAACAATATTTCCGGTTAGAATGATTCCTGAAATAGTTGGGTAATTTGCAGATTCATTTGCCTGTAAAGCTCCCAGAATAATATCAGATCGATCTCCTGGCGTAATTACGAGCGCGTTATTATTTAAATGAACCAAATAGTTATGCAATTGCATAGCTCCCACACTAAAATGGCCAATTTCATTATTCAGGTAATTTTCTCCAAATAACACTTTTGCGTTAAGTTCATTTACAATTTCCTGCATGGTAGGATTGTTTAAACTTGAAACCAGCGGAATTGTATTTACTAAAACATTTGGAGGAAGGCTTTTTTGCAGGCTTTTGGTAACTAATTCAATATTTTCGGGCTGTACTTTATTGGCAAAAACAGATAAAACTTCAACCTCTTTTACTTTAAAAGAATCGTAAACCAGATACAAACTATCAACCAGTTCTTCTAAAGTTTTACCAATTCCTGAACCAATAATTATGGTTGGAATTCCGAGGTTTTTTGCAATTAAAACATTCAAATCTAATTCAATAGAAGTTCCTTCACCGGTAAAACTCGTTCCTTCAACCAAAACAAAATCAAATCGTTCTTCCAGTTTTTTATATTTCTCGATAATCAAATCCAGAACCTCTCCTATTTTACCTTTGTTTTTCTTTTTGATCAGTTTGCTTTTTGTAATGGCATACGCATCTTCAAAATGAATATCAAGGTTAAAATAAGACAAAACTGTTTCGATATGATTATCTACTTCACCATCCACAAAATCTTCGATTATAGGCCTGAAATAACCTACTTTAGCCGTTTTACCAATCAAAATACTCATTAAGCCGAGTGTAATTATCGACTTCCCGCTGTTTTGATCGCTTGTGGCTATATATATCGCTTTACTCATAATTATTTATATTATTCTAATATTAAATCCACACAAAATCATTTTTTTCTAAATTGAAATAAACATTAAAACCAACGTCTTTTCTTGAAATAAATGATTAATGCCAACACTAACAAAAACATGATGCCCATTACTACAAAGTAGCCGTTTTCTGTTTTGAGTTCCGGCATGTTTTCAAAGTTCATTCCATACACTCCAACAATAAAAGTCAGCGGAATAAATATGGCTGAAATTATGGTTAAAGTTTTCATGATTTCATTCATTTTTCGGCTTTGTTCCGAAAAATAAAAATTAGAGGCACTTTCGAGCGCGCTCATATCTGATTCTATTTGTTCCAAAAGTTCTAAACTTTTTTGATGAAGTCTGATAAAGAAATTAAACGTTTCTTTCTGAATCAGACCGTTATTTTCATCGTCATCTTTAATTGTTTTTAGATAATATAAAGAATCCCGAAGCGGAACTATTGAACGTTTTAAAAAATTAAAATTATCCCTGTGGTTCTCAATTTTTTCTAAAATTACAGGATCAGCTCCTTTTTTAGTCAAATTGATTAATTCTTCGATCTTCTCTTCTTCATCTTCAATTGTAATGTAGAAGTTTTCCATAACGGCATCTAAAAGCAAATACAGCAAATAATCTACTTTTTTAGTCCTTACAATTCCTGCATGTGTACGAAGACGCTCGCGAATGTGTGTAAAGAAATCACTTCGTTTTTCCTGAAATGAGATTAAAATTCCGTATTTTAAAATAAAACTAATTTGTTCTACGCTGATACTATCTGAATATTCAGAAGGCAAAAGTGATTTTATATTAAAGAATAAAACATTTTGCTGTTCCTCTAGCTTGGTTCTTTTGGTAGTATTTAAAATATCGGCAAGTAAAAAATCATCCAGCTTAAAATGTGCACCAATTGTTTTAATAAGATTGATGTCATTTAGGCCATGAATATTCAGCCAGTTATTTTTAGAATAATCAAAACAGGAATTTAAAGCAAGAACTGTAAACTTTTCATATTCAATAACATCGGCATCATCATAAACAAAAAGCTGCATTTCGGCTTCCTGTTCTTTATGCGAGCCTGTATATTCTAAAGTAATGTGTTGGAGCTTTCTTCCTTTTTTGTATTTAATCTTTCTCATTCAAAAAAATTTACAATAGTAATATTACGAAAAAGAATCTGAATGGGAAATGACAATTATCATTTTGTAAAAAACCAGAACAATTAAGTTTATAGTATTTTTACTACTTTTTATAATTAAACCCGACAGGTTTTAAAAACCTGCCGGGTTTAACATACATGCAAAACATAAATCCATAAAAAAAACCGAGTCATTTCTAACCCGGTTTGATATAATTTTTGATGTAATTTATTGTTTGTAAACCGTATATGACAAATTAGTAAAAACTCCATTTTTTACTTCAAAGACTTCTGGAGTTACAATTTTAGTTTGTAACACACCACCTTTTACAGCTTTAAAACTAAATGTTCCCGAAACCGTCTTTTTATTTGGATCCATTGCGGTTATTGTTATTTTTCCAGAAACAGGAATGTGTTCTGTATAAGTATTTCCATCGATTAAATAAGAATTAATAAATAATGCATCACTAACCTGTAATTTTTTATCTTCTTCATCTATCTCTTCGTAAAAATTATATTCTTTTAATGGCATTGCATCTTCAGCAGTAGTAGCGTTTTCACATGCAAGCATAAGCATTTTAGAATCATCTTGAATGTTTATATCAAAACGCTGGTTCATTCCTGGTACTTTAATTAAAGTCACACTATTGATTTTTGTAGGTTTCCAGTCTGCTCCATTTATAACAGCAGAAACTGAGTTTTCATTGTCAACAGCATTATCATCGTTATCACTGCTGCATCCCGTAAATAGAATAGTCAGGAAGATAAACCCGAGGCTTAAGATTTTTTTCATGGTATTTTTTGTTTTAGGTTATTTTTCCCAAAACTAAGCTAAAACCTGATAATTAAATTGAGGGAAACCTCATTTTGCGAAGTTTTTTTCAATTAAATCAATCTTAATTTTCATATAACTGAAACACAACAATTTAATATATAGACACAAAAAAACCGAGTCATTTCTGACTCGGTTTTTATATTCAATTGTAGAGACGCACCGCAGTGCGTCTTTACGTAGTAAATTATTTTACTTCTTCAAAAGTAACAACCCTTATATAGCAAACCTTCACATGGCAATGGTACAAATAAGGTACAAAAAATTATGACTACTCTCTATAATATAGTGAGTAAATTTAAATTATTAAAAAAATGATTTATCCCTTCATCTGTAAATAATCAGAGAAAATTCGAACCTTTAAGGAAAGATTAATTATCCAACATCTTTAATTCGAACTATATAATATTGCGGCATTGTTAACAACAATCTGTTTTTAAAAATCTATTTTCAATTTTTATAAGAAACAAATACTAATAAAGAACTAACTTCATAAAATGCTTGAAAAGTTTTTTTATATTAGCTTATAAAAATTAAATTTTCCAAACTTTATATCTTCGATCGATTATTTTAAATCTCAACATCTAAATTTTTTATTTCATAGAAATCCTTAAAGGTAATACTACTTGTTTAAAGAATTACTACTGAAATTTTTCATGTCTGTCTTTTATAAAGGAGAAACTCAACCACTACTAAGACTAAATCTAGTTAGATATATTAAAGGTTTTTAATAATGATTTTTCAATATCATTAATATAATAATTGATAAAATAAAAACAGGTAATTATACCTGCAATATTATAATTAAGTTTTGATATGTTTATAACAACAAATCAACGTATTATGAAAATAAAATTACTATCCTTTGTTTTAACTATATTTTTAACTCAAATTAATTATTCGCAAGAATTAGATTGGCAATCTGGTACTTTTAGCGAAAAAGAGCAGAAACAAAAAGGGGCCGATTACGGAACAATGACGTCATTTAAGATAAAAAATATAAACAAGTTCTTATATAGTGTTACAATTTCAGGCAGTAGTATAGACCTCAATACTCCAATTCCTACCGAACTACAAACATTATTTAGATTACCTAGTAGTTCTCTAGCCGCAACCACCAATAATCAAAACGTCGATAATGCAGCTATTACTACTGATAAACAAATAAAAAATTTGAACACGGTATTAGCAACTCAAATTTCTGCCGCGTTTGCAGCTGGAACAGACACCTCAGAACTAGAAGAGGCAAAAATTGAATTAGAACGGGTTTCTGATATATACTTATCACAGATTCGAATAGTTGCAAGTAGTATTTCTTCATTAAAACAAGCAAGAGTGAAATTTGTAAATTGTGCTCAAATGGATGTTTCTTATGATAGAATGCAAACAGAAATTAGTGCTGTCAGATACCCGGCAGACTTTACTAGTCAACATCAAACAATGCTAACAAATTACAGTGCTGTTGAGTCCGCCTATCAAGCAGTACGCAATTTAACAGATGACGATGAGATTATTACAGCTGTCGACAAGTCAATTAGCAGAATAACGACAGCTCTTAAAGCTATAGAAAATGAGCATCCCGAAACACTTTACTCAGATATTGAGTTTTTGAAATCTGAATTATCAAATCAAAGAAATTTTGTAGCGATTGCTCCTCCTGTTCAAGCCGATGCCGATCTGATTAATTATGAAATAAAAATAACTCCAAGTCAAACAAACACTTTGGGACCGCATAAAAACAATATAGCGTTTGATTTTGATGTTCCTGTAAAAGGTGGCTGGAAAGCTGATTTTAGTGTTGGACCTACATTTTCTTTTGGCGATAAGGCTAAAGATGAAAAATACTATTTAGAAGAATCAACGACTACCCCTGGGAATGTCATTTTACGTAACAGAGATAATAATAACGCTATTAGCCCCGGACTTGCTGCTATGATGCACTTCTATCCTCGCAGAGCTGGAAATGTTGCTTATGGTGGAATGTTTGGCGTTGGAGCCGGATTTCAGGGAGTAGAGGATGCCGATCTTAGTTTTTATGCTGGTGTATCTGTAATACTGGGCAAAAGAGAAAAAATCATTGCAAGTCTCGGAATAAGTTACTTAAATGTCAACAGAATAAAAAGTGACGAATTTAAGGCTGATACGGAATATGAATCGGCCAATATTGATCTAAACAATGTTACTGAAAAAGTATTGGAAGGTTCATTTTTTCTCTCAATTTCCTATGCAATTTCACAAGCAAAAGTGAAATAATAAAAAGAATTAAGTTGACACATGATGATTACAAAAAAGATAGATCTTAAGATTTTCTTTATTTAATATTTGACTATACTTTCATTAGTTATTCGTAAGCGGAAAATCTTTAACACATTTTTTTATTTTTATAATTAATTAGTAAAAATCACCATTTGCAAAAAAATAATAAGTAAATTTCAGAAAGATATAATGAAATACAAAGTAATTGACGACATTCTTCCACGCTTTGATAACAATAATTCTGCACATCTTCAATATTTATCAAAAATAATAGATGAAGCAATTGATTTTGGAACAAATCTCTTGAAATGGGAAGCAGGCAAAAAACTGGAAGGTGATGCGAATTTAGTTCATTTGTTATTTTTTAGAAATATTCTTTCTACCGCTGATGGAATTTCAATTTTAATTAAAAACTCATCAATAGAAGCCTCGAAACCACTATACAGAGTGCTAATGGAAAATGTCTTTGCATTAGAATACTTACTTCAAGAAAACACTAAAAGTCGTGCATTGGCATACTTTGTTTGGGATGCACATAAAACGTTGAAGTTTATAGAAAAAATTGATTTTTCAACTGAAACGGGCAAGCAATTAAAATCAGATTTTGCAAAAGACAGGTTTGCAAAAAACACAGTATTTACTGATAGCGCAAAATATTTAGACCAAAAGAAAAATGCTGAAGAACTTTTAAAATTGCCCGACTATATTGATATCGAACTGGAGTTTCAAAAAACTCATGCCAAGAAAAAAAATCCAAACTGGTTTACATTATTTAACGGGCCTGAGGATATTGAGCAACTGGCAGCAAGAGTAAATCTAAATGCTTTATATCAAATTCATTATAGATCTTATTCTGCAAACATCCATTCAACAAATGTTCACAAAGGCAAACTTTATGATAACGGTGATGGTACTGTTGATATTATTCAAATCAGGTACGCCAAAGATTCTACAGCTGTTGCTGCAGACACACTAAATTTATTATTGTTATCATTTATTACTTTTTACCAAAAGAGATTACCTGAAAAAAAAGACGATTTCCAAAATTGGTATTTCGAATTTAGAATCGAATATTTAAAAATATTAGAGGCTGTGAAAAATGCCTAGAAAATCAGTTAATAAAACTCATTAGTATAAGTAGAGATTAAAACTGATCAAATAAATTAAAAAATTGTATAATTAAATTACTCTTCAATTATGGTGGAAGTGAAAAGACAACATTATGTTCCTCGAACTTATTTAAAAAACTTTTCAAGTGAAAGAGGTGACAAATACTTTATAAAAGCACTACCGTCCGCAAATTGTATCGAAGAAGCCATTTATGAATCCAGCACTTTAAATATATGTTTGCAGACAGGATTATATACCCTGCCTGGAGAAACAGAACAACAAAGAATGTTAATTGAAAAGTTTTACTCGGATAATTACGAAGCTTATTATGATGAAGTTTATCAAATTCTAACAAACCCAACGCGAAAAACGATTACAGAAGCAGAGCGAGAATTAATTATTTCTACTGTTGTTACAATGTTCTACAGGACAACAAAATGGATAAATCAACACAATACCTTTTTTAACAGAGTTTTAGAAAACGCTTACGCATTAGCGAAAAACAATGGATTTGATTATATTATTTTTGAAAAAGAAAAAGTTTCAATTGCTAATAAAACACTCGAACAACTTCAAAAAGAATACAAATTCGAAAGTAGGCCTTCCCAAGTCATTACTCAATTAGAGACTGCATTAAGTTTAATAAAATGGCGTACTCAAAAAGACACCATAATGGTTGTTAAAATTATTGACGATCCAGAATATATAACAAGCGATAATCCAGTTGCATACGATGGCCCTTCAGGGAAAAATTTAGCCCCATTTGATGCAGAAAACATTTTAAAATTGCCACTAGACCCCAAGCATCTCCTTTTACTGATGCCATACGGGAATGAAGAAAACAAACTTAACATTACGCGAAGTGAAAGGTCTGGTATTGCGAGCGAAAATTCAAAATTAACTTCAAATTATTCCCAGTTGCTCAATTCTGAGAGGTTTCTATTAGGAACTGACAAAGGTCTAAAAAGTTATATATCGACAAAACAAGAAACAGAAAGGCCCTTGAGTGACGAAGAAAATTTAAAGTTTGATAAAATTGATTCTGATCTCGAAAAAATGCTAAAAGAAATAAAGCTGAAATAGATCAAGAATTTTACTATATTTAAATAGAAACCATCATAGATACAACCACGATTAAATCGGCATTCTTTTAAAATATAAAATGTCCATTACTTTTAAAATTATTTATAAAAAACGATAAATCATAATTCAGAAAAGCAATTTTATCAGTTTTAATTATCGCTTGCATAGACACTCAAGTTAACTATTCCTTATCATGTCTACTGCTAAATTATAGGCATATTTGTATTTTTCAGGCGAATTTTTCATTAATCTTTCAGTGTTTTTCAAATGATCCTCAGTGCTAAGTGAATATTTATCAACTCCGTATCTTGCCAAAATATTTATTAAAGGCTGTTTGCCCCAAACGTCTTCGCCCTCACCATCAGGGTGTATGTTTACAGTATGACAATATCCTAATGGAGTTCCACTAAATTCTTCTGTATATTTAGTTGCAATAATGGACATTGCTGGAAGTTTTTCTAATTCTTGTTTTGCATGGGCAAATACCATACACCATCCAAATGAAAATTTCCCTGCTAAATGAGCCGGGATTTTAGGATTGAGTCTTTTTGGTATTGACTCCAAAAAATCTAAATTATTAAGAATAGCTTTTTCCGCAATTTTAATTTTGTTTTCGTCTGCTTTTACCCGAAGAGGTAAGCTCTTAAGATCATCCTCACTATAATATCTAGTAACTACTCCTCCTTGACCGTTCGCCCTTTTTATTACTATTGGGGTAATTGTGTTATTGTAAAATTCTTGTAAGTTATGAATGCCCTTAAAATCAATAGCTAAATTAGCATCTGTTCCAACATAAACACGCAGTGATTTCATGTTTTCAGGCAAGTCATCCTGAGTTTTTCCAAACCAATCAACATGAAGGAGCCATCCAGTAATTCTAGCCAATGCAATTGCAAAATTTACGCCATCATTATTTTCCCATTCAACTATTAAACCTTTGTCAAATCCTCGCTCATTATTTCTGTCTATATTCATAAAGTTTTTTTGTTAAATAGATATATTTTTATTGTTTTTATAAAATTTAGAAAACGTCGTAATCCACTTTGCTTAAAACCCTCTTCATTTTTCTTCTTTTCATTTCTAATCAATTCAAAAATTTGCAACATTCTTTTATCTGCATAAGTTAACTCGTACAAATCACTTGCTTGATCAATTATGTTTATTTCAGGTTTTCCTACTGCCCATCTCAAAGATTGATTACAATGCCACTCAGCCCTTTCATATGGTACATCATTTAAAATAACTGCAAGTAAAAAACTTTTTTCACACTTAAATTCTATTCTCCCTTGCGATTGAGTAATAATTTTCACCGGTAACATGTTGTGATCCTTATTTCCAAAGATAATCAATAAATCTCCCATAGGCAGATTTTTATTCGGCGGGGGCCCCTTTCCCATCTCCCCTAATGTTACAGTTGTTTGATTAAACTTAATTTTTGGATTGTCTAAAATTATTGCTTTTACCAAACTTGAATTATCAGTATTGCCATATACAAAACGATAGGACTGTAATATTTGAAGACTATTATAATATTTAACATGTTCCTCATTGTTTAGAACCAAAGGATAAACTTCTTGAACCGCTCTTAATATTTGCGCAGCATCATCATCCAAAATTCCAAAATCTGCTTGTAACTGCAATTTATTTAGTATTGTTGGACAGCAAAAACTAACCATAAACTGCGGACTTATAGGAAAATATATTTCAATACCTTTTTCAAAAATCCCAAGCCCCCCGTATTCAAAGTTATTGTCAAAAACTACGGGAGTATCTGATATTATAAATGGGATTTTTGTTTCATTTTTAATCAAATAAATCCCCATCTTTAAAAGTAGGTAAATTTCTTCCTCAATATCGAATGCATTCATAATTGAAAAAGCTTTAATTTCTTCTGGATTAAGCTTTTCATGACCATTTTGATGATTGCTTTTTGATTCGCTAATTACTTTTTCAATTGTATTGTAAATTTCCCTGTCAACGTAATCCAGCGTTGATCTCTCTAGATTGGTCCTTCTCAACTGGTTTACAGTTACAGCCGCCAAGGAAGCAAAGTCATCAGCTTCAAAATTCTGAAAAGACCCTTGCTCAATTATCTTTTTTGTGATCTCTGCATATAAACTATCTATTTTCTGGAAAAGAAATTCTAAATTAAACTCTTCCCTATCTGTTAAAACAGTATTATAGTCTTTTTCACTGCCACTGTTTAATATTGAAGAAGTATAACTTTTTTCAGTCTGCTTATCAAAAACGTAAATTTGCTTTTTCTTTGAATCTATGCTGAATCTCCTTAGAATTGATTGAGGCAAATAATGATGTTTTTTTGATTCATTTGTCATAATAAGAATATTAATTTTACCACTAGTAGTTTATAGACGAAGCAGTCAAGATCATTAAATTAATCTTTACATAGAATTTATTTCTTTTTTATAATACCTAATTCCAACAATATATCTCTTTTCATTCTGCTCAGCGGCCTTTTATCAAAAAATTCCTCATCATTATAGGTACCAAAAGCAAGCCTATACATTTCATCTTCGGAAATTGACAATCCCTTGAACTGGCTTGCAAGAATCGTAAGGTAACTTTCGGAATAAGCAGATTTTATTTTACGCAGGTCCTCTATTTCATCTTCATGCATTTCATAAATTTCTTTCATTTTAAAAGCAGCTACCGTATTAAATGATTTTGATCCCGCGATTGACCTGATATCAAAACCATAAGTATCAAAACTTTTATTGTAATAAGTAAATTTAAACTCAGGTTTATCAACATACGGATGCAAATGTGTTGCTAAAGTCATTTCAGTTGAACCTTTTATACTACTGTTGCATATATTACAGCTGGGAATCAAATTATAAAACGATAAAGCCAATAGAGGATAACGGCTCTTAGCGAACCAATGATCGAATTCGGGCCGTGTAAGTTTTTGAGGCTTTATTACCGTTTTAGTGTACATCCTATTACAGTAGGTGCACGTATTTATATTTAATTTATGAGCAAGATCATATGTTGAATATATCCTATTCTTCTTTGACGAAAATTTGTCATAATCAAATATTAGGTTCAGCTGATTATATACGGAACCGTATTTCGCTAAGACGGCTATTTCATTAGCCAACCTTGAGGCAACAGGTTTTCGTTTTATTTTAAAATAGCTGGACCATTCTGGAAAATTATAACCTGCAACAACGGTGCTTAAAAACAGCATTTGAATATTAATTAATTCATCGGGCCTACCTTTAAGAATAACTTTCAAATTATCGTCAGTTAAAAATAGTGTAACTGCGGGATCAGCATGGACAACAATACGGGCTTTGATCTCTCCTAGTAATTTAGTATAATGGATATCCAGCGCATCTTTAAATTTCTTATTTGTGGGATCCAAGTAAATCATAATTTCCCCAGCTTTTCGTTTAGTAGATCTATTTCCCTTTGAATAATTTCCTTCTGTACATCTGTTTGATCATTTAGCTCATCTAGCATTTCCGCCAATTTAATTTTAATAACCGGTTCATCAATTATCTTTATAATACTTTGTTGGTGTTCAATTTCACCCTGCTTTATTATATAAGATGATCCTAATTCTTCTTTCTTCTTCTTTTGCTCATTGAGCCACATTATAGTCTGCTCAATTTTTTTTCTGGCAAAATCTCCTATTAATCCATCCTCTACAAAAAAAGAATCTGCTAAGAGATCTGTAATGTTTGCTCCAAATGATTTCTTGGTATCTATCTCGCTATTTAAAATTACTGTTTTACGGTTGCTGTCTTTCTTAAGATAAATTATATTACTGCTTGGAAAATCGGATAATGTTAACGGATCATGAGTTGCAATCACAATTTGTAAGATTGGACTTTCATTATCGCTAGGCTTCTTTCTTTTAACAACACTGTCCCATACATACGGTTTTAATTGAGCAAAAATTATTGGGAGAGTTTCGCATAAAGTATTTATAAATTTTCTTTTCCAAATTGGATGATATCCCAAGTCAGCCTCATCAAGGATTAGCAAAAAATTTTCTGATTCCCTGACATGGTTATTTGTTAAGGTAAAGTCATGGAATGTTGAATATAGATTTAAAATTGATTTCTCCCCATAAGATAAATTCTTATTTGATTCTATATCAATAATGTCCTTCAAGGCAATTGGAATATTGGAAAAATACTCACGCACTTTTGAATATACATCAAAAAGAGCCTTTGTCAGATCTTCTATGTCTTCTCTGTTCACATCAATTTTTAATATAGATCTTCCATTTTCAAAAACAATATCATCTGAAAGAGCTACAAATATATCATGAAGGCTTTTTAGTGCCATAAAACCATTTATGTGATGCATTATATTTGATTTTAGCGACTCGGTCTTAACTCCAGAGAGCTGGACAAACTGACCATATTCTTTCATGACAATATCCACAAGCTCAGTATAATTGTCAATTCTGATTTTATCTTCGTACCTGTAAAAATTCTTATCAATCTGGACAATATATTTTACCAAAAACTGATTTAACAACTCATCAAAACTTTTGCTGTTTAAAATCCTTTCAAAATTAAAAGAACCAGTGAGATCCGTTATCGCAAATGTGTCATTAATAACAAGAAAAGACAGGATATTAATTTCAATATCCTTTATAAAATCTCCGGAACTATGGACGAGGTGCTGATCATGCTCGGAATTATTTCTGTAAGACGGAATATCCCAGATTTCATTTAGTGCATCTACTATATTTGAAGATTTTAATATATCAAGATATGAGTTCAAGAGAGATTCTGTATTTGTATAATTTTTAACTCTTAAATCTCTTTCAATAGTATCCACTAGAGTTTCATTTTTTTTTGGATTTCCTAAATTGGTATCATTATATACTTTTCTAAAATCGCGTTTATATAATTTCTTAGGTATTATATGCAGATTTTCATAAGTTGGAAAATCAGCATATGCCTGCTTAATCGTTTTACTTATATCAGCATTTAGGAAAATTACATCCTTTCGAATATTCTCCATAAAAATTTCGTCAAGTATTTTTTCCGGATGGCTTGAATTCAAACCTAAATGTGAAAAAAAATCTTCTATTTTCGGATCAAAAATTGGCGAAAAATATAGTTCAGTAAAACCGTCAGGCTTATATTTAGAATACTTTATACCTGGCGCAAAATAAACCCTTAAACCTGTTCCTTCTATAAACTGTCCTGATTCATTTCTATCTCCAGTCCGATTATCCAGAAAAAAATGTCCATCCATACCTTCATAAATAAAAATGGATTTTGTAAACTCTTGATACCCTTTATTAATCACTTTAAGTATACTTGTTTTCCCTGCACCATTGGCACCAACAACCGCTGACAATGAAGAAATCCCTGTCCCCCAGAAACCTTCCATAAAACTTGCGTTTTCTTTGAAAATCACCACAATAGTCCTATCATCAATACTTTCAAATTCATAAATAAATCTGCCTCCAAAGTTCAATATTTGGGGCTGGTCAAACAAAAAATGATCGTTTATATAAACTGCTGCTAGTCTCATAGTTTTTTTTATTGTGCTAGTAAATATAATGTTTAGTTTGCATACTACGTAAGTTGCATTTACTGTAAATAATTGTATTTTTATAAAGAATCTTACTAACAACATTATACTTTGATAAACATAGATTTTCTAGATGCAGGCTGTGCAGATGCCATCCACATTTATTTTACAGGTAATGATAAAAAACCACATAATATCATAATTGATGGAGGCAGTGAAAAGGGAGATTTATACGAAAGCGGTTTAAGGAAAAGAATAGATGAAATAGTCAACATTAAAAAGGAAATAATCGATATTTGGATCATAACCCACATTGATGACGATCATATTGGCGGCATTCTTCGTCTTTTGAAAGACACTGAATTATTAGAGACTGTTGATCTATCGCGAACAACATTCTGGTTCAATTACTCCAATTGGGACTATGACAGTGGCATGCGTACAAACAATCTAAAAAACGTAAAGCAGGGCATTACACTAAGAAATTATCTTATTGAAAATTCTAATATCAGAGAAAACATCACAGATGATGATATTATTGACTTATGGGGTGCAAAAGTTAACATTTTGTCACCTGATAATAAAAAATATAACGCACTTTTGAAAGTCTGGCAAAATGAAGAAATTAAAATAAGAGTTTCAGAAACCTCATCTTTAAAAAGCAATAGAAAAAACGACTACAATACAAAAATTGAGGACTTCGATATCAGCAAAGAAGTAAAAGATGCTTCTATTGAGAATGGCTCGAGTATCGCCTTCATTCTGGAATTTAATGGCGAATCCATATTGTTCTCAGCGGACAGCCATTCAGATACTCTTAACAACTCTATTAAAAGTATCTGCAAAGATCAAAAATTAAAGCTCAAGTATATGCAGATTCCTCACCATGGAAGCAGATATAATATCAGCAGCAGTCTGCTGAAAATCATTGACTGTGAAGACTATATCATTTCGGCGGATGGATTCAACCGATCAAATTTACCAAATAAGGAATCCTTAGTAAAAGTGCTCCGTGCCAACCCGGACAAAAACATAAAATTTCATATAACCCAGGAAAATGAGCTTACCCGAAATATTTTCAAAGTGGATAAAGACTCACCAATCAATTTAAAATTCCCTGAAAAGGGACAAAAACACCTTCATTTCACAATAGGATGACAGCAGTAAAAGATTTTATAGTACGTATTGAGAATCCTGTAGGATACAGCGGTGGACTGGTTTATTCTCCATCTCAGGATCGGGAATTGGTATATGTGCTTGTCGCAAGACATTCTCTTGTTAGTACAGACGAAATTCCATGGACTTCTCTGGAACTTTCACTTGAATTTCTTATTGAAAACAAATGGTCAAAATATAATTTACAAACCGAAGACATTATACTATTTGGGAAAAATAATGAACATGAAGACATTGGGGTCTTAGTGATCAAAAAGTCATCTCTGCCCGTAATTCTTGATTACAGTACATGTCCATCTTTGTGTATAGTTCCTGAAAAAGATCACAATCTGGAGATAACAGGTTATCCTAAAGCAGTTCAAAACGAATTAAAAAGAACGCTTTACAAATTAAAAATACTTAGTGATAAGGATTACAGCAATCAAATACAGATTGAAGTATCTGATCCGCTAACTGGTGAATATAATGATGATAATCTTGTTGAAGGATATTCAGGAAGTCCAATATTTGTAAAAATAAAAAGCACTTTTTTTTGCTATGGGTTATTTCTCGCCTACGAGAAAAAAAACAAAAGGATCCTGGGAATTAATCTTAATCTGGTAAATGAACTTCTGCTGTCACAACAATTAGAAACTCTACCAATGCTGGAAATAGAAACAGACGAGGCAATTCATAGTGCGATTGAAAAGCTTAATGAAAATTCTGTGCGGGTTTTGTCAAGAGTAAGATGCAGTGTTGGAAATGTAAATTTGCCACGCACCAAAATAACAGCCCAAGCGTCAACAATTATAAAAAGCAACCGACTGTCAATTATCACAGGAAAACCAGGAACTGGTAAATCAGCCCTAGTCATGAATGTTTTAAATAATCTGAAGGCTGAGTACGAAATATTAGCTTTGCAGGGTGAACAATTAGACAGGGAAAATATTGAGCAGCTATTTTCTGAACCGCCGTTTGGTTTTAAAACCAAATTTGCCGATGTAATTAATTCGCCTGCATACCGTAAAAGGAAAATACTTTTAATAGACAGTATAGAGAAAGTACTGGAAACCAGTAATGCTGATACTATACTGGATTTCTTTGAATTACTTTCTATGAGAGATGATATAACTTTAGTACTTACCTGCAGAAGCTATGCCGTCGAACAGTTAAAAATACGTTTCTTAAGACAGTTCCCTCCCTTTCCCAACTTTGAAGTACCATTGCTTGATAAGACTGAGCTTGACACTGTAGCCGATTCCTATCCAGCCTTAGTATCTTTGCTGGAAAATATTTCTCTTTCAAAAGTTCTTCAAATACCGTTCAATCTTGATAAGGCGGTTACATTACCGGAAAATTCAATAAATATTGATGTCGATTCTGAAGTAAAGTTCAAACAAATTATGTGGGAATATGTCATTGAAGGCCTCGACAAAATAACTGACGCAGATTTGAGAAAACTACGTGGAGACATATTTATGAAAATTGCTTTGCAAAGAACTGCTGCCATGAGTGCATATGCTACTGTTGATGATGCTCCACAGAAAATATTACATTCTCTTATTGCCGACAACATCATTGATCCTGAACCTGTTTTTAAAAATAGTTTTGCTCCCGCACACGACATTTACGAAGACTGGGCATTAACGCGTCATATTGATTCTAATTTCGGAAAACACGTAACTGATCAAGGAAATTATGATAGTTTTTATAAAGATCTTGGATCAACTCCAGCTATCAGAAGAGCCTTTAGAATTTGGATATCAGAAAAAATACAAACTATCAATGAACAAATCAATCACTTTTTAAAAGCGACACTTAAAGAGCAAAAAATACAAAAATACTGGAAAGATGAAATACTCATTGCAGTTATGCAGTCTCCATACAGCAGGGATTTTCTAAGGGAGAATAAAGACTTTCTATTTTTAAATAATTTTAAGTATTTCAAAAGAATAAACTTTTTAGTGCAGGTCGCATGCCAAAAACCTGATTTTACACTTCTCAGTGTTGTAGAGCAGGAAAAAAGAATTGAATTATATCATAATATCAACCTTATTCCGTTTGGAGAAGGCTGGCATAATCTCATTGAATTCATCTTTTTAAATTTGACTGTTCTGCAGACTGAAATGAGATTAATATTACTTATGATGTTACAATGGGAAAAGGGTTTTAAAAAAGAACATCCGTTTCCAGCCGAAGCAGCGTATGTGGGGAAAATTTTAATATGGTATTACAATTTGTTTACTTCAATAGCTTCGCCAGATCTGAAAAGATCAAATACTGATGATTTAAATAGTGGCATATTGTTGCTCTTCAGTCTTGCTGATCTTGTCAAAGAGGATTTGAAAGCAATCATAGAAAATGCATTTCGAAATAAAAAAAGTGCACCTGATTATGCAATTGGCAATTTATATGATAAAATAATAACTTACGTTCTGGATGGATATGAGAGCAAAGAAATTTGTAAAAATTATCCGGATCTAGTTTTAGAAATTGCAGAAAAAAGATGGTTTTATTATCCTCCAACTCCTGAGGAAATTGCCGAAATGTCAAAAAAATCACTTTTTGGAGCACATTATCGATCAGGGATTCACAGTGAAAATGATTTCGGGATACAAGAAAGTACCTCAAGGGATTATTCACCAGCAAGTCCTTATGAAACACCGCTATTGAATCTTTTATTGGTTTCACCTTTTAAAACCTTAAATTTTCTAATAAAGTTATTTAATCATGCTGCAAGCGCCTATGTTAATTCTGACTTTGGAAAAAACAATCAATTTTTGTTCCCTGCCGATGTACGGTCAGAAATAACCATTACAATGCCTGACGGCATTAAGATTAAGCAATATGCAAGCCCGACATTATGGATGATGTTCAGAGGCACATATGTAAGTGTTCCTGACCTTTTACAAGCTAGTTTAATGGCTCTAGAATGTTATTTGCTTTACATCGGCAAAGATATAAAAGAGAACCCGGAAGGAGAATACGCTAAGTTTTTACATTCAGTTTGGGATTATAGTTTTGATATTCTGATCAGAGAAAGCAATAATGTTATGGCAGATGCAATATTAATAAGTATTGCAAATGAACACATGGATCTTGTTGGCAATAAAATTTTTCCTTTACTAAAAATCAAAGAAATATATAAATTGGATTTTAACAGGTGTATAAATGAAACAGAAGCTCTCAGTCCAATTAGTTATAAAAAACACAGCCGACTACGTCATCTGCAGTTACATAATTTTCAAAACCTGAAACATAGAAGCAAAAGTATTGAGGATTTAGTAATGAATCTCAGTTTAGGAAGGTACGAAACTGAGATCTTTCAAATAATAGATCAGTTTAATTCTGAGAATCCTACAGATCAAGCATGGCGTTTTACGCTTACCAGAATAGACAAAAGAAAGTATAAAATTGTCGGAGAAGTTGAGGATGGCTATTTAATGGAAACAGAATTAGAAGAAGATCTAAAACAAGTTGTTGAGCAGAATAAGGAGACACAGGCAATTTCGCATCCTGTATCGCATGCCACATTATGGTCAATGAAAAAATTAAGGAATGAAACTGTTGATGATGATTATTACGGAAAGTGGTCTGAATTATACATGATTTCAAAAGCAGCTGAAAATAATGAAAATATTGCGTCCAGATACAAACAACCAGCATTAATTGCTGCAATTGGCATCAGAGATTTTTATTCTTGTTTGACAACTGCAGAAAAAGAATGGTGTACAGATAAAGTTATTGAACTTTTTAAATATGAGCTTTTTGAAAATAGACAACAGTCAGATTTTCAAAATTCTAAATATACAGTTTTTGAAACAGAAGCATCTTTTTCAGTTATCCCTCTAATAATGTCTAACGCTGAGGATTCTGAAAAAAAAGAACTACGACAATTTATTGTATTCTCTTTAATAAATCTTACTGATAAATCAGAATACCGTTCCCTTATAGAATCAATAAAGCATAATTTGTGGAAATCTGATCCTGACTTCGTTTTACTCTGCATCAGTTCAATTATTGAATATTCAAAAATCTCATTTCTGAAAAGGAATCTTCAATATTTTAGAAGAGATGAAAATAATTCTAAAAAATCTCTTTTTTCACTACTAAGAGAAATTTATTACAAAATAAAGCTGAAAATTAATTCCAGTTCTACAGCTACACGTCATTACTCCGGCTATAATAACTATGACAAAATATTAAATGACTATAATAGTGCAATTAATAAAATAATGTATAAAGTTGCTACCGGAGAAGCTCCTTTACAAATCGATTTTCCTGATTACGAAAAAAATGGAAGCGACTGGCTGTTTGAAGCTTTAAAACTTGTGCCACCAGACACCAATCTAAAAATCCTGCATGATTATCATAAACAATTATTGAATTTCATTTTTGAAAATCTTACAAGACATTCCGATTCATTTGATGATCGACTGCATTATTCTTTGCAGCAGCTCTTTCATCAAAAATTTGCCCAATTTTTACTTAATCAACCTGAAAACATTGCAATTGAACACTTTAAAATGTTAATTGACTGGGCTTATATAGAGGGATCAAGACGTACATATGGAAACAAAAAATATGATTTTGTTGAAAAATGTCTGGAAGAACTTATAAATCAACTTACGATCGATGAATCTAAAAGCAATAATTTTTGGGTTTTATGGAATTATCTAAGCCATAAAATTTTAACAAATAAAACATTCATTTTTGATAAAATACTCCTTCTTGATCATCGGATACTTGCACTATCACAAAAAGAATGGACACCTTTAGAAGGGAAAAAAGATTTTTTTGGAACTGTTATTTTAGGAGGCGGTGACCTAAATTCATCTGGCAGATTAATTGCAGGAATTGGCTATAATGAATTAATGCCTGATGGTATTATCTGGCTGGCGGAGCGAATTAAAAATGAATGGCCGGACAATGAACATTGGAACTTTTATCTCGAAAAAATCGTTATAAAAACGTATTATGACGGTATCAAAAGAAAAGAAGTAACATTATCTGCTGCTCTAAGAAATTCTTTTATTTTGCTATTGGATAAATTGATCGATGAGAGTGCTTCTTCAACCGCTTACATAATTCGAGATGATTTCATTTCAACAAAAGGGATAATCGAATAACTTACTCGTCCAAATACATGATGATAAGTCGAATGAACAGTAATCGTTTATATTTAATTTTTAAAAATCAACTTTGCCACAGTTCTGTCACAGTTCCATTATATGTTTACACATCTTAGACAGTCCCAGCGAGAGACTTCAATAACCTGTAATTAAAGGTATACTAATAGTTCAAAAGGAAATTTTATTTTTAAAAGGAAAGCACTATAGAGCCAAAAAATAATATGCTATCGATCAAAACCAAAAAAAAGAGACTGTCTCCTATTACTGAGACAGCCTCTTGGTACTTAATTCAATTTCACTTCTATATTCGATAACTAGATTATTAAATTTGTTCTACTTCCTTTATTCCTAAAAAATAAATCCTGCTTTTCTGTTTTCTTTTCTTAACCGGTACGTAAACTAAATAACCGTACTCATTGAGTTCTCCCACACAACGAAGATATACTTTAGAAGAAGAAAGCTTAGCAATCGGTTTAATATCATCTGCCGACGCGGAAATAGGATTTACAAACCCCATATCTGACCTGAATTTAAGCAGCGCCGCATATATTGCAATATGTGTGGAGCTAATGCGAAAATCCTTTTCTACAGCAGTAAAAAAATCAGACAGGAGTTTCAAAGTTTCCATTATCAGATTGAATGTGATTTACTTTTTCTGTTATTCTTTTTATTATCGGGCTCAGAAGGATAGGAATCGGAGTCAATACTTTTTTTTTGTTCTTTTGTAGCTGACTGGTTTTCTAATATTGATTTCTTCTCTTCTTTGCTTTCACGATGATTTATACGCTCCATGTTCTGGTCGTAAACTTTAATAGTCTTAAACTGTGGGTTGGCTTCGATATACATTTTGCTTTCAACACCTCCTACGACAAAAGTGACTGATTGAAGGTTGCCTTTTTTGAGGGAATTCAATAAATCCTCTTTGAACTTTGGAGTTCCCAGTTCCTTGATTGAATGCTTTGTCATGCTGGACTCCAGGTCATAACCGTAATTTTGATGATACTGATTCAGCTTGAATGAACCGTTGCTGTCAGTTTCCTTAAAGTTAATCGAAATCCACGCGTTGTAGAGTTCACCATCTTTATTTCGGAGATCTTTATTAACAGATCGTCCTTCCATTAAGTTGTAAGCTTCCTTGAGTGTAATATTACCACCGTTGCTGTTAATGTAAAAAGTCTGCTCTAACGCCTCCTTTGAATTTTCTTTTTGAAGATTCACGTGATAAGAATTGAAAAAATACATATCGCTTTGATCTGACTTTTTAAAATTCAGCGTTGCATTCATAGAGTCCGTCCCGTAAACACCTTCCCTTATAATCTTAAATTCTTTCTCCCCCTGCATCATCTTTTCTTTCAGGTCCTGATCGAATGTCTCTCCAAATCCAGTATATTTTAACTGGTCTTTCAGGTATTCTAAATTTTTCTGATTCATTGTATTTGTATTTAAGTTATTTTCTAAAAAATATTTTTTTTCTCTTTCTTGCCCGGCTGCTGCGGTAAGGTCAACAACCTCATCGATTAAATTATGCATGTCGTCCTGCACGACTGTTCTTAAATCATTAATCAACGAGGATGTCGGCATACTCTTAAAATACTCTGTGTCACTTGTCATTACAAAACAGTATTCTTTCGCATCCAATGAATTTCTAAAAAATTCAACCTTATCAGCATCACATACATTGCACTGGAAAGGCAACATGCGTAAATCCGTTAAAACTTAGTTCTTTAGCAGCCGACAACACAAATTTTATATCGTTGGTATTTAATTTTAAATTGTAATTTTTAAGGTTAAAAGACATTGTTCTTAAATGATTACATTGGAAATATTTTATCAGTCAGGTTGTTATTTATATCAACCTCGAGCTGCCTGCCTCCATTTTTTTCAATCAGCTGGATCGTCAGATATTTTTTATCGGGTATTGTAAACTTTGACAAGGCATAAACAGCAGTCACTTCAGATTTATCGGCAATCACATTTCGAGTGTTGCCAGCGTACAGCGGAACTATTTCAATTTCCTGAGATGCCGTGCGTTGTGATTTCTTCTTATCGCGGATAAAAAAACGGAGCTGGTCAATCTCGTAATTAATTTTTGAAGTATTATCTATTACGAGCCTGAAATACATGATATCCTCATGAATAAAAATACCGTTCACTAAAAGTTTTATTCCATATTTTGAACGCTGTAATCCTGACATTCTTTTCTTTTTTGTTAAAGCCAGGGCAGCAAATTGTTCTATTTTCTTTTGATTTTCATTTTCCGTTGAAAACAAAACATCATCATTTACGACAGCCAGATTATCGGCATTTACGCTTAAATCAGGGCAGGCATCATTAAAGTTTAAAACAAATACATAGAGCCTGTTGTCCGCGGTAACTACCGTAAGGTTGGTCTGGGTAAAATCGAGTTTTGCCGCCTTGAGAAGTAAAATATTTTCGACCCCTTTTGCTTTCTGCATCAGCACATCAGAACTTCCTTTATCCATGCTTTTTATGGCATATGGAAAAACAATACTTGTCGTTTTTGTATAACCGATCTGCAGATTTGTAAGCTGTTCGGCATTGTAGCTGGATTCTTTTTTAATCTGCCCAAAACCTGATACTGCCGTCATAATGTAACACAGCAGATAAATCCAATTTCTATTTTTCATTCTATATTGTTTTAGTTATTGCTGATTCTTTTGTTTCTCATCATAAAGCAGCACCTGATATCCTGCTTTGACTACGACTTTGATAAGCTTGACTTTTTTACTCATAAGGCTTTTGGCTGCTTCAATGCCCAGACCTGCCGCCTGCGCCCCCCAGGAATCTGTGACTCCGCTCAGTCCGAGTGTCTGGATGGAACGGTCCGCAGATGCTTTGGCAACGTCCCTGTTTATAGCGCCCGGAATATAAATTCCGTCAATTCCGTCCAAATCGTAAACCGTTAATTCGACGGGATATATTGAGTTTCTATACTGGATATTATTTACTTTGAGTTCCAGCCTCTCTCCTTTCAGTAATGCAATACCATACAGAAATGTATTTTTCGGAATAACAGTGCCCTGCAGCATAATATCACCGCTGAGCCTGAGTTTTACAATCGAGCCGTTTACAATACTTTGCGTCTCGTGGATTACCGCCTGAATAGCATTGGGCTGATTATCGGCTTGCGAATTGTCATTGCCTCCGTAAAAAGAGTTTACGGGCGACACACCTGCACTTTTTTCTTTCTGCTCCAGCGAGGTTGAATTGTCAATTTCTTTTTTAAGCTCAACACTGAATATTTTTCCTTTCTTCTGGTCTGAAGACTGCTTTAATCTTTCCTCTACACGGGAAGGATGCTGGATGTCCAGTATATTCTCAAGCATTCCTCCAAGCTGCTGAAGTTCTGGATCAGGCTGTTCAGCAGTTCCCATTGAAGACATCATCTGCTCCAAACTCTTTATCTCTTTTGATATTTCGTTCGACGAGCCATAATTTTCAAATTCACTCATATCCTGACCGTACTTGTCTACACCGGCAGGCTGGCTGATGATCTTTTGAAGTGCCTTTATTTTTTCATAGACTTTCTTTTCACTTCCCTGCTGAAACGAAGCGGAATTAAATGCCGACTTACCTTGTGAAAAAATCTTTCTTTCAAAATCTTCGCCACTATACGCCTGCTCTAAATCGTTTAACAACTGACTGCTGGAATAGTTAGGATCTTTTTTTATTTGTTCAAGAAGTTTCATAGAGTCAGTCGCAGCTTTCTCATAATAGCTCATTTTATCGAGAGTGGAATCTTCTTTAAAATTTGGTATGGGCAGTTTAAAATTAAAACCTTTGACAGGATCATTTTCCGCAGTTGCAGTTTCCATCCTGCCCCCTCCTAAAACATAAAACAGAATGCTGATAAAAGGAAGCGCTATTAAAGGCAGTACTAAAAACAATTTTCGTTTTTTAGACTCCTGGGGTGATATTGTTTTTCTTTCCATAATCAATTATTTTTTGGATGGATTGTTTTACTTGTAGATACTGCAGATGCAGTTGAAGGTTTTTCCCTTGAAACTTTTAGGCAGATATTATAAATCAGGTAACTGCCAGTCAGAAGCACAAATAAAATAAGCAGCCCTGTTAGCTGTTTCTTAGACAAACCGTCTGTAAGACTACTCATTCTGCCTGCCCACCATTTCTGCAGACGCAGATAAAAATGAGAGTAAACGAAAGGTTCATTACGTTTTTTAAAAAGCGTTTTCATTATTTCCTATTTTCTGTTCTCAACGCTAAGATCTTTGTTTTCAATAGTCTCCCAGCGTTCGATTAAAAAACCGTGCGGATTATTATCACTTCTTGATACATTTCGAAGGCTTCCACTGGTAATAAGATTTCTGTTCACGATACTGGTCGTCCTTATGATATGCTGTTTTGCATAACAGTTAAAGCGGTAAGGATACTCTTTGACATCTATCGTTACGCTGTCAATCTGAATGGTTTGGCTGATGTTCCCCGATATAATGCCCGAATAAAAACCATTCTCCTTCAGGTCGTCATAAATACGTTTTGCACTGTCGTCGGCCAGGTAAAGTGCTTTTGTTGTATTTGTTTTAATAACCTTATCATCTGGGTCAAGGGTAAAAAACAGCTTGTGAAATGTCTTCACATGATCCCGTGCTTCTATAGGGACATTATCCTTGCGATCCGAGGCGTAGGCTTCAAGCGCCTTGCCGTTAGCCAGTATATATACCTTATCCTGCATTAGTGTTACAGATCGTAAACTCTTGTAAACAGTGTAGCAGCAGACAATAATACATCCCACAATCACCAGCATAGTAAAGCCTCTTACATACCTGAATGCAGTGTCAATATTTTTCATTTTGGTAAACATGAGTTCCTCTTTTAAGTCTTGTTTGAATTTCCTGTAAGCTTATCGCCCATATAATTGCTCTTCTCTGCGAAGTAGGGACTGCTGCCCGCTGAGGAGGACATACTTCTATTCATCCTGGCATCAGCATCTCCCATCGCATCGAGTGCCATCCCTGCACTTTGGCTTGTTCTGGATATTACTGAGTTTGTAGAACTACCAAAGAGATTGGTAACTTTCTGCCCTAAAGCACCTCCCCCAGCGGCATGGACAATATAATTAGCAACTGAGGGAACCGTGAAATACCCAATAATACCAATAATCATAAATATTAAATAAGCCATATCGGTCCTGCTGAAAAAGGTATCTCCTGTAGCCTGAACCTGCGAGAGATCCAGTTTGAGCATGAGTTCCTGAATTTTACCTATGATACTGCCAAAAATATTAGCTACCGGAAGCCATAGATAAATATTTATATATCTTGCGAGCCATACGGTAAGGGTATGCTGAAATCCATCAAAAACTGATATTCCGAAAACAAGAGGTCCCAGGATTGACAATACAACCAATTGAAATGTCCTTAGTGTATCTATGCAGAGGGCAGCAGCTTCAAACAATACCCTCAGCACTTCACTCATCCATTCCTTTACTGAATTTCGAAAGTTATACGACGCTTTTTCCATCGCAAACTTGACATCGTTTCCAATTCCGGCCAGAATACTTTCATCCGAAGGATCTTCATCGTGGGTATATTTGTACCATCTGTCCCTGTCACCACTACCTGTTGCGCCGACATACATTTTCCATGGATCTGTTTCTTTGATCGCCTTTTCTTTTTCTTTTAAAAGGACTGCAACAGCATTATTGGAACCTTTGACCATTGCAGCTGTAGCCGTTACTGTAGGTTTCATTACTCCGTTAATCAAATCCAGGACTGAAGGGAAAATCAGAATGCAGAAACCAATTACAAAAGGCCTGAAAAGGGGATAAAAATCAATAGGCTCTGCGTTAGCAATATGGCGCCAGACACGCGATGCGATATACCAAATGGCGCCAAATCCTGCAATTCCCTGCCCGACAGCCAGTAGATTACTGCACATTGGCATCATCTCATCATAAAGCTGTTCCAGTACGGCGTGCAGGCTCTGCATATCCTCTCCGAGTACCTGCGCCTGAAGAGCACAAGGACTAAACAGGACGATAATTAAATAAAACAGTTTTGTAAAGTTTTGTAAAGTAAGCATGCTCTTAGTTTTTTATTTCATAAAGTTCCTTAGAAGCATAAGCCTCCTTTGATTCCCTTGATCTCTGTAGGAAAAGCACGTTGGTCGAAGCGTTAAAATTTTGAAGGAACGCAATCTTGTCCTGCATCTCCAGATAAACAGCATCCACCGCTTCAAGTCTTTCATCATCTGACATCCTAAGCTTATCTGCTGTTATGACCATCGTCAGTTCATCGAGATTTCGAAGGCTTTGGTTTAAGAGGTTTCCATAGACTTTCTCAAAGTAACTAAGCTCCCTTTGGCTGAAACTCCCGCTTTTTACAAACCGATCGAGTCCCTTTTTACTTTCCTTTACAAGCTTGATTTGCAGATTTACAATATCCCCTACCCGTTTGTAATTTTTTACCGCAGGGCTGACCTGCATCAGGGCATCTAAAAAAGTTTTATGGAGATTGAAATTTCCTTCTGTCATATCTTTGACCGTTTTGTATCCGCCTGAAAGTAGCTCATATCCCTTTTTCATATCGCTTAAAATCTTTTTGAACTGGGACAGCTTTTCAATATTTAAGATAAGCTGCTGGATTTCTGCAGACTGCGCCTCTGCTTTAAAAGGCATTAAAAGTGCAGCCATTACCATTGCCGTAATGAGTATTTTTTTCATGTTTTTTATTTTTATAAATCGTACAATGCCAGTGATGCCTTAGCATCTTTAACAGTCCGTGCTTTTGATAAAGACAAAAGCGCTGCTTCCCGGCTGAAGGAAATGCTGAAATTATAATCCTCCAGCATCGTTTTATGAAGCGCATCAATACGTTCTATACGCTGGTCGTCTGTAAGTTCCAACTTAGAATCGGTCGTAATTGTTATGAGCTCGTTTAAAGTGTCATCGCAGTTTTCAAGTAGTCTTTTAAAAGAACGCTCGACATGTTTAAGTTCATTACCATGAAACAGATCACCTGCGTTTAGATTACTGACCGTCTTTCTGCATGTTTTCATAATCTTAAACTGCATAGAAATAATTTCAGCTGTTTTGTAATAGTTTCTGACTTTAGGATTAACATTTAAAAGTGAATTGAAATAGCCACCATGAAGGTTTACTTCTCCTTTCTTTACATCCCCGATAAAATTCAATCCCTTGGAAACGGCAGAATATCCTTTTTTTGCATAATCCATGTAGACATGAAGAGCAGCAATCTGCAGCAGTAGTTCCTTTCTCTGCTTGGCCTGCCCCTGCACTGCGTTTGAAAGAAGCATTATTGCTGTTATTATTAAAATGATTTTTTTCATATTAATTTAAGTAGTTACGGAATTCCGTAAAATTGTTTCACCTGATTTACATCTGCCTGCGTTTTTGCCCTCTGAAGGCTCAGCATAATATTCTGCTGATTAAAAAGGTTCAGGTCGTCAAAATTGGAATCGATCTCATCAGCCGCTTTATTAATGATTTCAAGTCTTTTTAAATCGCTCATCTGGGTGCTAAAAGAATCCAGTATCAAAAATATTTGGTCGATGCTCTTGACGCTTTCTTCGAGAATACCTGAATAGACACGCTCCATATACTCAATTTCAATTTCTTTAAAATTAGAATCTTGTTTAAAAAGGTTCCACGCCCTTTCATATTCCTGAACCAGACTGGTCTGCTTTTTTGTAATTTCTTTTATCCGTTGGTAATAGGTGATTAAAGATTTTACCTTAGCCAGTTCTTCGTAATAGCCTTTATAAAGTTCTTTCTGTTTTTTGGTCCAGTCCGATATCTCATCGAGTTTTAATTTGGACAGCACATTCTCAACTTTTTTTTGTGCATTCTGTAACCATATCGTTTTGTTCTGCAGTTTCTGTATTCGAAGGTCAATTGCTTTGATGACTTTTTTAGTGACTGCTTTTACAATTTCCAGAATCGGAAGAACGGCTGTTTTTTCTGCTGGTCTGACCGAAGTACTTATTAAAAGCAGGCAGATCAAACACGTAAATATTCTTGCTTTCATTTTCATTTTTATTAAGTTCCACTTCTAATATCCTGAGCCATTGCAGCAATACCTTTCTTGATGTCACCTCCGAACTTTGCTGCATATTTGTTCATTTTAAATTTCTCACTTTCCTCAGTGGTGTAGGCCAGATATTCTTCAAGGGAAACTTCTGTGCGATACACTTTAGAAGACATGCTTCCAAGCGATATGAATACCTCTTTGTATTTCTTTGAAGGATCATTGGCTTTGTTCACAGACAGTACAAGTGCCTTTTCTTTGTCTGTGAGTCCAAGCAGTTCCTGGATCTGGTCAAATTTGTTCTGGTACTTGCTTTGGTCCAAAAGGATCTTACAGTCGCTGTTATTAATAATCGCCTGCTTGACAACAGGTGATGAAATAATATCTTCCACTTCCTGAGTGACTACAATTGCTTCACCGAAAAATTTCCGAACGGTCTTGAATAAATACTTAATATATTCCGACATTCCTTCCTTTGCGATGGCCTTCCATGCCTCCTCAATCAAAATCATTTTGCGGATGCCTTTAAGCTTTCTCATCTTGCTGATAAAAACTTCCATTATTATAATTGTGACCACTGGAAAAAGTATTGGATGGTCTTTGATGTTATCAAGCTCAAATACGATAAAACGTTCTTTTAAAAGTTCCAGATTCTCGGTTGCATTTAAAAGGTAATCAAACTCACCTCCCTTGTAGTAAGGCCTTAGTACATAAAGAAAATTAGTGATATCAAAATCTTTCTCTTTTACTTTATCACCCTCCAGAATCCTGACAAACTCATCTTTTAAAAATTCATAAAAGCTGTTAAAACATGGAAAGATTTCTTTCTCTCTATCAAGTTTTTCAAAATACAATTGCAGCGCATTGGAAAGTGCCACATACTCACTCCTGTTGAAGGTCTCATCATCTTTTTTCCAAAGCGCCAAAAGCAGTGTTTTGATACTTTCCTTTTTCTCAGTATCCAGAGTGTCGCCTTCGGAAATATAAAACGGATTGAAACGTATGGGATTCTTCTCATCATATGTGAAATAATAGCCGTTCACCATATCACATAAACCTTTATAACTATGCCCGACGTCAACCAGAACAACATGTGTCCCCTGCTCGTAATAACTTCTCACCATATGGTTGGTAAAAAACGATTTGCCGCTTCCCGAAGGACCAAGAATAAACTTATTTCTGTTGGTGCAGATTCCCATCTTTACTGGCTCGTCGCTGATATCCACATGAACAGGTTTCCCTGTCAAACGATCTCCGAGTCTGATACCCATCGGGCTCAAAGAAGAACGATACCCTGTTTCCATATTCAGGAAACAAACTGCCTGCTCCGTGAAAGTATCAAAGGTGTCATTCATTGGAAAATCAGCAGCGTTGCCCGGCATTCCCGCCCAATAAATCTGTGGTGCTCCTACGGTCTCCTGTTTTGCAGCAGCATCCATCTGTGCCAGAGCTGATGAAACTTTATTTTTAATTTCCTTAAGAGTTTCCTCATTATCTGTCCAAGCCAGTATATTAAAATGCGCTTTTACAGGAAGTCTTTGCTGAGCAATCGCCTCGTTCAAAAAATCATTGGTTGCATCCCTAGCGATCATATTCTCACGGCTGTAGGCTGATAAGGATTGAAGCCTGAGTCTTTTGCTCTCGAGCTTCTGGATTGTTTTCTGCGCATCTTCAATAAAAATATATTGGTTGTAGATGTGGTTACAGGATAAAAGCTGTCCCAGAGTCGAAGCAAAACCTATACTGAACTTCGTTTTATCGGTGCAATAACGGTCAAAATTAATTCTTGAACCGCATAGTGTGGGAAGATCTACCGCATCGCCAAGTGTAAATAACTGGCAGTGCTTATCCCCTATTCTAAGCCCGTCTTTAAAAGAAATATCATTAAAAACAAATTCATTTTCCTTCTCTGATAAAAAACAATAACGCTCAATAAGTCCAATCTTTCTGCTTTGGCTTTGAAGTTCATCATTTTTCATCTGGGTCAGCTGTACAAATCCACTGTCTTCCAAAATCCTTTTGAACTGTCCTGCCGAATCCATAAAATCCTGAAGCTGCTGCGGTCTCAACGTTTCCTCAGGTACCGGAGTATTTCTAATCAGCGTTGAAAACAAGGAACTCGAATTCTTCCTTCCTGCCGGTTTTTTGGTCAGCATGATATAACAGCTGTGGTCAAGAAATGGTCTTTCATTGAAAAACCTTTCACTGCTCCTGCTGAGAAAGCTGGTATCATCATTTGTAAAATCAGCTTTATATCCTTTTTCCAAAAACCAATCCTGCTTGTGAAATACGCAGAACTTCGGCAGTATCTTCACCGCTTTGATCCATGACTGGTGAAAAGCCTCATATTCCTGATCTGACATTGTGAAAATCGCAGGCAGTTCTACTTTAAATACAATTGTAACATCACCTTGTTTAGATAAAATACAGTTATGCTCAACATCGAGTATCGGTAAAATTCCTTCTATTATCTTATCCATTATTCATCACTTTAGCATTTAACTTTCTACAACTATCACTTAATAAAAATATACCTGCTATGCACTTTAATATTTTTTGGAAGTTGTTTGCGTGCTATTGATTTCATCATTCCATGTTCACCGTATGTATTGCTCATTTTATAGATTTTAACCACCAGGATGGTTCCTGAAATGCCAATAAATCCTATACAAATAATTGAGGGAATACCGATAATGTACAACACGGCAAAAACAATCATAAGCGAAACAACACCTCCACCCAGATACCAGATATACTGCGCTTTTAGACCTTTAAACTCAATACTTTTATTTATTCCCTTGTTGATTTGATAGACACTCACTGCCATTACACACCGAAAAAAGATTTAATAACAGTAGCTACAACTACCAAAAATACACAGCTGCCAAACCATGCCGCGGCCACTTTGCCGGTATCGGGATCTCCCGCGTTCCATTTCTGATAAACTTTGACGGCCCCAATTAGACCAAGGATAGCTCCTACCGCATACATCAGCTCAGTTCCCGCATCAAAGTAGCTCCTTACTTTTTGATTGGCTTCGTTGATTCCGGCTACTCCGTCCTGGGCATAACTAAAAGCATTTATCATTAATATTAAAAAACAGGTTAATAAACCTTTAATTCGATACAAAAAGCTCTTTAATTTCCATTTACATTTTTTCATCATTGCAACATTTAAAGTTATCTTTATAGTAATAAAAACAGAGGAATACCGCCGTCACATCAACTATTCTCCTTGTCACATTGTTCAACACCGCACTAGAGCGGACGGGGAATATTCCTCTGTAAGTTTTTATGAAATGGCCTCATCCCACAACCCATCCATTTCCGGGTAAGTTAAAATCAGCTGTGGGTGCTTTTCGCATTCTGAGACCATAAGGGCATTGATTTTTTCTCGAAGAGAGGATCTCTTTACATATGGATATGCTTCTAGAATAAATCGGATATAATTTCTGAATTCAACAGCTGAAAGGTTGGTCTGGCTTGATTCAATAATTGCTGATTGCAATTTTGAAAACAGTTCTTTTCCATCTTCCAAAGTATCGAATGGTTCTCTGAACTCTGAAAATAAATCACTTGACTCTGTGCTATTCTTTTTCGTTCCTGTTCTAAAAACTCTGAATTTTCTCTTTCCGTGTAGCAGTTCTTTCAGCGAACCGAAATAAAATTTAAGTAATACAAAAACATACCAAAGAAATAATAGTATTATAACAGCTATTGCGTAGTTACTCCATGAAATATTTGAAAGCATAATCATTTTCATTAATCGTTAAACATCATCTCCTGCTTTAAATCACATCTGGATCGTTGTGATTTTAAATACAGGTCAAAGGAACGATTAGAATAAAGCTTATACAAGTACAACTTTTGTTGTACCCTTTTGTACCCCTTGTATTTACTAGCTTTACAACAAAAAAAGCTCACAAGAAATAATGGGTTTCATTATTTCTTGCGAGCTCTGAATTATTTAAAATTAGGCCTTTTATTTTCTCATAGCCTTAATTAATTTGTTATTTCGCCTTTCGGCTCTTGAATTCTGCAACGACACTACCGCCCATATTGCGGCAGGGATCCAGCCGATCAAAGTAATCTGTAGAATCAAACAGAGTAATGCTGTTAAAAGTTTGCCTCTTAAAAGAAAAGAGATTGACGGAAAAAATATTGCAATAAGTGTCATAATTCTTTGATTTTTAATATTTGTCGTAATTAATAAAATTTGTTACGTAGCAACTTTTAATGAATTCGATAAATCAATTTAATACGTGTTTATTTTTTTAATGATTTTCTCAAGTGTCTGGACAGCAATATCTTTATCTCGGTCTTCAGCACTATAAGATTTACTTCGAACCGACTGATAAGATAGTTCTTTCTTATAAGGTGTGGATAAGTATGGTATAATCATCCTGAAGAAATAATTCATTGAGCGGGCTTTAACAATCCTTGACTCATCAGCAGCTCTCAAGATTAACGCGAGCTGATCGGCTGATAAGTCACATTCAATTTTAGAATCCTTGTCTGCATTTTGGGTGCTATCATTGATACCTTCTACATCTGCTTTAATTGATAGTTCAAACTTTCTCTCCAGAAAATAGATTTCTTGCTTAAACCAATTTCCTAAGTCAGCTTTTATATTATTTCTACTTGGATCAAATGATATATTTTCGTTGGAATAAATGCGTTCAAACTCCTTCTGAAGAAAGAGAAGCTTCGTTATCCTGTATGGAATCGAATCTTTTTCATCAATCTCATTATTTATTTGTTCAATCATATAATCGACATATTCAGAGCTATTAAAATTCTTTTCTATCAGTAGTTTTTCAATACTTGAAAAGAGATTTACATCAACAGTTTTACCGATGTTTTTAATGCCCATTAAAAGTTCTTTTTGATATAACAGCTGACGATATGTAATCTTCTTTCCTGAAAATGTTTCAAGAAATTGAGATAAATTTTTGACAACTATTTGTGCTATTCTACCATTTAAACCTGCATAAGATTTTGCAGAAACTTTTTTTAGCTTTAATTCCAATTCACTTCTTGAAAGCATCAAATAAGTAATCGGGACCCTTTCATCAAGACTTAAAAAATCTGAAAATCGGCTTTCGATAATCGAGAGCAATTCTTCCAGCTTAGTTTGGAATAATTCATATAGAGACGACAATTGTGAGTTATGTAGAATGTTCGGTTTCTGATATTCAATTATTATGTCTAATAAATATATTACGGTGGAATGATACTTTCTCACTTGCAGCCTTACTTCTCTTTTTCTTCTGAGAAGGAAAATTTCTCGTTTCAGATAGTTTTGGATGTTCTTTGATTCTTTTTCAATATGCTCTGATATTGTAGTAAAGTCTTGCTTAGACATTTTTTCAGTTATCAGCCTTTCAGGAGCTAACGTCTGAGATATGATTAGATCAAACCATTCTAAGGGATATATTTTGTTCATTGTACTATTGTTTTAATTAACAAATAATCCAACAAATATTACTGTGTTTTGAATTTTTCCGCTGCATTTAAACGATACTGAGATGGGGAAATAGAGGAATGTTTCTTAAAAAAAACACTGAAACTGTTGGCACTGGGAAATTCTAATTCATCTGCAATTTCTGTAATTGTTAAATGTAGATCATCAAGTAAAATTTCCGCTTCAGTAATAATAGTTTGAACAATTAATCTTTTTATCGATTTACCTGTTATCTGTTTTACAACTTTATTTAGATGGCCGGGCGTTACAAAGAGCGCGCCAGCGTAGAATTTGGCATTATGCTGCTTTTTGTAATGAATAGAAAGTATATTAAAAAACCGCACAATTAAATTTTCCTTTTGGCTAAATTGCTGGATATGTTCTGATGTGTATTTAGTGTAGATCAGGCGAAGTTCATATAGTAACAGAGTAAAACCAATTTTCTGCAAATCCAATTCCTGTGAACCATGCTTTGCATCCTTGTTTACAAAATAAATCAGCTTATAGATGAGTGAAAGAACTAAAAATTCTTTCTCTTCAAGTCCAATTTTAACTGCTTTTAATCCTATAACGAAATAAAAAGATTCTATTAGTTCTTTTTTCAGTCCATTTCTAATGGCATAGTCAGTGCTGAAAGAAATAAGATACAATTGTAATTTGCCCCGAACCTCAACCATAGTACAGTACGAGTTACTTGGTATTACCAGCAAATCCCTTTCCTTCATTTGTTGCGTTATGTCTTGAAGCTGAATTTTAAATTTTCCAGATTTTATGAGCAACAATGAGAAATTAGGAACAGCAAATGCTTCCGAAATATTTGTCCGTACTTCATATCTTTTTATAATATGAACGGATAAGCCTGAAATTGGTAACTTCTTAATATCTATATTAATCAAATCTCTAATCATACTTTGAAGTTTGAAAAGTTTTATAAAATCAAATTAGTAATCACAATCAGCTATCAAAAATCATTTCCATAATCGTAAATGATATGAAATATAGATTTGAAAGACTTGTTATAAAAAACAAATAAGCCAGCAATCTTGGATCCGTGGTTCTGTTTTCTCCCTCGAGCACATAGCCCACTATTTCATCATAACTAAAAAGTGTCACGATGAAATAAAGGCTTACTATATTTAAGAGAATGAGGCCTGCATATAACAATTTTCTGCGTTTCACTTTCTTGAATTGATTAGATAGATAATTAGTGTATTATATTTTGTAATTGTGCAATTATTGAAACGACTGTACTTGTATAGCCAGAAACTGGAGCTGTCTTTTTGTGTCCCACAGAAGTTTCCCAATCTCTATCCTTACGCTCTGCCTCAGCATATAAAGCATAGCTTGTAATAGTTGAAACAGTTAAGATTGTCTCTTTTTCTTCTTCGTTTATCGCTGTGTCTGAAATAATGGTTGAGTCGAATGCAATTATATAGTCGCGAATTTCTAAATACTCAAGATTTTGCTGTTCAATTAAGTATTGAATAAATAATATCAGCTGTGTTTTGCTCGGAGAACTGATTGAACTATTGTTCACAATTTCAATTAACTTAATCGAGGGATTACTCAAAATGGCGGCAATTTCTTCACTACTGTAGCCAAGATTTTGTGCTTTTTGGTACAACTTGTTTTTATTGATATCATTTAGAAAATAAATTAGAGTACTTATTTCATCAATGGATTGTGGTTTATTATTACTTGCATAAAATTCTTGCAAGGCATCGTAATATTTTTTTCCTTTCTGATCATACGGATTTTTAGGATTTAAAGGAAAAGCAATATTCTTCATGGAATTACTTTTTCCATATTCAACATTGTCCGATGTTGTTAAATCTGATTCATTTGTACAGGAAGATAAAATCAATAATAATAAACTGCATAATATTAAGTTTTTCATGATATGGGTGTTTGAACGTGAATGAGAAATCTTTTCTCAGTTCATTTCATCCGGATAAGCAGAACTTTTATCTGGCACCTTGCCTGACATTTTGCTTTTGAATTCGAAGCAAATCTATTGGCATAAAAATTATCCGACAACACAATGGTTATGGATTTTCGGAATTTAGCCTATGGATTTTCGGAAAATCCATAGGCTGTTTTTTAAAATACAAAACTGTAATTCAATTAGTTATGTAAAAATTATATTACTTTTATGTTAAACTATTATAAACTGCTGCTGTCGCTTTGTTATAAACTGCAAAAAGGCAATATCTCACAGAGCGTTTTATTCTACTAACCCAAACCATCATGAATCAAAAGACTTATGTGTTACTATTTTTATTTTCGTTGCAATTGCTTTATTCACAAAAAAAAACTTTCAACATCCCCGATTCACTAAAACATAAATCGTACAATTACCTCGATGACAGAATTTATGAACTAAGAGGTGACAGTTCTCGTGCATCAATTTATCTATATACTTATTTAGCAAAGGCTAAAAAAGAAAACAACTGGAAAGAAATTTTAAATGGTTATCAAAGTATACTTCATGAATCCCCAATTAATTTAAGATTAGTGTATGCAGATAGTATGATCTATGCAGCCAAAACCTCAAAACAAAATGATTTAATAGGTTCTGCATATCTTTCAAAGGGCATTGCTTTCTATTGGAAAAATGACATTCAGCACGCATTAGACAATTTTATTAAAGCAAACCAATATATATCCAGAAGTAATGATCAATACCTTATATTTAAAGTCAAATATAACATTGCTAATATTAAGGTATATTTAGGTTTCTATGACGAGGCAATTGCACTACTTTCCGAAACTACGGCTCATTTTAAAAATGAAGACGAAAGACCTTATTTAAATTCCTTGCATTTATTAGGCCTATGTTACAATAGGATTGGGGACTACGGTTCTTGCACTGAGACAAATAATATAGGCATAGCTGAAAGCGAGCGACTACACAAGTTGGAAATGAAACCTTACTTCCTGCATTCCGAAGGAGTTAATCAGTTTTTTCAGAATAATTATCATATTGCTATTGATAATCTTAATGAAGCTCTGAAAGTCATTGGAAAAAGTACAGACTCTGGTACAATTGCCATAGCGAATTTCTATATAGGTAAAAGTTTCTGGCAGTTAAAAAAGTACGATCAGGCTCTCGGATACTTTAAAAAAGTAGATAGTATTTATAATAAGAGCGGGTACATTGACCCGTACCTGAGGGAAACTTACGAATTACTAATTAAATATTATAAAACAAAAAATGATTTAAACGCTCAACTTTATTCCATAGATCAATTGCTGAAAGCAGACAACTATCTAAATGAAAGCTATAAATATCTTGTTACAAGAATACATAAAGAGTACGATACTAGCGAACTGATACATCAAAAGGATGAAATTAATGCTCAGTTCATGCGGGAGAAACAGCATGTTACTATGTTCATAGTTGCGGTGGTCATTTTATTTACAACGTCCTTTGTTTTAACCTTTAAATATTTTCGAAATCGACGATTTTATAAAAAGAAGTTTGATGAACTTATGGTTCAGCTAAATAATGAACATTCAAATATACCGAAAAATAAAACGAACAAAGAACCGATTTTAGAAATAAGTCCTGAAACTGCAGCTACGATTCTAAGGCAACTTGAGAAATTTGAAAAGGACAAGAAGTTTCTGGAAAAAGACTTAACACTGTCTAAGATTGCAGGTATGTTCAATTCTAATCCAAAATATCTATCAACCATTATAGGTTACCATAGAGAAAAAACTTTTAACAAATATATCAATGACCTTAAGATCGACCACTTGATTTCATTACTAAAAACAGATAAAAAAATTCGGAAATATTCCAATGGGGCACTAGCTGATATTGCTGGATTTAGCAGTACACAAAGATTTGCTCATGCTTTTTTAGCCAGAACAGAAATGCCAACCTCTTTTTTCATTGAAGAAATCAAAAAGAAAAATTAGCAAAAACATGATAAGTGGATTATAAACTTAGGCAAAGTAATATATTTGCCCACTTAATTTTAAAAATTGTAAAATGAAAGATCTAGTAGCGAAAATACACGCAGAGATTGAAACTTTTAAAACAGAATCTGAATCATTATCAGAAAAAGGAGTAAAAGCCGCTGGAGCAAGAGCTCGTAAATCATCTTTAGAAATTGAAAAGCTTTTGAAAGAGTTTAGAAAAGTATCTATTGAGGAATCTAAGAAATAGATAAGAAAAGCGAATCCCATTAAATTAATGGGATTTTTTATTTTTTTGTCTTTTTAATAAAATCGTCATTTATCCTTCCTGCATACTTACTTTCGATTAAAGTAAAAAATTCTGATAATTTTACTTTTTTATAAAAACACATTATTGCTAAAGTTGACATTGGTATACGGTAACCATCATTTTCTCTAATCTTTCTTAAAACATGTGGGTGAATACCAAGCTCTTGGCTTTGGGACAGATTTGATTTTTCTTCTAAAATCCATTCGTCATTAATAAAATTGCATACCAACTTATCTAGCAAAAAAACTTTTGCTAGCTCTTTGTTCGTACTTGAATTGCTATTTATACCTGACTTCTCTGACATATTAACAAATAAAAAAATTATTCTGCAATTTTATTGGCACGATAGTGCCAGTTTTACTTTTTTTTGTTATATTTGTAACTGAATCCATATATTTGCGATACTTCATTAAAATATTTGAAGCATTCGCTTTGAATCCCGACTTATAAAACTGGTAATTTTTGCACACGGGATGATAAGTAAGATGCTCACGTCATTGGCGTGGGCTCACTTATTTCGTGTGCGGGTATACCAGTACCTTTAAGTCGATTTAAGCTGAGTTCCATGCCATTTTTTTTTATACTAAACTCAGTAATTCATAGCACTTCTTTCAAATTTTAAGTTAGTTCGCCATTCTATAACTTTAAACAAAAACTAACAAACTATCGAAAAAACAACACCTCATCATGTCATTTTGTTATTTACTTAATGCATAAAAAATGGTTCCCTGCTGCAGCGACCAAACTAGAGCAGAGAACCTTAGCTAATCAAACTTCTATTTAACTAACCAATCCCAATATTATGAATTATTTTTCATTTTACAAGGATGGAAAAGCTCTTTATTGCCTAATTTTTACGGCAATTCTGTTTACTTTTTCGTCTTCGTTTGCCGCAAATTCTTCCCGGCATTTTAGTCCTATTTTTCAACAACATCGCGTACAAGGGATCGTTATGGATGGAAATTTTCCTCTGCCAGGAGTTACAATTGTCGTAAAAGGCAATAAAAATGGTACCATTACCGATTACAATGGACAATTCAGTATTTCAGCCGATCCCAATGATACTCTTTTCGTATCTTTTATAGGATTCAAAACTAAAGTAGTACCTGTAAATAATAGAGTTGAAATTAACATTAAACTGGAGTATGATACTACAACATTACAGGAGGTCCGGGTAAATGCTGGTTATTATTCCGTAAAGGAAAGCGACCGTACGGGGAGTATTTCCCGGATTACCTCCAAAGATATAGAAACACAGCCTGTCACCAATGTTCTTGCGGCCATGCAGGGCCGCATGGCAGGGGTCAATATAATACAGACTTCTGGTGTTCCCGGAGGCGGTTTTGACATCAAAATCAGAGGACAGAACAGTCTTAGAAGCGACGGCAACTCCCCTCTGTATATAATCGATGGCGTGCCTTACTCGTCTGATCCCGTCGGCTCCTATGTTACCGGCACAGGCGTTTATCCCACCCTGGTGAGTCCCTTGAACAGCATCAATCCTGACAATATTGAGAACATCGAAGTTTTGAAGGATGCCGACGCTACTTCTATTTACGGGTCTAGAGGTGCAAACGGCGTGGTGCTGATCACAACCAAAAAAGGCAAAACTGGAAAGACTGCCTTCAGCATAGTATCGTCAACAGGAGTCGGAACCGTAACCAGATTTCTGAAGCTCATGAATACCCAGCAGTATTTAGCCATGAGAAAGCAGGCATTTATAAACGACGGACTCACCGAGTATGGCATATATGACTACGACATTAATGGCACCTGGGATCAAAACCGCAATACCGACTGGCAGAAAGAGCTTCTTGGCGGCAAAGCGCAGATTTCCGATATTCAGGGTACCCTCTCGGGAGGTTCTGAAAACACCCAGTTCCTGATCAGCGGAAATTTTCAAAGGGAATCGACTGTATTTCCTGGAAGCTTTCTCTACAAAAAAGGAGGCGGACAGCTGAATCTCAACCATCATTCTGATAATAATAAATTCAAAATATCATTTACTGCAGGATATAACATCCAGGATAATGACCTGCCGGCTTACGATTTTACAAACGAGGCGCGGTACCTTCCCCCGAATGCTCCTGCACTCTATACTGCTGACGGCCAGTTGAACTGGGAGAACGGAACGTGGAGCAATCCGCTTGGCAAGCTGAACAGCAAATTCGAATCCAAAACCAACGACCTTCTGGCCAATACACTGCTGTCCTATGAACTCTGGCCTGGACTGATCCTTAAAAGCAGCTTTGGCTTCACCGATTTAGTCAACAGCGAAACCAGAATTATTCCCTCGACTACCTACGATCCCTCCTATGGCATCACCAGCGAGGATTCCTTTCTTTATCTGAACGACACCAAGCGAAATTCCTGGATTGCCGAACCGCAGATCAGCTGGCAGAAACCAGTGGGCGGGGGAAGACTCGAAATCCTCTTGGGATCTACCTTTCAGAGCCAGACTACCAATAAAATTTATCAGTCCGGAACTGGATTTGTTTCCAACAGCCTGATCTATAATCTGGCTGCAGCAAAAAGAATTACCGTCTATACCGACGACCAGGTAGTGTACAAGTATCAGGCATTTTTCGGGAGAATAAACTACAATTTCAAACAGCGTTATATTTTCAACCTTACCGGCAGAAGGGACGGTTCAAGCAGGTTCGGCCCGGGAAATCAGTTCGCCAATTTCGGAGCCCTTGGGGCCGCATGGCTGTTTTCCAAAGAAAGTTTCCTTACGGACAGCTCATGGCTGAGCTTCGGAAAATTAAGGTCGAGCTATGGAATTACGGGGAGCGACCAAATCGGAGATTATATGTTTATGAACACCTTTACAACTTCTGGTAAAATTTACAGCGGCGTTTCTGGACTTGCGCCTTCAAGGCTCTTCAATCCCGATTTCGGCTGGGAAACCAATAAAAAATTTGAGGCCGCACTTGAACTTGGTTTCCTCAAAGATCGCATCAGCACAAGTCTGGCATGGTATCAGAACCGCTCTTCGAATCAGCTGGCCGGCGTACCTCTTCCCGGAACAACCGGTTTTACAACACTGCAGTCCAATTTGCATGCAGTGGTGGAAAACAGCGGCTTGGAAATGACCCTGCGCGCACTCAATATTGCCAATGGCAGTTTTAATTGGACAAGCAGCCTGAATTTGACTTTTGCAAAAAATAAACTCCTTGACTTTCCCAATCTGGAATCCTCAACCTACGGTCAGCAGTACAGAATCGGTCAGCCTCTGAACATTGATCTGCTCTATAATTTTATAGGAGTAAATCCGCAGACTGGAATTTACGAATTTGAAGATCTGAATAAGGACGGAAAAATCACTTTCCCTGAAGACAAACAGGCAGTAGTAGATTTGAATCCAAAATTTTATGGTGGCCTTCAGAATCAGCTGGCTTACAAAGGCCTGGCATTGGATTTCCTGTTTCAGTTCGTCAAGCAGAAAAACAGGTCATATCCTATGGGAGCGGCAGGCCAGATGCTCAACGTGCAGGAACGAATGAGCGGTAGCTGGCGGCAGCCTAACGATACCGCCCCCTATCAGATATATACCACCGGCTACAATAACGATGTATTAAATGGAGATTATCTCTACACCGAGAGTACAGGCCTTATTGTCGATGCATCCTATATCCGGTTAAAAAACATATCCCTGTCCTACGATATTCCATTGAATTTAAAACAGACCAAATGCAAAATTATGCTGCAAGGACAGAATCTGCTGACTTTCACCAAATATAATGACGGTGATCCTGAATTTATTTCCTACGGCTATCTGCCTCCCCTCAAAGTGGTAACTGCCGCAGTTCAATTAATATTCTAAACATAATAAGATGAAAACAATACATAACTTATTGGCGCAATTGCTGTTGTTCATGCTTCTGGGCCTGCTTTTCTCCTGTGACTCCTTTGTCGAGGTTGATCTGCCAAAATCACAATTAACTGCGGAAGCCGTTTTTGAGGATTACAATACTGCCAATGCCGCAATGACAAATATTTATTCAACAGTCAGGGACAAAGGAATTTTATGCGGTGCTCCATTGGGCATTTCGAATCAGCTGGGAAATTATGCTGATGAACTTGTTACTATTGAAAATCCGGCTAAGCAAGGCTATACTTTCTACCACAATTCGCTTCTGCCAAGCAGCACTTATGTTTCCGGATATTGGAATGCAGCTTATAATCAGATATACGCCGCCAATAATATTATCCAAGGCTCCCAGGCGAGCAAAAACTTGACCTTGCAGCAGAAAAATCAATTAATAGGTCAGTCATTATTTATTCGCGCATTGATGCACTTTTATCTTGCCAATATCTTTGGGGATATCCCTTATGTCGCTCAGACCGATTATAAAATGAACAGCACCCTTTCCAGAACCTCTATCAAAGACGTTTACAAGGCAGTAATTCTGGATCTCCAGAATGCGATTCCCCTTTTGTCTCCCGACTATCTGAGCGAAGAACGTACGCTGCCTAATGCTGCTGCCGCACAGGCTTTACTGGCAAGAGTTTTTCTATATGACGGAGCTTATCCTCAGGCCTCAAACGCAGCATCAGCAGTCCTGAATCAGACAAGCCTGTACGGATTGGAAAGCAGCACCAATGTCTTTTTGATACATTCAAAGGAAACGATCTGGCAGCTGCAATCGGAACTCGAAGGCCAAAATACAGCTGACGGATCTTACTTTATTTTTACCTCTGTCCCGCCTCCTTCCCTTTCATTGAACAATAATCTGGTTGCGTCCTTTGCCCCAGCAGATCTTCGCAGGGTAAATTGGATAAAGGCCGTGTCAAAGGGAGCCGCGACCTATTATCATGCCTTTAAGTATCATGAGAAAAATTTTACGCCCGCTTCAAAAGAATATGCTGTTGTTTTCCGCACAGCCGAGCTGTATCTGATAAGAGCAGAAGCCAGAGCGATGCAGGGCGACCTGATCGGAGCCAAGGAAGATCTCAACAAGATCAGAAACCGTTCGGGATTAGGAAATACACAGGCAGCTGGCCGGCAGGAAATTTTGGACGCTGTGCTCACTGAACGAAGATGGGAATATTTTAGCGAATACGGCCACCGCTTTTTCGATCTGAAACGATTCGGAAAACTTGATGCAGTACTTAGTACTGTTAAGCCCGGCTGGGATACCGCTGACCGCCTGTTTCCTTTACCGCAGGCTGAACTAGCCGTAAACCCAAATCTAAGGCCCCAAAATCCTGGATATTAAATTAATATGTACATGCATAAAAATAAAAAGACCTGTAAAATAGCAACGAATGCACTGATTTTACGCAAGATTTTAATTTTAGTTTTATATTTTGTTTTAGTATTTGTTTTTCCTTTGGAAACCTGCCCCCTAATGGGGCAGGTAATTCAAAAAAAGAAACTCATTGCCGCAGATTATCATTTATGGGGAGAACTGAACCTAGAGAAGGTGTCTCCGGATGAAAATTGGGCAAGCTTCAAAATGGAATATAAAGACGGCAGCGACACTTTATTTATTTTTAATCCTTCAAGCAATAAAAAATACAGCATCCCGCGTGCTGGTGAGGGCAGCTTCACGATGAAAAATTTTTTCATCTGCCAGATTGGAAACAGCCTTCAGATCCTAAATTTAAAAACAGGAAAACGCGAAGAGATCGACAATGTCCAAAAGCATGCTTACTGCCAACAAACAGATCATCTCATTGTGCTCACAGGTACAGGAACATCTGGAAAAATATTAAAGATACAATCACTGAAAAATTCAGACAAGGTCGAAATTAATGATGTTTCCGATTTTCAAATCAGTGATCAGGCAGGCCGTCTTGCCTATTGCATTTCAGAGAATACAAAAGAGGCAGTATTTCATCTTAGCCTTAAAAAAATCCACTCTTCGAAATGGGTTGTCCGAAGCAGCAAAGATCATTTTAAGGGATTGACATGGCATAAAAGCGGGCAGGCATTATCATTTTATTCGGAGTCCGCCGATAAGAAAATCAACGGTCTGTTCTACTATTTGCCGACAGAAGACAAACTAAGCCAATTCAGCAGCGCATCACATCCCGGCTTTCCAAAAAATGCATACATTGTATATGAAAATTCAAACCAGATTCTTATTTCTGATGACCTTCAAAAATTATTTTTCTCGGTTCGGGAAAATGAAAAAATGCCATTGGCAGCCCTCGAGTCTGGTGTTGAAATATGGAATGCCAATGACAAGATAACTTACCTGCAGCTGAAAAGTTTTGGTGACCCTGATCTGTTGCCCAAGGTTGTTATGTGGAGCCCTAAATCGGACTCCATACGGGCAGTGGCTACAGCTGAATTTCCAAAAGTTATGCTGACTGGAGATTTTAAAAATGCCATAGTCTCAAATCCAAAACAGTACGAGCCGCAATTCGATTATTATGCCCCGAGGGACTTTTATATTTTGAACCTTCAGACTTTCGAGAAGACACTACTGCTTGAGAATCATCCCTTAGAATATGAAAATCTGTTAGCGTCGCCAGGTGGAAAATACTTTGCTTATTTCAAGGAAAAAAACTGGTGGATCTACAACTTTGAACTCCGCACACATACAAATATTACTGGCAGGCTTGGTGTCGGCTTTTCCGCAAAAGAATATGATCTTAATCCTGAATCAGTATGCGGCAGTCCGGGCTGGAGCCTCAATGATAATGAAATTCTACTTTACGATCAATATGATATCTGGGCAGTAGCTCCCAACGGAAAATCCAGCAGAAGATTAACCCATGGAAGGGAGTCAAAAATTAAGTTCCGTATTGCTGCGATGCCAAATTCGATAGGGGTAAAGTTGAAATATGATGGCCTGATTGTTCGAAATATTGATATCCAAAAGCAGCAATTTTTACGCGCAGAAGGTGAAGACGGCAAAACAGGCTATTTCAAGTGGACGGAAGAAACCGGCGAAAAACCAATCGTCTACGAACAAAGCCTTATTAATCAGCTGAATTATGGAATAGATAAGAAAAAACTCTTTTTCAGGGAGCAGAAATATGATGTGTCCCCTAGGCTGTTATATAAATCGCAAGACGCTGACCCTAGCTGCTTTTATAGAAGCAATCCGCAGCAGGAAAAATATTTTTGGGGAAGATCTATTTTGATCGAATACAAGAATTCTGCAGGAAAGTGTTTAAAAGGTGCCCTTTATTATCCAGCTGATTATGACCCGAAAATAAAATATCCGATGATTGTAACTATTTATGATCTGCAGTCAAAGCAATTGCATAAGTATGTCAATCCAGCCTTAAATGACTTAAGCGGAAACAACACAACTTTATTTACATCTGAGAATTATTTCGTCTTTAAGCCCGATTTGTCATTAGAAGTTGGGAGCCCTGGACATTCGGCCGTTGACTGTGTTGTTTCGGCAACCAAAAAAGTGATTGGCATGGGGCTTGTAGATCCGGCAAAAATAGGTCTTATGGGCCATTCTTTCGGCGGTTATGAAACTTCGTTCATCGTGACTCAGACCGACCTGTTTGCGGCAGTAATCAGCAGCGGAGCTATTACAGACCTCAACAGTTTTTATCACAATATAAACAGCCTTACAGGAAGGCCCGATATGTGGAGGTTTGGAAATGAACAATGGGCAATGGGAAAGACGCCTTATGAGGCACCCGAATCTTATTTTTCCAATTCACCGCTGTCATATGTCAAAAATATTCGAACACCCATTTTGATATGGAGCGGCAAAAATGATACGCAGGTGGATCCGCATCAAAGCTTTGAATATTACTTGGCACTAAGGCGGCTCGGAAAAAAAAGTATCATGCTGCTCTACCCTGAAGAAGGCCATCTTTTGTTGCGTGAACCCAACCAGATCGACATCACAAAAAGAACATTACAGTGGTTTGATTTCTTCTTAAAAGGAAAACAGTCCGAAGATTGGATCCTCAAAGGAATTAAATAAAATAAAACAATGCAGTTCCTAAATGGAACTGCATTGTCTTTTTAATAGATTATTCTTCTCTGTGCCACAGTGCATTTACACAGTTGTTGCCTGCTTGCTTGTCATATGCAAGAGGTCCGGTAGTTCCCGAAATATGGCACATATCATCACTGGGAACATCATCACAGTTTACTTCAATGTTTCCGCATTTGCCGGCAATGGCATTATAGCCAAACCTCAATCCGGCATTGTTTTTTGGTGCATTCTGCATGGAAGTTGTGAAAAATGCTCCAGATACAGCCAAGGCGATTACACCTGCTGGCAGCATGTTTTTTAAAAATAAAGTCTTCATGATATAAATTTTTAAATTATAATTTGATCTACTTTTTTCTACAGGTTTTCGATCTTGCTCCTGACACCGGCCGGTATATTTTACAATTTAATATAGCCTTTACTTAGGCTGCATTTCCTTCTTGATTGCCTCATTTAATTTATACACTGAGATGCGGTTCCCGATAAGGGCATACAAATTTGTCGGTGTAACCAAAAATCCACTCAGCTTTTCTTTTCCTGTATGGTAAACAGGAAAACTCAATAGGTAAATATTCTTTTTTATGTCATAGACATCAATAATATAAGATTGCTCCCAAAGCCTGCTGTTTTCAAATCTGCCCTTTATTTTGGAATTCACAAACAGCAGATTGCTGCAGACTGCAGCCTTTGCATTCACCGGATAGGAAGGAGATGAAATCATCCTTTCCATATCATTTTTTATGGAGGCAACTTTTATCTTGACGTGTTTAATGGTATCGATAGTATGGCCTCTGTAGGAAAGGTCACCGTTTCGGTCTGCAACTATAAATTCATTTCTGTATAAATAGAGATAAATAATTTTCTTTTGTTCTGAACTGTATAATAGTGATCCGTCAGTATCAAAAATCCCGTCAATCTGCCCTTGCAATAAGTTTCTTTTGTACTGTATTTTAGTATTGGATTCAGCATCAAAAATACCCAGTACATTCGCCGAATTTTTTGCGTTGTTGGATCTAAATACGATGCTCTTGCTATCCAGAGGAACAACTTTTGTAAAATAAGGAACTCCCTTGAACTCATTTGTTATTTTCCAGTCTTTGATCCTGCCGCTGAAGACGGCCGGAACACTTCCATCGGACAAATAAAAGGTGGAATCGCGAACAGCAATTGTGACTGCCCTGAATGGAATGTCTTTAGGATCAAAAGTTATATTGAAAATTTTCTCTTTCTTATTATTTTCATTGATTGCCAATATGCGGGATGGAGAAGTAAAATTGCCCAGATAAATCGTACTGCCGGTCGAGCCTGAAAAATAATAGGAATTGAACTTTAAATCCACATCGTAAATGAATTCTGCAGGGTGTATGGGATAACGCCTGATAAAGGGATTGTCATTATGCATAATCTTTTCAGAAGAAAGGAACAACAGCAAAACAGTCAGTACACTGAAACAAAAACTGCCTCCAATCCATTTCATCTCATATACATATTCTGCAAAAGCCTTGCTTTTTCTATGGCAGTTTTTCCACGCTATTGCCAGGATGGCCAAGACAACAAACAGGATATTGAAAAGCAGGTGGGCATTCCAGCTCATTTTGGCCAGTACGCCTCCGCACGAGCAGGGAACAAACGAACTGTAATGCAGTACAATAAATATGTATACGGTAAACATAATCATTAGATTAAGGCAGCAATACAATCCCTTGATCCTGTGTCTGGGAATTAACAGCAATAAAACGGTAAAGAGTTCTGCTGCCGGAACAAATATGGATACCCATGAGGCATGCGCGCTGAGCAGCGGAGACTGGGCCAGTTGCACAGTAAAATTTTCAAAATCCAATAATTTACTTACAGCTGCATAAACAAATAGCAAGATAAATAGTAAACATACTATTTGTACAAAAACACTTTTTTTATTAAAATTTAAGTTCATGATTCATTTCTTATTTTTATACATTCGCGTTAAATCAGAAGAAATTAACAATACAAAAGTAATTCAGAATTTTCACACAGAACGTTTCAAAATCAAGCCAATAAGTTTCCAAAACAGGCAATTTTAGTTCAGAAACATTTTTATAAAAAAATGCTTTATAAATGCACAACATTCATAAAGCATTTTCAACTTTTTATCACTTAAACTATCATCATCTAGACTGGCTGAAACTCAAAAGTTTATCATTGAGTTCCACAAGACCAGCTTTCTGTAGACACTCTTGCGACAAATTTTTAAGTTCTTCTAATCCATCTGCCGTGATGTTCCCAAGAAGGCTTGATTTATCATTTTCAAGCAACAGTCCCTTCTCAATTAAATGACTCAATAATAATACATTTTTACGTGAAATCTTCAAATCCACTCTCACCATTTCATTCATGCCAGGGATACTCATAATCGTATCAAAAACCTTAGCAGCCACATTTTTCTCACTCATAATTTCATCGTTTTAAATTAATAATCAATAGTATAAAGATAGAAATACACCTTAAGAGTTTGATAAGTATAATATACTCATCATCGACTTATTCCAAACTTGTTAGGTAACTTCGTTTAGGTTTACAAGTTTTTAGAAATTTAATAGAACTTAAAACTGGCTTTATACTTTAAACGTTCTGAAAATTTTCCTGAAAGCTGAAAGACTGCTGTTTTTTTTGCAGTCGGCCAGATGTCCGGTTGTATCACAACCGATATCTGGCTGCCTATTCGCTCGGAACTCGCTGGCAGAGACTTTTGAAGACTTAAAACTGTGTTAGAAATGAAAAGGATACAAAATGAAAGAGAAAAACACCAATCGGACCAGATGGATTCATCTGCGTCTGACACCCGATGAAATGAAACTTTTACACAATGGATTTGAGAAATCACTCTGTCCAAAACTAAGTGATTACGCCCGGAAAAATCTGATTGGAAAACCTGTTGTTTTAAAGTACCGCAATCAGTCCGTGGACGATCTTCTTTTAGAAATCTCAAAGCTCAGAACAGAGCTGAATGCTATTGGAAATAATTATAATCAGGCAGTAAAAAAACTGCATTCGCTCCATCAGATTTCTGAATTCCAGAAATGGATTTTATCATCTCAGGAAGATAAAAACAAGCTGTTTGAATCCATTGAATCCATAAAATTTTCTATGCTTAAACTCATTGAAAAATGGTTGCCGTAATAAAAACAGGACAGTCAGTCCGCCGCGTTTTTCATTACAATGAAAGTAAGGTTTCTGAAGGTGCAGCAAAATGTATCGGCGCTGAAAATTATCCTGCAGATCATGATAAGATGACCTCGGCATTTAAAATAAATCAACTGGTAAATCAGCTTGAATTAAACGAAAATGTGAAACGCGGAAGTGTGCATATTTCACTCAATTTTCATCCTTCGGAAAAAGACCTGAACGCTGAAAAATTAATAAATATTGCCCAAAATTATATGTCTGAAATCGGATTTGGCCAGCAGCCCTATTTAGTATATCAGCATTTCGATGCCGCACATCCGCACATTCATATAGTTTCAATAAAAGTGAAACCGGACGGTAAAAGGATTGATATGCAGAATATCGGCAGAAATCAGTCTGAAGCAGCGCGGATTAAGATAGAGAACGACTTTAATCTTGTAAAAGCACAAGGCAGGGAAAAAGAAATTTACAATGAGCTGAAACAAATTGATACAACCAGTGTGCAGTATGGCAAAATACAGTCCAAAAAAGCTGTTTCAAGAGTGCTGGATTTTGTACTGGACAATTATCAGTTTAAAAGTCTTGCACAGCTCAATGCGGTGCTTAATCTTTATAATGTTTCTGCTAGTCGAGGTTCGGAAAAATCGAGGACATTTAAAGCTGGAGGCCTTATTTATCGCATAGTGGGCAGCGATGGAAAATATACTGGAGTGCCGATAAAAGCAAGTGATTTTTACAACAAGCCGACGCTTAAATTTCTGGACAAAAAGTTTGTAGAAAATAAACTAAAAAATTCCAGCCCCGGTACTCGTATTAAAAATGTCATCAGGAACGTTTTCCAGGATAATAAAGCTACGCTGTCCCAGCTGGAATCTGAATTGGATAAGATGGGTATCTCTATGGTAAAACGACTTTCTTCAGACGGGTTATTATATGGACTTACCTATGTTGACCATATTACAAAACATGTTTGTAACGGAAGTGAGCTTGGAAAAGAATTCTCTGCCGCAGCAATCTCCAAGAATTGCAGTGTTTCAGAAAATGAAATTAAAAACAGGCAGCTTTCTCCCGAAATAAAAACACTTTTGGAAATACAGGAAATACTCGACTCAAAGAAAATTTCTGGAACTGGTCTGCAGGAGCTCATACACATACTCACTGAAAAAGAATTTTACTCCGGACATATCCCGAAAGAATTCAAAAGAAAAAAGAAAAACAGAAAAAGAAAAGGACTCTCTAATAATTAATCATTTAAAATTTACAGTTATGAACACAGGGGAAAATGAACAGGCACTGAGAAAAATTTTAGACATGACACGCCTTATCAGCATCATACTTTTAGGAATACATTTTTATTATTACGGCTATCAGGTTTTCAGGCAGATTGGTCTTGTGTCACAATTCAGCGACAAAATTCTTGAAAATATTTATAAAGCGGGATTATTCAGTTTTTTTCACCAATCCAAACTGCTCGCGCTCCTATTTGTTTTTATATCTCTTCTGGGTGCAAAAGGACGAAAAGACGAAAAGCTGAAACTGAAAACAGCTCTGATTTTTCTCATTGCAGGAATGCTTTTTTATTTTGCAAGCTGGTTTATTTTGCAGGTCCAGTATAATATAAAAATTGTTTTTCTGCTCTATGTAGTAACAACATCTTTGGGCTTGCTTTTTATCATTACTGCAGGCACATTATTGACAAGAATTATAAGGAGAAGTTTAAACTCTCGTGATATTTTCAACAAGGAAAATGAAACTTTTCCTCAGGAGGAAAGACTTCTTGAGAATGAGTATTCCGTTAATCTTCCAGCCCGGTATTATTTGCGTGATAAAATCCGAAAAAACTGGATTAATATCATAAATCCTTTCAGGGGAATTCTGGTCTGCGGGTCACCAGGATCCGGGAAATCTTATTTTGTTATACGTCATATCATTACCCAGCATATTGCCAAAGGCTTTAGTATGTTTGTTTATGATTTTAAGTTTGATGACCTGACCAAAATCGTATACAATACCTACTTAAAATACAGACATTTGTATAAAGTTATGCCGGCATTTTATGTCATTAATTTTGACGATCTAACCCGCACCCACAGGTGTAATCCGCTCGACCCCGCTTCCATGACAGACATTACCGATGCCGCTGAATCTGCCCGGACAATTCTCTTGGGACTTAACCGCGAATGGATTAAAAAGCAGGGCGACTTTTTCGTTGAGTCCCCTATTAATTTCCTCACCGCAGTGATCTGGTATCTCAGAAAATTCAATGACGGTGAATTCTGCACCCTGCCCCATGTAATTGAACTCATGCAGCTGGATTATAAAATTCTTTTTACTTTACTGCGTTCTGAAAAAGAGATTGAGGTGCTGATCAATCCATTTGTCAGTGCATTTTTAAATAATGCATCAGAGCAGTTAGAGGGGCAGATAGCATCTGCTAAAATTTCAATGGCAAGGCTCTCTTCCCCCCAGCTTTACTACGTACTTTCCGGAAATGATTTCACTCTTGACATCAATAATCCTGATGCCCCTAAAATTGTCTGCATGGGAAATAACCCGCAGAAAATCCAAACCTACGGAGCGGTGCTGTCGCTCTATATCAGCAGACTGATAAAACTGGCAAACCGTAAAGATAAACTTAAAAGCAGCCTTATTTTTGACGAGTTCCCGACAGTTTATCTCAATAATATCGACAGTCTTATTGCCACTGCCCGAAGCAATAAAGTTAGTACAACTTTAGGTATACAGGACCTCAGCCAGCTCAAAAAAGATTACGGCCGTGAGCAGGCAGATGTGATTATGAACATTACCGGAAATATTGTTTCAGGACAGGTGACCGGCGATACCGCAAAACAGCTCTCCGAGCGTTTTGGAAAAATAATGCAGGAACGTGAAAGTCTTTCCATCAATAGCTCCGATACCTCGATAAGCCGTTCCAGACAATTGGAATACGCAGTCCCGGCCTCAAAAATAGCGTCATTAAGTTCAGGTGAATTTGTGGGTATGACTGCCGATAATCCGGACTGTAAAATTGACCTTAAGACATTCCACTGCGAGGTTTTAAATGATCATAATGCACTGCAGCAGGAAACAAACAACTACAGGGAAATCGAGCCGATTCGTATCCTGGACAATGCGCAGGTAAACAGGAATTATAACCTGATCAGAGAGGATATCCATGAACTTTCTGAATCTGAAATGGACCGTATTTCCGAAAGCCGTGATCTGAGACACCTCATCATTAAAAAGAAAAATTAAACAGCTTTTACTCTTGGAATATTGGTTTCCTTTTTCAAAATATTTGGGATTATCCGCTGTAGTTTTTTATGAAATTCCAAGTATTTCTAAGGTTTTCCCATCCCTTTGTCCCTTATAGTATTTATGAAGCACGCGTGAAAAACAATCAGATGAATTGGGCAGCAGGCTGAACAGGGTCATGCAGGATTTCAGTTTCCTTTCATCTGGTCTGCCGAGGATTTCCAGTGCCGTTTTGTTTTCGATTTTAAGCATTGCGCTGGTAATTTCCACCAGACGTTTTCCCAGTACCGGATGGTTAAGATACAGTAAGGCTTCCTCTAGGTTTTCAATGCCGTAAAAGATATTATAGTCTGTAAATCCAAGTCCTCTCAGCTGCGGAAAAACAAACCACATCCAGTGGGTCTGTTTTCTTCCCTCTCCGATTTCGCGCAGTGCGTTGTTATACGTTTCCCTTTGTGCCTCTAAAAAACGGTCTAGATCATATTGCTTTTCCATTGCATTGCTTTTTTGTCGCTTGAAATTACAAAATATTTCAATGCCGATTCCAAAACAGGCGTCTGAAATAGGGGTTCAGCCTGCTGTAAAACTAATAGCGAAATTTTCAATAAAAACGGATTAAAAGAGCCGCGAAAATAGCACCCGCAGGCTCCTGCATGCGCATAACGGCCTTGCCGCCCTTCGGGACTTATAGCACTCCGGATCCTTAATCGGGCGCTTGATTTTGTGCTTTCTTTTTTCCCGTTTTTCTTTTGAAAAATTTAATTCGGGGCTTGGGAAAAAACAGATAAACATTCACTTAAAATTTTGCATCATGGAAATCTCAGGACGAATTACAAAAGATGCCGTAACGGCAAAAGTTTCAAATGACAGGGAGGTGGTAAATTTCTCCATTGCCATAAACGACAGCTACAGACCAAAAGGGTCTACAGAACTTAAAAAGATTGTGACCTATATCGACTGCTCCTATTGGATGGGTTCCAAAATGGCGCAGTGGCTAAAAAAAGGCACTGTGGTTGAACTCTTCGGGCGCGTAGGTCTGAATGTCTACAATAATGCCGAGGGCAAAGCGCTCGGTTCGCTGACCTTTCACACCAGTAATATTAAGATACTGGTTTTCCCAAAAACAGAAAACGCTTCAGCTGTTCCTGCAGTCCAAAAGAAAAATGCGCCAAAAGATGAACCCGACGACCTGCCTTTCTAATTGGAATATATACCGTTTCATATCAAAATTTATACGCCATGAAAGCCTTTGAAAAATCAGTTTACATAGAATATCCCGTATCTGCCCAGTTTAAAAAAATAGTCCTTTCCAATATGGAATCTTATGACGGGACAAAAAAAGAGCAGTTGAAATCTTTCCTCGAAGACCTGCAGAAAAGCGGATGCATCTGCGGGATGATTTCAGAGTTTATCTACAACTCGGACTGCCGAAAATTCTACATTCAGCACTTGGATGATTTGGAAAATATCCGATACGAAATTGAAGATTCCCTTGGGGAATCTGTCAAAAACCGCCACCGTCTGCCCCATTACACCTTTGTATGCTGGCTCTGTTTTGAAGAATACTGTTTTGACATCTACAGAAACAGTTTTGAATAACGCTTTTTCAATCTTAAATCTTCCTTTATGAAAGCATCAGATAAATTTAGAACCGCCATAGAAAGCTACCTGAGCGAAAAAGCGCAGAACGATGCCCTGTTTTCAGCGGACTATAAAAAAGAGAGCAAAAACCTTGAAAGCTGTTTTAACTACATTTTCGGAGAGGTCAAAAAAACAGGGGAATGCGCCTTTGACAATCAGGAAATCTTTGACATGGCTGTGAAGTACTACACAGACGACACCATTGGAACGCCTGCCCCTGTTCAATGCAGAGTCGCGGTAAGTGCGCCTGTTAACGCTGATTTATTCTCGACTGCTCCCGCAGTATCTCAAAACACAGTTCAAAAAACACAGATAGTTCAATCCGTGAAGCCTGTACAGAAAACCCTAACACTCTTTGACTTATGATACCCAAAACGGTTACAGAAAAAGAAATCAGCGCCTTAAGCGCCACCCTAGCCCCAATGACAGCGCAGATGCATCAGTGGGCGGAAAAAAACATTTTCCTGAAATGGGCGGTGCTCTCAAGGGGAAAATTCCATTGTCTGGAATGCACCCATTCGTGGAAGCCCGACAGCGAAAGCCAGTCCTGCAAAAATTATATTAACTGCAACGCCTGTCAGGGGAAACTTAAAATGCATCAGCACAATCAGGTGCATTTCAAAGAAATCGAATACTTCGCCCTCACCGATACCTGCTCTGGGTATCAGGTGGTGCGTATCATCTGCTCGCACAAGAACATGAAAAAGAATGTTCTTCCTGCCTACTCCCACACGGAAGTCATGCAGCATTGGATAAATCCAAAAGGGGAAGTGCGCACCATCTCAAGAAGCACCAATGTTTTTTCCAATGCCTATGATGCATGGCAGTACTATTCCCCTTTGGAAATCCGTCCAAAGGATTTTCAGAACTCGCCAAAATACCGCATCAATCCCTATAAGGTTTATCCGCACATGAAAGTGATTCCGCTTTTGAAAAGAAACGGCTTTAAAACTTCTACGTATGGCATTGCCCCTCAGATACTCTTTACTGCCCTGTTAAAGGACTGTATTGCAGAAACCCTTTTAAAAAGTTCGCAGACCTCTCTGCTCAAGCATTACCTCACCTCCCATGAACAGCACCTGCGCGAAAACTGGCAGGCAGTAAAAACCTGCCTTAAACAGCGTTATCAGATTCAGGACATAAAAATTTGGGAGGATTACATTGCCCTGCTCAGATGGTTCAAAAAAGACCTCAGCTCCCCTGCACTTGTCTGCCCTGAGAATTTAGACCAGGAGCATGACAGGCTTGTTGCCAAAAAAAGGGACATACAGCGCAGAAAGCATCTTGAGCAGATGCGTGCTGAAATACAGAAAGCAGAGCCCATTTATGAAAAGGACAAAAAACAGTTCTTCGGACTTTCTTTTACCGATAATGACCTTACCGTAAAAGTCCTTGACCGTGTGCAGGATTTTCTAGAAGAGGGCGACACGCTCCACCACTGCGTATTTACTAATGAGTATTATAAAAAGAAAGATTCCCTGATACTCTCGGCGCAGATTGAAAACAGACCTGTGGAAACCATTGAACTCTCCCTTTCCAAAATGGAAATTATACAGTGCAGGGGGCTTCGCAATAAAGCCACTAAATATCACAGCAGGATTCTTAGGATTATTAATAAAAACCTGCCTGAGATTGCCGAGCGGTTGAAAAAGCATAAAAAGCAGACCGCCCTCGCTTAAACCATTTAACTATTGATACCGCAGATTTTACACAGCGGTATTTTTTTGCGCGCGCAGACACTTTAAGGTTCACTGGCTAATCTTAGTTTAGGAGCTATTGTGGAATGTTAAGTCAATTTCATCACAAAGTTCGGGCACGGCCTTCGGTTCTCCGCAAAAAATTCCCCCATAAATGCAGGGCTGCGCTCCTGCTTTATTGCGTTGCTTTCTGCGTTCGCTTGTCCCTGCCCGCACGGCGGTGCTGTAATTAATCTTAAAACTGCAGCAATTATGAAAAATCAATATCAAAACACAGACTGGCAGAAAGTATCAGAAATAGAACTGATCTATAAAAGCAGAGTAAAAAGCGCCGACAGACCTTATATCACTTCATCCAGAGATGCTTACCGACTGCTGCTCGACAGCTGGGATCCCGGCAAGATAGAATTTTTTGAGCAGTTCAAGGTGCTGCTGCTCAGCCAATCCAACAGGGTTCTGGGAATCTATGAGGTTTCCTCAGGAGGCATTGCGGGAACTGTGGTTGATATGCGCCTGCTTTTCGCGGCAGCCCTGAAAGCTGCCGCCGTCGGGATCATTATCACCCACAACCATCCCTCAGGAAAGACAGCACCTTCCGAGGCCGACAGAAATATGACCCGAAAAATCCGCGAAGCAGGAAAACTGCTGGATATTCCGCTGCTCGACCACCTGATCGTGACACCTGAGACCTATTACTCTTTTGCAGATGAAGGCGCCCTTTAAGGGCGTTTTCATCTTTCATAGCCTTGCGCTGTTCTGGTTTTTTAAGTAATTTTGCCCTATGAATCATGAAGAAATAAAACGCCATTTTGAAAACAATCCGCCGCCGAAGGAAGTAGTGTGGACCGAATGGGCGAAGATCACCGACACTCAGGTTTTCCTGAACAGCTGTTATACCACCATCAGAAATTTTAACGGCCCGATAGACCGCTGTCCGGCATGGTGGCATTTAAGAGATTTTTACCTGCTTATGAAAAAAACAGCAGGCCAGCCGATCAGCGAAGAACCTGCTTCAGAATAATTCTGATCCTTCCGTAAATTCTTAATAAAGGAAAAAAGCACCGAAATCGGTGCTTTTTTTATGCCCCGAAAAATAAGGCTTTTTAAACTTTGTTATTATTTAGAACATTTTATTTTTAAAATTTGTTACTGACTGTACTAATTTTGGTCTGTATAAAATGATTAAGATTATGAGCCGGGCTATTGTACATATCGACATGAACACGTTTTTCGTATCCTGCGAAAGACTGACAAATTCTGAACTTAACGGCATACCGCTTATCATTGGAGGCGGTGAGAGAGGCGTTGTGGCTTCGTGCTCCTATGAAGCCAGAAAATTCGGCGTGCGTTCGGCCATGCCGATCCATATGGCCATGAAGCTCTGCCCTCAGGCTAAAATTATGAAAGGAGATATGGAGCTCTACTCCAGGCTTTCACACGACATTACAGAAATCATTCAGGAAAAAGCGCCCGTGGTGGAAAAAGCCAGCATTGACGAATTTTATCTGGACATCACAGGCATGGATAAATTCTACGGCAGCTACAGATGGACCGATGAGCTCGCCCAGCGCATTACCAAAGAAACCGGACTTCCCCTCACCTTCGCGCTTTCGGTCAATAAAACCGTTTCGAAAATCGGAACCGGCGAGGGCAAGCAGAAACAGAACCTTGAAATTCCCGAGCATCTGGTGCAGTCCTTTTTGAATCCGCTCTCCATTAGAAAAATCCCGATGGTTGGCCAGAAAACCTTCGAGCTTCTTTCCCGCATCGGCATCCGCACCATCCGCACACTCTCTGAAATGCCTGCCGAATCCCTGCAGCAGATGATCGGCAAAAACGGAACCGAACTCTGGAAAAAAGCCAATGGAATTGATAACGCCCCTGTAGAGCCTTATACGGAGAGAAAATCAATTTCAACTGAACATACCTTTTCACAGGACACTATTGATGTTCTGAAACTAAACAGGATTCTTCAGGGCATGGTGGAGAAACTGGCTTATCAGCTGCGCGCCGAGCAGTGGCTCACCTCAACGGTGACTGTCAAAATAAGGTACGCCAATTTTGATACCGAAACCAAACAGTCCAGAGTCCAGTACACCTCAGCAGATCACCTTCTGACCCAGACAGTGACAGATCTCTTTACCAAGCTCTACCAGCGCCGCATGAGGCTGCGCCTTATCGGAGTCCGTTTCAGCGGCCTTGTCAGGGGAACCTACCAGATTGACCTTTTCAATGATACCGAAGAAATGCTTTCACTCTATCAGGCAATGGACAGGATGAAGACCCGTTACGGCTTTGATGCCGTTATGAGATGCGCCGGCGCATCTTTCAAACCCAACAATAAAGACGAAATTTTAAAACGCAAAAAATAAATCATGTTTCTCAACTGCCACTCCTATCATTCCCTGCGCTACGGCACTATTCCATTGGATGATCTGATCTGGCAGGCAGCCCATTGCGGTGTCACGGCAGCAGCCTTGACCGACATCAATACCGTAACAGGGATTTATGATTTTATAAAAGGCTGCCAGGCTCAAGGCATAAAACCGCTTGTCGGGATAGAATTCCGCTGCAGGCACCACCTGCGCTATATCGGTCTTGCAAAAAATGCAGCAGGGCTTGCCCAAATGAACCGCTTTCTGACCGATCATAATTTCAGCGGTGCTCCGCTTCCTGAAAAGGCCCCGGCTTTGGAATCGGTATATTTTATTTATGGTCTGGAAAATGCGCCTGACCAGCTCGGCGAAAATGAATTTATAGGCATTGAGCCTGACCAGCTCGGCAGGCTTTTTATGCCTGAGCTTAAAAAGAAGATTTCCAAAATGGTTATCCTGCGGCCAGTGGTATTCCGTACCAAAAGGGAATACAACCTGCACCGAATCCTGCGTGCAGTCGACCTCAATGAGCTTCTCTCCAAACTCGGCCCTGATGACTGCTGCCGAAAATCGGATATCATGATTCCCGAAGCGGAACTTATCGCCCTGTATAAAGATTATCCCGAGATCATCGAGAATACCCAGTACATCATCGAGCACTGTAATTTTAAATATGATTTCGAAAGCCCGAAAAACAAAAAACACTACACCAAAAATAAAGCTGGGGACATTGCCCTTTTAACCACACTGGCCGAGGAAGGTCTGGTGTGGCGCTACGGACGCCATAATATCGAAGCGAAAGCGCGTGTGGAAAAAGAGCTAAAAGTCATCAATGACCTTGAATTCAGCGGCTATTTTCTCATTACCTGGGATATCATACGCTACAGCAACAGCCGCGGTTTCCTTCATATCGGAAGGGGATCTGGCGCCAACAGCATTATTGCCTACTGTTTGGGAATAACGGATATCTGCCCCCTGGAACTTGATCTGTATTTCGAGCGCTTCCTGAATGAAAACCGTAAAAGCCCTCCCGATTTCGATATTGACTGGTCTTGGAAAGAAAGGGATGTGATCCTGAAATACATCTTTGACCGCTACGGTTATGAGAATGTAGCTTTCTGCGGTACCAATGTGGAATTCAAATACCGCTCGATTTTCCGGGAGGTCGGCAAGGTATTCGGCCTTCCCAAAGATGAGCTGGATATGCTGGCAAAAAATCCCATGAAGCTCCACCAGACCAATTCTATTGTCAAGCTGGTTCAGGAATACGGCATGATGCTCGAGAAATACCCCAACATGCGAAGCATGCATTCCTGCGGGATTTTGATCTCGGAAGAACCGCTGACCAATTACACGCCGCTGGAAATGCCTCCGAAAGGATTTCCCATAGTGCTCTTTGATATGCATACAGCTGAAGATATCGGCTTTGATAAATTTGACATCCTCAGCCAGAGAGGCATCGGACATATTGATGATACCGTGAAGATAATTGAGCAGAACAGAGGCATTCGCATCAATATCCGCGACACGAGACTGTCAAAAAACGAACAGTCCGCAAACGTGTATCTTGCCGAGGGCCGGACAATCGGATGCTTTTACATTGAAAGTCCTGCCATGCGCGGCCTATTGCGCCGCCTGAAATGTGATAATTATAAAACACTTGTGGCCGCCTCTTCGATTATCCGTCCCGGAGTGGCGCAGTCGGGAATGATGAAGGAGTACATCTTCCGACATAACAACCCGTCAAAATTTGAATATTTTCATCCTGTTTTCGAAAAGGAGCTTGGAGAAACCTACGGGATTATGGTCTATCAGGAAGACGTGATCAAAATTGCCCTGCATTACGGCGGGCTTTCAGCCGCCGACGGAGATATCTTAAGACGTGCCATGTCAGGCAAGGGACGCTCAAAAGCGGCACTTCAGAAAGTAAAGGATGATTTCTTTATTTCAGCCGCCGCAAAAGGGCATCCCGAAGCGCTGAGCCATGAAATCTACCGCCAGATCGAATCCTTTGCAGGTTATTCCTTCTGCAAGGCGCACTCGGCATCCTATGCCGTTGAAAGCTACCAGAGCCTTTACCTCAAGGTACACTACCCTGTTGAATTTATGGTGGCCGTCATAAATAATCAGGGAGGTTTTTACAGAACTGAAATCTACGTGCACGAAGCCAGAATGGCCGGCGCTGTTATCCACACTCCCTGCGTAAATAAAAGCGGATATGAAACTGCCCTTTACGGCACCGATATCTATCTGGGTTTTATGCACCTTCAGGGCCTGGATTCCAAACTCTCGCAGTTCATCGCTTTTGAACGAGAAAGAAACGGCGTTTATAAGTCACTGGAGGATTTCATAAACAGGGTGCCGATGGGCATTGAGAATGTAAAGGTTCTCATCTTTATAGGCGCTTTCCGCTTTACCGGGAAAACCAAAAATCAGCTGCTGGTTCAGGTAAGCCTTCTGATGAATAATTTTAAGCCCGAGAACCGCGGACTTATGCTCATTGAGCAGCCCGCAAAAGAGTTCAAGCTGCCGGTTCTGGCACGCTCCGTATTTGAAGATGCTTTTGATGAAATCGAGCTTTTGAATTTTCCCATTTCCTGCACCGTTTTTGATCTGCTGCAGACCAGACACCGCGGAGATGTGATGGTCCGCGACCTCCTGAAATACCATAAAAAGCAGGTCCGCATGCTGGCTTACCTGATCTCGACCAAGCAGGTTCCGACCAAAAGGGGCAATATGTATTTCGGGACGTGGATCGACCATGAAGGAGCCTATTTTGATACGGCGCATTTCCCCGACAGTCTTGCAAATAATCCTTTTCAGGGAGGCGGCTGCTACCTGCTTTTGGGAACCGTGGAAATTGACTATCATTTTCCGACCATCACTATTTCAAGGATGGCGAAAATGCCTTTCATTCCTGATCCCAGATATTCGGACTCGGAAAAAAGGTATACCACCCAGCACAATATAAAACAGGATGTCAGCAGCACCCACAGACAGCCTTATCCGCAGGAGCACGAAATCAATCTGCCGCGCCACAGAATGAAATTCTGATTTTTTTTTATGTAAAGTCCTAAGAATGAATTAAATTTGATAGAGAAGTAAAAAAAGAGAAAGAAAAATAAGCATGAAGCACAGCAGTTTTCTGCTGTTTCTTTTCCAAAGCAGCTTTTTTCGATGCTCATTTTCTTTTATAAGCCTTTCGATGCGTTTAATGTCTATTGGGTATAATTCCATAAGATTGTTTTGTCAAACATAAGCGCAATGAAAAAAATAAAAGCCCCCTTAATGATATATTAGTATCAGAATAAGACATTTTAAAACAGCCTTAAAACGGAAAATTATGTGTTATTATACCCAGCAGAATGCCTCGATAGAAGATCTAAAAAGACGCTTTAATGCAGAACTCGACAATGAGGAGACCTATCTTCAGTCGGATTTCATTAACGGATTCTCCCATCCCAACATCCCTGTAATACTCAATTCCTCTCCGCACCTTATCACAACGGATTACACTTGGGGGCTTCTGCCGTCCTGGGCAAAAGACATTGAGTTCAGAAAAAACACGCTCAATGCCCGCATAGAAACCATTGACGAGAAAGCGTCATTCAATAATATAACCCATAACCGCTGCCTTATAATCGCTTCGGCCTATTACGAATGGCACTGGAATGATGAAAAAGGAAAAAGCAAGGACAAGTACCAGATCAACTCTCAGGATGACGAGATCTTCACCTTTGCAGGCTTGTACTCTACATGGACGGATCCGGTAACGGATGAGATTAGAAACACCTATACCATGGTGACCACTAAAGCAAATAAGTTAATGGACTTCGTGCACAACCACAAGCACAGGATGCCTATAATGCTTAAAAAACAGGATGAAACGGCTTGGCTGGACCAGTCCGTAAAGATTCAAGAATTTGCATATCCCTATGAAGGGAATCTGGTAGCATTTCAAACTTAATAGAAAAGATCATGGATAATTACGGTAAGACAAAAGATGACTTTATGAAGTCCTTTCTCGACGAACTATATTCAAAAACCCATTTCGAATATGAACATGATCCGGAAGTTATGGGCTTCTTTGAACCCGATGATCCCTACACTGACCATATCGTGGCTGCTCAGGAACATGTAAAGGAATTTATGAAAGATTCCATCAGCAGTCTGCCTGGAATATCTGCTGCTGAAATTACAAAACAATATGAAAAAATGAGGGAGGAAGTTTTCGACATCCTGCAGCCGGAAATTGAAAAATATATCGAAGAAAAGGTAACCGTGGATGTAAAATGGCCGGATTCAATTCGTCTGGTAGATGACGGAAACGGAGGATTTAGATATTTTGAACCAGCTAATGACGATCCAAAATTGTTGGAACGTTTAAATGATACCATAGATATCAATCATCAAGAAGAGTAATTACAGCTAGATCATAACACATTAAATTGCTCAAAAAATATCCTGAAACAACTTCTTTCTTAATTATTTATGGCTGTGGTCTCAACCAATGAAGGGATTCTTCGTCCGAGGCTTCTTCAGGCAGAATTATAAACTTTCTTTTTAATGGAAAATTTTTTCCATCAAGATCAACAGAGTGCCAATTACTGGTCTCATCAATTACCCAGCAGATCTCAGGAGGTGCATAGGACTGAAAAAAATTACAATAGATTCTTCGCAGATGTTTGTTTCCGGGATTAAAATCACCAATTGTTTTAAAGATTTTATCAAATCTGAGCTTCTCGACTTGCGGACCGTCAACAGTTTCAATTCCGACATGAATCGCAGCATTTCTTCCATCTGGAAACTGTTCGACAGCACTTTTCAGCTGTCTTTTGATATCTTTCGCTTTTGAATCTATTGCTTTGGGTGCATCACACTGCCAGTAGGCACCATAAGCTTTGTCTATTCGGGTAATATAACGGCCAATTGCCGCACCCTGTCCATAATGGACATACTGTCCTAATATCCCACATGCAAAACCGCTTGAAAATTCTTTCTTGCCAGCAATTAGATACTGCACCTGTGGCGAAAATTCCTTTACAAAAAACTTTTCGAGATGCTCATCAATAACGTCAAAATCAACAAAAGATACAGACACATCCCAGATCTCATTAGAGAAAATTATTCCTTCTTCTTTTATAAAAGGGAGTTTGGCCTTAAGTTCCTTTTCCAGAAATCTATCATCCAGTGAATTAAGCTCCACATGAAACACAATATCCAGCACCATGTCAAAAGTTAAAAGCGCAACGTTAATATAAGAAAGCATTTTAAGCCATTTGATGCGTTCATTTTTACCGTATTCAGATCCGCTTAGTCTTTTACATTCTATAAACCATTCCTCACCCTGTCTTTCGGCTAGTAAATCCGGGCTTTTTTCATTAGGGACTTCAGCGATGAAATTGACTTTCCAGCCGTTTTTAACCCAGGTGACAGCCGTAAGAATTTCAAAAAAAATAGAATCTGCCTGTGCCTTTTCATTTTTCAAAAGACGCTTGACCTTATTTTCAATTCCTCTGATTCCTTTTACTATTTCTAATTCTTTTCCAACAGCAAAGAAAACTGATGCTGCCCTAGAACCCTGCACAGGCTCATATTTTGCTATATCATTTAAAAGCATATCCATCAAATAGAGATACCAGCCAATGACATCATTATCAATGGACAGGCGATGCATCTCAGATAGCTCTGCCGATTCAAAAGGACTGCTGTTCAAAGCATTTGCTATACTCTTTTCAATTCGATCTCTTCTTGTGGCCCAATGTTCTGCTGACATATAAGAAATAAGCCACTCAAATGCAGCACGGATATCTGGATCTTCATAATTTTCTGGTTTCATAGCTTAAAATTATTAAGAATGTAGTACACTTCAGTTGAACTAATGTAAGTCTAATGTTAAATTTACGACAGGAATTGAAAATCAAGTTGTTAATACTCAAATATAGAAATTCCAAACCATGTATTGACAAGTAGAAATACGCAATTTTAATGCTGCTGTTTATTACACGTTCGAATTCATCAGGTTCTTTCTCACTGCATGAAGATCGTAATGTTCCCTATTCTTGAAATTTCTGTAATAAGAATTTGTCCTATCTTTATTTGGCGCAAAAAACAAGCATTTTAACATCAGGTATAAATACTGTAAAAACACGTGCATAAAAGAATATTCCATTTTTTTTTATTATTTCGTATCATTAGAGACAACTTTTAATGATATTTTTTTTATAAAGAATAAAACATTTAAAACACAATGAAAGAAAACAGAATTGCACAAATAAAGAATGAATTACAGCAAACCGAAAAAAACGAAGGAATTATTACCGTAAAGCTTATTCAACAAGAAAGCCCTAAGAGCTCAGTATTTGAAAAGCCATTTGCAAAAGATTTAGGTTTTCCACTAATTCTTGCAGTCCTTCTTGTACTTATAACCAGATTTATCACAAGGAAGACTATCAAGGCTGAAATTAGTAAGCTGAAAACTGAAACTGATAAAAATAATGCTGAAATCGCAAAAGTAAAATCATCCTACCAGCCCATTATTTTAAACTCACTGCAGATTATTCAGAGCCATCTGTACCAAGATAAGATAAACTCATTAAAGAATCTAATGAAATCAAAATCAGATCTCTTCAATGTCAAGCAGATCTATCATGAAGGTGATGCCTTAATAGATGATATATATGATTATTACCAAACCGTGTATAACAAACTTTCAGAAAATCTGATTGAAAACCTGAAAAGAAATGCACTGGAAAATGCAGGTCTATTTCCCTCTAAAATCAGGACTAAATTCAATAAGCTCAATGGGCTTGTTTATGAAGCATACAATATCCAGAGTAGACATTTTTCAGTGAAAACACAAGATCTTCCAAACGGCATGCAGAAACTGCTTGAAGATATAGATGCGGAGTTTGAAAAATTGATAGATCTAATCAGAGATGACCTTCATTTTGATAATACCTTTATCCACGACTTTATAAAAGAGTACCAGAAAGACCTGAAACAATAAGATCAGCCCTATTATAATATTTATTTTAGACTATGAAAACCATTTACCAGCATATTGAAGATTTAAAAATTGAACAGTGGCATTACTATCATGGTATTGATAACCGCTTTGCCGCACAAAAGCCTTTTGTGGACAGTATCTCATACACGGATTTTATCCGTAACTACTTTACTCAGGGACAGAAAGTAGAGATTTTTGAAAACAGCAGAATAAATCCCAGCACCTTGAGGCTACCTGAACATATTTGCTCCGTTTTTATGATGGGAATAATTTTTCATGAGAACACTTCTTTAAGGTCCAGAATCAAACCCGGCACAAATGACCCTGGCTACCAGACCTTCCCTTTCATTTGGTTCCTGACAGCATTATTCCATGATAACGCCTACCAGATGGAAGATAAGCAACAGCTTACAGAAATCCATACTCTGCCGGATCTCATTGCTCATTTTGATATTACACATAATCTCTTTGCTGCAAAATTTAAACGCTGCAGAAAACTTATGCAGGTCAGGGGAAAATATTTCCTTTTTAGGAAAAAGCAGTTCGGCGTTGTTGACCACGGACTTCTGGGGGGGCTGCTTCTATATGACCGTCTGGTCAAAATACGACGTGCTAAACACCGGGCTCAGGAAGGTGGGCTATTCTGGGGAATAAAACTTGAAAACCAGTACAGAATGGCAGCAGATGCCATCTCAATTCATAATATCTGGATTCAAAAACCAGAAATAGTGCAAAAGTATGATCTGACTGAATTCATTAATTTTGAAAAAATAAAATTAAATGATTTTCCTCTTTTTTATCTTCTGGCAATTGTAGACACCCTTGAACCTGTAAAAGAATTTAAAAAGCGTGGATTTTCTGAAGATGTCATTTTAAAAAGCATTAATCTTTCATTTAAACGCAAATCAATAGAGTTCTCAAAAAGTGATACTTGCCTTATCGATTTTGGGGTTCTTGTAAGCAGACTGGAATATTTTAATGACTGGATAGACATCAAGACTGAAATTGGACACCTTAACAATAGCTTTAAAATTACATTTAAGTAACTGAAATGCCCTATAAAATATTTGATTTTTAAACTGCAAATAATAAACATCTAGTGAAAACTGAAATTTTTCCACTATCCTTTTTTAATCTTCAAAATTTGACAATTTATGAAAAGAACTACCTTATCGCATCATATTGATGCTTTGCAAGGCGAATCTTTAATGCTGCTTCGTTTTCAGCTGGCCTATAATAGAATTTCCCTATTTAGTGACTTCCAAGATATATCACGTTCTGAATTTGTGGACCGGTGGCTTGCCCTGAAAGCCATCGAAAATGACTTGGTGGTGCGCATCTGTAAATTTGATGATGATACCAAAGGCGTACACTCACTCAAAAAAGCGATTAATGAATTAACAGCAGCACATCCAAATAAAACCCAGATTGAAGAGAAAATAAAACAGTTCAGCAGATTGATACGGGATATGAAACAGTCTAGAAGAAATGAGAATCTAGCTCATCTTAAAATCGGAAAAGAAGACCGCCAGTATGACCCTAAATACAATCTTATACCTGCAATAAAATTAATCATTGAAATAATTGATCTGATGACCGATAGTAGAGTAAAATATGAGTGGAATGATGGCCGTTATGAAAAATTTGATCTAAGAAAAGAAGTACTCAAGGAACCGTAAATACCATAAAAAAAGCGCCATTCAAAGTACATGCCAAATCTTTAATAACTTATTTACTGGAACATCCATATATGCTCTAAAAATTCGTAATACTTTCCTGCACGGCAATAAAAAAAGTTAGATTTATGAAATTTTACATTCGAAAAAAAACATCTCCTTACACTTTCAACGTAAAAAAGTAAACATAAACTCAATATACAATTGGATTTCTTAAGGACATTAATTCGGTCATTTCTTATAGTATATTTGTATTTCATACAAAATTTACCCTAATGGCAAAAAAAGGAGGTGATTTCGAAATACAGGCTCTTGAGTTCCTTGAAAAAATTTTCAAAGAACTGGCATATGACGTTGTGAGAAGACGAATACAGCTTTCCGGTTCACAGGATGGATACGATGGACTGATTGAAATTGTAGATGATAAATACTTCAGCAAACTGATCTACAGCGAATGCAAGGACTACACGACTGAACTGAATTATACGGATGCTTTCATAAAAATTCCCCAGCTTGCCTCCACCCATAAAAATATAGATTTATTTCTACTAATTTCCCCAAGAAAGGATTTTACCAATATTTTTGAAGACACCAGAAATAAGCCCTTTATGGAGGCTTTGGCTAATGGACACTTCAAAGTTGCTGTCCTAAGTCCGGAAACCGATGTCGAAATATATTTTTCCTTGTATCCGGAGATTTATAAAAAAGTTTACCGGCAGGATGCACCTGTCTTAAATAAAAATCAAAGGCAGGAAATATTAAATCAATTCGATAAGTTTATTTTCTCAGATCGTAATCTACATAAAATAATTATAGATGAAAGAGACAAAACTAATTATATCGGCAAAATTGAGGAAGATCCTTTTCATATTAAAAGAAGCGTTAGGGCCCAGCAAAACAGGGAGTATGAATATTATCTTCCAACAACAGCCCAAAAAACAATACTATCTGAAATCTACCTGAACGACGCTGGGGTCATACTGCTTGGAAATCCGGGTTTTGGAAAGACCTCGGAACTAAAGCAGCTGGCCGCTGAATTATGGAGCAAAAAGGATGAATTGTATATTATTCCTTTTTTTAAATCTATAAAAAATTTCACTATGTCTTCTTCAATCGAAGATTTTATTCCCGAAAACTTTAAATTGATATCAAGGCAGATCATCATTTTTGACGGAGTTGACGAAATAGAGAATATTATCGACTTCAGCAGCAAACTCAGAACTTTCATCAATGACTACAGGTCTTTGTTTGAAAATAAAAATATAAGGCTGGTGATCAGCTGCCGGACAAACATTTACAAAAAATACATTAAGAACATCAGCGATTTGGGGGTTTACTACTTAAATGAAATAAATCTATGGACTGGCCTGCATTTTCTTGAATCCAAATTTGGATTGAATGCCCAAAATAACAGAAATTTTGACATTTATAAAAACAAGGAAATTCTGGAAAATCCATTTTATCTTGAGCTGATAGGCAACCACTATCTAAAGCATAATGTGATCTTGACCAACAAGGCCCTCTTGATCGGTGAATATGTTGATTCCAGGCTCAAGGATGATAAAGCCAATAAATTCAGCAACGACCCTTCATTTGACAAAGACCAGGTTCTAGTCTATACAAAAAAAATCGCGTTCACTTTTGAAGCCATGCAGAAGCCGTTTCTTGCAGCTTCAGAAATAAAAAAGGCCGCGCAGGTAGATGAAGAAAATCTTGCAAAAAACCCGTTCCTGGAAGAGAACCTTGCCGACAACTGGAGTTTTGTGCTTAAAAACATTCAGGAGTATTTCGTTGCCAGGGTCTTGTCCGAGTTGAGTTTCGATCAGATAATAGGCCTGATCCGTATAGACTCCCAGACTGACAAGGTCCACCCTACATGGCATAATGTGGTCACATTTTTACTGAACTTTATTGAAGATCAAAAGATATATAATGCCCTGGTGGATTGGCTGGTGGACAACGATTACGAGCTGCTATTTAATGCAGATTCGGACAGAATAGACGATCAAATAAAATTTAAGCTCTTAAGCAGGCTCTTTAAAAAGGACTGCATAGATGATTACCTGTGGATTAATGACCCTGGGGGAATTGCATCTTTCGGCCAATGCAATTTGAATATCGACTATCTGCTATCTCAGGCAGGAATAATCTCCAACCACAGAAGAGCAAGGATGTCCGCTTTGAAAATCCTATCCAATATGAATATTCCGTACCAATATTCAGAACAGGTAAAATCACTGGCAATTGAAATTATTCAGCTTGCAGATTTTTCAGATGAGCATTATGTGCATCTGATACAAGATGCAATGACGCTCTGCTACAGCATGGGGCTGACTCAAGATACAGCGTTTTTCAACCAAATCATCGCACTACTTAGGGATCAAGATCAGAGAGAAATTATTAGTTCCATAATTTCCTTTGTGCCGGTTGGATCCACTATTGACAACATCGATTATTTTTTGGAAATCCTGGAAAAAACCATCGGCAGCAAAAAGTGGAATTCAGTTTCCAGATACAATTCGATGAGTTCAACCAAAGAACGGATTTTTGCCTTGTTTACAAAGATAACTGATGGCGCAGTTTTGCTTAAAATATACAGCTTCGCCGTTGAGAGGCAGAAAAACTACCAGTTCAGGGACAGTTTGGTAAAGGAGTTTCTATCGTATGCAAAAGAATATTTTGCTTCCAACAAGAAATATAACCGTCAGCTGACCAAGATAATTACAAATGTGGTAATAAAAGATCCAGCAAATTATTATGATGCAGAACTGCTTTTGGAAATAGTCAGATCATGTGAAATAGAAGACCAGGTTTTTCAAATTGTACTCGAGTCGATCCACGGCAACTCTGACAGTAAGCATTTTTTAGCGGAGATTGCAACCAAAGATGATTTTGATAAAATTCTTAAAAAGTACAATGACGGGAGTCTTGACCAAGAGTTCCTGAACCAGTTCCGAAACGTGCTCAGCCACCGCGATTTCACCATGAGCAAAGAGCTTGAAACTTTCATAGAATCAAAGACCGAATTCATTTTTGCGGATAAATTCAGCCAGCAGCAGCTTGAGGAAAGAAATAATTATTACGCAAATAGAGAACAGAAAAACTTTGACGTGCTCTTTGACCACAAGCAGATTGCAGATCAGATTCTGGAATTGTATCATTACATTGGCAAAGAAGATTTAAATTTTAAGGATATCGACAAGTTTTATCACAGATACTATGGAGATTTTGAACTGCAGAAAAAAGTGACCGAAAACGCAAAACGTTTATTTTATAAGATTCTTAGCAATAATTATTCAGAAGGAAGAAAACTAAATGTATCAGATGTGCAAAAAGAGGTCTTCAATTCACGACGCGTTATTATGCTTGATGTCCTGCACGGTCTTCCCAAGGAAAAAGAAGCCACCAGACTTAAAATCTCACAGGAGCAGAAGCAGTTCATCAAAAAATGGTGCCAAGAGATGACCCCGGCCGCAAAAGGCTTTTATTCAAAAATGATCTCCTCAGATGATAAGTATCACTTCTACTACGACGAGGATTATCATCTCTTTGAATCCATTTACAAATTTCAAAAGTATTTTCATTTCGATTTGGATCAGGAGCTGCTGCTGGATATGCTGTGGTTCAATTCGCATGAAGAAAAAATAAAAACTGACTATCTGGACGGAGTTGTTCCTGCTGAAAAAATAAAGCGCCGAATTTCTTGTAATCTTCAGAATGCTAAGCTCTCAGCAGAGAATTTCTGTAACCATCTTAAATATTGCCGAGAGAACAACATCAGCATAAAGGAACTGGGACTTGACCTGAAATCAAAAGTCTATGAATTTTTAAATAATGGCAATTACCATTACACCGGCGAGCTGATAGAGAACTTTTTTGCCGAAGATTTAGAATCCTTACAAGAATTTTTGAATTACAAATTGGAAAATAACCGTGAACCTGTGCGTTTTCTCTTTGATCGCATCTCTTCATTGCTAATTAAATCAGGCAGAGAGCAAATCGTGCTGGAATTTTTGACCCATAATTACTCGACCTTAATTGCTGAAGATGTATTTTCGGAAAAGGAAATAGTCAGAAATCTGATCATCTTGGATCATCCGCAGGCTTTTGAAAATTTTTACAGCATTATAAAAAGCCAGATCCAAAATGACGTCAAGGGCGAATTTGATTTCCGAACGCAGGAATGGTTAAGGTTCACTCGCGCAGAGGCATTGGAAATGTTGGTCAAAACTTTGTATCTGTGTGTCTCGACGAAAAATCTGGAGCAAATTTTCGGAGACCATTACACCCCGGCGAGGATCTGTTTTGACACCATAATAAGCATATGCAAAGCAAATGACGAATCAGCATGCACAAAAGCCCTGGTACTGCTAAATGCTATAGACTCCCAGAAGCTGGAGGCTCAGAACCTCGACCCCTATTACTTGAACAAACTTAAAAATGATATTCATGAAATATTTTACAGCCATAAATCAAAACCATACAAGATGGCGGAAGTATTGAAATTACTAGACGAAAATAAATACTATTTTTAAAAATAATTTTCATTAAAAATCACGACTGATTGTTTTTTTGATAATAACAGATCTTCTGCGTATGGCACTTCGTACATTAATAGCCTGCAAAAACCACAGTTATCACTAAATGCTTATTTTTACAATAGAATTTGGCAAGTTATGAAACAGTACAATTTTGAAGATTCGAATCTACCAAAGGTGAATCCTAACGAAAATCTGGAAACGATTTCCAATAACTTTTTTAGGCCTCTTTTTGGAACCGACAAATTTGAAATTCGCTCTGAAACCCAAAGGGACAAAGGAATTGATTTTCATATTGAGCTTAAGAAAGAAGTCGCTCCCGGTAAGTGGGTTTTTACAAATTACAGGCTTGCCGTCCAGCTTAAAGCCAGCGAATCTGTAAAGACAAATAAGGATGGCAGTTTTACCCTTCAGATCGATTCTTCAAATGTCAATTATCTGCTCAATAACGCAATGCCTGCCTTTTATGTCTTCTTTCACAAGTCTACGAAGTCTTTTTACTACGAAGACGTAAGAATTTTTCTAGCTGCCCTTCATCAGAAAGAACCCGAATGGAGCAAAAAAGAAAAACATGCACTGCGGTTTTCAAAAAAACTCGATGAACTGGCTCTACACGCCATTTATGAGCAGACTCTCGCAAACGGAATTTTGCTGCGCCAGGTAAACCAGTACCTGAAAACACCTTCAGAGGAAAACATTTCACAGGGCATACTAATTGATCACAATAATGCCGTTTACAACGCAGCTGACAATATAGAATACCTTGACCAGTATGGGGCATATCTTATCAATAAGCATCAATTCAATTACATTATTGAAATTGAACAAAAGACGCATCCCCGCCAGGACGCTACGCCAAGATTCAATCTCTTTTGCGGAATTGCGTACTATCAGCGTGGGAACCTTTACAAGGCGATAGATCTGTTAAAAATAGCAGAGCTGCATTCTGAAAGCTTTGACAGCAACATGCAGGCTGCTCTCGCATTTACTTTATTGAATGGAAAACACCTTCTGGGGATTATCTCAAAACAGGATTTCGACAAAGAAATGCAGAAGTTAAGTGAAAGCGGAAAGACCGGTACGTACTTTCAGATAGAAAAAGCCTATAGCATTTTGTGCAATGCCCGATCAGATATTTCAAATGCTTTCAAGATATTCTGTGGCACAGTTGAGAATATCCTGGAAAATGAGACCAACAATGAACTTCGAATCATAGCTTACAGCAAAGTCGTCTCAGCGGAATCCACTGTTCTTCTGAATGATTTAACTTCCAATTTCTGCTATTTTATTGGACGGGTCACGAATCCTTTGCAGACCAAAACTTATCTTGAATGGCTCGAAATGGAGAATAGGTTCTTAAACCAGATCGACGAGCTTGTTGACGCTGCAAATAAATATGAGTACCAGATCGGGATCGCCAATCTGATAATCTTCAGGATTAAATGGAATTATGAGAAAGCAATCCACACACATTACCTGTCAAATTGGAATGTGAGATTTTTTGATATCAGTGCAGTCCTTGATGAGAAAACCCAAAAGCAGCTGCTTTTCGACTGCATCCAACTGGAAAAAATAGCAGAATCATATGATGCTATTGAATTCAGGGAAAACATGCTGTCGTGCTATCTTCTCGAATTTCAGATATTTCATTTTCTTCGAAGAGACGAAAAAGCCCAGGAAATAAAGATTAAAATACTTAATTTTACAAAGGAATACGAATTTGCAGGCCTGCAGAAGCAATATGAAGAAATATTCAACGGTAACACCGCTCACCAGCAGTTTATAAATAAATATACTGTACAGATCAACCAAATGCAGGATTTTGCAACCAAAAATGGAATTGACATTTACAGTCTGCTGGATTCCGACAAATTCAACCACAATCCTAGTTGGTCATTTACGCATTTTTTTGAATTTACTTTTGCATAGATTTATTTTGAGTAAGATTTTATAATCGAAAAAATGAAAAGTACATTTCAAAAAATTACAATTTTACTGTACACTACTTGATTAAAGCATTTTACATTTTTTTTTGTAAAGCCTCTCCAAAATGAGATGTACATTTAATTATAAAAACAGGCCCCTGCCCTTTAATACAAGCACCGTATCGGAGTTTAATCAATCAAATTGAACTAATGGGTTGCCTCATGGGTCGCCCAATGGATTGACTCAAAAATACCCTAAAGCACTACTACTCATTAAATTTAAAAAACCTAAAATGCACATTTCATTTTATATTTGCGTACATTTCAATTTTTCGCTCATATGCACAGTTATTTTTTTAGAAGTGAAAAATATTTTAGGTCTAATCGATAAAGAGGATTTCTACCATTGATTTTTTCTTCTATCATTTCAATAAGCTCTATATCATTGAAGGTTATAATCAGCTTTCCTTCTCTTAACTGCTCTTTTTGCTGGTCTTGAATAGACTGTTTACCGCCTAATCTTGAAAATATTAGAATAAAATTCCCTGTCTTTCCACTTAGATATTTTGTTGTTGAATGCATCGTATCGTAGTCAAATTCATCTTTATAGTTCTTAAATTCAACTATCAAAAGTTTAGCTTTGAAATCCACATTAATGCGGCTCCAAAATGTTGAAGTTGATTGAAAACTGTTATGAACTACTAAATCTCTTCTTAAAGTGTCAGCTGAATTAGAAGCTTGCGTTTCTGCAATATAGGGAGCAAAGGAATCTGCAAAAAGAAATTTGAAAACTTCTGCACCAATTTTTTCATAGTTTGGCCATCCTGCCTTTCCTCTAGGACAGTTACGTAGTTCGTTAATAAGTAATTTCCCTTCATTTATTTCATTTGGTACGCCAAATGAAATCAGATTAAGTCTTGATTTAATAAAAAGATGTATTAATTCGCTATGGTCATTTTCAAAATATAAATCTGTTAAATCTTTGATATACCTTACCTTCACATGATTTTTTTCGAAATACTCTATAACAATATTATCAGGTTTAGAGGTAAACATGACTTGCTTATTATACTTAGACGAATAATTGTTTAATTTTTCCAAAGTTGATTCAAGATCTGTCTCATTAATTTCTTTCTTGTTGAAAATTTTTAAATAGTTATACGTGGAATCTCCTTCAATGCTCAAAAATGTATTTTCCTCAACATTAAACTTTACTTGTAAATTTCTATTTTTAATGAAAAATTTAACGAACTCAACCAATTCGTTTTCTCCAGCATGCGCCAAATAAATTGTTAATAATTCTCTATGTATGAACTCCTTTGAGAAATTTTGATCAGAAATTTTCCAGTCGCTTTTGTTGATCCCAAACCAGCTCCACGAGCTAATTTGTTTATCAATTTTTTCGCAATTGTATGGAGGTCTTGGAATAAAGTCTAAAATTTGTTCATATAAATGAACTGAAGTATCAGTTGGATCTTCATACGACTGAATGCGACAAACTACCAGTTCTTTCCTCTCATCGCAAAGATAGGCTTTGATGCATTTTCCACTAAAGCTAAAATAGTTAGCTGCCAAGGGATAATGTTCAATTATATAACTGCGGTAGAATGAAACTTTTTTATCTAATTGCTCTTTCAAATCTAAATAGACTGTATGTTCTATTTTTTTGCACTTACCTTCGGTGGAATTAATGTTTTCATTATTTTTCTCAATCAAATTTTTTATCGTATCAGAAGGATCTTCAATATTTCTTAATCTAATGCGAAATTGCAAACCATCAACTTTTTCACCATCCAATCGATTTATCTCTTCTTGTATTTGTTTAGGCAGATGATACGCGGAAATAGTAAGTCTATTCAAGTGATACAGGATTTCGCCACCATACCAAATTTTACCAATTAAAAGAGAGCAAAGCTGGTCAGCAAGATTTACAGCAAGTATTCTTTGCTCTTCCACTAAGTCTTTACAATCTTCACTCTCTGCAATGTCGAGACATAATTTCGGCATTTCAATCTCCAATAGTTTATAATTACTAATTTCAATTAAAAGAGCAAATAGTTGATTCTTTAACTGAACGAATCTAATAATTTCATCATTTTGAATCTTGCAAAGTGCATCAAAGTTTGAAACTAATTTTTCAAAATATTTTCGTGTTTCGGTCATATTATTATAGTGCCCTTTCCTCTAGTAATAGATCGGCTATGCAACGAAATTAAGTCGTATTTTCGGAATTGACAAATCATTTAAGATACTAAGTCAAAATAATCGGTATGCTTTAAAAAAGGCCTATCCAAAAATTTGGTAGGCCCTTTAAAATTACAAGTAGCTTTTGAAATAAAATTTACTTATTTCATTTTTAATGCATCATGACATTTCACGCTCTGAGCTAACATTCTGCCGGATATCGTCTGCCGAAGCGGCGAAACGTATTATATAGAGTCCCGAATCAGTCACAAAAGCCTGCTGGCTCTCATCATAACAAGCAAGATCGTAATTGGCAAAAGTAGGTATCAATCTCTGGTTATCACCTATACAAATTCGCAAGTTTTTGTAAAACCAAAGTAAAGTCTTCAACCATTGCTTTTATATTGTTAAGAGCCAATCCTCCTTTCCAATAAATAAAAAAAGAGCAATAAAAAAGTATTATCCGATAAATAGGTATATGTACTTAAGAGATTATAGCAGCAATTTTATACTTTTGAAAGTCAGAGTAAAATTTTAAAAAGTACGGATTTACGTAAAATACTTTCTAAATAAGAGATTTACTTTGTAAAAAGTATATTTCATTATTTGCTGTTTTAAGGTAACAACCCAAAATAAATTAAAAAACATGAAAGGAATAAAACTAATAGAGAATAAAAAGTTAGCGACTAAAAGCACTTTCATAGTAGAAATTAATGGCAATAAAACAAAATTTCTTGCAAAAGAAATTTTGTCAAACGGAACTATCAAATATTATCCCTTTTACGAAAATGATGGAAAAATAGAACATAAATATAAATCAATAGTTTGCATAAGTATTGAATCAAAAACTATAATTAAATCCGGGATTTCAGTTAACGAAGCAAAAGGTTTTGGTTTCACAAGTCCTAAGGGCGTTTCTAATTTTTTCTATTTTTTTCAAGAAAAATTTCCGACTATCAATGAAATATTAATTACTTCAAATCAAGAGACCAAAATTGAGAAAACTAAATTGATTCTTAATGTAAAAGATTTCAATGCAATAGAAAAAAGGACAGGAGGTTTCGTGGAAAACAAAAAAAATGAAAGCCAGAATCTTTATCAATCTATTTTACATAAACTACTTCCTTCAGAAATAGATCCGCCAACTAAGTCAAATTATGTAAGCGGTACGCTTCAATCATTTATTGATCGTTACACTAATATAAAGTTTTCAAAAGAAGAGACAGAAGAATTAACAGATATGTTAATTAATTCAGGTTTACCGCATGAAACTTTAATTGCTGCAAAAACAGAATTTGATATTGTTTATATTGAGGACATAGTTAATGAATACAAAGAAAATTTGAAGCAGACAACAGATACAGCTACACTTGAAGAAAAATGGCATCAGTTTTTTAAAAAACATACATGGATTTTTAGTCAGATTTTTTCATTTCCTGCCGTATTTCTAGGTGAAAAAGTAAATGTTGGAGGGCATAACATTACAGGAAGCAAAGATAAAATCGTAGATTTTCTGTACAGAAACAAAATAAATAATAACATCGCCTTTATCGAAATTAAAACACATTTAACCACTTTAGTTGCTGCAACTGAATATCGCAATGACTTGTATCCCGTTAGCAATCAATTAACAGGTGCAATAATCCAAGTTCTAGACCAAAAAAACACGTTGCTTAAAAATTATCACACAATAGTAGGTAACGAAGCTGAATCCCTTAACTCAATTTGCGTCGTTATTGCTGGCGATACCTCAAAATATAAAAAGAAAGGACAAGGTTCTTCATTTGAATTGTTTAGATGGAGCAATAAAGATGTTCTAATTATTCCTTTTAATGAACTACTTGAAAAAATTGAAAATTTATTAGATTTATTTAAGAAGAAAAAAATTGATTAAACTTTGATTCCGCTGCAGAGAAAAAGATTCTGCATTGAATACGCTAAAAAATCATAAAAAACATTCTTCAGGATTTATAATCACGATGCGTCGCGCTAGTTCTGATTCCTTTTCTTCTTGCTGGCTATCATCCATCTATTTATTATGGATATATTTCATTGCATCCGATTCTATTTCTTGTGTTGTTTTCTTTTTCCCTTTTGAAATCCATTCTAAAAGTTCCTCTTCAAAAAAATACAGCTTTTTACCATATTTATAGCACGGAATTTTTCTTTGCCTTACAAGTGCGTAAATTGTAGGCTTTGCTTTCCCGATCAGCCTGCTTGCCTCTTCAATGCCGATAGGAATACTTTTGTCTTTAGATTCATATACCTGCACATTCTGAATCATAATTTTAATCTCGGCAATTTCCTTCATTAACTGCGCTACTGCTCTGGGCAGATTTTCAAAAGAGATATCATTTATGTCCATAGCTATCGTTTTTAATTGTTATGGTACAAATGAAAAAAATGTTTTTGCTGTGTCCCGTTTCACAACAAAAACACTTGAAAAACACAGTATTTTATAGCTATTTGCATTTAAAAATTAGTAAAATCTTCTATTATCTTTATAATGCCTTTCTGTTCATCATCTTTCATATGCGTTTTAATGCTGTTCTCTTCAACATCTTTTAAAGCGTAGGCAAAAGTTAACTTTAGAAATTGTGCAACTCTATCCTGTCTGCTGACTTTAAAATAATTCCAGAGATTCCAGCCAAAATGATACAGATCGAGATTAGACAGATCTTTTACTTTTACCGGTTTGATATTTTCTAGATTTATTTCTTCAGCATATATAGTTATATTTTTACTCAATTGCTTTAAATCTTCATCCGACGCATACAGCGCGAACTCGTGCTGTGCATAACGGATGGCAGTATCAATTTTGGCTTGTTTCTGACTTTTGACTGCATTTTGCCTTTCCTCCCTTATCCGTTCAATATCTCTGGCTGACTCTATATTTTCAGATAATCGGTGCTTAATTAAAACATCCTGCTGCTCATCTTGGTCTTCATTTGGAATGCGTCTTTCAGGCGGTTCATTTTCTTCTGCCTTCAAAAAACGATTCAGTAATCTCTCAGCCAATTCGTTTAGAAATAAACTTAGAATTGCAAACATTAAAACTCCAAATCCAGTGCTGATCCAAAAGAAAACGCCTGCTGTATATTCATCAGCACCTTTTTCCAGCAGTACCAGTCTTCCGATTATGCCGACAAAGACACAGACTAAAAATACAGACAGGTAAACTGCTATATATTCGAAGTACTTTATTTTCATTTCGCTGTTTTCTTTAAAGATTCCAATTGTATTGCCTGCGAAGCTCTGTTTTTCTTCTCATCTATTACTTTGGCATAGATTTGAGTAGTTTTTACGTTGGTATGCCCGAGCATTTTACTGACCGTATAAATGTCTGTTCCGCTTGACAGCTGCAGTGTTGCAAATGTATGGCGGAAGCAGTGGAAGGTAATATTTTTTTTAATGCCCGCAGATTCAACCCATTTTTTCAGAGGGCGTGAAATCCACGAGGGGTCCGGCAGATCCTCAAAAACAAGCTGCCCAGGAAGCCGCGGTTCATCGCATAGCTGGAAGGCCTGCTGGGAAATAGGCATATATTCCACACCTTTTGTCTTTTTCTGTGTGAAATGCAGTTTAGCCATACCATCTTCCAGACTTATCTCTTTCCAGCGAAGTTTCTGAATATCGGAGTGCCTCAGACCTGTAAGGGCTGAGAAAAGTGCGGCACTTTTAAGGACGTCTTTTTCACAGGGTGTTTCAGCCAATGCATTCAATTCTTTAATGGTCAGATATTCACGTCTTGACTCCTGATCCGGAATGCCTTTTATTTTTGAAGATAAATCAACTGTTAGATATCCGTCGATAAAGGCCTGTTTTAAAGCCGCTTTAAAAATGGAAAAATACCTTGCCGCAGTGTTGTGGGAAAGTATTCCTTTTTTGCCTCCTCCGAGCGGGGCACCCAGCAGAAACAGTTTAAAATCTTCCGCCATTGTGCTGTCAACCTCGGAAAACATCAGGCTGCCTTTGGAATAGCTTTTTAAAAATTCTCTGGTCCGCTCCCAATTGATCTGAATGGATTTTGAACCTCGTGCGTGTCTTTTAGCCGCCACAGCAGCTAGATATCTAATAAAATCCTCTTTTCCTTTCTCTTTCTGCTCCGCCAATAGGTTATCAGCATCACTGTACAGATCTGTATTATCGTATTCCTTCTGCCGGATTTTGCGCACTCCGTCCGCATACAGCATTATTTCACGGTCGCTTTCGCTTCTGCACATTATTACCCCGTTATCGCTGCGTCTGGGTTTGTAGGATTTAGTTCCGTCTGCATCTGTGCGGGCAGTTCTTTTCTTGTCCCACTCCACCGTTGTTACGGCTCTGTTTAAATATTCACGGATTCTTTGGGGAGTTTTCTTTCCGTAAACCTCAACAGGATAGCTTTCTATGTAAACATACCATTCTTTTCGGTCTTCTGCCTTTCGAAGACGAACAGTCACCTTGGTTTTTGCTAATTGTTTCATATAAAATCATTTCCGTTATACAAGTTATCAATTTCGCTCTTTGGAGCATATACATGCTTTCCAATCTGTCTGGTCGGGATTGAATATTTCCTGATATGGCTGTAGACAGAACCTTCAGATATTTGAAACCTCTGAGCTATTTCACCAATGGAATAACAGTCTTCTTTTTCAAGGCTGTATAATTTTTTCTTCGGCGCGGTTTCAGCCTGCGGCAGGCTGCGTGAAGGGCTGAACATCTCTTCCATAACTCTGCGGTCTATTCTTATAAGGCGCGTTCCCAGATTAATTGAAGGAATTTTTCCCTGGTAGACAAGCCGGTAAAGGGACTTATTGGCAATGCCAAAAAGCATGCCAGCTTCAGGAACAGAAATAAATGCCCTGTTCTCGGGTATTTTATCCGTAAGGGCTTTGAGTTCCTCTTCAATTTTAAGCCGTTTCATCTTCTGTTTGTATGCTTTTTTGCTGCATACATGTGAGCAGTAAACAGAAGTCACGGTTTTAGGAAGAAATTCCTCCCCGCAGTTAAGACATTGTTTATTCGTTCTTTTCATCGTCTTTGTCTCCTCATTAAGGTACCATAAGGGTACATAAGTCCCACTTTGTCTCCTCTTAAGTGACAGGTACAAATATGGTACAAATATATGATAAAAAACGATTAAAAAACAACACCATTAAAAAAGACCCCAAAAGAAAAAGCGCTGTAAACATTATGTTTACAGCGCTTTAACACTTATTATTAACTGATGTTAATCAGTACTTATTTGACTTCTTCGAATTCAACGTCTTCAACATTGTCTCCAGATTGCTCTTGTTGTGGAGCAGCTTGTTGACCTTGTTCACCACCTTGAGCGTACATTGCTTCTGTAGCTGTTTTCCAAGCTGCATTTACATTGTCTAATCCTTTTTGGATTGCCTCAAGATCTTGAGATTGGTGAGCAAATCTTAATTCAGTTAAAGCAAATTCGATAGCTGTTTTTTGATCGTCTGTTAATTTATCTCCCAATTCTTTCAATTGACTTTCAGTTTGGAAAATAGTACTATCAGCTTCGTTCAATTTCTCAGCTCTTTCTTTTGCAATTCTGTCAGCATCAGCGTTAGCTTCAGCATCTTTTTTCATTTTTTCGATTTCTTCAGCTGTTAATCCAGAAGAAGCTTCGATACGGATATCGTGAGATTTTCCAGTTCCTTTATCAGTTGCAGATACTTTGATAATACCATTAGCATCGATATCGAAAGTTACTTCGATTTGAGGAACTCCTCTTGGTGCTGGTGGGATACCATCTAAGTGGAAACGACCAATAGTTTTGTTATCAGCAGCCATAGCTCTTTCTCCTTGTAATACGTGGATTTCAACAGATGGTTGAGAATCAGCAGCAGTAGAGAATACTTGAGATTTTTTAGTTGGAATAGTTGTGTTAGATTCGATTAATTTAGTCAATACACCACCCATAGTTTCGATACCTAAAGAAAGAGGTGTTACGTCAAGTAACAATACATCTTTTACATCTCCAGATAAAACTCCACCTTGAATAGCAGCTCCAATAGCAACAACCTCATCAGGGTTAACACCTTTAGATGCTTTTTTACCGAAGAATTTCTCCACTTCGTCTGCGATTCTTGGCATACGAGTAGAACCTCCTACAAGGATTACCTCGTCGATATCAGATGTAGATAAACCTGCATCTTTTAATGCTTTAGCAACTGGCTCCATAGAACGTTTTACTAAAGTATCAGATAATTGCTCAAATTTAGCTCTGGATAATTTTTTCACTAAGTGTTTTGGTCCGGAAGCAGTAGCAGTTACGTAAGGTAAGTTGATTTCTGTTTCAGCAGAAGATGATAATTCAATCTTAGCTTTCTCAGCAGCTTCTTTTAAACGTTGTAATGACATTGGATCTAAACGTAAATCAATACCTTCTTCAGATTTGAATTCGTCAGCTAACCAGTCAATAATAACCTGGTCAAAATCATCACCACCTAAGTGAGTATCACCATTTGTAGATAATACTTCAAATACACCGTCTCCTAATTCAAGAACAGAAATATCAAAAGTACCTCCACCTAAATCGTAAACAGCAATTTTTTGATCAGTTCCTTTTTTATCTAATCCGTAAGCAAGTGCAGCAGCAGTTGGCTCGTTGATGATACGCATAACTTTAAGACCAGCAATTTCACCAGCTTCTTTAGTAGCTTGACGTTGTGCATCGTTAAAGTAAGCAGGAACAGTAATAACTGCTTCAGTTACAGTTTGACCTAAATAGTCTTCAGCAGTTTTTTTCATTTTTTGAAGTGTCATTGCAGACAACTCCTGAGCAGTGTATAAACGACCGTCAATATCCACACGTGGAGTATTGTTGTCACCTTTTACAACACTGTAAGGAACTCTTTTTGCCTCATCTTGAGTTTCAGCAAAAGTATGTCCCATAAAACGTTTAATAGAAGCAATCGTTTTTGTAGGATTCGTTACTGCTTGTCTTTTTGCAGGATCCCCTACTTTAATTTCGCCACCTTCAACAAAAGCGATGATAGATGGAGTCGTTCTTTTTCCTTCTGCATTAGGGATAACAACTGCTTCGTTACCTTCCATTACAGAAACACAAGAGTTCGTCGTACCTAAGTCAATTCCGATTATTTTACCCATTTTTTATATATTTAATTTTGATTTAATTTTCATAACTCACGTGGCATAAGTCAATCTTTGTGCCAAGATAAAAAACCAAAGTAAATTGTCAGTTTTAATATTGGCACGACAATAATCATCTGACAACATGACATTTTTCAAGACTGACAACCATGGCATAAGCCTATAAATATGTCATAATTAAGGAGCTTATTCCCGCTATCCACTATATCTTTTATGCTCTCGTTAAAGAAACGAGAGCACAAAAGGATGCCGCTTCTATCGGGGCTAGGGCATTAGTTTTCAAAAGAACTTTTGTCTTTCTCCAACCAGAATAATTTTTAATTAAATACTGAATTAAGTACATTAGCATTTTTCTAAATCCAAAAAATGGAAAATTACAGTATCATTATATTTATACTTGCCATCGTAATCGGTTTATCTGCCTTTGCTGATAAAGCAAAACTTCCGTACCCTATTCTTCTTGTAATTGTTGGGATCGCCATTGGTTTTATTCCAACCATGACCGAAATCCAGATTAATCCCGAAATTATCTTTTTGATATTTCTGCCGCCATTATTATATGATGCCTCGTTTAATATTTCTCCAAAGGATTTCAAAACCAATCTCAACACTATAAGCACGCTGGCGATAACTTTAGTTTTTCTTACCACATTTTGGATTGCCGTAGTAGCTCATTATATGATCCCAAATATAACATGGCCGCTGGCATTTGTACTCGGAGCAATCCTTTCTGCAACCGACGCTGTTGCTGCTGTAAGCATTACCAAAGGACTCGGAATATCTCATAAAACAATTACAATTCTTGAAGGCGAAAGTTTAATAAATGATGCTTCGGCACTTGTTGCCTATCGTTTTGCTGTTGCCGCCGTAATGGGATCTGCTTTTGTAATCTGGAAAGCAACACTGCAGTTTATTTTTTTATTAGGAGGTGGTTTTCTGGTAGGAATGGTGATTGCAAAAATCCTTGCTTTTATATTAAGTAAAGTACATAAAAATACCAATGTCACGATTAGCTTTATGCTGTTAATGCCGTTTGTAGCCTACTTGGTAGCCGAACAATTTCATGTTTCAGGCGTAATTGCAGTAGTAGTTTCCGGATTGGCAATTGCCCGTTTCAGCAAAAAAATATTCCCCGAAAATTTAAAAAACAGTTCCCGAAGCCTTTGGGACATTATCATTTTTCTTTTAAACGGATTAATCTTTATTTTAATTGGTCTTAATTTCAGGTATCTATTAAAAGATATTGATAACTACATGATTCTGCCTTACATTGGTTATGCTTTTATCATTACAATTGTAGCTTTGCTAATTAGGATGGTTAGAGTATTTCTCCAAAAAATTAATCTTCAAAAAGCATTTCAAAAAAACCGCGGCGGAAAAAGAAAAGTTAGTGAAGATGCCCTTTTAGACTTTAACAACAGTATTATTTTAGGCTGGTCCGGAATGCGCGGCATTGTATCTCTTGCTATTGCGATTGGACTTCCAAAATTCCTTGAAGACGGCACTCCTTTTCCCGAAAGAAATACGATTATTTTTATTTCTGTTGCGGTCGTACTTTTTACGCTTATCGGGCAGGGACTTACGCTTCCGTGGATTGTTAAACGGTTAAATACTAAAAGCGAAAAAGAACAAAAATTAGATGAAAATTTAAAATAAAAACAAAATACGGCTTCAAAATACAATACTATTTTACCTACATTAGCTTCGTTAACTTTAACCAAAAAAACTTCTACTCTTTCGGATTAAGAAATTATCTGGACGGATATGTTGGCGGTACAAACGAAGCTTATTCAAAAATCTTCAGATTTGGAGTAACTTATCAAGTACTATAAAAAACTAAAAACTCTGAAACATGAAAAATAGCATTGCAATTTATGGCGCTTACGGACACACGGGAAAATTTATTGTTGCTGAACTTTCCAGAAAAGGATATCAATTAATTCTTTCCGGAAGAGATGAAGACAAGCTGCAGCAATTAAAAAAACAATACCCAAATTCGACAATAAAAGCCGCAGATATTAGTGATGCAGTAAGTTTAGACAATGCTTTTTCTGGATCTGAAATTATTATAAACTGTGCAGGTCCGTTTTTAGATACTGCCGAACCTATTATTGAATCTGCTTTAAGATTAGGTATTCATTATATTGATTTAAGTGCCGAGCAAAAAGCTGTTTTAGATGTATTTGAAAATTATGCTGAAAAAGCCAAAGGTAAAATTTTAATAATTCCTGCCGTTGCATTTTATGGCGGTTTAGGAGATTTATTGAGTACGGCAGTAACGCAAGATTGGGACAAAATTGATGAAATAAACATTTATATTGGTCTCGATTCCTGGTATCCAACAAAAGGAACCAGATTAACAGGCGATAGAAATCATTACACCAGATTAACACTAAAAAACAATCAATTACAAGAACTGGAACCAAGTGTTCCAATCGACTGGGATTTCCAAAACCCAATTAGAATTAAACAAGTTGTGAGTCTTCCTCTCTCTGAAATTATTACCATTTCACGTCATTTAAATGTAAACACAATCAATACTTATTTAAGTCAAAATTCTTTAGATGATCTTAGAAATAAAGATACTCCGGAACCAGAAGCCATTGACGAAAAGAACAGATCATCCCAGCAGTTTTCTGTAGAAGTGGTTGCTGTAAAAGATAATATCAAAAGAAAAATTGTGGCACAAGGACAAGATATTTATGCGGTAACTTCACCTTTAGTCGTAGAAACGATAAACAGAATACTATTTGGTAAAACAGCAAAAACTGGTGTTACTGTTGTTGGAGAAATTTTTGACGCAGCAGATTTTTTAAAGTCTTTAAATGAAGATGACATCACAATTTCGGCTATAGAAGAATCTCATTTATAATTTTTCATTAAAAAAAGTATCCGTAAAGTCCTGTAAACACAAGGGTTTTTAATTATTTTCAAATTTATTTCAAAAAAAATAAAATATTTTGTCCAATTCCGAAAGTTCGATTGTTATTAGAGTATAACATTAAAACTTTATACAAAATGGAAACAAGAATTAACATTCACGAAAAAGGACAAGACGCTTTAAAAACACTTTACGGAATTGGCGGCTATTTAAAAAAATCAACTTTAGAATCAGCTCTTTTAGAATTAGTTTTATTTAGGGTTTCACAAATCAACAGCTGCGCTTATTGCTTAGATATGCATTATAAAGATGCACGCCATAAAGGAGAAACAGAACAACGTTTATACGGATTAAGTGCATGGAGAGAAACCTCATATTACACAAATCGTGAAAGAGCTGCTTTTGCCTGGGCCGAAGCTGTAACAAAATGTGATGTACCAGATTCAGTTTATAAAGAAGCAGCAAGCGAATTTAACGAACAGGAATTAATTGATTTAACCTTGGCAATTACAAACATTAACACTTGGAACCGTATTAACCTTGCATTTCCTAACGAGCCGGGAACTTACAAAGTTGGACAATTCGGTTAATCAAAATAATTATCGCATAAAAATATTGACATTAAAAAAATAATATCATGAACGAATTTGTATTAATATTTAGAAGAGATTATATCACTAAAGAAACGCAGCCTTCTCCGCAGGAATTGCAGGATTCACTTAAACTTTGGCAGGATTGGCTGGGCGGAATTGCGGCTCAGGATAAGCTTGCAAAACCTTTACAACGCTGGGATGGCGAAGGTAAAATTGTAAAATCGAACAAAAGTGTAATCAACGGACCGTATGCAGAAATTAAAGAAGCAATTGGCGGTTTGATTATGATAAAAGCGGCAGATTATGATGAAGCCGTAAGCATTGCAAACGGATGTCCGATTTTAGAATTGGGCGGAAATGTAGAAATTAGAATGGCCGTTACCGGAGCATAATTATCTTTAAAAAAACTTCTTATTCTTTTAAAAAGGAATTTTATAAAATGGAAGAAAGTCAGCTTTTACCCAATTTATTTAGAACAGAGTACCGAAAAATAGTTTCGGTACTCTGTTATTTATTCGGAATTGAAAACATCGAAATCGCCGAAGATATTACCAGCGATACTTTTCTCGCCGCAACAGAATTATGGAGCGTAAAAGGAATTCCCGAAAACCCAACAGCGTGGCTTTATACCGTTGCAAAAAACAAAACAAAAAATTACTTAAAACGTGATACACTCTTCGAACAAAAAATTGCCGTCGAAGTAAAACACAATGCTAATAAGTCTGAAGAAATTGAAATTGATTTATCCAATAAAAACATTTTCGACAGTCAGTTAGCCATGATTTTTACAGTTTGCGATCCCATAAATTCTGCCGAAGCACAAATTGCATTGGCACTCAACATATTATGCGGATTTGGAATTCAGGAGATTGCAGACGGTTTTTTAACGAATAAAGAAGTCATTTACAAAAGAATTAACCGCGCCAAAGAAAAACTGAAAGAAGCCAATGTAAAAATTGAGCAGCCCAGCAATTCTGAAATAAACAATAGACTCGAAAATGTCTTAACAACCCTGTATTTGTTATTTTCAGAAGGCTATTATTCGACTTCTCAAAATACAATTTTAAGAAAAGACGTTTGTGCCGAAGCCATGCGATTGACTTTTTTATTAATCGAAAATCCTTCAACAAACCTGCCGCCAGTAAACGCATTGCTTTCCTTAATGTGTTTTCATTCTTCAAGATTTGATGCCAGAACAAACAGCGATGGAGAAACGGTTTTATATCAAAATCAGGATGAAACACTCTGGAATCAGGAACTTATAGAAAAAGGCACTTATTTTCTCGGTAAAGCATCAACCGGAAATACACTTACGAAATACCATCTTGAAGCCGGAATCGCGTATTGGCATACTCAAAAAGAAGATTCTGCCCAAAAATGGGAAAACATATTACAGCTTTATAACCAATTATTAATTCTCGAATATTCGCCAATTGCAGCGCTCAACCGCACATTTGCTTTAGCCAAAACAAACGGAAAACAAACTGCCATTATTGAAGCAGAGAAATTACAATTAACCGATAATCATTTTTATTACTCTTTATTAGGGAACTTATATACAGATATTGACAATAAAAAAGCACTCGAACATTTCGAAAAAGCTTTGCAGCTTGCCAGTTCCGTTTCTGATAAAAACATCATCAAACAAAACATCGGTATACTCAAAATATAGATTAATCTCAAATTTACTTTCTCAGTCCCATTCACTTTTTATTTGTAATTTAGATTTCTTAAAATGTATGTTCAAAAAACAATTTCAGTACAGCATTTAAAAAATTATTAAATTACAAATACAAAAATGGCTTCATTTATTAAGGAAATCTCTTTTCGCTGGTCAGATCTTGACCCAAATTTTCACGTTCGTCATAGTGCTTATTACGATTTTGGTGCACAGCATCGTATCGAAATTCTCGAAGAACTTGGCTTGACATTACGAGTAATGCAAACGCAGGGTTTTGGTCCCGTTTTATTTAGAGAAGAATGTGTTTTTAGAAAAGAATTAAAACTTTCAGACAAAATATTTATTCATACCAAAACATCAAAAATGAAAGCCGATGCTTCGCGCTGGTCCATCATTCACGAGTTTAGACGAGAAGATGACACACTTTGCGCCACCATTACAGTCGACGGTGCATGGATGGATACCAAACTTAGAAAACTGGCTTCTCCAACTCCCGAAATTGCAATTCAGGCATTAAGTATTTTCCCAAAAAGTGATGATTTTGTTGGATTGTAAAACACAAAACAAATGAAATATTCTATAGCGTTTTTAATTTTTCTGGCTGTTTTTACAAGCTGTGAATCGCATAAATCCAAAAAGGAAATCGCAACTCCAAAAGAAACTGTTACGGCTTATTTAGCTGCAACAAATCATTTTGATTTTAAAGCTGCGAAAGAATTCGTGATTCTTAATAAAGAGAATTTAATGAATTTAGAAACCCTTAAAAAGATGGAAAAAAGTATTCCGGATGATCAAAAAGCAAGATTTCTGGATAAAGAAAAAGATGCTCAATATTTCGAAAAAGAAATTACAGATTCGACTGCCCGGATAGTTGTTTCTCCAAATCAGGATATTGCTATGCCTATAGAATTTAACCTGAAAAAAGTAGACAAAAAATGGTTAATCGAATCTGTAATTTCACATTAATACAAAAATTCTCAAAGCTATGATCGATTACTTAAAAGACTTTAGAATAGGAATTTTTATTGCTATTATAGCCATTACAACCATAATTTTAGGTTCCATAACAGATAAAGTACTTCGCTATTTTTTATACCGAAAATTAAGCGATAAGGAATATGATGTAACCGGATTTAAGTTTCTAAAACATTTTATTATCACTGTAATTTATATTTTGGGATTTGCTTTTGCATTGATCCAAATTCCCGAATTTAAAATAATCGGACATTCCTTTTTAGCCGGTGCCGGAGTAATTTCGCTAGTTGCAGGTTTAGCTTCGCAACAGGCTTTGAGTAATATTGTCAGCGGAATATTCCTGGTGATTTTTAAGCCTTTTAGAATCAATGATAAAATCACCATAAATAATTTTGTCGGCACAGTTGAAGATATTAATTTGAGACAAGTCGTTTTAAAAGATGCCGAAAACAACCGAATTATAATTCCAAACTCTGTTATCAGCAATCAGATTATTGTCAATACTAATATGCATGATACCAAATGCTGTAAAATAATCGAAATAGGAATTGGCTATGAATCGAATGTCGAAAAAGCATTAGAAATCATGCAGGATGAAATTGCCAAACATCCGCTTTTTATTGACACCAGAACTGCCGAAAATAAAAAACAAAAAACACCTTTGGTCGTAGCAAGAGTTGTCGCTTTGGCCGATTCGAGCGTAACACTAAAAGCTTGGGCTTGGGCAAAAAACTCTACAGACGGTTTTGTAATGTATTGCGATTTACTGCAAAGTATCAAAAAACGTTTTGACGAAGCAGAAATTGATATTCCGTATCCGCAAAGAGTTATAACACTTAAAAAATAGTTTATAAACGACACTTCTCTCTTTTTTCTGATAATTTTAAGACTGTAATTTTTGGATTTCAAAATGCATAGCGGTAAATTTATAATCCTTAATAAAAATGCATCAGAATGAAAATTATAAAACTCATCATATTAGTATTACCCTTATTTTGTTTTTCGCAAGAAGAAAAAATAAAGGCCTTAGATATCAATTTAAGCAATTATGAATATCCGTTTCCAGTTCAGTTTTTAGAATTGAATAATCAGCGCCAAAATTTAAAAATGGCGTATATGGATATTAAACCAGACAACTACAATAACAAAAACATTGTTTTACTTCACGGAAAAAATTTCAACGGCGCTTATTGGGAAACTACGATAAAAGCTTTGACGGCAGCAGGTTTCCGAGTTATTGTACCGGATCAGATTGGTTTTGGGAAATCATCAAAACCAGAAAATTATCAATACTCATTTCAGCAATTTGCCGAAAATACCAAGAAATTACTGGATCATTTAGGCATTACAAAAACAACGATTCTAGGACATTCTATGGGCGGAATGTTAGCCACGAGATTTACTTTGATGTATCCTGAAACTGCCGAAAAATTAGTTCTCGAAAACCCAATTGGTTTAGAAGACTGGAAACTTGTCGTTCCTTACAAACCAGTCGATTGGTGGTATGAATCTGAATTAAAACAAAATTATCAGGCCATCAAAAAATACCAAATGGAAAATTATTACGACGGAAAATGGAATCCCGATTATCAAAAATGGGCGGAACTTTCTGCCGGCTGGACTTCTGCTCCGGATTATAATAAAGTGGCGTGGAACTCTGCTTTAATGTACGATATGATTTTTACACAGCCTGTTTTATACGAATTCAAAAACATCAAAAGCCCGACGCTTTTAATCATCGGAACAAGAGATAAAACTGCAATAGGGAAGCCTTTAGTTTCTGAAGAAATTCGGAAAACAATGGGAAATTATGTTGAATTAGGCAAAAAAACTCAAAAAGCAATTCCGAATTCAAAATTGGTTGAAATTCCCAATACCGGGCATTTACCACATATAGAATCTTTCGATCAATTTATAAAACCATTAATCGTATTTTTGAAATAATAATCTTTTTTTGTTTGCCACGAATTATATTTTTATTCGCCACGAATTTCACTAATTTACACTAATTAATTTGAGCGGAGCGTAAATAAAAAATTCGTGAAAATTAGTGTAATTCGTGGCAGACAATAACTATCTAATAATCTAAAAATTAAATAATATGTTTACAATCGACCAAATCAAAGAAGCACACGCTAAAGTAAAAAGCGGTGCCGATTTTCCAAATTATATACAAGACTTAATCATTCTGGGTGTAAAAGGTTATGACACTTTCGTGAATGACGGACACGTTGAATATTATGGTGTAAACGGTTATTCTGTTACATCTGATGAAAAATACAATCCAATTTCAATTGCCGTAAGTGTCAATAAGGAACTTTTTATCGAGTTTTTGGTAAAACACCAGAACGGTGAAACAGATTATCTTACTTTTTGCAATCATGCCGGACAATGCGGAATTGCAAAATGGAGAGTTGATATTATCGAAATGACCTGCACTTATTTTGACAGTGCAGAAAACGAAATATTAATTGAAAAAATTCCAGGTTAATCTAAAAAAATCAATGGCAAATTTAAATCCAATTTATTCGCTGATTAAAAAAGCTGTTTTAGTATTGCTTTTTTTAGCAAGTTTTTCAGGCTTTTCTCAGCATAAAAAAGAAAAATCAAAGTTTAAAGTAATTGCTTTTTACACCGCAAAAAATGATCAGGCACACATCAGTTTTGTGCATGAAGCCAATAAATGGTTTCCAAAAGCAGCCGAAGAAAATCATTTTGTTTACGACTCTACAGATAACTGGAACAATCTAAACGCAAAATTTTTAGCCAATTATCAGGTTGTTTTATTTTTAGATACAAGGCCAGAAACTCCGGAACAGCGTGAAGCTTTTCAAAAATATATGGAAAACGGCGGCGGTTTCATGGGATTTCATTTTTCGGCCTTTGCCTTAAACGATTCAAGTTATCCGCAAAATTGGGATTGGTATCATAATACCTTTTTAGGTTCCGGAGAATACGGAAGCAATACATGGCGTCCGACATCGGCAGTTTTAAGAGTTGAAAACCAGCATCCGGCAGTCAAAAATCTGCCTAAAACATTTACATCAGCACCAAACGAATGGTACAGATGGAGCAACGATCTTAGAAAAAATCCGGACATAAAAATTCTTCTCGCAATTGACGAAAGTAGTTTCCCTTTAGGAACCGGACCAAAAGCACATGAAATTTGGCATGAAGGCTATTACCCTGAAGTTTGGACAAACAAAAACTACAAAATGCTGTATGTCAATATGGGACACAATGATATTGATTATGAAGGCGGAACTAACAAAACGCTTTCATACACTTTTGAAAATAAAAACGAAAGCAAATTCATTCTTGATGCATTGCTTTGGTTAGGAACTTCTAAAAAATAAATGGATTAAAAATGTCTAAACTTTCACCCATCATAAACGCTGAAGAATTAGTAAAACTTAATTCCTCAGAAATCATTTTAATCGATGCCAGAGCAGGAATTAATGCCGAGGAAAACTTCAAGGCAGAACATTTAAAAGGCGCTCGTTATGTCGATTTAAACAAAGATTTAGCAACAGTCGACTGCAATCCAAAAAATGGCGGAAGGCACCCTCTTCCCTCTTTTTCAAAGTTTTCGGAAGTGCTTTCAAAACTCGGAATTTCACCTTCGTCTCATGTTGTAATTTATGATGATAAAAATGGCTCAAATGCCGCTGCGAGATTTTGGTGGATGCTAAAAGCCGCAAAACATGAAAAAGTACAGGTTTTAAATGGAGGTTTACAAGAAGCTGTAAAAGCTGGTTTTCTGGTTAGTTCAGAAATCGAAAGTTTTGAGAAAATAGGAAATTACCCAATTTCAGAATGGAATTTAAAAACGGCTGCCATTGAAGAAGTCGAAAAAGCCCGAAATAACAGCGAAAATATCGTAATTGATGTAAGAGATAAAAATCGTTTTGACGGACTTACAGAACCTTTAGATTTAATCGCCGGACATATTCCCGGAGCGGTAAATGTTCCGTTTAGTGAAAATCTGGACGAAAACGGTCTTTTCAAATCTCCTGAAGTTTTATCTAAAAAATATCACGAAGTTTTAAATAATAAAACGTCAGAAAATGTAATTGTACATTGCGGTTCGGGCGTTACGGCTTGTCATACTTTATTAGCTTTGGATTATGCCGGAATTGAAATTCCAAAACTTTACGTAGGTTCCTGGAGCGAATGGTCAAGAAATGACCGCGAAATGGCAACGAAAGAAACAAAATAAACTCTTTTTTAAACACATAGAAATATAGATTTTTATTGTGTCTAAAAGAGCATAAAAAGAAGCACGCTTCTAACACATAGCACACTATGTTTATTAATGCAAGTGAAACGCCTTTATTTAAGTTTCAAAAAGCTATGTTACTATGTGTTAAAAATGCACACAACAGTTTAAAAATAGAAAATAAAAAATGCAGCATTGGGATATACTTTTATCTAATCAGGTAAATAAAAAAGCATTCATAGACAGTTTACTTAATGGAGAAGCAAAAGGAGAATTAGCCATTTTTAATACTCAAAAAGGGATTTTATTCTCAGACATTGCAATCGAAAAATTCATCGAAAAAGAATACCAATACGACAGCGTAGAAGCAGCTCCAGAATCACACAGACAATTACGCACCTTTTCATCTGGAGAACGTAAAAAAGAGTTTTTAAAATACTGCATCAATCAAAAACCGGATTTTATCATTTTCGATAATCCGTTTGATCATTTAGATCAGGCTTCGAGAGTAATTTTAGCCGATTCGTTAAAAGATTTAACTACCGAAATCGCTATTATACAGCTGCTAAATCGTATTGTTGATGTTTTGGCGTTTGTTCCGAATAAAGCACAGATCAACGATAATACATTTGAATTACATCCCATTTCAAAAACCGAAAGTCATTTTAAAACCTTAAATACATCGGCAATTCCAAAAGCAATTGAGCCGCATTCCTTCCACGAAAGTGTATTAATAAAACTGGAAAATGTTTCGGTTAGTTATGAAGAAAGAAAAATTCTCGACAACATTTCATGGACTATTAAACAAGGCGAATTCTGGCAGTTAATTGGCCCAAACGGTTCCGGAAAAAGCACGATTTTATCTTTAATTACAGGCGATAATCCAAAAGGATTTGGTCAGGATTTATATTTATTCGGAAGAAAAAAAGGAAGTGGAGAAAGTGTTTGGGATATCAAAAAACAAATCGGAATCTTCACAACGTCAATGACCGATTTATTTCAAAAAGGACACACTTTGGAAGAAATGATTCTCTCCGGTTTTTTCGATTCCATCGGGCTTTATATCGAGCCAACAACGCATCAAAAACAAATTGTTTCGCAATGGCTGGAAGTTATCGAAATGATACATTTAAGAAAAAAGCGTTTCATTGATCTTTCCATTGGTCAGCAAAGAGTCGCATTAATTGTTCGTGCCGTTTTAAAACATCCGCCTTTATTAATTTTAGATGAACCTGTAGAAGGTCTGGACGACGAAAATGTAGATTTGGTAATTCAGCTTATCAACACCATAAAACAAGAAACAAACGTAACTATTTTATACGTTTCGCATAGAATAGAATCCGGCCTCGCTCCTACTTCTGTTTTCGAACTTCTACCAAGCCCAACGGGATCAATCGGTATAATTAAATATCACTCAGAATTAAATTAAAAAAGATTATCAATAGCATTATAACACAAAGTATATCTGTAGAGACGCACTGCAGTGCGTCTCTACAGAAAATTGGAACGATATAAAATATTATAGCAAAACAAAAAAGCTCCCAAAAGGAGCTTTTTATTTATTTTCGTTAAAGAAATTATCTAATTGACAAATTATCTAATTAATTCTCTTCATCTTCAGTATTATGCGATTTCACGTAATTGCGCCATTTTTCAATACAATCCTGAAAATCCTGCGGTAACTCCGTATCAAAACGCATCATTTCTCCCGTATTTGGGTGAATGAATCCAAGCGTTTTAGCATGCAGCGCCTGACGTGGCAATGCTTTAAAACAATTCTCTATAAACTGTTTGTATTTTGTAAACGTAGTTCCTTTTAAAATCAAATGTCCGCCGTAACGTTCGTCATTAAATAACGGATGTCCGATATGTTTCATGTGCGCACGAATTTGGTGTGTTCTTCCAGTTTCCAGTTTGCAGGAAATCAAAGTCACATAACCAAAACGCTCTAAAACTTTATAATGTGTAATTGCCGGTTTACCTATTTCTGGATCAGCAAAAACCGCCATTTGCATGCGGTCTTTTAAATGTCTGGCAAGGTTTCCTTCAATTGTTCCGCTTTCTGCAGCAACATTTCCCCACACAAGCGCAATATATTCACGTTCTGTAGTTTTAGCTTCAAATTGTTTCGCCAAATGCGTCATTGCCGCTTCTGTTTTGGCAACAACCAAAAGTCCAGAAGTATCTTTATCAATTCTATGCACTAAACCAGGACGCTCGCTGCTGTTCATTGGCAGATTATCAAAATGATGTGCCAAAGCATTTACAAGAGTTCCCGTATAATTTCCGTGACCCGGATGCACCACCATTCCCGGCTCTTTATTGATTAATAAAAAGGCGTCATCTTCATACACAATATTAATCGGAAGGTCTTCTGGCAGAATATGGTTTTCATATGGCGGATGCGATAACATAACCGTAATCACATCAAAAGGTTTTACTTTATAGTTTGATTTTACCGGAATATCATTTACAAAAATATTTCCGTCAGATGCTGCGTTCTGAATTTTGTTACGCGTAGCATTCTGAATCAAATTCAGCAAATATTTGTCAATACGTAAAAACGCCTGACCTTTTGGTACTTCAAATCTGTAATGTTCGAATAATTCGTCTTCCAGATCTAAATTTTCTTCAATATTATTGTTCATCTTTTGGGGTTTCTTCAGGCACTGCTGTACTATCTGCTGCCTGACTGTCATCTACATAACTCGCTTTTCCGTCACCTAAAACCAAATCAATTTTAGACGCTTTCAAAACACGGTCTCCTACTTTTAAATTTCTGCCTTTTAAACGCATTTCCAAAACCATATCTTTTCCAAGATTCGGAATATAAGTAATTGTTCCCGGCTCAAGTCCTAAAGCTTTTAAAGTTGGTACCGCTTCACGATATGTTTTTTCAATTAAATCAGGAATTTTCACAGACGAAAATCCCGAAGAATTAATTTTAATATATATTTTTCTTCCTACTTTAACTTTAGTTCCCGGCAGTGGATCCTGCTCTACAACACTATATTTCGGAAATTCACTTCGGTAATCAACACTATCCAAAAGCACATAATCTAAGTCCAGCTCATCCAGTTTTTCTTCAACTTGTTCTTCAGTCAGTCTGGCTAAATTAGGAACAGCAATTTCGTGTCCGTGATCAGTTGTAAAAGTCAACCAATGCATAAACAAATAAACCAAAACCGCAACAATAGCAGCCGCACTTAATACCTGCAAGAAAAACACTCGGCTAGTTAAATACTTACGTAAACTCATAAATTTATTTTTAGTTGTCGCAAAGATAAAGTATTTCATTTCAAAAAAAATGATAATTTTGTTTAAAACAATAAACTCCTCAATTAGGCAGATAACCCTAGTGAATGCTGGATGTAGTTGGCACACGGATTTTACAGATGTAAACAGATTTGAAAAAAATAATTCGTGAAAATTCGTGAAATTCGTGGCAAAAAACCTGAAACCTGAAACAAAGAAAACCTGAAACAAAATATAAAACAAAACATATAAATGAAAAACATTGCCATCATCATGGGCGGATATTCAAGCGAATACAAAATCTCGCTTATCAGCGGAAACGTTGTTTACCAATATCTTGACAAAACAAAATACAACGGATTCCGAATTCATATCTTCAAAGAAAAATGGGTTTATGTAGACGCAAACGACGCCGAATTCCCAATTGACAGAAATGATTTTTCTGTTACGGTAAATGGAGAAAAAATCACATTTGACTGTGTTTTCAACGCCATTCACGGAACTCCGGGCGAAGATGGATTAATGCAGGCTTATTTTGAATTATTAGGCATTCCGCAATCGTCTTGCGATTATTACCAATCGGCATTGACATTTAATAAAAGAGATTTATTATCTGTTTTAAAACCATACGGAATCAAAACCGCTATTTCTTATTACTTAAACAAAGGTGACGAAATCAATACGCAGGAAATCGTTAAAAAAGTAGGTTTGCCATGTTTCGTAAAACCAAACAAAGCGGGTTCAAGTTTTGGAATCTCAAAAGTAAAAAGCGAAGCCGAACTTCCAATTGCAATTGAAGTAGCTTATAAAGAAGACAACGAAATTATTATTGAAAGTTTCCTTGACGGAACTGAAGTTTCTGTAGGCGTAATTAATTACAAAGGAGAAGTTATCGTTTTACCAATTACCGAAATTGTATCTGACAATGATTTCTTCGATTACGAAGCTAAATACGAAGGAAAATCACAAGAAATCACACCTGCCAGAATCTCTGACGAACTGACAAAAAAAGTGGGAGAAACGGCAAAACGTGCTTATGAAGTCTTAAAAATGAAAGGATTCTCAAGAAGCGAATTCATCATTGTAGACAATGAACCATATATGCTGGAAATGAACACAATTCCGGGTTTAACAACCGAAAGTTTGATTCCGCAGCAAGCAAAAGCAGCCGGAATTTCTCTGGAAGAATTATTTACAAATGCGATTGAACTAGCTTTGGCATAGTTCCTAAGATACTAAGGTGCTAAGTTTCTAAGATCTTAGCACCTTTATTTTTTAATTTATACAACTGTCAGACTGAGCGAAGTCGAAGTCCTTCTCAAGAAATCTCCAAAAAACTTAGTAACTTAGAATCTCAGAACCTTAGCACCTAAAAAAATGAAAGAAATCTTCGAATGGAATAGACTATTTTTTAATGAACTGCCACAAGTTTTCCTTTTGGAAGTAATATTTCGTTCAACAGTAATGTTTACTATTTTACTGCTAACGTTAAAACTGGCCGGTAAAAGAGGTGTAAAACAATTATCGATTTTCGAAACCGTAATTATCATTGCATTAGGTTCTGCTGCCGGCGACCCAATGTTTTATGAAGATGTTGGAATCGCACCTGCAGCCATTGTATTTTTGGTAATTATCATTTTATATCGTTCTGTAACATGGCTTACCGGAAAAAGCAAAAAATTTGAAGAGTTTATAGAAGGCAAAACCGAATGTTTAATTAACGACGGAAAATTTTCTATAACGAGTTTTAAAAAAGAAACTTTAGCACAAGACGAATTTTTCTCAGAACTCCGCGTAAAATCAATCGAACATTTAGGACAGGTAAAACATGCCTTTATTGAACCAAGCGGCGAAATAAGTGTATTTTTCTATGAAGAAAAAGATGTAAAATACGGCTTACCTATTTTACCGGCTTTGTTCAATAAAAAAAGTAAAATAATTTCAACAGACGGAATTTACGCCTGCACTTTCTGCGGTCATACACAAGAAGTTAAAAAAGGAACCACAAACTGCGAAATCTGTAAAAAAGACGAATGGGTTTCGGCAATAAAAACACTTAGAATAACTTAAATAAATTCCAATCCCGAAGTTTTGGGATAAATTCCAAATTCCAAAGCAAAGCTTCAACACAATTAAAAACTTTGAACCTTTGCAACTTTGAACCTTAGAACCTCAAAAAAAATGAGAAAAGCAATATTTCCGGGCTCTTTTGACCCTATTACACTTGGACACGAAGATATCATCAAAAGAGGAATTTCTTTATTTGATGAAATCGTAATTGCCATTGGTGTCAACGCCGAAAAAAAATACATGTTTTCACTTGAAGAAAGAAAACGCTTTATTGAAGAAACCTTCAAAGATGAACCAAAAATTTCGGTAATCACTTATGAAGGATTAACTATAGATTTAGCCAAAAAACTAAAAGCCAATTTCATTTTAAGAGGCTTGCGCAACCCTGCCGATTTCGAATTTGAAAAAGCCATTGCTCACACAAACAGACGCCTTTCTAAAATCGAAACAGTGTTTTTATTAACTGCAGCAAAAACATCTTATATCAGTTCAAGTATCGTTCGTGATGTATTACGAAATGGCGGTGAATATGAATTATTGGTTCCGGATGCGGTTAGGGTACAGAAATAAAGAAGAAATACATTTATGACAGAAGAATTTATAACTTTTGAAAAATTCAACGATAAACATTCTGCGGAAGAACTTGGGCAAATATTAAAAGAAACGAATATTGAATATCTTTTAGAAAATAACTCATTAAGTTTTGATCCCACTTTTGCAAATAATGGTTTTGGTACGGAGTATTGTTTAAAAATTAAGAAAGAAGACTTTAAAAAAGCCAACGAAATATTACTTAAAAAATCTGAAAAAGAGATAAATGAAATTGAAAAAGACTATTATCTTTTTACTTTTTCAGACGAGGAATTAATAGAGGTAGTTTCAAAAAGTGACGAATGGAACAAATTTGATGTTACTCTTGCAAAAAAACTCCTGAAAGAAAAAGGCATAGATGTTAGCGAAGAAAGAATTAAAAAGATTGAAGAACAAAGAATATTAGAATTATCTAAACCAGAAGAAAATCATAAAGGTTTTTTAATCTTGGGATATATTTCTGCATTTTTTGGAGGAATATGGGCATTATTTATTGGTTGGCATCTATTAACTTATAAAAAAGCACTTCCAAACGGAAATCGAGTTTATACTTATTCAAAAGAAGACCGAAAACATGGAAACAGAATCTTAATAATTGGAATAATCTTTTCTATTCTATGGTTATTATATTACCTCCTGAAATAAAATATTCTAAATCATTTTAATAAAAAACATCAAAATCCATAAACTTGCAAGCGAAGCAAATTATAAGTAATTTCGCATTTTTAAAACAAACAATAAATAATGAGCATCGAAAGAGAATTAAGCAAACGAAGCGGATCTAAATGTGAACTTTGCGGCGCCGAAGAAAACCTAAAAGTATATCAAGTATTACCAACTCAAAAAGGCGGTATTGATGAAGCTATATTAGCTTGTAATACCTGTATTGACCAAATTGAAAATCCTGATAATGTTGATTTAAATCACTGGAGATGTCTTAACGACAGCATGTGGAATGAAAACGTTCCGGTTCAGGTTGTTGCCTGGAGAATGTTAAGCCGTTTACGTTCTGCAGGCTGGCCTCAGGAATTACTGGATATGATGTATTTAGACGAAGATACAATGGCTTGGGCACAAGCAACTGGTGAAGGCGAAGATGACGAAAACAAACTGGTTCACCGCGATAGTAACGGCGTTGTTTTACAACACGGAGATTCTGTCGTTTTGATTAAAGATCTAAAAGTAAAAGGATCAAGTATGGTAGCCAAACAAGGAACTGCCGTAAGAAATATTCGTCTAGACCACGAAAACGCCGAATATATCGAAGGAAAAGTCGATGGACAGCAAATTGTTATTATTACACAATACGTGAAAAAGATATAAGTCTTCAGTCGCAGTCGCAGTTTTCAGTCAAGTAAAACTGTAAACTGAGACCGAAAACTGTAAACTAAAAAAGGCCGTTCAAAAACTGAACGGCCTTTTTCAATATATTGTTTTTAACAACAAATTACTTTTGGAATAATTTGCTGATTTGATCTTTAACTAATGGCTCAGAAACGCTGTTTGTTGCTGCGTCTCTATCTTTGCTTGAAACCATAAATTGAACTGTAGCTTTGTCTGGAACAACATTTCCTGTGTAGTGTAACCAAATGTAGTTGTTTGGTAACTCTAATTTAATGTCATATAACGGACTCGCTGTAAAACCGCCAATAATAATGTTATATAGGTTAGTATAATCATTATTAACGTTTTTAAAAGAAAATTTTCTTAACGGAGAAGAATCATCATCGTTTAAAATACTTGTGTAGTACACAGTATACTCGTCTCCAATTTTCTGAATGTAGTTGTTATTTACTTTTCCTAATTTCTCTACAGGAACTGTTTCAATAACTTTAATTTGTGCAAACGAAACAAAACTAAAGAACAAAATGGCAATGGTAATAATCTTTTTCATAGTGGATTTGGGGTTTACAATTTTACTGCAACAAAAAAACACAGAAATATTGAAAAAACAGCTATCAATTCATTATTTTTTTAACACAAAATTGTTAATGTTGTTCAATAAACAATAAAAACCTGATATACAGAAGTATAAACACAATTCTAACTTTCTAAAACTATCTCAAAAAGCCTAAAATTTCTTATTTTTCTCTTCTTCTTTCTTTATGACATTTCGGGCAACTTCAATTTTAAACTTCTTGCCCTTCATTTTTTCGTCTTTTATATTTTTCAGAAGCTCTTTTACTTTTCCAAACTTTACCGCCGCAAACGAAACAAAATCTTTTACTTCGATAAGACCTAAATCATCTTTTTCCAGTTTTCCTTTTTGAGAAAAGAAACCTACGATATCGAACTTATTCAGTTTTGTCTTTTTTCCACCGCTGATATAAATAGTTTGAAATTCTGGTGGTTTTGGCAGAGATGTCACATTTTTCACATCCAAAACAGACATACCATAATCGATGTAATCTAATTGTTTTTCGCTTTCGTGAACAATAATATATGCCGTTCCCGTTGCCTGCATACGCGCTGTACGTCCGTTACGGTGTGTAAATTCATCTTCTTTTAAAGGTAAATGATAATGAATAACGTGTTTCATTTCCGGAATATCCAATCCACGCGCAGCAAGATCTGTCGTGATAAGGTAACTGATACTTCCGTTTCTAAACTGAATCAAAGCACGCTCACGTTCGTCCTGATCCATTCCGCCATGATAATATGTGGCGTAAATTCCTTTTTCGTTTAAAGTATCGCTGATACGTTCTGCAGCATCACGATGGTTACAAAAAATAATAGCCGCCTGTGATTTTAAAGAACAAATTAAATTGAATAAACTTTCTAATTTATCTTTAGAAGGCGAAACAATCATTTTCATAGAAAGATTTGCCTTTTCCTCTTCTTCTACAATAAAATCCAAAACCGTTGGATTTACAACTCTTGTATATTTCGGAATCTCAATATCAGACGTTGCAGACACTAAAACTCTTTTGTTTACTTTCGGTAATCTTGCAATAATAAAAGACATTTGCTCGTGAAACCCAAGTTGAAGCGATTTATCAAACTCGTCTAAAATCAACGTTTGAATTTTATCTGTTCTAAAAGTATCCCTGTCAATATGATCAGCGATTCTTCCGGGCGTTCCAATTAAAACTGCTGGAGGATTGCTTAAATTCTTGATTTCAGTATCGATCGAATGTCCGCCGTAACAAATGTTTACTTTGTACTGCGTTCCCATTTTTTTCCAAACCTGCTCAATCTGCAGTCCAAGTTCGCGCGACGGAACTAAAATTAAACATTGAACCGATAAAATTTCAGGCTGTAATAATTCTAAAACAGGAAGTAAAAAAGCAAGTGTTTTTCCAGATCCCGTTGGAGAAAGTAACAAAACATTGTTATCGTTCAGGATTAGGTCCTGCGCTGTTTCCTGCATTTCGTTTAGGCTCTCAATCCCTAAATTCGAAAGTATATTGTTAGAATGGTGTTTTTTATTCATTTTGCAAAAGTAGAGAAAATAGTTGGCAGTGTACAGCTTTTAGTATTCAGTTTACAGCCGCAGTCACAGTTTTCAGCTACGATTGAATAGTTTTTGCCACGAATTTCACGAATTTCCACAAATTAATTCGTGCTAATTCGTGAAATTCGTGGCTAACTTTAAATCTAAATTTCTCTATATTTGATTTCTATTAAAAACCCAAATCATGAGATTTTTTACCATTATCATTTCACTTTTTACGCTTACCATTTCTGCTCAAAACAATAAAAAATACGATACCTTTTTTGAAAAAGGAAACGGAAATCAATCCGCATCTTATCCCGAAACTATTGCTTATTTTAAGCTTTTAGCGAATGATTTTCCAACGATTCAAATTAAAGAAATGGGTTTAACAGATTCTGGTGAACCTTTGCACATGGTAACTTTCAATCCTGACAAGGAATTTGATTTTGATAAAATTCAAAAAACAAAAGCAGTTCTTTTTGTAAATAACGGAATCCACGCCGGAGAACCGGACGGAATCGACGCAACAATGCAATTTTACAGAGATTTAGCAATTGGAAAACTGAAAGCTCCAAAAAATACTGTTTTAGTCTGCATTCCGGTTTATAATATTGGCGGTGCTTTAAATCGTAATTCGACAACGCGTGCAAATCAGGACGGGCCAGAAATTTACGGTTTTAGAGGAAATGCCAGAAACTACGATTTGAATCGTGATTTAATGAAATCGGATACGAGAAATACAAAAAGTTTTGTCGAGATTTTCCAAAAAATAAATGCCGATGTTTTTATTGACAATCACGTAAGCAACGGATCTGATTATCAATACAAGCTGACTTATATTATGACACAGCATAATAAACTGGGAACTGTTTTGGGCGATTTTATGAACAACGAAATGATGCCGGCTTTGGTAAAAGATTTGCAGAAAAAGAAAATCGAAACTACGCCTTATGTAGATTCTTTTAAAGATACTCCAGACAAAGGCTTTGGGCAGTTTGTTGATAGTCCGCGATATACAACGGGTTACACTTCCCTATTTAATACGATTGGTTTTGTGGTTGAAACGCACATGCTGAAAAAATATGCCGAGCGTGTAAAAATGACATACGAATACATGAAATCGACTTTGGATTTTACCGATGCAAATTATCAGAAAATCAAAGAACTTCGAGTAAAAAACTTAGAGCAATATCAACCTAAAAAATCGTATACTTTAAAATGGGAATTAGACAGCACAAAAGCCACTACATTTTCATTTTTAGGATATGAAGCAGGTTACAAAAAAAGCGACGCCACAACTGGAAATCGTTTGTATTACGACCGAAGCAAACCGTACAAAAAAGACGTTCCGTATATCAAAGAATTTAAATCGGTTAAGGAAGTTGTGATTCCTACGGCTTATGTTATTCCGAGAGGTTATTGGAATATTATTGATCTTTTGAAAAACAATAATATCAGCTTTTCGCAGCTTAAAAACGACACGATTATTGAAGTAGAAAGTTACAGAATTGCCGATTTTAAAACCGTTCCGTCTGCTTACGAAGGACATTATGCACATCGAAATACAACCGTAACTTCTAAAATCGTTAAAATGGCTTTCGCCAAAGGAGATTACATTGTTCCAACCAACCAAAAAGGTGTAAAATATCTTGTAGAAGCTTTTGAACCAGAAGGCGTAGATTCATTTTTTAACTGGAATTTCTTTGATCCTATTTTACAGCAAAAAGAACATTATTCTGAATATATTTTTGAAGATACTGCAGCAAATCTTTTAAAAGAAAATCCTGCTCTAAAAGCCGAACTAGAATCTAAAAAACAAACTGATGCTGAATTTGCTAAAAACTCTGAAGCGCAATTAGATTGGATTTACAAGCATTCTGTTTATTATGAAAAGGCGCATATGCAGTATCCTGTTTATCGGGTGCTTTAGTTTTTTTATTTTGCCGATATTTTTTAACGCAAAGTGCGCTAAGTTTTTTTTGATTTTGAGTGTTTTTAAAAAACGTTAAGAACGCAAAGCTTTGTGTGTAGAACTTTGTCAAAGTTTTTGCTCAAAGTTTGTCATTTCGACGAAGGAGAAATCGCACTCGTTAATCTACAAAGAAAATCGCCAATCTTTGTCGAGTTTCTAGTGCGATTTCTCCTTCGTCGAAATGACAAAATATTCAATAATTTTTAAAACTTTAAAATGACATACAAACTCTTTCTCGACGATATTAGAGACGTAAATATGATTTACAAAAAACTGACCAATGATGATTTCGTTGTGGTTAGAAATTCCCATGATTTTAAAAAAGTTATTCTTGAAAAAGGACTTCCTGCGCTAATTAGTTTTGATAATGATTTAGGTCTTGATGAAAATGATCAAGTTGCTGAAGATGGTTACGCTTGCGCCAAATGGCTGGTTTATGAATCTGGAATAGATTTACAAAACTTAAAATTCAATGTTCATTCTGCTAATCCTGTTGCCAGTCAGCAAATTCAGGGTTTACTTGATAATTATATTAGACATTTGAAAAGTTAAAACCAATTAAACATTTATTGTATTTTCGGTACAAATACTTTAACTAACTAAAATTAATATTATGTCATTTCAAGGATACTTAAAAACAATTAAAGAAAAAACAGGAAATGGTCCAGCCGAGTTTAAAACTTTAGCAGAACAAAAAGGATTTACAACTGAGGGAAAATTAAAACCAGAAGTAAAAGCTGGAGATATTGTAAACTGGCTTAAAAATGACTTTGACTTAGGCCAAGGACATTCAATGGCAATTTATGCTTTGCTTAAAGGCATAAAAAATGAGGATAGTGAATAATTAGTCTCGCTAGCGAACAAAAAAGAAAAACAAAAAAGTAGATGGAAATAAGAAAGGTAACGCTTCTGGTAATTAATTTTATTTTGATTTCTTGTTCATCCGAGAAATGTAAGATCGAAAAGATAAACAAAAATGAGCTAGGTTTTTATTCTGGTAAATCTGATATTCTAGTAAAAGATAAAGTTTCAAAAATTAACGATACAATTTTTTTATCAGATTTTGAAGAAGTAATTGTTGATTATTCACAGATTACTCCTCTTAAACATTTAGAATGTCAGAATGCTCTTATATATAATTTTAATTTTAAAGATGATTATATCTACTTGGATCTTACGTATAAAAAGGATTTTAAAATTTTGGATATTACTACAAGTTCATTGACCTACTCCAAAAAATTTAATATATAAATGAATTGAAAAAACCAATTTATATCGAAAATGATACAATAACAGAAAAAGGAAAAATTAAAAAAATTGTGTTCATCAATGGGAAATTCACAAGTCTTATTACAGGTGATAATAAAAAATGGGTAACCGATAATACAGAAATATTTTCTTTAAAAACTAATAAGCATTAAAATTACTCAATATACTATATAAATCAAGCTATTCTATTGTAAAGGTTCTTTTGTTTTACTAATTTTTTCTACCGAGCCAACCAAAATTTCTGTAAAAAGTTTTGTGATTCTATTAACCAAAATTTCTTCATTCTGAAAATTAAGTTCTTTATTAAGAATTTCGGTTAATAATTCTTCAAACTTTTCTTTACTATTATTTTTAAATGAATCAACTAGTTTTTTATTAAATGAACTCGAACTTAATAATTCAATTTTTCGTTCTACACCACCTTTCATTGAGCCTAATATAACAAATGAATCTGTAAAAATTTTCTCGGTGCATTCTTCTAAATTTATTTCATTATCCTCATTTGCAAATAAATCAGGATACAAATTCTTTATTTTATTTTCAGCTCCATCTAGGCAATTAAATGCATATTGATATGTTTCACATTTAAGATTATGCATAAACTGGTTTCGAATACTCATAGCTAAATCAAGTTTAATCTTATCGTTTTTTTCTATTGCCCCATAATCTAATAGTAAATTAACTTTTTGATTAAATGATAGTGAATTAGAAGTATTACCAAAGCTTTTTGATAAATTAACATCTTCAATATCTAAGATAAAACCCAATATATAGCTTGCAACTTTTTCAAGACTTAGGGAATAATTTAAAACTTTAATTCTAATCTTGTCGGTTTGTGTCATTTTTAATAATATTTTCAGTTCTTTTAAAAAAATGCAATTTTTTAATTCTGTAAAAAAGCCTAATAAACATTAAAATTTATTAGGCTTTTATATTGTAAAAAGAACAATTATTTATCCTTCAATAATTTTTCTAAATACTCAACTTTATCTTTTTCAGCTTGAACCAAACGTTCGTAAAGCTTTTTATTTTCTTCGTAAGCTTCAACTAGCTTATCTAGTGGATTAAAATTACAGGTATTATTGGTTCCGAAATTAGTACCATGACTTCCACTATTATCATAGAAATTATTAAAAAAATTAATTGCCGCTTCGTCTGAAAAATTTTTAAGCGCTTCAAGGCTTACTCCTAGAGCTTTTGCAATTTGTTTTAGCTTTTCATCATCAATCTCTTCGCTATTTTCTAAAGCTGAAATGGTTTGCTGGCTCGTTCCTAAAGCCTGCGCCAAGGCTTCCTGCTTCATATCTCTAAGTTCACGAATTCGGCTTATTTTTCGCCCTATATGGTTTGGTTTTGTAAATGTGCTCATAAGTCAAAGATAATATTAAGGTTCACAACAATCAATATGTAAAAAATATATTTGCTATGTATGATACATTTTTCAATGATTTGTATCATTTAGTTATCAAAACAAAAGTACGATTTTTGAGACATGAAATAGTTAAAAACAAAAAATTACTAAATATCTAACAAAATCTTTTAAATGCGATTGCCGCGTGAGATTATGTCAAAGTTGAAACAGATATTTCCGTAATAAAAAAATGTCTTATTCTGATATTTAAATGACTTATATGGTAGTTGAATAGTTTTTCGAAGGGTTAGTTTTAAGAATACTAACCTTATAACTATTTTATTATGAAAAGATTAAAAAAAGTACTAATGCCTTTTTTGGTTTTTGGTACTATTATTTTAACTGCTGGCTGTGACAATGAAGAAAATGACACAGGTCAATTAATAAGTCAAAATGCTAAAATTGGTCAGGCTAAAAATTGGTTTGAAAACTACAAATCAAACTCCACAACCAATAAATCAGAAGAAGGAGAATTTAATAAAGCATTTAGAAATCTTGATTACTATTGGGAAAATGCCAAAGTAATCCAACTGAGTGATAACTCTACAGGAATCACTGTACCTATTAAGGATAACCCCGAAGATCCAGATTACAAAGGACAGAAAATGTTATATTTGTATGAATCGGGATCAAAGTATCAGGCTCTAATACAGGAGAGATTTCCAGAGTCGCAAGACAAAATTGATGATGCGCAAAAAAAGCAAGGGTTTGAGGTTTTAACTTTTTTTAGCGGTTATATCATTCATTGGGATTTTAAAAAAGGCTTTTTAAAAGGGCGAAATTAAAAGAAGGTCTTGTTATTGAAGATGTACAAGATGTGATAATGTTATTTGACAAAGATCACAAACATAGCTCGACATCTAAGATGATAGAAATGTTTGATGAGAGCGCTAATTATGGTGGAGAACGTGACGACACCTTACAGAGAGGAGGAACTGCGGCAATTCCATTAAATAACGTTATTGTTACGCAGAAATCTCCTGCTCCAGCTCCTAGGGACTTTAGCATTGCTGGTGCATTTGGTGGAGATGGAGGTTCAAGTGGGAATTCAAGTACTCCTAAAAGTGGAGGAGGTACTGGTGGAAGTAGTGGATCTGACATTAAAGATGTTTATCCTGATTGTTCTAGCTTTAATTTTATAAAATTAAATGGTGTACCTTGGCAAGAAGCTGCTGTGAAAAACATTCGATTTAATATTGTAATAATTCAATCTTTAACCCCGTTACGCACTAGTACGGAAACAATCGTATTACCACAAGCAGTATCTTTTCAAATGCCTACAAATACATCAATAGGAAATACAGACATTACTTCTGGAATAGCAGCTAGTATTGCCGCAAAGGCGGTAAACACAGCAATGGAAAAAACAAAAAATTATTATAAAGCTATTCCTGCAACTGAATTAATGGTAGATCAATTTTTTAGAAAAACATTGAAAGATGAATTTGAATTTATGGTTCCCGGAAGTAGATTAGTACTAAATCCTGTCAGCACAGTCCCACCAACTGAATATCGAAATAATTGGTTTTTTCCAAGCAATTGTAATTAAATATATTATGATAATCGAAATTTTAAAAAATATTTCAAATTCAAATTATCCGTCTAATATTTCGGAACTAAGTGAATTGGAAAAATATAACGAAAGTTATGAGCATAAAAATTTATGTAAAACATTAATCTTTTTTGAGAACAAGCATCGAAATGAAGGCTGTTTTACTGAATTAATAGAAGATTTCAAAGCAATAAACTTAAACATGAATTTTCATGATGCAACTTTGTTTAGTTCTTGTGATAGAGCCTTCAATTTACAACTTACCAAAATGAATGATAAAAATCTTCATTCTATTTGTTTAAACATAAGTGTTTTGTGCCCATATTTTACATGTTATGTTCTAGATGCAAAAGTTGATTTAAGTCTTGGAAAATGGATTGAAAAACCATATAAAAATGAAAATCTTGAAGTTTTGTATGCTGATGAAATTCATAAAATTAATGAATTAGTTGAAAAAAAATACCAAATTTCAAAGTTCCCTACAGAATTATTGAACTACAAACTTCCGCAGATTAGCAGAGGATTTATCCCATTTGGAGATTTTACATTTTTTAATGCGTTTTTTTTAGATGAATATTACACTAGATTATGAAATACATTATTTATTTCCTTCTGATTTTAGGAGGCGCATTGCTGATTTATGGTTGTATTTATCCATCTAAATATTGTTTAGATGTTAATATCCACGATACTTATTACGTGCTAACTTATATCCCAGTAGCAACATTTGTCTTTTTGTTTGCTTTTGTATTTTATGTTTTACATCTTTTATATCATTACTTAAGAAAATAACATTTTAATACTAGTTTCAGAAGTTTAAATCATACTAATAATAGCCCTAGAATGTCCTAGGGCTATGAGGTAGACTGGGAGTATTCATACTTCTAAATGGGGACTTGCGCCAGCGAGATATCAATAACACACCTAAACAAAAAATTCATGTCTATAAATTTGAAAGTTATAAAATTCATCGCCGTGCTATCTTTTTTAATAACTTATGGCGTTCAAGAGAATGGAGTACCAAATTTTATTCTTTTAATTATATATTTCTGCCAGTTTTTGTACGACCTCTTTAATAACACGTCGTCAATACTTTGGCAAGGATTAATAGTCATTCCTACATCTGGTCTGCTTGTTTTATTTTTAAGAAGCAGAAATTATAAAATTTTGCTGAGCTGTTTTGTAATCTTATTTTTTATAATGTTTTACATCACAGGAATACTGTACAATTACCACAGGATAAACACTGCTTTTGTAATCCCGTTAGTTCTATTTATAATATCTTCGGTTTATGCCATAGCGTTGGCAAGAAAAACAGCATCTTGATGTTATAGTGCCTAAATTAAATTAAAAAAATGATAGAATAATTAATGGATCATTTAATTAATAATAAGACTGGCGAAATAATTACAGGTAAAAGACTTTAAACTATATAATTATGAAAGATGTAACAATTAATGACTTCTCAATATCATTGCTAATTTGGCAAATATTTTATATATGTTTTTTGGCAGCAATAGTATACTTATTGTATAAAATTTACAAAAAAGTCAAATAAGCTTTGTGCTCTACTAGCGTAAGCATCTCGCTCGTGAACGCAATCTTGTCTCGTCCTAAAAAAAGTTTACATATTTACACTTAATCCTAAAATAGATTTACAACTATATTTTAGTCCTGCTATTGGTTTACAATAGTAGGACTTT
>NZ_CAIJDE010000039.1 GCF_903819335.1 Flavobacterium panici | reverse complement strand
TCTAAAGGAGGAACGAGAAATCGCACTAGATATTCCACACAGTAATTCTCCAATCTTTGGCGAGTTTCGCGTGCGATTTCTCGTTCCTCGAAATGACAAACCAAGTCAACTTGAAACCTGAAACCTGAAACAAAAAAACTAAACCTTAGAAGGAGGCAACCCAAACTGTTTCTTAAAAGCAAACGAAAAATGCGATAAATCCTCAAAACCTACTTCTAAATAAACTTCCGAAGGTGTTTTTCCTTTTTCTTTAATTTGATAATACGCTTCCTGTAATCTTTTCTGAATGAGCCATCGACTTGGGGAAAGATCAAAAATACGCTGGAAATCTCTTTTAAAAGTAGCCAGACTTCTTCCCGTTAAATAAGCAAAACGATCTAATTGAACATTAAAATGAAAATTCTTTTTCATAAATGCCTCCAAATCAATTTTTCCGGGTTCGTTGAAATCAAATAAAATATCTTTTAATTCCGGATTGCATTGCAGTAAAATCGTAATGGCTTCATTTACTTTTAAAGTCTGAAGATCTTCGGTAATAAGATGATCTTCGTTGATATACGGAATCAGCGAATTCATAAAGCTTTTCAATAACGGCACTTCTTTTAATTGTAAAACCATTTCCGTTTCCGGACTTTTAATTAAACTTGTTTTCTGATTGTATTGTATAGAGTAATCACGAAGTGCTTCCTGAGTCAGATAAATAGAAATAGACTGAAAAGCCGTATTCGGATCAGGTTGTTTGATGAATTTAATGAGCTGATTTCTTCGGATAAATCTAAAATCGCCTGGGTTAAAAACATATTCTTTATTCCCGTTATTTAAAGTCAGAATTCCCGAAATCTGAAAACTCAAAACATGTTGTGCAGCAAATTGCTCGCCTTCGCGATTTTGTGTGTAATAACAGGAATACGCAATAGGCGAGGTTTTCTGATTTATTTTTGAATCGTTCATATCACAAATTTATAAAAATTAAAGTTGGAGAATATTTTAAACACATAGAAACATAGATTATATTCTAAATAAGAGATTTTTAAAAAATCTAGATTTTCACACATAGTTTTGTGTTTTAAACAAAAAACTTAAAATAATTTTTCCCGCAGATTTAGCAGATCAAGCAGATTTTTTTTTATTTAATCTGTGTAATCTGCAAAATCTGCGAGAGAGTATCAAACTATGTTTGTTCAAAACAAGTGAAACGCCTTTATAGACAAAGAAAAACTATGTCCCTATGTGTTTCATTAACCATTGATAATGCTTATTTCTTACCAGTATACCATTTTCCCTGAGCTGAATCAAAAAAACTTCCAGAATCTTCATGATCTGTAGACAAACTTACATTCATCCATTTCTCCATTTCTTCCGTTCTGTTTTTATCAGCATTTTGTAAAATTCCAATTGCTTCACTTCCCAAAACAAGATGTACAGGCGGATTTGGATGTGAAGCCAGATCAACCATCACTTTAGCCGCTTTTTCAGGATCTCCAACCGGAACAAAATTTCCACCTTTAAAGAAATCGGTACGTTGTTTCACCATTTCATAGCCTTCAATATCTTCGGCATACGTCATCGATGCGCCTGCCCAATCCGTGCGGAATCCGCCTGGTTCAACGCTCGTAACCAAAATTCCAAGCGGAGCAACTTCTTTGGCCAAAGCCTCAGTAAATCCGCCTAAACCAAATTTCGCAGCCTGATACATTGTTAAACCCGGATTCCCAACACGTCCGCCAACAGAACTGATTTGTAAAATTCGGCCAAAACCTTGTTTACGCATAAAAGGCAGAACGGCGCGTGTAATTTCAATAGGCGCATATAAATTAGTTTCTAACTGACTTCTAACTTGTTCACTTGTATACGCTTCTGCAGCACCAATAATTCCGAATCCGGCATTGTTAACCAATACATCGATTCTTCCGAAATGCTCAACAGCTTTATTTACGGCCTGATGAACTTCATCATAATTGGTAACATCTAATTTTAAAGGCAGAATCTGATCCTGAAATTTTTCTTTTAAATCTTTTAACTGATTAATGTCTCGTGCAGTTGCTGCTACTTTGTCTCCGCTTTCTAAAACTGCTTCAGTAAGATTACGTCCTAATCCTCGAGAGCTTCCTGTAATAAACCATATTTTGTTCATTGTAATTGTGTTTTTAAGTTCATTACAAATTTACGGCGGGAATGAAGGTTATTATTTTGTTGAAAAGCTCAAATTTATTTGTTTTAAGGCTCAAAGGTGTTTTGCCGCGAAGACACAAAGGCGCTAAGTTTTATTTTTGCCACAGATTAAAAGGATTAATGGGATTTTTTTCACGCAGATTTAAAAAGATTTAAGCAGATGTGAGCAGATATTTTTTTAATAATCTGTCCAATCTGCTTAATCTGCGTGAAATAAAACTTAATGCCTTTGTGTCTTTGTGACAAAAAAAATTAACGTGCTGTATAAGTTACACTATATAATCTTCTAAACATTATATAAGTAACACTTACCATCACAAAAGCAATAATAGCATCAATAGTTGCAGGGAAACCTAATACAACTAGTTTTGAAAAGAAAGCGAAAATAATGTCAAAAAATACTCCGGCAAATACCCATTCTTTTAATCGTAATAATTTATTCGGAATTAATAATGTGATGACGCCTGAAACTTTCATTACACCAAGGATGTAAATAAAATGAGCCGGATAACCTAGAAGCTGTGTAATTTCCCAAACCAATTTGTTGGTTGTCAATTCAAAAAATCCGCTGGCACCAAACCATAAAGAAGTTAAAATAATTCCTGTCCAATAAATAATTTTTGTTGTTTTTGCATTCATGATTTTAAATTTTAAGTTGTTAAACAGGACAAATTTGCGGCAACAGCAATTGATTTCATATTCAAATTTTGGTGAAACGGACAAATTCAAATCCGAAATAGACAATCAATAAGTTCATTTGATTTTATAACTTTACAAAAGATTTTCAAACCCAATAGTCACCATTTAAAATGGAAGCCAAAACACTTTTAAAAGAACATATCGCCAAAACAGTTTCGCTGACAGAGGAAGAGTTTGATTATTTCTTTTCGCATTTCAAATCCTTATCTTTTAAAAAGGGTCAAACAATTATCAGCGCAGGCGATAAAGTCGATTGTGAGTATTTTGTGATTTCGGGTTGTTTAAAGGCTTTTTATATTAATGATGAAATTAAAATGTACATTTTACAGTTTGCGATGCCAACTTGGTGGACATCTGATTATAATGCACTTTATAACCAAACTCCGGCTGCTATAAATGTGGATTGCATTACGGATGCCGAAGTTCTTTGCCTTTCTAACAGTGACCGCGAAAAACTCTGCGCCGAATTTCATCAGGTGGAACATTTTTTTCGTTGGAGAACTAATAAAGGTTATATCGCTTCTCAAAAAAGACTTTTATCTTTTATGAATAATAATGTCAAAATACGTTACGAAGAACTTTTGGCTTTATATCCTCAATTATACAATTTAGTTCCAAAACATTTAATTGCAGCTTATTTAGGAGTTTCGAGAGAAACTTTGAGCCGACTTTATAATTCTTAGTTTTTTTAGCCCACGGATTTTACGGTTTTTTTTTGTTTTGCGCAGATTTTGTTTCTCGCAGATTTTACAGATTAGCAGATTATTTTATTTGATTTTACCGCTGTAAAAACATAGCCTGTGGTTTCAACCACGGGGATTTAGATTGTGTTTATATATTGCGTCCCTGTGGTTGAAACCACAGGCTATGTTTTTATTCGGTCTCTATAGAAAAACCTTTGCACCTCTGAACCTTTGCCTCTTTGAACCTCCAAAATAAGAATGTGATCTACATCACGTAACCAATTTCCATAGTCGCCGTTCCTTTGTACTGTACTTTTAAATACAACAAAAAATGGAAACAATAAATTTTGAAATCGTAAGCTCAAACAGCAGCGTAGAATGGACTGGTAGAAAAGTTACTGGTGCACATAATGGTACAATTGGTATCAAAAATGGTAATTTCATCTTTAATGATGGAAAAATAAAAGGAGGAAATGTTGTTATCGACACCACTTCCATTAAAATTCTGGATGTAACAGATCCGGCAACGAACACACAATTTGCAGGACACCTTGCATCTGATGATTTTTTCTCTATCGAAAAATTCCCAACAGCGACATTAGATATTTTAAGTGTAAAAGAAATATCAGGCACAACGTATCATCTTGAAGGAAACCTGACTATAAAAGATATCACACATCTTGTTGGGTTTGAAGCACAAGTAAACAATGACAACAATACTCTTTCATTAGGAGGTAAATTGATCATCGATCGTACCAAATACGATATCAAATTCCGTTCAGGAAATTTCTTCAAAGATTTAGGAGACACACTAATCTACAACGACTTTGAGCTAGATTTCAATATCACTGCCGAAGCTGTTTTTACAGGAGAATCTAAAAACTAATTATCATGCCTTACGTAAAAATCGAATTGACCCGCGAAGGAGTAACCCGCGGGCAAAAACAAGAATTAATCAGCGGTATTACCAACCTGATTACAGAAGTATTAAATAAAGATCCGCATTTGACTCACGTTGTGATTCAGGAAATTGAATTAGACGATTGGGGTTATGCAGGAGAACAAGTATCAGTATTAAGAGAAAAAGGCATTACAGCCGATAAAAAATAACATCATGAAAAAACAAACAATAATCGTTACCGGAGCAGCTTCTGGTATCGGAAAAGGAATCGCTAAATATTTCTTGGACAGAGGCGATAATGTGGTTATAAACTCCGTTACAGCATCTTCATTAGAAAAAACATTCAATGAATTTGGCGCAGGCGAAAATCTTGCCCTATTTGCCGGAGATGTAAGCGATAAAAGAACAGGAGAACAACTGGTAAAAATTGCTTTAGAAAAATTTGGTTCTGTAGACGTATTGGTTAATAATGCAGGGATTTTTGCAAGCAAACCATTTTTAGAAGTTGATGAAGTATATTTAGATACATTTTTAAAAACCAATCTAAAAGGAACTTATTTCACTACACAATCTGTGCTTCCGCAAATGCTGAAACAACAAGGCGGTGTTGTAATTAATATCGGAACACCATTAGTAAATCATGGTTTAGGCGGATGGCCGGCTTCGGCTCCAATTGCCAGTAAAGGTGCAATTCATGCTTTAACAATTCAGTTAGCAGCAGAATTTGGAAAACAAAACATTCGTTTCAATACCGTTGCTCCGGGTGTAATTCGTACGCCAATGCACGGAGATAACGCAGATCAAAGTGCCGGTTTGCATTTATTAAACAGAGTAGGAGAGATCGATGATGTTTCTGAAATGGTCTACACAGTTGCTAAAAGCAATTTTATTACCGGATCAATCATAAATGTTGATGGCGGAAAAGGTGCAGGACACAATTTAAATTAAGGTGAAAACTATATTATTAACTGCTTTTATGCTCTGGAGTTTTCAGGGCATAAAAGCTCAAAATACTAGTAAAATGGAAAATCAAATAGAAATTCAGGCTATTACCGATGCAATAGAAAACTATTATTTTAAAGGCATTTATGAAGGTGATGAATTATTGCTTGGCAGTATTTTTCAACCCGGGACATTCCTCTTTGGAGATATAAACGGACAACCGTATTTTAAAACCGTTGATTTGTATTTAGACGGCGTTAAAAACAGACAAAGTCCAAAGGATTCAGGAAAACCTTTTAAAGGTGAAATTCTGCATATAAGCGTTGTAAATTCTATCGCTGTAGCGGAATTAAATGTTAAAATGTACGACTTTAATTATAGGGATTTTTTATCTTTCCATAAGATTAATGGCAAATGGCTTATCGTCAATAAAATGTTGACTGATACCAATAAATAACTTAAATTTTGAAGCTATGTGGTACAATACAAAAGCTAAGGAACTGTTAGGAATTGACTATCCAATTTTGCAAGGCCCTTTTGGGGCTAATTTATCAACGGTAGAATTAACAGCGACGGTTTCAAATCTTGGTGGATTAGGCGGTTACGGTGCATACACTTTAAGTCCACAGGAAATTTACGAAGTAGATAAACAAATAAAAGCAGCTACAGATAAACCATATAACATTAATCTTTGGGTTTCAGATCATGATATTCCGGATGGAGGTTTAACCAATGAACAATTTGAAAAAACAAAAGCCCTTTTTAAACCGTATTATGACGAAGTTGGAATTCCGTTACCGGAAAAACCAGCGCCGTTTCAATCAAGATTTGAAAACCAGTTACAAGTTATTTTAGATGTTAAACCAAAGGTTTTTAGCTTTATGTTTGGCGTTCCTTCAGATGATGTTTTAGAGCAGTTTAGAAGATTAGGAATTGTTACTGTTGGTGCTGCTACAACACTTGATGAAGCCATTTTTCTGGAAAGTAAAGGAGTTGATATGATTATCGCTTCGGGTTTTGAAGCAGGCGGACACCGTCCTTCTTTTTTAACCAATGCCGAAGCATCTGTAACCGGAACTTTTGTTTTACTACAATTAATTCGAGAAAAAATAAAAACACCAATCATCGCAGCTGGCGGAATTGCCGACGGAAAAGGAGTTGCCGCAGCCTTAACATTAGGTGCAAGCGCAGCCCAAATAGGAACCGCTTTTTTAGCTGTCGATGAATCGAATGCATTGCCAATTCACAGAAAAATGTTATTTTCTGATGCTGCAAAATATACAACGCTTTCACGCGCATACACCGGAAGATTAGGTCGAGGCATTACAAGCCGAATTGCAAAAGATATAATTGGAAAAGAATCGAACATTCTGCCTTTTCCATTACAGACTACTTTTATTTCTCCGTTGAGAAAAGCTGCACTCGATCAGCAAAAATGGGATATGATATTATTTTGGGGAGGACAAATTTCGCCAATCTTAAAACATACCAAAGCAAAAGAATTGATGTATTCTTTGATTGAAGAAACTACGGCGCATTTTAATGGATTAAAGTCATAGTTCCTCGGAATGACAAACGGTACGGTAATTTCTGTTTCAATACAAACTCATTTCAAAAACGGAATGAGTTTTTTTATGCTTTTTCTACAGTAAAAAAACAGAATTAGTCAATTTTATTCTATTAAACGTATGAATTTCCATTATAAAACAAGGAATTATTAAAAATTATATCCTGATTTAATTGTTTGAAAATCAATTATTTGTATTTTGTATAAAATGTTTTTCAAATAAAATTCAAAAAAAATAATTTTAAACACTACTAATTTGGTAGAATTAATATATATTTGTATCACAGAAAAATTCTGAATGATACTTATCCAGAAAGACTGAGGGAGTAGGCCCTATGAAGTCTTAGCAACCTGTTACCAAATAAGGTGCTAAATCCTTCCCGTCTTGCGGGACAGATAAGAAAGATTGTCGCAAATCTGAATAAGATCATCATTGTTGAAATTATTTATTTTTTAAAATGAAAACCAAACTACATTTTTTACACGACAGTGACGAACTTTTGAATTCAATCTTCGAAGAATATAGTCTTGCTGGTTTCCGAATGCGAAAGCATTAAATTCTCTCTCATTTCTTTTTAAAAATCATTTGCTAAAAGCCTTTATAAATTGGCTTAAAGGAATTCTTTTGTCCCAATATTAAACGATAATAAAAATCATATCATCACCTTAAAATCAAAATAAAATGAAAAAAATACTATTAGGTTTTGCCTTATTTCTTGGAGTTGCACAAACTCAGGCGCAAGAAAATAATTTACAGTTAAAAGGAACTGTTGTCGATACAGTTGCGCAATATGTGTATTTGCAAAAATTCCACAATAAAATGTTTACCACTATAGATTCGGTAAAAGTGAAAGACGGAAGTTTTAGTTTTAAAACTAAAGTTAAAACGCCAGAATTATACGGATTAAGTGTAAACACTGATGATTCGCCATTGTATATTTTCCTTGAAAAAACGCCAATTACAGTAAAATTAAGCCCGAAGAAATATTATACAAGTTCTGTAGTTGAAGGTTCTGAATCTCAGAATTTATTCGATGCCTATAAAAAATCAAAAGATGTAGAAATCAGTAAGTTCATTACAGAAAATCCTAAATCTATTGTTTCGGCTTATGTATTGTACAGAAACTGGTCGTATAGATTAACGCCGGAACAAATCACTCAAAACATTGCTTTGCTGGATAAAAGTCTGCAAAGTACCACTTACGTGAAAGAACTAAAAGAACTGGTTACTGTTTTAGACGGATTAGCGGTTGGTAAAAAAGCCCCAGATTTTACTGCTAATGATCCGCAAGGTAAACCAGTTCGTCTTTCAGAAAACTTAAATGGATATACTTTAGTTGATTTTTGGGCTTCATGGTGCGGGCCTTGCCGTAGAGAAAATCCAAATATTGTAGCGGTTTACAAAGAATATCATGACAAAGGATTTAACATCGTAGGCGTTTCTTTAGATAAAAAGAAAGAAAACTGGATAAAAGGAATTCAGGATGATAATTTGACCTGGACTCATGTTTCTGATTTACTTTTTTGGAACAGTGCCATTGCTAAATTATATGGTGTAAGAGCGATTCCCGGAAATTATTTAGTGGATTCAAAAGGAATAATCGTTGCGAAAAACCTTCACGGAGAAGAATTACAGACTACACTTAAATCACTTTTAGGACAGGCAAATTAATTTTTTTAAACACATAGAAACATAGATTATATTCTAAATAAGAGATTTAAAAAAATCTAGATTTTCACACATAGTCCCGATAGCTATCGGGATTAGTTAAAACAAGTGAAACGCCTTTTACCACAAAGAAAAACTATGTTCCTATGTGTTTAAAAAAAACAATCAATAATAAATTTAGTTAATTAAAATGATAAAGGAAATGAATGCTATTGAGACAACAACAGAACCAATTGAATTGGAGTGTTACTTCTCTAAATTTAGAGAAAATACAATAGGAGTAGATCACCGTTTTAAATCCGTTTACGGAAATCAAAACCTGCTTTATGCAGATTGGGTTGCCAGCGGAAGATTATACGCTCCAATTGAGGATATTATGCTCCATAAAATTGGTCCAATGATTGCCAATACGCATTCACTTTCTAGTCAGACAGGAAAGACTTCAACGCACGCTTATCAATATGCGAGAGATATAATTAAGAAATCAGTAAACGCAAATACTTCTGATGTTTTGGTGACTACGGGAAGCGGAATGACTGCCGCTTTATCAAAACTGCAAAGAATAATGGCTTTGCGAACGAATGATGAAAATGATAAACCAGTTGTTTTTATCACGCACATGGAACATCATTCGAATCAGGTTTCGTGGTATGAAACTAATGCCGATGTTGTGATTTTACCACCAGATGAAAATAATTTAGTTGATCCCAAAATTCTTTCGGAAGAAATTAAAAAATATGCTCACAGAAGCTTAAAAATAGGTTCGTTTACGGCTTGTTCAAATGTTACGGGAATTATTACGCCTTATCATGAATTGGCTAAAATTATGCATCAAAACGACGGACTTTGTTTTGTTGATTTTGCAGCTTCGGCACCGTATGTCAAAATCGATATGCACCCAAAAGATCCGGAACAACAGTTAGATGCTATTTTCTTTTCTCCGCATAAATTTTTAGGAGGGCCGGGAACCTGTGGTATTTTGGTTTTTAATGAGAAATTGTATAAATCTGAATTTCCGGATAATCCGGGCGGCGGAAATGTAAAATGGACCAATCCTTTAGGCAGATATTGTTATAGCGAGGTCATAGAAGTTAGAGAAGATGGCGGGACACCAGGCTTTCTACAAGTAATAAGAGCTGCTTTAGCTTTAGAATTAAAAGATAAAATGGGAGTGGCAAACATCAAAAACAGAGAAAAAGAACTACTTGCTCTTTGTTTTTCAAGACTCCAAAAAATAAAAGGTTTGTCAATTTTAGGAGATTTAAAAACAGAAAGAATCGGCTGTGTTTCTTTTATAATCGAAGATATTCACTATAATTTAATCGTAAGGCTTTTAAATGACCGTTTCGGGATTCAGGTTCGCGGAGGCTGGTCATGTGCAAGTACTTATGCGCATTATTTGTTTAATATAAACGAAAAGAAATCAGCACAAATTACAAACGAACTTCTGGAGAGAAACCAAAGCAATAAACCAGGCTGGGTGCGTTTGTCGCTGCATCCAATTATGACAAATGATGAACTTAATTTTATTTGCTATGCAATTGAACAAGTATCTTTACATTATAAAAAATGGAAGAAAGATTACGAATATAATTCAGTAACAAATGAATTTGAAAATCCTGAAATTAAAGAAACTATAGCTGAAGAAGTAAATGAATGGTTTAAGTTGGATTGATTTTTTTAAACACATAGAAACATAGATTTTTTTAGTTTTTATAAAAGTTGATAAAAAGAAACTAGTTTCTAACACATAGTTATGTTTGTTTAAACAAGTGAAACGCCTTTTACCACAAAGAAAAACTATGTTTCTATGTGTTTAAAAAATTAAACAGCTATACTTTTGTATAATAAAGCAATAAAAATGAAAGCAATTGTATTACAGGAAAACCGGGAATTTCAATTAGAAAATGTAGAAATTCCGCAGCCCGAAGAACATCAGATTCAGGTAAACATTAAAGCTTCAGGTTTTAATCCGATTGATTATCAAATGACGGAAGACGGATCTGAAAGAAAGCTTTTGCACTCTCCAATTCTGGGTCGGGAGTTTTCAGGGATTGTGTCTGCAATTGGTAAAAGTGTAACTGATTTTAAAATTGGTGATGCTGTTTTCTGCGGATCAGGAAGTATGGGTTTTAACGGAACTTACGCAGAATATATTTGCGTTCCCGAAGCAATTGCAGTGCATAAACCTGCGAATATTTCTTTTGAAGAAGCTGCTGCAATTCCATCAGCAGGATTAACAGCTTTGCAAGCCTTTAAACGTATAAATGCCAGCTTTTCTGATTCCATATTAATTACAGGCGCTGCTGGCGGAGTTGGGAATATGTTTGTGAAACTGCTTCTGGCAAATGGCTTTCAAAATTTTGTAGTTACAGCCGGAAATGAAAGTAGTATTAACGCATTAATTGACCTTGGTGTAAAACCAAAACAAATCATCAATTATAAAAAAGAGGAAATATACGAAGCTGCACTTTCCTTAAACGGAAATAAAAGCTTTGATATTGCAGTTGATTTGGTTGGAAACAACGTGGCAGAAATTGCTGCAAAACTTTTAAAAACCAATGGAACTTATGTTGATGTAACCAATTTTTCTACTCAGGAATCGCGAGGAATTCTTTTTAGTAAAGGTGCGTCAATTTTAAACATCTCCAATTATGCCTACGGACTTGAAAAACGTTATGACTATTACAAAAACGGATTGAATGAGCTAAGGTTACTTTTGGATCGAGAAAAAATTACGCCACCTGCTATTTTAGTAGTCGGAGAATTAGAAATAAATACAGTAGAAAACGCCCATAGAATACTTCGTGAGAATAAAACGGAAGGAAAAAAGTTAATCATGAAAATTTAGATTTTTTTTCACGCAGATTCTGCTGATGTTTAACCGCAAAGTTTTTTGCCTCCCGCAGATTCTACAGATTTGGCAGATTGATTAATTTTTTTTGCAATAAATTCAGAAAAATAATCTGCTCAAATCTGCCAAATCTGCGTGAAAAAATCTTTTTAGTCCTTTTAATCTGTGGCAAGACTGGCGATAATCTGTACGGAGTTTCTAGTGCGATTCCTCGTTCCTCGGAATGACAAATTGGTCGTTTACACCAAGCAGAGAAGCTTTAAATCAAAGCAATCGTTATAGTAATCTACTATTTTGATAGGTTAATAAAAGTTTTAATGGTTTTTATACTAAAATTAAAATTATCTGTTTAAATTTGCAGCAACAATGAGAAATAATGGCCAGAAAATGAATAATTATTATAGCTGCAGCATGATGTGCTGGGATGCTTTATGATTGTTTGGCTTATATATAAATGATATTATTTATTTCAAAAAGCCTTTCAAATAATTATGAAAGGCTTTTTTGTTTTTAAACCTGAATTGAACAAATGATTGAATTAAAAAACGTTACCAAAACTTTTCATCAAAAGGACAGAATCGTTTCTGCTTTAGATGATGTCTCGCTAAAGGTGCCGCCCGGGAAAATTTTTGGTGTTATTGGAACTTCCGGAGCTGGAAAAAGTACACTGATTCGTTGTGTAAACCTTTTAGAAAGACCAACTTCTGGAGAAATTATTGTAGATGGAAAAGCTTTGATGCAATTATCAAATGCTGAATTGGCTACAGAAAGAAGACAAATAGGGATGATTTTTCAACACTTTAACCTGCTTTCTTCGAGAACAGTTTTTGATAATGTTGCTTTCCCGCTTGAATTGGTGGGAACTCCAAAAGCAGCAATTAAAACCCGTGTTTTAGAATTATTGCAATTAGTTGGTTTAGCCGAAAAAGCAAATGATTATCCGGCAAGTCTTTCCGGCGGACAAAAACAAAGAGTTGCGATTGCAAGAACTTTGGCAAATAATCCTAAAGTTTTATTGTGTGATGAAGCTACAAGCGCATTAGATCCAGCAACAACACGTTCAATTTTGAATTTATTGAAAGACATTAACCGTCGTTTAAATATTACCGTTTTATTGATTACACATCAAATGGAAGTCGTAAAATCTATTTGTGATGAAGTTGCGGTAATCAGCCACGGAAAATTAATTGAGCAGGGAAGTGTAGGCGAAATTTTTGCTGATCCAAAACATGAATTAACAAAAGAGTTTATTGCTTCTTCACTTCATTTGGAAATTCCAGACGTTTATCAGGAGAAATTACAAAAGGCAGATAACGGAAGCTTAAATCCGTTATTAAAGCTTGAAATGACCGGAAAATCGGTAAATGAACCTGTAATTTCAGAAGTTTCAAGATTATTTGATACCAACTTCAAAATTGTAAGCGCCCAAATGGATCAGGCCGGAGATGTAAACTTTGGCGTTATGCTGATCGAATTATCAGGGAAACGTGAGAACTACGACGCTGCCATTCAATATTTTATTTCAAAACACATTAAAACAGAAATCATAGGTTATGTCTGATTCTATTATCGCTTTATTATTAAATGGAACCTGGGAAACTATTGTTATGACTTTTGTGTCTGGCTTTTTTGGTTTCCTAATCGGACTTCCAACGGGAGTTTTACTTTTTCTTACCCGAAAAAATCAAATACTGGATCAGCCGGTTTTAAACAGAACTTTATCGGTTATTGTAAACGTTTTTCGTTCCATTCCGTTCATTATTTTAATCGTTTGGATGATTCCGTTTACACGTGCTATTGTTGGAACTTCTATTGGAGTAAGTGCTGCTTTAGTTCCGTTAAGTATTGGCGCGGCACCGTTTATCGCCCGTTTGGTTGAAAACAGTTTATTAGGCCTGCCATCGGGATTAATTGAAGCTGCAAGAGCTTTAGGAGCAACGCCTTTACAGATTGTATATAAAGTATTACTTCCAGAAGCTTTGCCATCATTAATAAACGCAGCATCGATTACTTTAATCACTCTTGTAGGTTATTCTGCTATGGGTGGAGCAGTTGGAGCAGGCGGTTTAGGACAAGTTGGTTATCAATACGGATATATTGGTTATGATGCCGTAACAATGAATTCGGTTTTGGCATTATTAGTCATTTTGGTTTTCCTGATTCAGTTTATTGGAGACAGATTATCAAAACATTTTGACCACAGATAAGTATCAATTAAAAAATTAGGAATTAAAAATTAAAAATAGATTTGTCATGAAAATAAATTTCTTGAAAACAGCCGGAATTTTAGCTTTATCATTGGTTTTAGCTAATTGCGGAAAAAGTAAAAACAACGATCCGCATTTTATAAAAGTTGGTGTAGCTTCCGGGCCAGAATTAAAAGTTGCAGAAGCAGCTAAAAAAGTAGCCAAAGAAAAATTTGGACTTGAGGTTGAATTGGTTTCTTTCAACGATTATGTGATTCCAAATGAGGCTTTAAGCCAGGGCGATATTGATGCAAATGCTTTTCAGCATAAACCTTATTTAGATGAGCAGTCTAAACAACGTGGTTATAAATTGGCTATTATCGGAAATACATTTGTTTATCCGATTGCCGCTTATTCTAAAAAAATAAAAAACCTTTCTGAATTGAAAAATGAAAGTACTATTATTATCCCAAATGATCCAACAAATGGCGGACGTTCGTTATTGCTTTTACAGAAAAACGGTTTATTAAAATTGAAAGATGGCGTTGGTTTATTACCTAAAGTAACAGATATAGTAAATAATCCTAAAAACTTAAAAATATTAGAGTTAGAAGCTCCTCAATTGCCTCGTGCTTTAGACGACGCTAATGTTTCGATTGCAATTATCAACAACACTTTTGCTTCTGCAGCAGGATTGGTCCCGTCTCGTGATGCCTTGTTTGTTGAAGATAAAGATTCTCCTTATGTAAATTTGGTGGTAAGTCGTGAAGACAATAAAAATGAAGAGAAGGTAAAACAGTTTTTACAGGCTTTTCAATCTCCTGAGGTTGAAGCTGCAGCGGAACGTGAGTTTAAGGGCGGCGCTGTGAAAGGATGGTAATTAATTGTAAATTATGAGTTGTTAATTGTGAATTGAACTTTCACAACTAATTATTTGATATAAAAAAGGCAGATGAAATTGTTTCATCTGCCTTTTTTATTTTATTGTGTTTTTGTTGTGGCTTCAAATCTTTCTTTTGAAGCTTATATAAGGCCCAATTGTCTCGCTTTATTAATAAGCTCCGTATCGCCGCCTTTTTCTAATAATAAATGGCTTTTAATATTTGCTTTTCGCTTTTCAATTGAACTCATTGAAAGCGGAATATGATTTGGAATATTAACGGTTTTAACGCCTTGAGATAAAAGAATTAAAATCTGACTATCGTATTCATCCCAATTTAAGTTTCTGTGCGTTAATTTCTTTTGAGATTTGATAATCTCGTCGCTGTAAATTATTTCCCCTTTTAGAATTTTTTGGCAGATAGCCGGAAAAGATTCAAAATTAACTTCACTTTTTGATATAAATCCGTCGGGAGCAATAGTTTTTATAATTCTGTTTACGATGAAGGCTTCGGTATGCATTGTCAGCAATAAAATTTTGCAGGAAGGAAGTGCTTTTCTAATGGTTATTGCCAAGTCAATACCATTAGCAATATTGAATTCTTCATAAGGCGGAAGATTAACATCCAGAATAGCAAAATCCAGTCTGGTGTTTTGTTTTTCAAGCAGCATTATCCTTTTATAGGCAGTCTCGCAATTGTATTCTTTTAGGAAGATGGGTTCAACTGTATCAAAGCAATCGTCAGACAGAAGGTTGACATAACTGTCTACCGTCATAGGATGATCATCAACAATTAAAATATTAAGTGACATTATCGTAAAATTTAAACAAAATTAAACAATCTTACGGATTTTCCGTAAAATATGCAACTTTTTTGGATGTTTTTTTGCAAAAACATAAAAATAACACACCATGAAAAGTAAAGTAATTCGTATTCTTTTTGCATCAATTTTAATGATGAATTTATCTTGTACAACTGATGATCTTGACAACCAAGATTTTAATTCATCCGAAAAAAAAAAGCTTAATAACCAAATCAGCAAAGATGAAACTGTTAACTCCAAAACAATTGACTCTTTAAAAATCAGTTATAATTTACAAGTGAGCGCTCCAGATGGAGATCCGCTAAATCCAAAAATTAAATAAAACATGTTCGACTCTATTCGCTGAAGACTATAATACTGATATTGAAGTATTATAGTCTTCTTTATTTATAATATATTTGAATTTAATTTATAAAGTATCATTTTGAGATTGAAGTCGAAAATATATATTCCAATACTTCTATTAGTAATAGTAATTTTATTAGTGTTTTATCATAGGAGAGATGAATTAAAAATTAGAAATCAAAATCAAAATACTTTTGATGCAGAATACTTTAATAAAATTTCAGGAACTGCAAAAGAGAAATATTTAGATTCGCTTGTCAATAATTTAAAGCATCTAAAAAATGACTCAGTTGTTAGAAATTTATATTTAAAAGCAGGAGAGGAATATTATTATTTAAATAATATAAAAAAATCACATTCCTCAAGCGTAACAGCTTTGAAATTATCAAGAGAAGAAAACGATAGTTCCAGAATTGCAAAATCCCTTTATTTTATAGGCGACTGCTATGAAAGTTCCCAAAAAGACAGTGCCTACTATTATTATCTGCAGGCTCAAAAAATTTATTTAAAAATTCACGACTACGACAAGTTAGGGCAAATGTATTTTAATAAAGCCTATGTTCTTTTTTATGATGGAAATTATGTAGAATGTGAGGTAGAATTAACCAAAGGTCTTGAATACTTAAAAGATTCAGATAATATAAAATTGCTTTATTCCTGTAATACCTTAATGGGAAATTGCTTAGAAAAGCTGTTTATGTACGATCAGGCTTTAAAATATCATCAACTGGCGTTGAGAAATTTAAAAGCAATGAAAAAAAATAATACAGATAGTGATGAAGTCAATAATTTCAATATTTCATCTGTAATTAATATTTGTAATTTATATGATTTAAAAGGCGATTATTCTAAATCAATTAAAGAATTAAAGCCTTTGCTGACTAAACATTTAAGAAAGAACTGGCCTCGGTTTTATGCTATTGTTTTATCTAACCTGGCTTATTCTAAAATGAAAAATAAAGAATATAAAAATGTTGAATCAATGTTTTTAGAGTCTTTAAAAATTGTTGACAGCTTAGGGTATACTTCTGACGTCATGTATAAAAAAATTCATTTAGGAGAATTTTACCTGACACAAAATGATTCTTTAAAATCCTTAAAAACTTTGCAGGAAGCTTATACCGTTTCTATCAAATTAAAAAATACCAACGAAACTTTAAACACATTAAAACTGCTAACCCGAATAGACAGCAGAAAGAGATTGTTTTATGCCAATCAATATATTGCTATAAGTGACAGCATTAACAGTATTCAAAGCAGAACCAAGAATAAATATGCCAGAATTGAATATGAAACAGTTAAGGTCGAAGATGAGAATAAAGTTTTGACTAAAAAGAACTTTTATATTTTAATTTTTTCTTTTGCCTTGTTTTTAGTCTTGTCGGCAATTTCGGTAGCTATTTATTTAAAGTATAAAAACAAAGAATTAAGATTTGTAAAACAGCAGCAAAGTGACAGCGATGAAATCTACCAGCTTTTGAGCGAACAGCAAAATATAATTAACGCCGCAAAAGAAGAAGAAAAGAATAAAATTGCAAGAGAACTTCACGACGGTGTAATGAATAAGGTATATGGTGTAAGAATGAATTTAGGATTTTTTAATTCTAAATCAGACGAAAAAACGATAGAAAAAAGAAAGCAGTATATATTTGAATTGCAGAATATCGAAAATGAAATCAGAACCATTTCGCATGATTTAAATCAGGACTCTTTTTTAGAAAGCAATGATTTCAATACGCTTTTATCCAATTTAATTAAAAGCCAAAATGAGATTAGTAAAACGCAGTTTAATTATTTTGTAGATGAGAGATTTGAGTGGGAGCAGGTTCAGAATATTTATAAAATAAACTTTTACCGCATTATTCAGGAAGCGCTTTTAAATATTCAAAAATATGCTCAAGCCTCAAAGGTTGATGTTAAAATAGATTTAATTGATAAAGATGTTTTGCAGTTATCCATTATAGATGACGGTGTTGGCTTTGATATCAATACAGTAAAAAGAGGAATTGGCTTATCTAATATAAAAGAGAGAACCAACTCTTTAAAAGGAAACTTCGAAGTAAAATCTAAACTGGGCGAAGGAACCGAAATCATAGTAACTTTTACTATTTAACTGAAAAATAGAGAGATAGAAAAATAAATCTTATTTTGTTGCTCTTCAGACTTTTAGGTGTGCTTTTTTGATTTATTGCAGACTAATTTTGCTTTGTTAATTTGACTAAAACAAATTAATGAAATTTTAGACTTTGCATTAAATTAAAAATATTTGTCATGAAAATATACAGCTTAATCTTTTTATTTTTTACAATTAGTTTTTTTGGAAATCCTGTAGAAATTAAAAATGATACTCCGCCGTTGAGTCCGGAAATGGAAAGACTTAATACTGAGCTTTTGGATGTGAAAGCGATGATTAAAAAAAATGCGGCTTATAATACAAAAATAGCCTTCTTTATTGATATGAGAATTAAATCGGGTAAAAACAGATTCTTTGTTTACGATTTAGAAAAAGATGAAATTGTAGACCAGGGTCTTGTAGCAAACGGTTTTGGTTCCGAAACGACAACCAGAGGGGAATTAAAATTTAGTAATGAACCCAATTCAAAATGTACATCTCTAGGAAAATATATTGTTGGTAAATCCTATAGAGGAATGTTTGGAAAATCTTATAAATTATCTGGTTTAGACGAAACAAACAGCAACGCAGCAAAAAGAGCTATTGTGCTGCATTCCTATTCAGCAGTTCCTAATGAAGAACAAGACTATTATATAGCAAACAGTCATGGCTGTCCAATGGTAAGCGAAGCCTTTTTTAAAAAATTAGAAAAGATAATAGACAGCTCTAAACCTAATATTATTTTACATATTTATTATTAATTAAAACATATTTAAATGGTTGAAAATTAGTCCGAATACGATTATATATTGAAAAGAGACAGCTTAAGACAGCTGTCTCTTTTTTGTTTATTATCATCTAAATTTTAACATAATTTCATGTTGTTTTTATTTGATTATTTGTTTTTAACATAATATGTTAAATTTTTTCTTTCTTCCGTTTTAGTAATTCTTTTCCCAACATCCAAATTAAAATCCTATATTTGTTTAAGAACAAATCCAAATTTAATCCTCATGCAAAATAACTTATTGAGTGGCTTAAAAGAGCACGAAAACAAATTACTAACCATATGGTCTCAACTTTTAATCGATGGTGGATCTGATGACGGAGCAGTAGAAGAAGAAGAGTCAAAAGAATTTGCTTCTCTGTTTTTAAAAGCTGCCGCTGCTGCTGAAGGTAAAATTCAGGATTCTCAGGAGTTTGAAAAAGTCGAGGATCTTATAGTTGGAATAGCTTCATCACGAGGAAAACGTGGATTTTCGCCAAGAGAAAATGCACAATATTTAATCACATTCAAAGAAGCAGCTTCTAAAATACTATCTGAATTAATAAAAGACCCGGAACAGCTTTTTGATGCAAACCTGCAGCTAAATGCAGCTTTGGATAATATGACTATTTTGACTTTTGAAGCTTTTATGCGAGGAAGAGAAGATATAATATCCAGACAAGTGGATGAAATCAGTGAAATCTCGACTCCGGTTATCACTGTTTGGGAAGGTGTAGTTGCCCTGCCGATTATTGGAACTTTAGATAGTTCGAGAACGCAGATTGTAATGGAAAATTTACTGCAGCAAATTGTAGATACAGGAAGTTCTATTGCTATTCTTGATATTTCGGGTGTTCCGGCGGTAGATTCTCTGGTGGCGCAGCATCTTATTAAAACTGTAAGTGCAACCCGATTAATGGGAGCTGAATGTATCATAAGCGGTATCCGTCCGGAAATTGCTCAGACAGTAGTACATTTAGGAATTGATCTTACGGGAATTATTACTAAAGCATCGCTTGCAAGTGCACTTAAAACGGCATTTGATATGTTGCAGCTTTCAGTTGTTAAAAGAAAAATAGTTTAAGATTTTATAAATTGATATGGAAAGAATTCCTATACTTAAAATGGGAGATTTTCTGCTTGTTACCATACAAGTAGATTTGTACGATCAACTTGCAGAAAATCTTGAATCAGACTTAATAAACACCATTAGTAAACATAGTTCAAAAGGTGTATTGATAGATATATCGGCGGTTTCTATTATCGATTCATTTATGGGGCGAATATTAGGAAACATAGCTGTAATGTCTAAAATAATGGATGCACAAACAGTCGTTGTAGGAATGCAGCCGGCTGTAGCTATTACACTGGTAGAATTAGGATTATCTTTAAACGGAGTTATAAGTGCCCTTAATGTTGAGAAGGGCATGGATCTACTGCGCTCGAAAATGCAAATAAGCGATAATGAAGAGCAGGATTATGACGACGATATCGAATAGTAAAGAAGAAGCACTTATCGTAAAAGAACAAGATGTAGTACCATTACGCAACCGGGTAAAAGAGTATGGCGTAAAAATTGGTATGAGCATTTTAAATCAAACTAAATTAATTACGGCAACCAGCGAACTTGTTCGTAACCTCCTTAAATATGGCGGCGGCGGTAAAGTCATTATAGAGTCGGTCAGTAATGGCCGTGACAATGGCGTACGCGTTACTTTTATTGATAATGGCCCCGGAATAGCCAATGTAGAACTGGCTATGAAAGACGGATACAGTACCGGTAAAAGCTTAGGCTTAGGATTACCGGGTACTAAAAGGCTTGTCAATGAGTTTGATATTAAAACAGAATTAGGAAACGGTACCACCGTAACTATAACAAAATGGAAAAATGGATAATACTTTTTCCACTTACAAGATAGACGATCGAAGTCTGATTGCTTTTATAAAAAGAGAAATACATAACCTGGCGCTTCAATTAGGATTTACGCCGCACAGAGCAGGAGAAACGGATATTATTGTAGCAGAATTAACTTCCAATCTTATTAAATATGCAAATGGCGGTGAATTGCTGTACAGGGCTAATATAGAGGAAGGGCAAAACGAAATTGAAATTTATTGCCTTGATAAGGGAATAGGATTTGAAAATGTGTCAAAAATAATGAATGACGGTTATTCGTCATCCAATACATTGGGACATGGTTTGGGCTCGATCAAAAGACTGAGCAACGATTTTCAAATTTATTCCATGAAAAACTGGGGTTGTGTACAGTACGTGAAAATTTGCGAAAAGCCGGATTTTCGTTTGTCGGATATACAAAAAGGTTTATACCATAAAGCCATAGCTTTAAATTATCCCGGTGAAAAAGTCTGCGGTGATGGTTATCATATTAAAAATCTTAAAAAAGGTTTTCAAATATTTGTAGGTGATGGTTTAGGTCATGGTGTAAATGCCCATGAAGCCGTGCAGCTTGCTGTTAAAGCATTCAAACAGTCGGTAGAATCTGATCCTGCGGAAATTCTTAGGGATATCCATTCAAAAGTAAAAAAAAGCCGAGGACTTGTTGCTACAGTAGCCACAGTAGATTATAGTTTAGAAACCTGGAATATTTGCGGTATTGGCAATATCAATACCCGAATTTACGACGGATTAGAAAACAAAACTTATACGCCTTATAATGGAATTATTGGACACAATATTCCGCGTACATTAAACAATTCGGTTGTTCCTTACAAAAAGCACCAAATTATTATCATGCATAGTGACGGACTGAGAACAAGATGGAATCTTAGCGATATGAATTCTATATTTAAACAAAGTCCAGGAATTATTGCATCAGCATTGCTTAAGGAAAATATTAGAGGTACAGATGATGCCACAATTCTTGTTGGTAAAATAATTTAGTTATGAAGGAAATCATAAAAATAAATCTGGATAACGAAATGGACTTAATACTGGCCCACAAACGCTGCATGAAAATTGCCGAAATGTGCGGTATGCCATCATCTTTCCAGACAAGATTTTCGACAGCAGTATCCGAAATAGCAAGATGCTCGATTGCAAAAGGTAAAAATTCTTTGCTTGTTTTGGGAATTAATGTTATTAAAGCAACTCAAAAAGAAATTATCGCAATCATAACAGATACTGTAGATTTAAAAAACTGCAATCCTGAAGCTTTTAATTATGCATCGAAAATTTCCGGAAATATAGAATACAGTTATTTAAACAATCAGTCTACAACGAGAATAAGCCAGCCGGTTGCTTCTCCGGGACTTCTTTCAGAAACTAAAATAAAGGGATTTATCGATTATTTTAAATACGAACCTCCTTTATCGCCTTACGATGAAATCAGAAAGAAAAATATTGAACTCATTGCGCTTTCAGAAAAACTGGCAGAAAGTGAAAACAAATACAAACAGCTCGCCAACACAATTCCTATTTTAATTTGTGTAATAAATGAGCGTAATAATGTTCTTTTAACCAATGAGTCATTAGAGCATTATCTGGAAGTTCCAATTCTTGCTTTCGACAAGAAAAACCTAAGTAATTTTATTCATCCTGATGATATTGACGGAATATTGGAAGGCTGGAAAATAGCAAAATCAAAGCGTTCTGAATTTTTAGGGGAAACCCGAATTAAATATGGTTTAAGTTATATCTGGCATTTAATTTCGATTATGCCAAACAAGGCAGAAGACGGGACTTTTAACAGCTGGCTAGTTTATTTTGTAGACATCAATGCTCAAAAAATGGTCGTAGAAACGCTGAAAGATAATACAGAATTAAAAGTAATTCAGCGTGAGTTAGAAAGTGCCAATTTAAAACTGGTTTTTAAAAATAAAGAATTAGAGCAGTTTGCCTATATTGCCAGCCACGATCTTCAGGAACCACTTCGTAAAATTATGATTATGCTTTCGCGCGCCGGGGAACATTTAAGTGAAGACCAAAGGAAATTATATTATTTTGATCGAATAACGATGGCGGCAGGAAGGCTCTCGAACCTGATTACTGATGTTCTCAATTATTCGAGAATTGACAATAAAAAACAAATATTTGAAGAAGTTGACCTTAATCAAACCCTTTCTGAAATATTAGGAGATTTAAGTCTGGTTATTGAGGAAAAAAATGCTATAATTGAGATTAAGTCTTTGCCGACAGTTTTAGGACTTGATACACAACTTCGCCAGTTATTTTATAATTTGGTCAACAATGCGCTTAAATTTAATACTGCTGTACCTGTAGTAACTATTTCAGCATCAAATATTAATGAAGATAACAACGTGTCTTCACCAGAAAATTATCATATAATTTCAATTGCCGATAACGGAATCGGAATGGACAGTCAATATTCTGGACGTATATTTGATATGTTTCAAAGATTACACGAACGCGATCAATATGGAGGAAATGGGATAGGACTAGCTTTGTGCCGCCGAATTATTGAAAACCATAACGGAGTAATCAATTTTACCAGTAAACCCGGAGAAGGAACAATCTTTTGGATTTATCTTCCCAAAAAATAAATAATAAAAAAGGCAATCAACAGATTGCCTTTTTTATTATGATAAAGAGAATTAATTATCCGTGAGCTGCAACTGAAACATCAGCCCATTCTTCCCATGTTTTTAATTTTTGCTCGTAGGTTTGTTTAGCAAATGGTAAAGCTATTTTTCCTAAAAATAAACGTAAAGGAGGATTTTCTGCTTCAACTAATTTAACGATTGCAGGAACTGTCGCGCTAACTTGTCCAAATGTGTCGGGATCGTGTCCGTCTGCAAGTGCTTTTTTGATTCCGTCGTAAGCAGGAATACTTTCGCTGTGGAATCCGTTACCCCAAATATCAGTAAAGTAACCATTTGGCTCTACTAATGAAACATTGATTCCGAATTGTTTTACTTCAGATGCTAAAGTTTCGCTTAAACCTTCAACAGCAAATTTTGAAGCATTATAAAGTCCGATAACTGGTAAAGTTGCGATTCCTAAAATAGAAGAAACCTGAATAATGTGTCCGCTTTTTTGGTTTCTCATAATTGGTAAAACAGCTTGTGTTAACCATAAAGTTCCAAAGAAATTAGTTTCGAATTGTGCTCTCGCTTCCGCTTCACTTGCTTCTTCAACAGCACCGTTTAAAGCGTAACCTGCATTATTGATCAAAATATCAATTGTTCCGAAATGATTTTTTACTTTCTCAACTATTGCAAATGAATCTTCGCGTTTATTTACGTCAAGTTTTAATGGTAAAATTGCGTCTCCGTATTTTGCTTTTAAATCGTTTAATGTATCGATATTTCTCGCTGTTGCAGCTACTTTATATCCTTTTTCTAAAAATGCTTCTGTCCAGGCTTTTCCAAATCCTTTTGATGCTCCTGAAATTAAAATTGTTTTTGACATGATTTCTTAAATTGTTAAATGTGAATTGTTAATTGTGAATGATCTTATTTTAATTGGTATTATATTTTTTGTTGATATTGTTATTTATAAAAATGACTGATCGGTCATATTTTTGATAAAAAAAATTAAATGCTGTTTTGGTCTATTAAATTTTTTAAGGTTTTAACAATGATTTCCATTTTATCATTGTTTCCGGACATTCTTGACATTAAATGTCCGCCTTCTAGCATTGCAAACATTACAGTTGCAAAATCTCCAGGTTTTAAATCAGTTTTAAATTCTCCGTTTGCTATTCCTTTTTCTACTAATCCAGAAAGCAATACTTGACCGGAACGAATAACAGTATTTACCTTTTCTTTTACTATTGGGTTTGTATCATCAGCTTCTGTTCCAAAATTCAAAAGAGGGCAGCCTCCAAAAACCGGTGGCTGCAACGGATTACTAAAAAAGTCTATATATGCAAACAACTGTTCTTTTGAAGTTTTGTATTTACTTATTGCTGTTTGAATTTTTGTGTTAAGCATTTTAATATTATGATCAACAGCCGCACAAGCTAAAACTTCCTTATTTTCAAAATGTACATACATGCTTCCTTTAGACAATTTGGTGGCTTCCATAATATCGCTCATAGAAGTAGCTGCAATTCCTTTTGTATTAAAAATAGGAGCGGCTTTTTCTATAATAAATTGTCTGGTTTCTTCACCTTTTGCCATGATAGCTTTTATTTAACGGTACAAATATATGACCGATTGGTCATATTTACAAACAAAAAGAAGATTATTTTTTAAAAAATTTCAAAATGTGCCTGTTTATGAGGGATTAGTAAGGGCTATAATTAATTTTTTGTGTTCAGGATATTGTGCAATTAAGGTATCTCGATCTCCTAAAAAGTAATTATCAGGATTAAAAGGAGGCGCCATTGATACGCCCATAAGGCTCCAGGAATCTTTACTTTTAATTCTGGAACCAATCCATGTTCCGCCCGGAATTACTTTCATTGGTTTTCCGCCTTTAGCAATATCATTACTAAAAATACAGATTTCTGATTTTGGCGTATGACCTTCCGGATATAATAAAAGCATTTCTACAGGCTTTCCCGCATAAAAATGATACAGCATATCTCCTGTAACTTTGTGCATAATAGAGCAGCGGGAATTATCCAGAAAATAATAGATCGCGCTGCAAGGAGTATTTTCGGCAGGTGGAATAGGGTAAGTATTAGCAAAATAACCGCCTTCGGTACTGTTTAACTGCAAATTAAGAAGTCTAATTATTTCAGATGCTGGTGACATAATTTTAATATTTAATTGGTTTGTTAGAAATAGTAAATCCCCGAAGATTTATACTAAAACTTCGAGGATTTGGGTTAGTAAGCCTTATACTCTGGTTCGGTTGATCGGGCTGATATCTGTTAATTCTTTTGTTGGATTAAATGGCGAACCAACGCTTTGCTGGAAATTAAAATAATTGTTTGGATCTACTTTCTTTTTAATTTCTAAAAGGCGTTTGTAATTGCTTCCGTAATATTGTTCGGTCCAGTTGTGCTGTAGAGGATCAATGTAGTTTACATAAGCCCCTGTAGCATTTCCAGCATCAGATAATCTTTCGAAAAATTCATACGCCCATTCTACATTTTTCAATGTATCTCCAGGTTTATCTAAATCCCAGATTGCTTTAACTTCCGGAATAAAACGGCTGTTCCTGTGTACGTATGCTGTAGCGTCTGAGGCAACATTTTCGATTGCACCTCCGGCATGTGTCCAAACGGCAAAACTTTCCGCAGACGGAGCTTTACTCATCGATTCTATAATAACCTTTGCTACTTTATTATTCATTCCGCCTTCTGGAAGAACCGTAGAACGGATGTAGGAACTTCTTCCGGCAACTCTTGTCGTGTAACCGTTATAAAATTCCCAGGCCGGAAGTGTCATATTAAACAAATCGGCATTAATTGGTTTTAGTTTTAAAAGTCCCTGAAGATGTTCAATTCCTTCGGCGCCGTCACCATTAAAAACCGGAGTTAAACCCAGCACTTTTACATTGGTCACTTTGTCGATTAGGTCTTTTTGATTTCCCATAAAACCATAAACGGCCATTGCGTCTGGAACATCTTCAACCCATTCGTTGTAATAACCTAAAACATCTTCGGCCATTTCTAACGGATATCGAATTTGCCCCACTAACATTTTTTTGCTTAAAGGTTTACGAACTCTCATTTCCATTTCGACTACAATTCCAAAGTTTCCGCCACCGCCGCCAGAACAAGCCCAGAAAAGATCAATATCTTCTGCAGATGTACTGTGCAGACCAATATGACGTAATTCACCGTCTGGAGTAACGATTTTTAAACTTTCAAGATTATCAATACTCATTCCGTAGGAACGTGAAACAAAACTATAACCACCGCCAAGCATAAATCCCGGAGGCGCAACAGTAGGGCAGCCGCCGCCAACAGGAATTAATCCTGTATTAGTTAACTGCATGAACTTGTAAACATCGTACCATATTACGCCCATTTCTGCCGTAACGGTTTCTTTTTTAGGATCGAATGTAATTCTGTTTAAATTTTTCATTGCAATTACAACACCGCCTTCATTCAGGCAATAACCGGCAGCACTGTGTCCGCCGCCTTTTATGGAAAAAGGAAGATCGTTTGTAATGGCAAATTTTAAACCCAGTCTCACATCTTCAACTACGGCCGGAAAAATGATTAAACGCGGTCTGAACTGAATTCGGCCGTTATCAATTTTTATAACATCTTCATATTCTGAATCGCCGGGCTGAAGCACATAACCGCTCAGCTCACGAACTAATTCCTGAATTGCTGTTTCTATCATGATTTTTAGTTTTTGGGATTAATTTTTTATCTGGTAAGCGAATACACTTTTGATTGATATTTTATGTAAGAATCAAAAATGTACGTGTTGTCAATCATTCCGGCTGTTGCAGGAAAAAAATCTTCGTGCTTTTTGCTTGTCAGATAATCATCGTACGCTTTTTTACTTTCGTAGATAATAGAAACCGCAACATCAAAATTTCTAACAGAAACATTTCGTTTAATGTCGGTTAATCCTCCAGTTGAAAACTGCTGAATTCCCGGATGTCCTGATAAATATTCTACACAGATATCCGTAAATTTTTTAATGTTTTCCGGAGATTTATCTTTTAGAGAGAAATACAAGTCATGAAACATACTTTGCGGATAGTTTCCATCGGCACCAATAGTTTGCGGTTCTGAAGAATTTCCTCCAATAATAAGATTGGTTACATAATAATCCATAACACGTCTTGTTGTGCCCGGAACCCATCTGTTTACATCAATTACGAACTGATTATGTGCAGAATCATTTCCGTTATAGACATTAAAAGCATCTTCGTTTGCAAAAAGCTGATGCATGGCAATGTCATAATTAAGATCATTTTCAGGACGGATCATATCATCGGCTCGAACGCCAATCCAGAAAGAAATCATTCCAACAGATTCAGAAAGATATTGTCTTGCTTCGGCCATATAGGCTTCTACAATACCTTGCGTATTACTTGTACCCAGATTGAAGTACGTGCTGTGCAGCAACATGGGTGCGTTATTTGAATTTTCCATTTGAATTTCTTTTAAATGTTTTTAGTTGATTTTCTTCAGAAATTATTATTGCTGAAGGCGAAGTGTTGCTACTGAAATATGAGGCCATTTAATTTCGACAACGCTTCCATCTGGGGCAAAAACGGGGAAATCAAGGATTACGGTTTGTGTATACTGCAATTGAAGGAACTCTGAACCATCTGGATTTTCAACAGTTTCTATCCAAAAAATTGCAGAAAGACTGTTTGCATTGGCATTTACATTTACAAACGGAATGTTTGTAATACCGCCAACCGGAGCAGTTGCGCCCGGAGTTGCAACGCCATCAATAGGGTTTGCATCTAAAAAGATTACAACAGTTTTAGTAATGTTTTGTCCTTTAATGGCATTTTCCAAAAGAATATTCGGATTCATAATTACTTCTTTTGCAATTCCCGGAGGCGGAACTGCATTTACCAATTGTGATAAATACGTTTCGCTTGTGTCATTTACTCTTTTTCCGTTTACAATAAAAAACGGAGTAGGATCTGCCACTTCAAATTGTGGCGGGCCGTTTACGGTAAAAAAAGTTCCCTGTGCTAAAATTGAATCTCCGTGCGGAATTGAACCTAATCTGGCGATACTTGGCTGTACCGCAGGATCAGTACCACTTGGAAGATTTAAGAATAATCCCGTTTCTAAATGGATTCCGTTTTGACCGCTTGGCAGGTTAACATCATCTACCTGCTGTAAATAATGTAGCCCCTGAAAAGCGATATCAGATTGTGCATTTCCACGGTTGATAATATCACCTCCAATTGAATTGAAAGTAAAAGTTTCTGCCGTTGAATTTAATATGATTTTGAATTTATCAGCCGGAGGCGGACCCGGTTTTGCCTGATTCATATTTGGAACTTCAATGATATTGAATCCCGGACCAACCCAGGTTCCAACTAATGAATTTAATACACCAAGATCAGCTGATGGAATTTCTACAGCTTCGGCTTTAAATTTTGACTTAAGCCCCTTATTAACTGTTTTTGTTTCTAGCTTTTCTAAACCTGACAGGTTCAGGTTTGCTAACGGATTGTTGTTTTGTTGTGATGCCATTTTATTTTTTTGAATTGATTTTGTTTTTGATAGGGTATAGAATTATTTTAAGGGTTAAAGTGCTTTTCGGCTAAATCCCTGAATCTGAAATAATACTTCAGTGGTCATGAAAACATTTGGCGGCGTGCTGAAATCGCTTAGAAATAAATCGCCGTAAGTTTTTACAAATTCAGTAAATATGGGACCGTTTACATGTTTAAAAAACGCATCCTGATTTTCATAAACTTCCCAAAAAATAACCTGACCCTGTGGCGGAGTCGGTAGGCTTTTTTGGTTGAAATCCGGAACGTGAACCATATACAATAATGTTTCCGGTTCGTTTTCCTGAACATCTTTTGCCAGTTGAATTAAAGCTGTTTTTGCTTTTTCTTCATTTCCGGGCAAAATGGTCCATTTTGCTTCAAGTGGGTAATACATAGTTTTGTTGTTTAGTTGTTAGTTATATTGACATTGAATTGCAATTAAAATTGAAATCGCCATTGTCATTACCATTGAAATTTCCATTTTTATACTTCTACATATTCAAATGTTGGCCCTGCACATTCGCCATTTTCTAGCGGAATGTTTAGTAATTCCAGTGCTTTGTATTTAAGTTCATACATCACTGTAATTCCTTTAATAAGAAGTTCAGGTTCACCGCTCACTGCATCGTTAATTCCGTTTAGGAGCTGTACATATACTTTGTTGAAGTCTTTTGCTTTTTCCAGTAATTCAGGATTTTTTTCATAATCTTTCATTTTTGGATTTGCTTTCATATTATAAACAGATGACCAGCTTACCGTAAAAGGTTTTCCTGTTGGAATACTTTTTACAGGCATTTGAAAATTGGTATCATTTGCGCTGTACATTCTTCCAAAACAGATTTCCTGAAATTTGAAATAGTGTGCATATTCAATATCTTCTCCAAATAAAACCTGCTCTGTTGCAATAGTTCCGTCGATACCTTCACCTTGACCTACGATTTCTCCAATCGCTTCTTCGGCATCTTCATACGTTACGACTTTTGTAATTTTACCACCGCTTCCATAATAATGTTCGGCAGTAATTTGACGGCTTGGATCTCCAATGAAAATTCCATTCTTTGTTGTTTTCTTTGCTTCTTCATTTAAACGAAGTAAACCGTAACGAATCGCTTCATAAAATTGCCCAATACTATCAAAGTTTTTGGTAATAGGCGCTTTAGGATCTGAAGGTCTTTCGATTGTAGAAAACTCATCTAATGCTTCTCTGGAGAATTTTAAAAGATGAACTTCAAACGGAGGAGAACCTTTCGGAACTTCCGGAACAATGCCGCCAGGAAGCGGAGTAGGGTAGTTTGGAATAATTTCTTTTACATTAAAAAGTTTATCACCTTTTTTAATTGTTTTTGGATCTGTAATAGCGTTCAGAATATTGGATACCAAAACCATGTGCAGCATTTCTTCAACTACGACACTTCTAATAAGCGCTGCCGCCTCTACATTGCTTCCTTCTTTAATAGTGTAAAGTCCGCATAAATAAGGCGGAATCGTTGAAAGCTCTAATTTTAAAGCGGTTCTAAGACAATCCTGAAGATGTTTCAAATCTTTGATGTAATTTTTTACATCTCTTTTAGACATTTTCAACGACATTCCTTTTGCACTTTTAGCTGTTATTGCCGGTGCAACACTGAGTTCATTATCAGCAATAAAGGCATTATCTGTCGCAACTGAGTAAACCTCTTCGTTAATATCCAGATCAGCAATTGGTTTAATTAGCTTTTGACGATTTGGATTGTTCTTTTGAAATAATTTATTTTCCATAATAGTTATTGTTCAAGTTGTTGAAGGATAGCTTCTGCCGCTTTAAAAGTTAGGGCAGACATAGTTAGAGTTGGGTTTGATGTTCCTAGAGTCGGCATATTTCCACAGCCTACTAAGTACAAATTTTCGTGGTCCCACGTACGCATATTGGCATCGACTACAGAATCTTCTTTTGAAAATCCCATTCTGTGCGTTCCTACAATGTGTCCTGCGCCAGCAAAAGTGTAGCCTTTGCCTTTGTAAGTCACATAATCAGCATCCGAAGCCGGATTGTAAGATGTAAAATCTTCAATATCACATTGGCTGAATAATTGCTCAGAAACAATTCCTGATGCTTCAAAAGCTTTCAGCATGTATTCTGTTGCTTTATAATGAATTACAGGTCTGTAATTGCCAATATTATCTTTGTATTGAGGATCAATCGTTACACGGTTATCAGGATCTGGAGCCTGTTCGCATTCAAAGTGTGTAAAGAATTGTCTCGTAACCAGATTTTCGATTTTATCACGAAGCTCTTTACCAATAATACCTTCATTTACAGCATTAATAACATCTGTTGCAGGTGAACCAGTTGGCCATGCCCAGCCCCAGTTGTCTAACGGTAAAATCCATGCAGCGTGATTTTTACGAAATTCTCCATCTCTAAAAGTTGGAATGTTAGAAGTAGAACCCGGACCACGATACGGATAAATAGGATCTTTTGATAATCCCCATCTTAAAACCGTCATGTGATCCATTAAATTACGTCCCACCTGGTCACTGCTGTTTGCTGCTCCTGATGCTAATAATAATTTAGCATTTTCAATTGCGCTGCAGGCCATTACATATAAAGTTCCTTTTGCAGTATGTGTTTCATATTCTGATGAACTTCCTTTGATATACGTTTTGTATTCAACACCGTTAATCCAGTTTGAAGTTTCGTTGATTAACAATCTTGAAGCAACAGCTTGTGTTTTTACGACAAGATTTCCCATGTCGCATTTCCTGAATGTTTTTAAGGCGTTGTATTTTGCCTGAACCGGACAAATAGGTACACAGCTTGCATTTCCTTCGCAGCGCTGGCCTGTATATTGATCCCAGTTTGAACCAACCGGATCATATTCTCCAGGTTGAATTTTGATAATGTCCAATTTTTTTGAACCGGGATTCCATTCCACTCCGCCAATATTGTAATCAAGATTTGGGATTGAATTTCTTCCTTGCGGTGTACTGATACAAGTCAACGTATAGTCTTTACCATTAAGTTTAATGCTATTGTTCTTATCAATTACCTTTTTCATTACACCGTCAAGGTAACTCGTTGGAATACCTTTCATTGGAAACACATAATCTTTACCAAAAATGTTTTTTTGTTCGATAGGATAATGCTGATCATCTACATTTCCAGAAACACCAATTTCGTTTTCGGCCATTTGATAATAACGGGACATATCATCATACTTAATTGGCCAGTCTACACCAACGCCGTATTTAGATTTCATTACAAAATCATTTGGCAGCATTCTAAGTGTAGTTCCAAGCCAGTGCAGCGTTGTTCCGCCCGGAGCTCTTGTATTGTCACTAGCAAAAGGAAGCGGTCCCATTTGTACCAAATATCCTTTTGTTGAAGGTCTGTCTTTTGGGATTTTTTGAATATCAAGAACATCAATTGAAGGAGCATCTTTTATATTCGGATAAGGCGAATTCGGGACTTTTGCAGAAGCATTATAAAACGTATTAAGATAATCCTGATAGTTTTTATAATTAGCATCCTGATCCATTGCTATCCCTGCAGAAAGACCTGCTTCGAGCATTAAAACTTTCTTACCTGCATTGGTAAGAACCTTTGCTATTATTGATCCGGCAATACCAGAACCAACAATTACTACATCATAATTATTTTCCATTTGATTACCTTTTTGTTATGAATTTTTTACTGTAAGCGGACGTTCTGCCCATGAGCCGTAACCAGGTTGTTTTGCTCCCGGCGGATGTGTATGCGCAGCATTCCACATAAGTCCCTGAATATAAGAAGCTGATGATACTACATCGTTGCCCCAATTTCCGGTATACCAAAGGATAATGATGTTTTTTGCCAATCCATTATAAGCTGATGCAGCCATAAATTGTGAAGCTAAAGCAGCTTCAATGTTTTTTTTGGATTTGTCATTTAACAGCACATGCACATCAAGAAAGAAATAATCGATGTCTTGTTTGTCTGTGTTTTTCTGGATCGTGTTGTAGTAGGTTTCCAGCATTCCAGTTGCTTTGAGTTCAGTTTTACTGAAACCGGTTAGAAGCGCCGAAACCTCTAAAAAGAGTTTTGTGTGGGAATTAGGTTCCATGGTGTTAGTTTTTTGGGAATTAAAGGGTTAAACATTTTTTGTTAATTGGTTTTTGATGTAACATGTTTAAGTCCAATATGCTAACGTTGTACCTTGAGTATAGATGCGATGATACCTCCAGAAGTAAAGTCAAGCTTATACAATTGGCTGTTTCCGCAAGTTTTGAAGCGCAAGTATTAGTAGCGTTACTTTGCTCCGACACAGTAGTATTAGTTTTGATATTGAGCCTTGTTTTTTCTACTAAAATTACTGGAGATATAAAAAGGCTATTGATAAATTGACACAGGAGTAAGATTTTATGTCACAAAAGAGATAATTTTTGGTACTAAAACTTTTATAATGTTAGATTAGTTGTTAAAAGTTTGAAAAATTAACATTAGCTTAAAGATTATAACATACTGAAATTGAGTTTTCTATACGGTTATAATTGTTATAGGCTGGGAAATGAGTTTATTTGCTGTGTTAATAAGGATAAAAAAGAGGCTGTCTCAAAAGTCGAAACAGCCTCTTTTATTTTAAATGTTCCATGTTCCGTAGGAACATTTCATTGGTAGAAAATTATATTGTTACAATGGTTTACGTTCCGTGGGAACGTTTGATTTGGACATTGTTTTTTTATAATCTGACCTATCAAACGTTCCTATGGAACGCAAATATGGCTGATCTTTATTTTTTTCTACCTACGAAACATTCCTATGGAATGATAAATCGGATATCAAAAATTGACCAATTAAGTCTCTAAAAACTAACAAAATATTTATAGCAAAAGAGCTGCCTCGACTTTAGAGGCAGCTCTTTATTATTTGAGAATTTATTTATTCTGAGAATAAAATCCAGATTAAAGTTTATTCGTTTTGGTATCAACAATTTTACTTACTCTAAATACTAAAAAGATAGTAAGTAACATAATTCCAGAAGCCGTCATGGCTAGAATATCATAATGTTCTAACGGTGCATAACTGTCTTTTTGATAAATGATTAATCCGGCAATTACAGCGCCAAAACCTCCGGCCATTTGCTGTAAAGACGAGTTAATACTCATAAACGCACCACGATCCTGCGGATCTGGAATGGCAGACGTTAAAGTCGTTGACGGAACCATTCTGCTCATAATCGTTGCCATCATAAAAACGTTGATAAGCAATACAATATAGAATGGAGTTGGGCCAAAATGAGAATAAATATTGATTAGAATCACAGCAGATACAGTAGCAAATGCAAAGATTTTAAATTTATTTACCCTGTCACTCAACTTACCAATAAAAGGCATTGTAATTAAAGTTGCAATTCCGGTAATCATGAATAATAAAGGTAACTGTTCGTTAGTTACTTTAAGGTTGTTGATGGCAAACGCACTACCAAAAGGCATCATCATAAAACCTCCAATAGAAAGCAGGGCAGTAGCTAAAAATCCAACCTGATAATTCTTTTTAGAAATAGTATGTACCAAATGTTTCAAGGCTGTTTTCTCTTGTTTTAAATGTAAATGCTCCGTAACAGGTTTTAATTTTACATATAAAATCATTGTGATAATAGCCGCCATTGCTGCGATCCATAAAAACGGAACGTGCCATCCCCAGGCATTTGCAATGTATAAACCAATTGGGATTCCAAGAACCTGACTAACGCCAAATCCCATTTGAATAAATCCCATTACTTTTCCTCTTTGCTTCAGGCTGAATAAATCAGCAACAATAGCAAGAGAGATTGAACCAATTACACCGCCAAATAATCCGGTGAAAACGCGTGCTGCAACCAACAGAAAAAAGTTAGGGGCAAGGGCACAAAATAAAGTTCCGATTGTAAATCCGATGTAAAAGAAAAGTAACAATTTTTTTCGGTCAAATTTATCTGCAAAACCAGCCGTAAGCAATCCGGAAATCCCGGCACTAAAAGCATAAGCAGAAACGGCAATACCAAATTGAGAAGCCGTAATATTTAAGGTTTTAATCATAATATCCCCAAGTGGCGACATTACCATAAAATCAAGCACAACCGTAAATTGTGTCATGGCTAAAAGAAATATAACCAGTTTTTGATAGCCATTAAAACCGGTTTCGATAGTTTGTTTTTCGTTCATATAATTATTGTAGTTCTTTGCAGTCAAAATTGTGAAAATTCAATAAGTCAATAATTTGAGCTGCATTTAGTTTTTCGCTTATAATTCTCAATACGCAATCAATATCTTCCTGGTCAATAGACCATTGCAATATAGATTTGTTTGCGTTTAAAAACGTTGCGATTTTGTTTTTACTTGTCTCTGTTTTTATATTAGTGGCGAATATCAATACATTCATAACATAAAATTTAAGGTGTTAATGCCTTTATCACGAGTCTAAAAGCTTCTTGTTGTATTTCATTTGTTAATTGAAATGGAGTGGTACCTCCAAGTCCTTTACCTTTTTCATGAAAACGAAGTAAATTGTACAACGGGCCATAAGCAATACTCCAGAATACCTCCTTTGATACTGGTACTATTTCTTTTCTTTCAATTGCCCGATGCAAAAACTTTGTCATGATTTCTTTGAGTTCCATCAAACTTTCGTTAACGATATGTTCGCCATAATTTGAATTTTGCAGAATTTCCCAGCAGGCAATTTTATCAGTGTTTTTCAGCATAAACTCTGATCGGTTTTCCCATTGCTTGGCGAGACCTTCTACAAAAGGCATATCTGGCGAGAAATCTTTAAGCGAACTTTTAAAGAAGTAAGTGCCCATTTCAGTTCCAATTTTTTTAATCAGATCTTCCTTGTCGGCATAATAAATGTAAAGTGTCGCTACAGAAATCCCGCACTCTTTCGCAAGTTTGTTCATTGTAAAGCCTTCGATGCCATACTTTACAATCATTTCTATAGTTTTCTCTTTAACTAATTCTTCTTTATTAATATCTCTTGTTCTCAAAATGAAAAGGATTTATTGAATTGACTCTGCAAATATATAATAATAAATGAACGTTTATTCATTTATGAAAAATTTTTTTCAAAAAACTTTAAAAAGGGCAAAAGTTGGTTCCCAATATAATTTTACTATTTTTACTCTTAGCAGCTATCATACTCAATATTATTTGGTATGAATATTGAATTGTTTTATTAACCTAATTATTTAAAAATGAGAAAAAACAACGATTTTGGTTTGTTAATACTTCGTATTACAATTGGATTTTTAATGCTTTTGCATGGTATTTCAAAATTTAAAGGCGGTTTAGATTTCATAAGCGGAATGCTTGTTGAAAAAGGACTTCCGGGTTTCTTTGCTTATGGTGTTATCATAGGCGAAATTTTGGCACCAATCTTAATTATAATTGGTTTTAGAACCAGAATTGCTGCTTTAATATTTGCTTTCAACTGTTTCGTTGCAGTTTTAATGGCACACAGTCAGGATATTTTTAAATTAAGCGATCACGGAGGTTGGGAATTAGACCTTCTGGGGTTATATTTCTTTACGGCAATTGCATTGTTTTTTACCGGAGGAGGAAAATTTGCAGCTTCAAAAAGCAATAAATGGGATTAAAAACTCATTAAAATATAAAATTATAAAGCGGCCGTCGAGCCGCTTTTTTTATGATTTTATTAGTAAGAAAGTCAGTAAAATCAGCGGGTGATAATAATATGAATTCTAATGTTATTCTAATGTAGCGACGAAAATTTAGTTTTAACTTGCACCCTGAAATTATTTTTTTGCAATGCTTAATAAAATTAAAAATAGCCTTTTATGTAAATGCCTTCAGGCGTTACTAATCGGCTATTTTTTAATGAGCAGTATTAATGTCTCAGCAACTTTTAGCCGAATTATAAAAGAAAATACAGAAACTCATTCTGTGAAAGGAATAGCCTGCAATCTTTTAAAGAAAATCTTTAAGTGCGACGGTATTCCCGAAGAACTTGATGACTACGAAACAAAAGATACTAAAACCACAAAACTTGCAAAAGGAATTGTGTTATTAGAATATCTCGTTCCTCTGGATGCGTCTGTACCGGGATTTTATTTTCAAAATAATCTTAAAGGAAAAAATTATATAGACAATCCAATTTTCTCATTTGGATTTCACGGCAAGATTCATTTGCCGCCTCCACGATTTGTAATATAAGTGTTTAGTTTTGATTGGATTATGATAGTTTTTGTAATCCTAAATGCGATATTTTTCGTAAATTAACATCTATTAATCTTGTATTTATATATAAATCCATGACACCTTTAAAACGTTTTTACAACTTACTCGCGTTAGACAAACGTGACGTATACCAAATTATATTTTATGCCGCTTTTGCAGGTTTGGTAAACCTTTCCCTGCCTTTAGGAATTCAGGCCATTATTAATTTTATTCAAAGCGGACAGCTTAGTGTTTCCTGGATTGTACTGGTTTTTCTGGTAACAATTGGAGTTGGCTTTGGCGGAATTTTAACCATTCTGCAGCTGCGAATCGTAGAAAATCTGCAGCAGCGAATTTTTGTGCGTTCGTCTTTTGAGTTTGCTTACAGACTGCCTTTAATTAAGTTTAAAGAAATGTATTCGGAATACGCGCCGGAAAAAGCCAACCGATTTTTCGATACTCTTATGGTTCAAAAAGGAACAGCAAAACTTTTACTGGACTTTTGTACAGCCTTTCTTCAGGTTGGTTTGGGGATCATTTTACTGGTTTTGTATCATTCCTTTTTTACAGTAATTGGACTTTTATTTATCGTTATTCTGTATGTCATTTTTAAATTTTCTTATAAAGATGGTTTAGAAACAAGTCTTAACGAATCAAAGTTTAAATATAAAGTGGCGGCCTGGCTTCAGGAAATTGCCCGTAACCGTGAAAGTTTCCGCAGAAAAGGTGGCTTCGATTATGCTTTAGACAGAAATGACGGTTATGTGAGTCATTATGTCAATTACCGCGAAAAGCACTTTCAGGTAATGAAAAAACAATACATTCAGCTTACTATTTTTAAGGTAATTGTTACAGCTGCTCTTTTGTCGATTGGTGGTTTTCTGGTAATTCACCATCAAATGAACATTGGGCAGTTTGTGGCAGCTGAAATTGTAATTGTATTGCTGATCAATTCTGTAGAAAAAATAATCTTCGGGTTAGAATCTTTTTATGATGTATTGACTTCTTTAGAAAAAATTGGTCAGGTAACGGATATGGAAATTGCCTGTATTCCAAAAACTTCTGCTGTAACCGAAACAGGAATTACAATCGAGACCGAAAGTATTGCTTACAATTATCCGGAACACAGCAAAAAATCACTTAAAAATATTAACCTGAAAATAAATCAGGGTGAAAAGATCATTTTAAGAGGAACAAATGGTGCCGGAAAAAGTACTTTATTACGCTTACTTGCCGGACTGCTTGAACCAGAAGGCGGCGCAATGTATGTGACCGATAATTTCATGAACCGTTTAGACGAAGACAGTTACAGAGCACAATCAGGAACGCTTTTACAAGGCGATACGCTTTTTGAAGGAACGATTAAGGAAAATATTCTTTTTGGAAATGAAACCATTAATAATGACGATTTAAAATGGGCTTTAGATAATGTGTGTTTAACGCCTTATATTAAAACTTTCCCGAACGGACTGGAACATCAGATTCATCCGGGCGGACGCGAACTTTCTGCTTCAGATGTGCAAAAGATTCTATTGGCAAGAAGTATTGTGACCAAACCTAATATATTATTCCTTGAAGATCCGGTTGATAAAATGGACGAACTGACGTCGGGTAAAATTGTTGACTTTTTACTTGCCGAAGAAAATGACTGGACGGTAATTGTTACTTCTAAAAATGATGTCTGGAAGAACAAATGCAGCCGTATGATTACGATTGATGATGGAAAAATTATTAACGACATAAAGCTTTAATCATGCTTAATATATCTAAAGATAATAACGTACTTATAACGCCGGGCAAATACAAATCGATTACTGCAGTTGCCCGCAGACCGCACTATAAAATTTTAAACCGAGTAATTGTTGGATTTTTAATTTTTTGCATTGCCTGCCTTTTTCTTCCGTGGACACAAAATATTTCGGGAAGTGGTTCTGTTACAACATTAAAACCAGATCAAAGACCGCAGACTGTTCATAATGCGATTGCCGGAAGAATCGAAAAATGGTATGTGCAGGAAGGTGATTATGTAAAAAAAGGAGATACGATTTTGTTTATTTCTGAAACCAAAGAAGATTATTTAGATCCCAATTTAGTTGGAAATACAAAAGATCAGGTTGATGCCAAAAAAATGGCTGTAGAATCGTATGCTGATAAAGTAAGTTCGCTTAACGTTCAGGCGCAGTCGCTTAATACGGAAAGAGAATTAAAACTGCAGCAAGCTCAAAATAAAATCAAACAAGCCCAGCTGAAAATTAAAAGTGACAGCATGGATCTTGAAGCGGTAAAAATGCAGTTAAGAATCGCAAAAACACAATTTGACCGTTCAACAGCATTAAATAAAGAAGGTTTAAAACCGCTTACAGATGTAGAACAAAAACGTTTAAAACTGCAAGAATCTGAAGCGTATATTATTACACAGCAAAATAAACTTTTGAGCAGTAAAAACGAATTGATAAATGCAAGAGTAGAAATAAACCGAATTACGGCTGAATATGCTGAAAAAATATCAAAATCAAGAAGCGATAAATTCACTGCTTTAAGCACGCAATATGATACAAAAGCTCAGGTAAATAAACTGGAAAATCAATATGTAAACTACAGTATTAGAAATGGTTTGTATTACATAACAGCTCCGCAAAGCGGATATGTAAACCGTGCTTTACTGGCCGGGCTTGGAGAAACAATTAAAGAAGGAACGCCAATTATCAGCATTATGCCGGCAAGTTATGATATTGCTGTAGAAACGTATGTAGATCCTATCGATCTTCCGTTAGTGCATCGCGGTGCAAAAGTTCGTGTTTGGTTTGACGGATGGCCGAGAATTGTATTTTCTGGATGGCCTGGACTGTCTTACGGAACTTTTGGCGGACGAGTTGTGGCGATTGAAAATTTTATTAGTGCCAATGGAAAATACAGGGTTTTGATTTCGCCAGATGGAAACAAAGATGAAAAATGGCCGAAAGAATTAAGTATTGGAGCAGGAGCGCAGAGTATTGCTTTATTAGAAACCGTTTCGGTTTGGTATGAAATATGGCGAAACTTAAACGGATTTCCGCCAAATTATTATAAGTCAGATGAAAAGGAGGCAAAAAATGGGAAAGACAAAAAATAAATTTAAAACTATAGTTCGACTGTTTTCTTTTTTGTTTTTATTTGGTTTTTCTGCTTATAGTCAGGATTTTAATAAGGAAGAATTGAGTTACAGCGAATATTTAGGATATGTAAAAAAATACCATCCGCTGGTAAAACAGGCCAATCTTGAAATTAGCAATGCGCAAGCAGCGTTGATGCTAGCGCGCGGTGGTTTTGACCCTAAAATTGAAGTCGATTACAACAAAAAAGAGTTTAAAGGAACTGAATATTATTCGATTTTAAACAGCAGTTTTAAAATTCCGACTTGGTACGGAATCGAAATCAAAGCCGGATTTGACGATACAGACGGACAATATTATAATCCGCAGAATCGTACACCGGATAACGGATTAACTTCTTTGGGAGTCAGCGTGGCGCTTGGTCAGGGAATGTTTATCAACCAAAGAATGGCAGATGTTCGCGAAGGAAAATTGCAGTTAAAACTAAGTGATGCTCAGCGAAAACTGAGAGCGATTGAGGTTTTGTATAAAGCAAGTGAAGCGTATTTTGAATGGAGAAAAAGCTACAATGAAGCGGAACTTTATAAACGATATCTGGGTTTTGCAAGCACACGTTTTACAGGTGTAAAAAAACTGATTGAACTTGGTGATTCTCCAGCAATTGACAGCGTTGAAGCCGGAATTACAGTTAGAAACCGGGAATTAAATGTTGAAAACGCGAATCTAAAATTAGCTAAAGCGAAATTGTATTTGTCTAATTATTTATGGCTTGAAAATGTGCCTGTTGAATTGGGAGATATGGTGAAACCGGAAGAAAATTTAATTTTGACTTTAGAAGAAACGCTGAAAACAGATGCGATGATGGTCAATGTTGAAACTTTAGATTCGCATCCTAAAATTCAGGCTTTAGAAACTAAAATGTCGATGCTCGAAGTTAACAGACAATTGAAAGCCAATTCGCTTCTTCCCAAATTAAATGTAGGCTACAATTATATTTCTGAACCTTCTTATTTTGATTCTTTTAATGCCGATGATTATAAGTTTAATATCGATTTCAGCATTCCGATTTTTTTAAGAAAGGAGCGGGGAAGCCTGAAAATGGCAAAACTGAAAATTCAGGATTTAAAATTTGATATTGAACAGCAGAGACTGGAACTGAAAAACAAAATAAAAGCACAGCAAACTGAAATCGCTTCTTTAAAAAGGCAGAAAAATGTTATCGACAATTTGGTAAAAGATTATGTAACAATGCTGAATTCTGAAGAGAAATTATTTTCCTTCGGCGAAAGCTCTATCTTTTTGCTTAATTCGAGAGAGAATAATTTGGTAAGCGCAAAACTGTCTCAAATTAGTATTGAAAATCAGTTTTACATTTCAAATGCTGAGTTGTATAAAATATTGGCTAATCCCGATTAATTTGAATTTTCTAAAATGTTATACATTAATCATTGAGTGAAAAACTAAAACTTAGCTTTTTATTTTTTGACAATCATGTTATCATTCCGTAGGAATGTTTCGTCGGTAGAAAAATAATGCCCAACGACATTTTACGTTCCGTAGGAACGTTTGAGATGTTAGATTATTGAAAAAAAAATGTCAAAATCAAACGTTCCTATGGAACGTAAACAATGACAACAATATAATTTTTTCTACCAATGAAATGTTCCTACGGAACAAAGACATAAAATAAAAAGGGATTGTTTCGACTTTTGACACAATCCCTTTTTATTTTTTAATTAAAATTTACTGGCAAATTCTTTCGCAAAATCTTCCAGTTTTATTTTCCCGTCAACAGAAGCATTGCTTGATAAGAAATGTTCAATGATTTTTCCGCTTCTTAAACCAGTCCCCATTTCGGCATAAAGTTTAGCAATTTCTTCCGGAATTCCGGCTTGTGTCATTCCGCCAAGAGCTTGTTCATCTGTAAATTCTACCCATGGTAATTCTGGTTTTGCAATTGCAGCACCCAAAACTTTTGCAGCGTCACCCGGAGTACGAACATCGCTAATAATATATCGGATATTTTTTCCTGCCGGAGTATGCTGCAATTCTTCTGCGACAGCCTGAGCAATATCTACCGGATGCACAAACGGAATTTTTATATCTGATGGATAATTAGAACCAATAATTCCCGCTCCCTGAATCATCGGAACATCATTAAAAAAATTAGTGAAGAAGAAACCTGCTCTTAAAAAAGTTACAGAAGTATTCAACTCCTTATATATTTCTTCAATTTTATGAAGTCCTGCAATTGGGCCAGTTCCGTTTGGTAAATGAGCGCCAATACTGCTTAACATAACGACTCTTTTTACTTGTGCTTCTTCAATTGCTTTTGCAAAAGATTTACCAGCATTTTCAGTATTTGCAATAACATTTGCTCCGCCTAAATTTGGAGGTGTCATGGCAAAAATAGCATCTGCACCTTTTAATGTTTCCAATAAAAATGCTGCATCGCTTACAGAACCTACTGCAGTTTTTGCGCCCAGATTTTCGATTGCTGTTTTTCTGTCGGCATTACTGCTTATTACGGTTACGTCGTGACCTGCAGCGACAAGTTTTGTAGTTAATGGTTTTCCTATGTTCCCTAAAGAACCTGTTACTATAATTTTCATATATATAATTTTTTTTATTACAGTTACAAAGGTATCTTTGTACTTACTTTTATACAAGTACTTACCCTATAGTATGTATCATGACAGCAATTAAAGAATCATCGACAATTCAGGAAAATAAGCAGTATGCACTGGAAAAATGCCCGGTTACGTTTGTAATGGAAAAAATAGGCGGTTACTGGAAACCTATTATTCTTTGGCATTTATCAAGCGGAATGAAACGTTACAGCGAATTAAAAAGAGAAATTCCTGCTATTACAGAAAAAATGCTCATTCAGCATTTAAAACAATTAGAAGCCGATGGTCTTGTGATTCGGGAAGCAAAACCTGTAGTTCCTCCTTTTGTAACCTACAGACTCAGCAATGCCGGGGAAGGTTTATTGCCTGTTATTCAAGCAATGGCAGATTGGGCTTTTAAGGTTAAAGATGGGGAGTTTTTGTAGGTTCAAAGGTTCAAAGTAACAAAGGTTTTAGAAAAAATCTTAGCATCTTAGTATCTCAGAAGCTGCCTTTGTACCTTTGTCCCTCTGTACCTTTGCACCTAAAATCACTTAACAACTGTCGCTTCCAATTCTACTTTAACGGTTTCAAAAAGGCTTTTTACTTCCATTAAGGTTGTGGCTTGCTGAATGTTGTGTTTTGCAATCCATTCCTGCAGGATATTGAAGTGAGGCCAAAGCTCGGAAGTTGCAGTTGTGTAAATCGTTAATGTCACGATGCCGCTGCATTCGTAACCTGCTTCTGTGATTACTTGTTCCAGATTTTGGATCGCCAGTTTTAACTGTGATTCCATGTTTTCATTGCTTGAAATTCCTTCGGCGTTTATTGCGGTCTGCCCGGAAATATACAATGTTCCCTGCGGATTTTTTACTTCAACTGCCTGATTATAACTACGCTCGTTTTGCCATTTCCACGGATTGATAACTCTTTTTTCCATTTGATTTCCTTTTTTAGTTTGCGCCAATATTGGCATTGTTGCGATTAATAATAATCCTAAAAGTTTTGTTGTTGTTTTCACGATTACAGTTTAAAATTTATACTGCAAAATTGAAAATAACTTATGGAAACAGGTCTTGACATTTGTCACGATTATAATGTGCGAAATGTCACATTTACGAAGATAAACGGCTTAAGGTTTCGCGAGAGACGCCTAAATAAGAAGCGATAAGACTTTTAGGAACGCGCTGAAAAAGAGATGGATATTGTTTTAAAAGCTGTTCGTAGCGTTCTTTTGGGTTAGAAGTCATCCAGTAAAGAATACGACGCTGTGAGGCAAGGAACCCAAAGTTAGCTTTCTCCAGAAGAAAGCGAAGCATTTTAGGGGAATTATCACATAGATCTTTATAATCATCGAGGGTAAAACAAAGCACTTCTGTATCTTCAAGACATTCTAAAGACATAGTTGCTTTGGTTTGAGTGAAAAAAGCATAATAATCGCTTTCCCACCAATCTTCCATTGCAAAGGATGCAATATGCTGTTTTAGGGATTCATCGGTGTAAACCAATTTTAAAAGCCCTGAAATTATAAAATAAGCATATTTTACATCATCGCCTTCTTGAATTAAAAATTGATGTTTTTTGAATTTCTTAGTGATAAAATGCTGACTGATAAATGAAAATTCTTCATCTGTCAGCTTTATTATTTTTTCGATATGTTCCCGAAGTTTTTCCTGCATGATATGGTCAAAGATATTTAAAATTTTCGATGATCAAAAAGGGTAAAATAAATCAGATAGCCATATTCAAATTAAACCGGATTGAAATCCAGCCCTACAATGAATCATCCCTTCGGGATTTTACATTCTGGGTGTTAATGCGATCTATAATTTTCAGCATCAAAATAAAGAGCCGGAGGCTCGATTTATATTGTAGGGCTGGATTTTAATCCAGTTTGGGTTATGATATTTTAGGTGTACAATGAAATTAAACCGAATTGAAATCCCGCGTTACAATGATATTAAACCAGATTGAAATCAAACATATCGTTAAACCGGATTGAAATCCGGCCCTACAATATAAATCATTCCTTGGGAATTTTAAAATTGGGATTTAAATACGATCGATATTTTGCGGCATCAAAATAAAGAGCCGAAGGCTCGATTTATATTGTAGGGCTGGATTTTAATCCAGTTCATATTGTAGATCCGGTTTCAATTCATTTTTGCGGAATATAAATATTAAACGTAGCACCTTCCATAGGTTTTGCAGTCGCGTTAATAATGCCATTATGATTTTCGACAATCTTTTTTACGATGGCAAGACCAATTCCTGTTCCGTCATAAATATCCCTGCTGTGCAAGCGCTGGAAAACGCCGAATATTTTTTCGCTGTGTTCCGGTTCAAAACCAATTCCGTTGTCTTTAAAACTTATGTGGCAATAATTTTCTTCTGATGATAATTTATCATTTTGTAATTCTTCACCGCTGACGATTCGGCTTTTGATTTCAATTTGAAGCGGAATTTCCTTTTGAGAAAATTTCAAGGCATTGTTTACCAGATTTTCGATAAGCTGAATAAACAAAAATGGAATGATATTTATTTTGCCGTGAAGATCCGTAATAATCGAAGCATTTTTTTCCTTAATATTTTCCCGAAGCGCTTCTTTTACATTTTCAATAATGATATTAAGATCCGTATTTTCATAAATACGATCTGTAATATTCGTTCGGGAAAAAGTCAATAGATCATTGATTAATTCCCGCATTCGGTTGGTGGAATATAAGATTCGTTCAAATTTTGCCTGTCCATCCGGGCTTAAATTTGGATATTCTTTTGCCAGGATAATGTTTGTAAAAGTTTGAATTTTACGCAGCGGTTCCTGTAAATCGTGACTTGAAATATGAGTAAAAGCATCAAGTTCCGTATTTTTCTTTTTTAACTCGGTAGCATATTTTTCTATGGCAATATATTGCGCTGCCAGTTCTTCATTTGCTTTTGTGATTTTGGCATTAAGCGCAGTGGCTTCTTCTTCTCTAAGGCGTAATTCCCTGTTTTTCTTATACAATTCGGTAAAAACCATCACTTTTGCCTGAAGGATTTCTGCAGATAAAGGTTTAATCATATAATCAACAGCACCAGACTGATATCCTTTAAAAATATAATCCGTAGTGTTCATATTTGCCGTCAAGAAAATGATAGGCACATGTTTAAGTTTGTCGCTTTGACGAATGAGTTCGGCAGTTTCGAATCCATCCATAAGCGGCATTTGCACATCCATAAGAATTATTGCAAAATCCTGACTTTTGAGCAGAATTCGCAGCGCATCTTTCCCGGAAGTTGCTTCTACAAATTCATATCCCTTATCTGCAAGTATGACCTGAAGTGAAAGTAGGTTTTCCTTCTTGTCGTCGACAATTAATATTTTAACCGGATATTCTTCTATGGGGTTCTGGCCTTTCATAATAGGGGAATTATTTTAACCACACTCTCATTAAAGAGGATAATTGTTCAACATTAACCGGTTTTGTAATATAATCTGAGGCGCCGGATTCGATACAGCGCTGTCTGTCACCTTTCATTGCTTTTGCTGTTACGGCAATGATAGTTAAGTCTTTATGTTTTATATTTTTTCTAATGATTTTCATGGTTTCATAACCGTCTAATTCCGGCATCATGATATCCATTAAAACAATATCAATTTTTAGATTCTGACTCAAAATATCAATCGCTTCGTGGCCGCTTTCTGCGCTGATAACATCTAAACCAAAACGTTCTAAAGCAGTTGTAAGTGCAAATAAATTTCGAACATCATCATCTACTAAAAGTACTTTTTTATTGATTAAGACATCTTCTTTTAAATAATACGTTTCGATTCTGTCTTTCATACTTTCCGGCAGATCTTTGTGTATACGATGCATAAACAAGGCAGTCTGATCTACTAATTCATCGATAGATGTGGCACTTTTTGTAATAATGCTGTGTGCAAAACGACTGAGTTTAGCACGCTGTTTTTTATTGACATCGCCCGCAGAATGCACGATTATAGCCGTTTCCTGTCCGCTGATATTATTTTCCAGATCGCTGATTAAATCCAAACCATCAGCATCAGGAAGCATTAAGTCTAATATAATACAATCGAATGATTTTTCCTGTATCAATTTTACAGCATCTTTTGCCGTTAAAGCAGTTGATACCGAAATGTCTTCGCCTTCAACAGCTTCAACAATTCGTTCCAGTTCAAATTCATTATCATCCACTACAAGAAGATTTTTTTCTTTCTTGTCTTTAAAATCCTGAATATCATTAAAAAGAGAAGTCAATAATTCGTTTTTGACCGGTTTAAGGAAAAAGTTTCTTGCACCGCGTTTTAAACCTTTGTTTCTTTCATCTTCTCCCGAAATAATATAAACCGGAATATGACGAAGCGTGAAATCTGTTTTTAATCGGTCTAGAATTTTCCAGCCGCTGGTGTCCGGCATATTTAAATCCATTGTAATGGCGTGCGGCTGAAATTGATTGATATAATCCACCACATCATTTCCGCGTGTCGTTACAATCGCTTTTATGCCATGCTGATGTGCTCTTTCCAGTAATATTTTAGCAAAGGTGACATTGTCTTCGGCAATTAAAAGAATTTTGTCATTTGGTTTAATATCAGTTCTGTCGTCGCCAACCTCATCTACAAAATATAAATCCATATCAGATTTTTTGAAACTTGCAGACGGAAGTGATTTTAAACGGCTTTTTCCGGCGTGAAGAACATTGGTTTCTTCATTTACATTAATGTCTTCCAATTCTGGAATATAAACGAATTTCAATGGTAAAAACAAGGTAAATTTACTTCCAATATTGGTATCACTTTCCAGTTCGATGCTTCCGCCTAATAAATCAGAAAGCCCGCGGCTGATGGATAATCCTAAACCGGTTCCTCCATATTTACGGCTTGTAGAACCTTCTGCCTGTTGGAAAGCTTCAAAAATGATGTTTTGTTTTTCTTTGGAAATTCCAATTCCGGTGTCTGAAATTTCAAAAGCAACAACAGCTTCAGCATTTTCCAGACTTGCGTTTTTCGTTTTCCAGTTATTATCTGCTTTGTAAATATTTAATCTTACGCCTCCTTTTTCAGTAAACTTGAATGAATTAGAAAGCAGGTTTTTAAGAATCTGATTCAATCTTTGCGAATCGGTTTCCATAACTTCAGGAAGATTATGATCCATCATAATTTCAAAATTAAGATGTTTCGCCTGAGAAATAGGGTTGAAGGTCGACTCCACAAATCGGCTGATTTCTGCAAAACTAATTGGGTTGTAATCCACAGAAATATAACCGGATTCAATTTTAGAAAGATCCAGAATATCGTTAATTAACTGAATTAAGTCATCTCCGCAAGAGTTGATTGTTTTAGCAAACTGAATTTGTTTTTCGGATAAGTTTCCGTCGCGGTTGGCAATTAATTCGTTGGCGAGAATCTGCAAACTGTTTAACGGTGTTCTTAACTCGTGCGACATATTCGCCAGGAATTCAGATTTGTATTTTGATGTCAAAGTAAGCTGATCTGCTTTTTCTTCCAAAGCTTTACGGGCAACCTCAACTTCCTGATTTTTCAGCTCAACCTCTTCTTTTTGATTGGCTAATAAAATAGCTTTTTCTTCCAGCTCTTCGTTGGTATTTTTTAAGACTTCCTGCTGGCTTTTCAGCTCGCTTGCCAATGATTGTGATTGTACCAATAATTCCTCTGTTCTTGAATTTGATTCAATAGTATTCAATACGATACCAATACTTTCTGTTAATCCTTCAAGGAAATCTAAGTGTGTCTGACTAAAGGTATCAAGCGAAGCCAATTCAATAACTGCTTTAAGTCTTCCTTCAAATAAAACCGGAAGAATAATTACATCTTTTGGTTTGGCATCTCCTAAACCAGAATTGATCCTGATGTAATCTTTTGGAACATTACTTAAAATAATTCGTTCTTTTTCTACAGCAACCTGCCCTATAAGACCTTCGCCCATAGCGTAGGAGGTAGGTGAATTTTTTCGTTTAATGTAAGCGTAAGAGGCAATTAAGTTTAGTTTTGAATCCATGAATTCTTCGCCTTCTTCCAGAATATAGAAAAGTCCGTGCTGTGCAGTAACTACCGCGGCAAGCTCAGAAAGGATTTTCATGGTAACAGATTTAAGCTCTTTCTGTCCTTGAAGCATTTGGGTAAACTTAGCCAAATTCGATTTCAGCCAGTCTTGTTCCTGATTACGTAAAGTGGTTGCTTTTAGGTTTGAAATCATTTGGTTGATAGTATCTTTAAGAGCTTCAACTTCACCTTTTGCTTCAACACCAATTGTTCGCGTTAAATCTCCCTGCGTTACCGCCGATGCTACCTCAGAAATAGCACGTACCTGAGTGGTAAGGTTCGCCGCTAACTGATTTACGTTTTCGGTTAAGTTTTTCCAAGTTCCAGATGCTCCGGGAACGTTTGCTTGCCCTCCCAGTTTCCCTTCGGCACCTACTTCACGGGCAACTGTTGTTACCTGATCTGAGAAAGTGGCAAGCGTATCAATCATCTCATTAATAGTATCCGTAAGCTGTGCTACTTCACCTTTTGCATCAATAGATAATTTTTGTTTTAAGTTTCCTTTTGCTACGGATGTTACGACTTTAGCAATTCCACGAACCTGACCTGTTAAGTTGGATGCCATTACGTTAACCGAGTCTGTTAAATCTTTCCAAGTTCCGGCAACACCTTTTACTTCAGACTGTCCGCCTAGTTTTCCTTCGGTACCAACCTCACGCGCCACACGCGTAACCTCAGATGCAAATGAATTTAATTGTTCCACCATCGTATTGAAGGTGTTTTTTAAATCTAAGATTTCTCCTTTTACGTCAACGGTAATTTGTTTGGAAAGGTCACCATTTGCAACGGCTTTGGTTACATCGGCAATGTTACGAACCTGACCTGTTAAGTTCGATGCCATTTGATTAACGGAATCCGTTAAATCTTTCCAGGTTCCGGCAACTCCGGGAACAAACGCTTGTCCGCCCAGTTTTCCGTCGGTACCAACCTCACGCGCCACACGAGTTACCTCTGATGCAAAGGCACGAAGCTGATCCACCATGGTATTTACGGTTTCTTTTAATTGCAGAATCTCT
>NZ_CAIJDE010000038.1 GCF_903819335.1 Flavobacterium panici | reverse complement strand
ATATATCGGTAGCCATTTAAAAATATCAACATGCATTTGTCTGGTAGAGACTATACGTTTAATATTGTTTCATATCTCCCTACGGGAAATTGTTTGGGTGGAAATTTCTTTTTTTTCTACCAACCAGTTACTCCTAACGGAGTATTTCTAAAAATTTAAATTCGGTTTGGTCATTTTAATATTTCGTAGAAATTATATATCGGTAGCTATTATAATATCGGCCATGCATTTTGTCTCGTCGAGACTATACGTTTAATATTGTTTCATATCTCCCTACGGGAAATTATTGAATTGATGATTTCATTTTTCTACCAACCAATTACTCCTAACGGAGTATTTCTAAAAATTTATATTCGGTTTTGTCATTTTAATATTTCGTAGAAATTATATATCGGTAGCTATTATAATATCGGCCATGCATTTTGTCCCGGAGGGACTATACATTTAATATTGTTTATATCTCCCTACGGGAAATTGTTTGGGTGGAAATTTCTTTTTTTTCTACCAACCAATTACTCCTAACGGAGTATTTTCTTAAAATTTAAATTCGGTTTTGTCATCATTTAATATTTCGTAGAAATTATATATCGGTAGCAATTGTAAAATATCGTCGTGCATTTTGTCCCGTAGAGACTATACGTTTAATATTGTTTCATATCTCCCTACGGGAAATTATTGGATGAATGATTTCATTTTTTCTACCAACCAGATACTCCTAACGGAGTATTCCATACAAATTATAACATTTGATTTTACCGATATTTAATTCCTAATGGAATTTTTCTAATATTGAATTTCTACGAAGCACTCCGTTAGGAGTGACTGGTCGGTAGCAAAAAAAAAATATCCGACATGCATTTTGTCCCGGAGGGACTATACATTTAATATTATATTATATATCTCCCACGAAATATTTTGGAATGATGTTTCTGCTAATATCTAATTCCAAACAAAAATCTTAAACTATAATATTTAAATTTTAAGAAAATACTCCGTTAGGAGTAACTGGTTGGTAAATGTTAAAAAATCTAATTTTCTCTAAAAAAACTTTGTAAATCTTTTCTTTCTTTAACGTATAATTTTTAAAATTTTAATTTTTGTGTATTTTGTTTAAAATGAGCAATTTGTGTTTTTAAAAAATCGATTTCGTTGCGCATTGTATTTGTTTTTATTTTAACTTTATAAATCTAAAATTTTTCAGATATGACTGTACATCAAATACTTAATGCAAAAGGAAGGAATGTATATTCCGTACGTTCAACAACAACCGTTTTTGAAGCCTTAAAAGTAATGGGCGATAAAAACATAGGCGCCATTCTTGTTATTGACGGAAACGATTTAAAAGGGATTTTGTCTGAGAGAGATTATGCTCGAAAAATTGTTTTAAAAGACAAATCTTCAAAAGAAACTTTTGTACATGAAATTATGGAAAGCAATGTTTTCTCGGTACTGCTTTCAAATAATATCGAAGACTGCATGGAACTCATGAGTTCAAAAAGAATCAGACATCTTCCTGTTTTAGAAGATGGAACAGTAGTGGGAATTATTTCAATTAGCGATGTTGTTAAGGCAATTATCGAAATTCAAAAAGACACTATTAATCACTTAAACTCTTACATATCACAGTAAATACTTATTAAAATACTTTTTTCAATAGTCCGATACAGCTCGGACTATTTTTTTTGACTTCTCGATTTTGATATTTTAACAAAAGAAAGAACCAAAACGCCCCATTTTAAAACTAAGACTTATATCTTTGTAAGCTAGAATAAAAGCTAAAATAATGAACAAAGAGAGTAAAAAAAGAGAGGCGTTACTGTATCACTCAGAGCCAACTCCAGGAAAAATTCAGGTAGTTCCAACAAAAAAATATGCAACCCAAAGAGATTTATCGCTGGCTTATTCGCCAGGAGTTGCTGAGCCTTGTTTAGCAATTGCAGAAAACATTGAAGATGTATACAAATACACTGCAAAAGGAAATTTAGTTGCTGTAATTTCAAACGGTACAGCTGTTTTAGGTCTTGGAGACATAGGTCCGGAAGCAGGAAAACCTGTAATGGAAGGAAAAGGGTTGTTGTTTAAAATATTCTCTGATATTGACGTTTTTGACATCGAAGTTGGTACAAAAGATGTTGAAGAATTTATTCAGACTGTAAAAAATATTGCTCCAACTTTTGGAGGTATTAATCTTGAAGATATCAAAGCACCGGAATCTTTTGAAATCGAAAGAAGATTAATAGAAGAATTAGATATTCCGGTAATGCACGATGACCAGCACGGAACTGCAATTATTTCTTCTGCAGCTTTAATCAATGCGCTTGAATTAGCAGGAAAAAAAGCCGAAGATGTAAAAGTAGTAGTTTCCGGAGCAGGATCTGCAGCAATTGCCTGCACAGACTTATATGTATTATTAGGAGTAAAAGTGGAGAATGTTTTAATGTATAACAGTAAAGGACTTTTAACAAAAGACAATCCTTCATTATCAGATTTACAATTAAAATATGCAATCGACGGTCCAAAAATTGAATTAGCAGAAGCTGTAAAAGGAGCTGACGTTTTCATCGGATTATCATCTGGAGATATTCTTTCGCCAGAAATGCTATTGACAATGAAAGATAACCCGATTGTTTTTGCAATGGCAAATCCAAATCCGGAGATCGATTATAACTTAGCTGTAGAAACTCGTAAAGATGTTATTATGGCTACAGGCCGTTCTGATTTTCCTAATCAGGTAAATAACGTTTTAGGATTTCCTTATATTTTTAGAGGAGCTTTAGACGTACGTGCTACAAAAATTAACGAAGCTATGAAAATGGCTGCTGTAAAAGCATTGGCTATTTTAGCAAAAGAACCAGTTCCAGAACAGGTTAACGTAGCTTATGGAGCAACAAAATTAGGTTTCGGACAAGAATATATCATTCCAAAACCATTTGATCCTAGATTAATTACCGTTGTGGCGCCTGCAGTTGCAAAAGCAGCAATGGAATCTGGAGTAGCAAAAAATCCTATTACAGACTGGGCAGCTTATGAAGATAAGCTTCGCGAACGTATGGGTAATGATAATAAAATGGTTCGTTTAATTACAAACCGTGCTAAATTAGATCCTAAACGAATTGTTTTTGCTGAGGCAGACCAATTAAATGTATTAAAAGCAGCGCAGATTGTACACGAAGACGGAATTGGTATTCCGGTTTTATTAGGAAGCAGAGAGACTATTTTAGAATTAAAAGAAGAATTAGGTTTTGATGCTGAATTAGAAATCATTGATCCTAAAACAAACGAAGAAGAAGAAAGACGTAACAAATTTGCAGCTTCATACTGGGAAACAAGAGAACGCAGAGGAGTTTCATTGCTTGATGCTCAAAAATTCATGCGCGAAAGAAACTATTTCGCTGCCATGATGGTAAACGAAGGCGAAGCAGATGCTCTTGTAACAGGTTACTCAAGAAGTTACCCAAGTGTAGTAAAACCAATGCTTCAATTGATTGAAAAAGCACACGGAGCTTCACTTGTTGCAACAGCAAACATGATGTTAACGTCTCGCGGGCCAATGTTTTTATCAGATACTGCAATAAACATCAACCCATCATCTGAAGATTTAGTGAACATTGCATTAATGACAGCTAAAACAGCAAAAATGTTCGGAATTGAACCTGTTATTGCAATGGTTTCGTATTCAAACTTTGGTTCATCATCACATCAAAATGCTTCAAAAGTAAGAGATGCTGTAGCGTATTTGCATAAAAATCACCCTGAGATGGTCGTAGATGGTGAAATTCAGGCAGACTTTGCTTTAAATTCAGAAATGCTTCAGGAGAAATTTCCTTTCTCTAAATTAGCAGGAAAAAAAGTAAATACACTGATATTCCCTAACTTAGAGTCAGCAAATATCACTTATAAGCTGATGAAAGAATTGAATAAATCAGCTTCTATTGGACCAATTATGATGGGATTAAATAAACCTGTTCACATTTTTCAATTAGGAGCAAGCGTTGAAGAAATGGTAAACATGGCAGCAATCGCTGTTATCGACGCTCAAGAAAAAGAAAATAAAAAAAATAAATTGGCTCAATAAGTAGAATTAAATAAGGATCAAATAATATTGTCTTATTTTTATTGCATTTTTATTATATTTGATACTTATTAATAATACATATGATAGCACATTTGCAGGGGAAATTAGTCGAAAAGAATCCCACAGAAGTTGTAATTGATTGCGGTGGAGTAGGATACCACGTAAATATTTCTTTACATACTTTTTCATTAATCCCTAATGCTGATTTTATAAAATTGTATACGCATCTTCAAATCAAAGAAGATGCGCATACTTTATTTGGATTTGTAGAAAAATCTGAACGAGAAATATTTAGAATGCTTTTGTCTGTATCAGGCATTGGAGCAAACATTGCACGAACAATGCTTTCTTCAATAGAACCAAGACAAATTATTAATGCAATTGCCTCAGGAGATGTTGGTTTAATCCAATCCATAAAAGGAATTGGAAACAAAACTGCACAGCGAGTAATACTTGATTTGAAAGAAAAAGTGTTAAAGTTGTACGATTTGGATGAAGTTTCAGTAGTTCAAAACAATACAAATCGAGATGAAGCGTTATCTGCTTTGGAAGTTTTAGGTTTCGTTCGAAAAACTTCAGAAAAAGTGGTAGAAAAGATCGTAAAAGAAGATCCGGAAGCTACTGTAGAAACGATCATCAAAAAGGCTTTAAAAAGCTTATAAAACCAATTTTTTATAACCAATTGTATGCGTAAAATTTGTATTTTTTTACTGGTTTTATTTTGTGGTAATGTTATACGATCACAAGTAAATCCGGCGGTTCAAGATACAACTAAAACTCAGTTTTCTGTAGGGAAACTCGAGATCGATAATCCTCCAAGCATACTTTCGGCTTATAAATACGATCCCATTACAGATCGATATATTTACACTACTTCGGTTGATGGCTTTTCAATCGACTATCCTCTTGTTTTAACTCCTAAAGAATATGAAGATTTAGTTCTAAAAGAATCACGAAGAGATTATTTTAGAAAAAAAGCAGATGCAATCGACGGTAAAAAAACCGGGGCCGAAGCGGCTAAAAAAGATTTACTGCCAAGATACTATATCAATTCAAGTCTTTTTGAAAGTGTTTTTGGAAGTAACACCATTGATGTAAAACCAACGGGTTCTGTCGAAATGGATTTAGGTGTTCGTTACACCAAACAAGACAACCCTTCATTCTCACCCCGAAACAGATCAAGTCTTACCTTCGACTTCGATCAGCGTATCAGTATGAGTTTAATGGGGAAAGTAGGAACAAGATTAGAGGTAAATGCTAATTACGATACCCAATCAACATTTGCATTTCAAAACTTATTTAAGTTAGCGTACACTCCTTCCGAAGATGATATTATTCAAAAAGTAGAAGTAGGTAACGTGAGTATGCCGCTGAATAGTACCTTGATACGTGGAGCGCAAAGTTTATTCGGAGTAAAAGCACAATTGCAATTTGGTAAAACAACCATTACAGGGGTTTTCTCTGAGCAAAAATCACAAACAAAAAGTGTAGTTGCAGAAAACGGAGGAACGGTTCAAAACTTTGATTTATATGCTTTAGACTACGATAGTGATCGTCACTTTTTCTTATCTCAATATTTTAGAAATAAGTACGATGCATCATTAAAAAAATATCCATTTATTGACAGCCGTGTTCAAATTACAAGATTAGAAGTTTGGGTAACAAACAAACAAAATCGTGTAAGTACGAATAATAATAACTTAAGAAATATTATCGCGCTTCAGGATTTAGGTGAAGCTCAAATTACAGGAATTCCAGATAATCAAGTTGTCGTTATTAGTTCAACTGCAGGATTTTTCAATAATGGGATAGATTCGCCAACCGATAACAATAACAATAAGTACGACCCGGCAACAATAGGTCAGGCAAGTTCTTTCCTGAATTCTAAAATTAGAGAAATTGTAACAGCAAAAGCGGGATTCAACAATACAAACGTAAGTGAAGCAACAGATTATTCAGTTTTAGAAAATGCCAGAAAATTAACCACGGCAGAATATACATTTAATCCACAGTTAGGATACCTTTCTTTGCAACAGCGTTTGGCAAATGATGAAATTCTGGCTGTTGCCTTCGAATATACCATTGGAGGAAAAGTGTACCAAGTTGGAGAATTTGGTAGTGATGGTGTCGACGGAACAGTCGTAACAGGAAATAACAACGCAAATCAGGCAATTATTACGCAGAGTTTAGTTTTAAAAATGCTGAAAAGTAATTTGACAAACGTTCAAAATCCGGTTTGGAACCTGATGATGAAAAACGTTTATCAAATTCCACAGGCATATCAAATTAAACAAGACGATTTCAGGTTAAATATTCTTTACACAGATCCTTCGCCAATAAATTATATCACGCCGGTTCAGGGATCAAGTTTTCCTGCAAACCCAACATCGGATATGAAGGTAGAAAATACCCCATTATTAAATGTTTTCAACCTAGACCGTTTAAATTATAATAACGATCCACAAGCTGGAGGTGATGGTTTCTTCGATTATATTCCGGGTGTTACAGTCGATGTTCAAAACGGACGAATTATATTTACCACAAAAGAACCTTTTGGGGAACTTATATTTGATAAATTGAAAGATGGTGGTCAAAATTATAACGATCCATCAACCTATAATGCAAACCAGCAGAAGTACGTATTTAGAAATATGTACCGAAATACACAAGCAGGTGCATTGCAGGACAGTGATAAAAATAAATTCTTATTAAGAGGAAAATACAAATCATCCGGAAGTAACGGAATCCCTATTGGAGCGTTCAATGTACCGCAAGGTTCTGTTGTAGTTACGGCAGCCGGAAGGGTTTTAGTTGAAGGAATTGACTATAGTGTCGATTATCAATTAGGAAGGGTTCAAATTCTTGATCCTTCATTGCAGGCATCAAATACGCCAATTGAAGTTTCATTAGAAAACAACTCCATCTTCGGACAACAGACCCGAAGATTTATGGGATTAAATGTCGAGCATAAAATTTCGGATAAATTTGTAGTGGGCGGAACTTTCTTAAAAATGACAGAAAGACCATTTACCCAAAAATCAAGTTATGGTCAGGAATCTGTAAACAATACCATTTTTGGATTCAACGGAAACTATTCAACAGAAGTTCCATTCTTAACCAGATTAGCAAACAAGCTTCCAAATGTTGATACAGATGTTCCTTCGAATTTATCTATTCGTGGTGAAGTTGCATTTTTAAAACCAGATGCGCCAAAAGCCAGTGATTTTGAAGGAGAAGCAACAATTTATGTTGATGATTTTGAAGGTTCGCAGTCAACTATAGATATGCGTTCTGCTTATGCATGGAGTTTATCTTCTGTTCCATTTATTAATAATGATGCAGATAATACCTTTAATGCAGGTTTTAATACTTTAGATTACGGTTTTAAAAGAGCAAAATTATCCTGGTATACCATTGACCCGGTATTTTATACCTCAAAACCATCAGGAATCTCAAATGATGATTTATCATTAAATACAACAAGAAGAATTTATAGTAGAGAGTTATATCCAAATACAGATATTGCTCAAGGACAAATTCAGGTAGTTAATACACTTGATTTAACATATTACCCATCTGAAAGAGGTCCGTATAATAATAATCCAGATTTTGGAACCACTAATCCGGCAACAAATTTTGGAGGGATTATGCGTGCTTTAAATTCAACCAATTTTGAGCAGGGAAATGTTGAATATATTCAATTTTGGGTTCTTGATCCATATGTTGGAAACTCAGAAGCACCGGCAAATAATACAGGTAAAATTTATTTCAACTTAGGAGAAATTTCTGAAGATGTTTTAAAAGACGGAAGAAAGCAATACGAAAACGGATTAGGACCAGATCAAATTAAGGTTAATCCGAGGCCGCTTTGGGGAGATGTTCCGGCTTCGCAATCTTTAATTTATGCTTTTGATACTAATCCTGACAATAGAAAAAATCAGGATATTGGTTTAGATGGATTGCCAAGTTCTCAGGAAGGTCAAATTTATACCAATTATGCAGGCGAGGCAGATCCGGCTGCAGATGATTATACGTATTATTTAAATACAGATGGAGGCGTTTTAGAACGCTATAAAAATTATAACGGTACAGAAGGAAACTCTGCAGTAAGCATCGACGATCCTAATCGTGGTTCTACAACTCTGCCGGATGTTGAAGATATTAACCGTGACAACACAATGAGTACCATCAATGCGTATTATGAATATAGTATTGATATTAAACCAGGAATGCAGATTGGTCAAAACTACATTACAGATATTCGTGAACCGGGTGATTTAGGACCTATAGAATTGCCAAATGGAGGAACAACAACTGCCAGATGGATTCAATTTAAAATCCCTGTTTCGCAGCCGCAAAATACGATTGGAAACATTACAGACTTTAGATCTATTCGTTTCATGCGTATGTTCATGACTGGGTTTAGCAGTCAGGCAACGGTACGTTTTGGTGCTTTAGATTTAGTAAGAGGGGAATGGAGAAGATACACAGGGACACTAGATGTTAACCACCCAAAACCAGAAGATTCTACTGTAGAATTTGATGTTGCAGCGGTAAACATTCAGGAAAACAGTAATAAATGTCCGGTTAACTATGTAATTCCGCCGGGAGTACAAAGAGAACAGTTGTACAATAACAACACGGTTATTAATCAAAACGAACAAGCTTTAGCAGTAAGAGTTGCGGGTTCAGGGTTACAATACCAAGATTCGAGAGCAGTTTTCAAAAACGTAAGTGTTGATATGCGTCAGTATAAAAAACTGAAAATGTTTTTACACGCAGAATCTTTACCACGTGAAAACACACTTGAAAATGATGAAATGGTAGGTTTCATTCGTTTTGGAAATGACTTTACACAAAACTTCTATCAAGTAGAAATTCCTTTAAAAGTAACTCCTACAGGAGCATCTTGTAACATAAGTCCGGATCATGTTTGGATGGAAGAAAATGATATTGATTTGGCGCTCGAATTGCTGACTAAAATGAAAATCAAAGGGATGAGCATTGATATCAATTCTACTAAAAGAGATGTCAATGGAATTTATTACCCGGATAATGATCCGGATGTTGAAGGCGGTGACGGAAGCGACAGATTAACTTTAGGTATTAAAGGAAATCCTAACTTCGGTTTAGTCCGAAACTTAATGGTCGGAGTAAAGAGTAGGGCAGATCATAAAGATATTAAAGGAGAGGTTTGGTTTAACGAACTTCGTATGTCTGATTTAGAAAACAAAGGCGGTATGGCTGCGATATTAAATGTCGACACCAATATGGCCGATCTTGCTACACTTTCTGCAACGGGTAGAAAAAGTACAATTGGTTTTGGGTCTTTAGAGCAGGGAGCAAACGAACGCAGCCGTGAAGATATCCAGCAGTATAACATTGTTACTAATTTAAACTTAGGAAAATTACTGCCTAAAAAATGGGGAATTAACCTGCCATTTAATTATGCAATTGGCGAAGAAGTAATTACTCCGGAATATGATCCGTTCAACCAGGATATTAAGTTAGATCAATTAATTAGAGAAACGACAGATCAGGCAGAAAAAGACAATATTAGAACTCGTGCGGTAGATTATACAAAACGAAAAAGTATCAACTTTATCGGCGTAAGAAAAGACAGAGCACAAGAGCAAAAACCTCACGTTTATGATGTGGAGAATTTTACATTTTCACAATCCTACAATCAGGTGGAACGTCATGATTATGAAGTTGAAAACTATGAAGACGAACAATCAAATACGGCTGTAAACTATGCTTACACATTCCAGCCAAAAGAAGTTGTTCCGTTTAAGAGTACTAAATTCATGAAGAAAAGTGATTACTGGAAATTGCTAAGTGATTTCAACTTTAATTATCTTCCTTCAAATATATCTTTCAACTCTAATATTTTAAGACAAAGTAATCGTCAGCAATTTAGAGAAGTTGAATTAACTGAAAATAGTATTGGACTTGATCCGCTTTACAGAAGAAATTTTGCCTTTAATTATCAATATGGTTTTGGTTTTAATTTAACTAAATCTTTAAAGCTGAATTATAGTGCAACATCAAATAACATTGTTCGAAACTTCTTAAACGATGACAATACTCCAAAAGAAGATTTTAATATCTGGGATGATTATTTTGATATTGGAACACCAAACCAGCACGCACAGCAATTGGTCTTGAATTATGAAATTCCAATTAATAAAATTCCAATTTTTAGTTTTGTAAAAGCAAGTTATTCTTATACGGCAGATTATAACTGGCAGCGTTCATCAACAGCGTTTTCTCAATACGAAGATCCTAATACCGGTGCTATTTATGATTTAGGAAATACAATTCAAAATGCGAACTCAAATACGCTTACAACGACCTTAACTATGGCTACGCTGTATAAGTATTTAGGTTTAGTTCCTGGTGCAAAAAAGCAAGCGAAGCCTAAACCGGCAGCTCCGCCAAAACCGGGAGAAAAAATTGTAAATACAGCTAAACCAGTAGTAAGCAGCAGTCCGTTCTACGATGGTTTAATAGGCGTATTAACAAGTCTTAAAAATGTACAAATTAATTATACCAAAAACAGCGGAACCGTTTTACCGGGTTATACGCCAAGTATTGGTTTCTTAGGAACATCTAAACCAAGTTTAGGATTTATTTTTGGAAGTCAGGATGATGTACGTTACGAAGCGGCTAAAAACGGATGGTTAACAACTTATCAGGATTTTAACCAAAGCTACTCGCAGGTTACTAATAAACTGTTGAAGGTTACAGCTAATATTGATTTATTGCCAGATTTAAAAGTTGATTTGTCGATGGACCGCTCTTATTCTGAAAATACTTCAGAACAATATACAGTTGATCCTGCGACTCGTGAATATATGCCGTTGTCTCCTTATACTTATGGAATGTTCTCTATTTCGACAGTATTAATAAAAACAGCTTTTCAAACCAGCAACGAAAATGAGTCAGCTGCATTTGATGATTTTAGAAATAACCGTTTAATAATTGCAAACCGTTTGGCAGAGCAGCATTACGGTTCAGGAGTTGAGATTCCAAGATATGGAGATGTGAACAATCCAATTCCGGCACCGACAGCTCCAAATTATGCGATTTATACTGCCAATGAAGGGTATCCAATAGGATACACTAAGAGTAATCAGGCCGTATTGTTGCCGTCATTCCTTGCTGCGTATGCAGGAAATGATGCTTCTAGTTCATCAACAGATATATTTAGAAGTTTCCCAATTCCAAACTGGAGTATTAAGTACAATGGGTTAATGCGTTATAAATATTTCAAGGATAAATTCAAGCGTTTTTCATTACAGCATAATTATAGAGCATCGTATACTATCAATCAGTTTAGATCAAACTTTGATTATAATGATACGCCAACAGTACAGGACGTTAATACCAATTTCTTCAATAAAATTATTATGTCGAATATCAACTTGGTAGAGCAATTCAGCCCGTTAATCAGAATGGATTTTGAGTTGAAAAGTTCGCTGAGAGTTCTTTCTGAAATTAAAAAAGACAGAGCTTTATCAATGAGTTTTGACAATAATTTATTGACAGAAGTTAAAGGTATAGAATACGTAGTTGGTTTAGGATATCGATTTAAAGACGTTATATTTTCATCAAGACTTGCTGATAATCCAACAGGAATTATTAAAAGTGATATCAACATAAAAGCTGATTTTTCATTTAGAAATAATCAAACTTTAGTTCGTTACTTAGATTATGATAACAATCAATTAGCGGCCGGACAAAATATCTGGTCATTAAAATTAACAGCAGATTATTCATTTAGCAAAAACCTTACGGCAATATTCTATTATGATCATTCGTTCTCAAAGGCAGTGATTTCAACATCATTCCCTTTAACGAACATTCGATCTGGTTTTACGCTTCGATATAATTTCGGAAATTAAATTTAGGTTTATAATCGAGAATTTATTAGAAGATTATTACATTTGTTGCTGAATTATTAAAATATCAATTTTCAAACATACTATTATGAGCATACCAGCAAATTTAAAGTACACAAAAGATCACGAATGGGTTAGCATCGAAGGAGATGTTGCGACTGTAGGAATTACTCATTTTGCACAAAAAGAGTTAGGGGATATCGTGTATGTTGAAGTAGAAACTTTAGATCAGACACTTGATAAAGATGAGGTTTTTGGAACAGTTGAAGCTGTAAAAACAGTTTCTGATTTGTTTTTGCCTTTAACTGGAGAAATTATTGCTTTTAATGAAGATTTAGAAAGCGCTCCAGAAACTGTAAATTCTGATCCTTACGGAGCTGGATGGATGATTAAAATTAAAATTGCTGATGCATCAGAAATAGATAGTTTATTATCTGACGAAGCTTATAAACAACTTATCGGTGCCTAAACAATTATTGTTAATCTGGGCAATTATCTGCTCTGGAATCATTGCGTATTTTTGTTTAATAGATTCAAGTAATATTCCGGTGGTAAATTTTCCGAGTATTGACAAAATTGTGCATTTTTGTTTTCACTTTGGCTTTACAATTTCCTGGATCTTATTCTTTAAGAAAGAGCTTAAAGGAAAAGATGCGAACGATTACAAGGCGTATTTGATTTCGTTTATCTTTTCTGTTTTCTTCGGAATAACAATCGAAATTATGCAAAGTGTTTTAACAACAACACGAGCATCAGATGTAACAGATGTTTTAGCAAATGCATTAGGTGCATTCGTAGGCGTTTTTTCAGCAATAGCTTTTAAAAAACAAATCGATAAAATATAAGAATATAATTACCCACTTCGGTGGGTTTTTTATTGGCATAAAATCAAGCTTTTAAAACAGTATTTTTTCTGAATTTAAATGTATTTTTGCCCCATTCGATCTAACTTCAATATTATGAATGTTAAGCAATACTTAGATTCTACTTATTTAAAAACTGCTGCTCAAGCCGGAATTTCGGAAGAGGAGAATAGTATTGTAGTTAAAAATGCAATTGCAGAAGCGATTCAGGAAAAGTTTAAACTCATCATGATTCGGCCTGAATGTGTGAGTCTGGCGAAAGAAATGATCTTAAAAGAAAATTCGAATTTACTGGTTGGTACCGTAATAGATTTTCCACAGGGAAATTCAAGTTTAGAATCTAAGATCAAGGAAGCAAATGAAGCGATTGAAAATGGTGCCGATGATTTAGATTTTGTCTGCAATTATGAAGCTTTTAAAAATGGAGAAATTTCATTAATAAAAGAAGAAATTCTAATAGGCAGCCAAATAGGATTAGCCAGCAATAAAACAGTAAAATGGATTATTGAAGTTGCGGCATTGACAGATAAAGAAATTATTCAGCTTTCGGCTCTAATAAAAAATGTTGTTATATCGAATTTTAAAGAAGAAGATTATGCTTCCGTTTTTGTAAAATCATCAACAGGTTTTTATAAAACCGAAAATAATCTGCCAAACGGAGCTACAATTCAAACCATTATAATGATGCTCGAAAATGCATCCCCTTTGCCGGTAAAAGCTGCCGGAGGTGTTCGCTCGTATGAAGATGTAGTAGAAATGATTCGTTTAGGAGTTAAACGCATCGGGACTTCGGCAGCAAAAGCGATCGCAGACGGAAAAAATGCCACAAATCAATATTAAATCATAAGCCCCAATCTAGTGAATAAGTTTTTTTTATCTTTTTTTATCAGCCTGTTTACCTTACTTGGTTTTGCACAGCAGACTAATGTCACACCTGCTTTTACTTCAGAGCAGTTTCCTATTTTTCCACATTGCGAAAATCTTCAGTCTAAAAATTTAGAAAACTGTTTTTACAGAGAAGTGCAGAATTTTGTATATGATAATTTTCAAATTCCCGAAAACTTAAAACAAAACAATTACAAAGGAGAAGTAAAAGTGCTTTTTGAAGTTGATGCAAACGGAGGATTTAAAGTAATTTACGTAAATGCAGCAGATGATTTACTAGTTGAAGAAGCAAAACGTGTTTTTGGAAAATTCCCGAAAATAAAACCTTCGACTTATAACGGAAAACCGACTTATTCAAAATACACTATCTCAATTGATATTCCTTTAAAAAGTGCAGATCAGATTGCAGCAGAAGCTTTGGCAGCATCTGAAATTGAAAAGCCAATTGAAAAACCAATGACAGAACTAGACAGTATTGTATACAAAAAATACAATATGCCTGAATTTGAAAGTCATTTAAATATACCATTTTCGCATAGTTATTACGCACAGTTTGATGGCGCAATGAACCAAGTAGGAAGTAATAATCATACGGCCTCAAAACCGTATACTTATGCTGAGGTTTCAAAATATTATAATTTAAAAGCGGTAAACGAATCGCTTCAGAAAAAAGTTTCAGGTTGGTGGGGAAGAAAACTTTGGAACGAAAACCTTGTTCAGATTCAAGGTGAAGATTACTGGCTGGCATTAAACCCAATTCTTGATTTGCAAATGGGAAAAGCGTCAGATCTTGATGCTTCTTATTCGTATGTAAATACGCGCGGGCTTAATTTTAGAGGAGGTTTAGGAAAACAGATTAATTTTACGACAACTATTTTTGAAAGTCAGGGAAGATTTGCAGGTTATTACAATGATTATGCAGAAACATTAAAACCTTCTGGTGGAAATCCGGCAATTATTCCGGGAATGGGAATTGCTAAAAGATTTAAAACAGATGCTTACGATTTTCCTTTGGCGGAAGCCAATATTACTTTTGCGCCAAGTAAAATATTTGACTTACAGTTAGGTTACGGAAGAAATTTTATTGGAGACGGATATCGTTCTTTGCTTGAAACAGACGGTGCAAGCCCTTATCCTTATTTTAAAATCAATACGACTTTCTGGAAAATTAAATATACCAATACTTATATGTGGCTTAAAGATGTTCGTCCAGACGTAACGGTGGACAGAACGTATGCAAGCAAATATATGGCGAATCATTATTTGAGCTGGAATGTTTCGAATAAACTGAATTTAGGTTTCTTTGAATCGGTAGTTTGGACAGATACCAACAATAGGGGATTTGATGTTAATTTTGTAAATCCTATTATTTTTTACCGTTCTGTAGAGTTTGCTTCATCATCCCGAAGCGGAAATGCGCTTTTAGGAATGACGTCTAAATACAAATGGAATAACAATGTTAATTTATACGCTCAGTTTTTATTAGATGAATTCTCGATTGGCGATATGAAGTCCGGAGATCAAAGCTGGAAAAATAAATTTGGTTACCAGTTAGGCGCTAAATATTACAATGCTTTTCATGTAAAAGATTTGCTTTTACAATTAGAATACAATCACGTTCGTCCTTATGTGTATTCTCATAGTGATCCAATTACGAATTATGGCCATAATAATCAAAGTATTGGGCATCAATGGGGAGGAAACTTTGAAGAATTTATTGCAATTGGCCGTTACCATAAAGGACGTCTTTTTGCCGATGCTAAATTTACGGTTGGAAAAAGAGGTTTGGATTTTGATACCGCAGAAAACACTTATAATTACGGAGGAAATATCTATAAAGACTATGATTTAAACCGTCCTTATGATACAGGTGTAAAAGTGGGTCAGGGAAATAAAACGAGTATTTTTATTGCCGATATACAAGGAGGATATTTAATAAATCCGATCACAAATTTAAAATTATTCGGAAGTTTCATTTACAGAAATTTTGATCCAACACAGGAAACGGCAACAACATTTAAGCAAAGTACGACCTGGTTTACTATTGGTTTACGTTCAGATGTCTTTAACTGGTATTTTGATTACTAGAATTTTTAATAAGATTTTTCGAAATAATAGTGTTAAAGATTGGAAAGTTCTTATTTTGTAGAGGTTTTATTGGAAAAAATCTAATTTTAAAGTTCCAAATTCTATAATCTAATTTGTACATTTGCACCACTCAAAAAAAATATACAAAGACTACGGTATTGAACGCTGCTAAAAATACAATTTCAATCAAATCAATATTTCTGGATTTCAAAGAGATAACTAAGGCCGGCTTGGCTATTAGTGTTTTGTTTTCTTCAATCGCCGGATATTTATTAGGAGTTAATGACGAACACCCTTTTAAGTGGAGTGTTCTGCTTATTTTGTCAATTGGCGGTTATTGCATGGTTGGAGCTTCAAATGCTTTCAATCAGGTAATTGAAAAAGATATCGATTCTTTGATGGATCGAACAAAGAATCGTCCGGTTCCTTCCGGAAGAATGTCTCCTGTAACGGCATTAATTGTTGCAAGTCTGCTTACTATAATAGGTATTGCATTGTTGTACACTATCAATGCAAAATCGGCAATGTTTGCCGCAGTATCAATATTTTTATATACAAGCATATATACACCATTAAAAACCGTAACTTCATTGTCAGTTTTTGTTGGTGCGTTTCCCGGAGCAATTCCATTTATGTTAGGATGGGTTGCGGCAACCGGAGAATTTGGTATCGAAGCCGGAACATTATTTTTAATTCAGTTTTTCTGGCAGTTTCCTCATTTTTGGGCCATTGGATGGTTTTTGTATGATGATTATGCAAAGGCAGGTATTTTCATGCTTCCAACGGGAAATAAAGATAGAAAAACAGCTTTGCAGGTTATTTTATATACGATTTGGTTAATTATTGCTTCCTTATTACCAGTTTTAGGATATACAGGGCAGTTGTTTATTTCGCCAATCGCAGCAGTTTTAGTGTTTTTATTAGGTTTATGGATGTTATTTTATGCGGTGCGATTGTATCAATTAAGAACACCAAAAGCAGCAAGAACATTAATGCTGGTAAGCGTATCGTATATTTCGTTGCTTCAAATTGTATTTATAGTAGATAAATTTTTAAGATAGTTATGGAAATGGCAATTCAAATAAGTGAAGAGCAGGTAAGAAAATCAAAATCGGCAAAACTGATTTTGCTGTTCGCAATGGTAAGTATGACCATGATGTTTGCAGGACTTGCAAGTGCATTTGTGGTAAGTAAATCAAGAGCAGACTGGTTGAGTAATTTTCAAATACCAACTGCATTTTATTTTAGTACAGCAGTTATTATTGGCTGTAGTGTTACTTTTTATTTAGCGAAAAAAGCAATCGAAAAAGGAAACAGAAGCGCAACTTCTGCATTTCTTTTAGGAACATTTGGTTTAGGAATTCTATTTGTATTTTTACAATTTAGAGGTTTCGGGCAAATTATCGAAAGCGGTTATTATATGACAGGACAAGGTAGCTCAATTACTACAACTTTCCTTTATGTAATTGCGCTTATGCACCTATTGCACTTGGCAGGCGGATTAATTTCGCTTTTAATTATAATTTATAATCATTTTAAACAAAAATACAATCCGACTCAAACTCTTGGTATAGAACTAGGTGCGATGTATTGGCACTTTTTGGATTTATTATGGGTATTATTATTTTTATTTTTATATTTCTTTAAATAAGAAAAAAACGTAAATTTGGGAACTTTTTAACGAATATCTTTTATGGAAGCGACAGTTACTACTGCAAATAACGACGAAAAAACTTGGGGAGGCGGTGAGCATATCCAGCCACTAGGAGCAAGTTATGGTAAAATGATGATGTGGTTTTTTATCGTATCAGATGCCTTGACATTCTCTGGATTTTTAGGTGCTTACGGTTTTTCTAGATTTAAATTTATTGAAACATGGCCATTGGCTGACGAAGTGTTTACTCACTTTCCTTTTATGCATGGTGTTTCGGCTCCTATGTATTATGTAGCCTTAATGACTTTTATCTTGATTTTCTCATCTGTAACAATGGTATTAGCTGTTGATGCAGGTCACCAATTAAAGAAAACAAAAGTTGCTGTGTACATGTTCTTAACTATTATTGGAGGTTTAATTTTCGTTGGTTCTCAAGCTTGGGAGTGGAAAAACTTCATTAAAGGAGAGTACGGTGCAGTTGAAACTAAAGGTGGAAGTTTATTGCAGTTTGTTAAAGCAGATGGAACAAGAGTTGCTCTTGCAGATTTTGCAGTAAAATTGCCAGAACAAAGACAAGAATTAACAAGAAGCCATGCAACTTGGTTCGTTCAGGATGCAGAAACACAGCCAACTTATACAGTTGCTGAAATTCAGGCAGGTTTTAAAGCACACCCTGATGTATTAATCAGAACTGAAAAACTTACTGCTGAAAAGAAAAAAACAGTTTTAACAAGAGCAGAATCAGAAGCTCGTTTAGCTGATGCAAAATATGTAGTAGAAGGAGCAAACCTAACAAGAAATGAATACGGTAGTAAACTATTCGCTGATTTCTTCTTCTTCATCACAGGATTCCACGGATTCCACGTATTTTCTGGAGTTATCATTAATATCATTATTTTCTTTAATGTATTATTAGGAACTTACGAGAAAAGAAGAAGCTACGAAATGGTAGAGAAAGTTGGTTTATACTGGCACTTTGTAGATTTAGTTTGGGTATTTGTATTTACAGTTTTCTACTTAGTTTAATTTTAGATTTTAATTATTATGTCACACGAGCACGTATCAAATACAAAAAGAATCTGGTTTGTTTTTGCATTACTATCAGTAGTAACTACAGTAGAAGTTATCCTTGGTATTTACAAACCGGGAGTATTAGAGTTTAATCATTTTGTTGGTTTGAATTTGTTAAACTGGATATTTTATATCTTAACAATATTCAAAGCTTATTATATTGTATGGGCATTCATGCACATGGAAGGTGAAAAAAGCAGCCTTAGATGGTCTGTTGTATCACCGGTTATTTTCCTGGTATTATATTTATTGTTCATCTTGTTGACAGAAGGACACTATATTTATGGGGTTTTTAAAGATTCTACTATTAAATGGAATTTTTAACATGATATTAATTCGAAAAGAAGCTCCGTTTAACGGAGCTTTTTTTATTTTTGTACCTCAATAACTTCCGTTAAAACAATGAAAAAAAATATAGTTCTTTTTGTGCTTTTTGTTTTACCCATTGTAGCCTATTTGTTTTTTGCTTCAGGTGTAAATAGTTTTACAAAACTTCCCATAATTACCCCAAAAATTGCTGACTTTGGAAACTGGAAATCTCTCGACGGCAAAAAAGTTTCTTTAGATAAAAAAATCACTATACTAGGTTTTTCAGGCTCAGATATTCTTGAAAACAGAGGAAATTATTTCAACTTAAATGAAAAAATCTACAAACGTTATAACGGTTTTGAAGATCTTCAGTTTGTAGTTTTATGTCCGCTGGGAACTGAAAAAGAAGCTCAGAAAATTGTTGATGCCTTATCTCCTTTTACAGATGTTAAAAATTGGAATTTTGTTTTTGCTGCACCAGATGATATTCAGGCATTTTATAATCAATTACACTTAAAAGGAAAACTGAATGATAAATTGGGTACATCAAATGTTTTCATTGTAGATAAAGAAAGAAACTTAAGAGGCCGCAAAGGCGGAAATAAAGATAAAAAAGACGAATACAAAGAAGGATACGATACTTTTCATCCATCAGAACTAAGTAATGAAATGCTGGATGATTTTAAAATCATTTTGTATGAATATCGTGCCGCTCTTAAAAAGAACCATAACGCCACAAAACAACTTTAAAATACACATATAATGTTCAAAAATAAATCTTACATAGGGATTTCGTTTATTATTTTGATTTTCGGAATCTATGCAGTGCCAAAAATTGTTGACAGAATTAAAAATGGGGATGTTGTAAAAGGGAATCGTTTAGATAATGTTGGTTCTAAAAGTTCTAAAGATGCAAAATTATTGACGATTGGTGCAGCTCCAAAATTTGAATTGACCAATCAGGATAACGTTAAAGTATCTAATGCAACCTATAGAGGAAAAGTATATGTTTTAGAATTTTTCTTCACAACTTGTCCGTCAATATGTCCAAAGATGAATTTGAGCATGCTGGAAATCGAAAAAACATTTTTTGGTAATCCTAATTTCGGAATCGTTTCTATTACCATTGACCCAACTCATGATACACCACAGGTTTTAAAAGATCACGCAAAATTATTAGGTGTAAAATCTTCTAACTGGAATTTTTTAACTGGAGACAGAGCCACAATTATGGATTTGTCGAACAAAGGTTTTAATCTTTATGCCGGAGAAAATTCAAAAGTAAGCGGAGGTTTTGAACATTCTGGATTGTTTGCTTTGATTGATAAGGACGGAAACATTCGCTGCCGAAAAGATGAATTTGGAAACCCAAATATTTATTACGATGGTTTAGATAAAAAAGGTGTTAGAGAAATTCAGGAAGATATTAAAATACTATTAGAAGAATAAAAATGGAAGATCATTCATTAGAAAAAAAATACAATAAATATATTATTGCGGTTTCAATTGTTATACCGGTACTTGTAGGGATTCTTTTTGCAATCAAATTAAAAGATTTTGGAATCAATGTAGAACCACTTTCTTTTTTACCTCCAATTTATGCTTCTACAAACGGTCTTACAGCGATTGTTTTAGTTGCAGCAGTAATTGCCGTTAAAAACGGAAAACTTAAACTGCACGAACGTTTAATGACTTTTGCAATTGCTTTGTCATTGGCTTTTTTGGCGATGTATGTTGCGTATCACATGACTGCTGATTCCACTAAATTTGGAGATATAAATCATGACGGAATTTTAGATGCAGTAGAAAAAGCTAAAATTGGTGCTGTTAGATATTTATATGCATTTATTTTAATCACACATATTCTTTTATCCATTATAATCATTCCGTTTGTATTGGTAACATATGTGCGAGCACTTGCGAAGCGTTTTGATAAACACAAAAAAATAGCTAAAATAACATTTCCGCTTTGGTTATATGTTGCGGTAACAGGTGTTGTAGTTTATTTAATGATTTCTCCTTACTATGCAAACTAAAACTCAAAACTCAAATTCCAAATTCCAAAGCTTTATTCTTGGAATTTGTATTTTCCTAATTGGAATTTCGGCGAATGCACAATGTGCTATGTGCCGTGCCGCACTTGCAGGAGATTCTAACATAAAGAAAGCAGAAGCTGTAAATGACGGAATCGTTTTTTTGATGATAATCCCGTATTTACTTGTAGCCATAATTGGTTTTCTTATTTATAAGATGTACCGATCTAAAAAGAAAAATGCAGTATAATTATACTGCATTTTTTTATTTCAATTCGCTTATTTTAATCCGTTTATGGAGACATTCACAGTTCCGTTTATTTTGATAAAAGCGATAATTGCCTGATTGGTTAGTTGAATTTTATCAAACTGAATATCTTCCATTTTTCCGTTTACAAAAACGCCCGGCATTGGCGAATAATTTTTAAGATAAGCAGCCATGCTTTTTTTGCCTTCTTCTAAATTAGGCTGTATCGAATATCTGCAGCTTTCTTCCATCTTTCTTAATACAAAACCTTGCGCAAGCCAGTTTGCAGTTCGCATTAGTTTGCTTTTAGTATCTAAAACATAATCCAGTTTGTCGAAATAAATTTCCTTTGTCTGTGCATTATATTGCGGAATTCCGTTTAAATAAAGCGTTCCGTCTATAGAACCTAGAACATCAAGCGCAATAATCATTTTTCCGTTTTTGTGCCAGATCGAAACATTTTTAACGGTTACTTTTTTACTTCCTGAACCAAATTCCTGTCCGGCAAAATTCTTCGTCATAATTTTTGAAGCATCCATATAACTTGAAATCGCTGCAATATTTGCCGATATCTGATTTGGGATTTTAGTAACTGGTTTCAAAACAATTTTACTCGCATTAAATTTAGATTCAGGCTGTTTGCCGACAATAGTTTCCATATTGCATTTCATTCCCATTTCGAGTAAAAAAGAATCATTTTTCAGTTTTGCATTGGTAGAATAAACTTCAACAGGAACAATTCTTAACCAGCTTTCATAAGTATCGCTCATTTGAAAAGGTGTACAGATTTTTTCTAAAGCCGATAAAACATTCGGTTTAAAATCCATAGATTTTTCGATTGCCTCATCGATCTTATGTTCCAGTTTAGATTTAAAAATGGAGATTGCCGGATTAATCAAATAAGTAATCGGCATATTTTTTCCAAAAACCGTCATCGTTGGACTTTCGTTCCAGTCTAAAGATCTGAATTCAGTTTTAGTGTTTAATTTCCAATTCGTTAAAGCAACATCGCTGGATAATGTAATAACACCATTTAAATTAAATTCTCTCGTATCGTAAAGTTCAATACCCATTTTTTTTGTTCCAATTCGGTATTTAATAGTCGCTTTTAACGGAAGAATCGTTTTTATTTTTTTATCCGAATTAGCAGGATCGTTTTGAATTTTTATAGGAGCCTGTTTCCAGATTTTCATTTCAATATCATCATCTTCAATATTGTTATCTTCATAAATTAACCCATTTAAGAGTGTATTGGTTTGATTTTCAATATCATTCAGTTTAACCGTAATAGGCAGATTTATAAAGGAAGGATTGGCATCATAAATTAGCGGACTTGCATCATCTGGTTCTGGTTTTAAAGTTTCTAATTTTTGAGAAGTTGAACAGCTAAAAAATGTGGCAGTTACTGCAAACACTGAGATTATGGAAAAAAATTTCATAATTAATGATTTTTTTAAGTGAAGCAAAATTAAGAAAACTATTAAATTATCCTGATAAAGTGTAACATTTGATAACAACTGCCGTCTTATTTAGATAATGAAACACAATTATTAACGTTTTATTATCATAATTTACTTATAAAATATATTATTATTGTTTTAAAAATTTAACAATACCATGATCGAAATTAAAGATTTGCATAAATCCTATAAAATGGGAAGTTCGGAACTGCATGTGTTGAAAGGAATAAATTTTAATATTGCCGAAGGAGAATTAGTAGCGATTATGGGATCATCTGGATCTGGAAAATCGACGCTTCTTAATATTTTAGGAATTCTGGATGAAGCCGATTCTGGTAGTTATATTTTAGACAATACGCCAATTAAAAAATTAAACGAAACTCTGGCTTCAAGATACCGAAACAAGTTTTTAGGTTTTGTTTTTCAGTCTTTTAATTTGATCAATTATAAATCAGCATTAGATAACGTTGCTATGCCCTTGTATTATCAGGGTGTAAAAAGAAAAGAGCGTTACGATATTGCAATGAAATATCTTGAAAAAGTAGGTTTGGGTTCACATTCTCATCACTTACCAAACGAACTTTCTGGAGGACAAAAACAACGTGTTGCAATTGCAAGAGCATTGGCCTCGAACCCAAAAGTTTTACTTGCCGATGAGCCAACAGGAGCTTTAGATACCAAAACTTCTTATGAAGTTATGGAACTTATTCAAGGAATTAACGATGAAGGAAAAACAATTTTGATCGTTACACACGAACCTGATATTGCCGCAATGTGCAAAAGGAATGTAGTCCTGAAAGATGGATTAATTATCGACGATAAATTAGTAGAACAAGTTAGAGCTTCATCTTATGTTTAATATTGAGCGTTGGCAGGAAATATTTGATGCAATTTCCAAAAACCGACTCCGAACTTTTTTGACAGGAGTATCGGTGGCCTCGGGGATTTTTATTTTGGTGATTTTGCTTGGAGCGGGAAAAGGGCTTCAAAACGGTATTGAAAAAAGTTTTGAGCGTGATGCTACTGGTCTTATTGAAGTTTGGTCAGGAACTACAACTAAAGAATATAAAGGATTAAATCCTGGCAGACAAATTCAATTTAGAAATAGCGATTATAATCAATCGGTTCAAAAATTTGGTGATAAATTAGAATTAAGGTCTGCATCATATAATTTTTGGGGAGCTTCATTTACATATGGGAAAGAATCGGGTACTTATCAATATAAAGGAGTAGATCCTGATTATGCCGGAGTTGAAAATCTTACTATTGTTCAAGGTAGATTTGTTAATAGCAATGATTTGACAAATAATGAAAAAATTGTTGCTATTGGGATGAAAATAAAAACAGATTTGTTTAAAGACAAAGATCCTTTAGGAAAAGAAATTGCAATCAATAATGTCAATTTTAAAGTAGTAGGAGTTTTTACAGATCCTGGTGGGGAGAGAGAGGAAGCGAGGGCGTATTTACCTAAAACAACTGTTCAGAGAGCTTATGGAGGAGGAGATAAAATAAGTAACATTTTCTTTACTTTAAAAAAGACAAAAGATTATGATGAAGCTTTGGCTCAATCTGAGAAATTTACTCAAGATTTAAAGGCTTTACTTAGAAGTAAAAATATGGTAGCCCCTGATGATGATGGAGGGGTAAATGCCTACAACTCAGTTAAAGATGTTAAGCAATTTTATGATTTGAATCTTTATATCAGGCTATTCTTTTGGTGGGTTGGAATTTGTACGATTATAGCCGGAGTTGTAGGGGTAAGTAATATTATGCTTATTATTGTGAAAGAAAGAACCAAAGAAATTGGAATTAGAAAGGCGCTTGGAGCGTCACCATTTTCTATTATTTCTATGATCCTTCATGAATCTATTTTTATTACCACTGTTGCTGGTTTTATTGGTTTGCTGGCAAGTTTGTTATTGCTTGAATTTGTTGGTCCGCAAGTACAAAGCGAATATTTTGTGAATCCGCAGGTTGATTTTAGCGTAGCATTCACGACGCTTATTTTACTTGTATTTGCAGGTGCGATGGCAGGTTTTTTTCCTGCATACAGAGCCGCCAAAATTAGACCTATTGTAGCACTTAGAGAAGAATAAATTATGTTTAAGAAAGATAATTGGGATGAGATTTTACAGGCTCTGACAGCAAATGTTTTTAGAACAATCTTAACTGCATTTGGAGTGTTTTGGGGTATATTCATATTAGTGATATTACTTGCAGCAGGACAAGGTTTAGAAAACGGTATTAAAAAAGGATTTGACGGAATTGCCACAAATACAATGTTTATGTGGAGCCAGACAACCTCTAAAGCGTATAAAGGCCTGCCAAAAACACGTCGTTATGATTTTAGAAATAGTGATGTTGCAGCTTTAAAAGCAGCGCTGCCGGATTTATTATATGTTTCGCCAAGAAATCAGTTAGGAGATTTTAACGGAACAAATAATGTGGTTCGAGGTACAAAAACGTCTGCTTTTACCATTTATGGAGATTATCCCGAGTTGATCAAACAGCAGCCAATGGATATTATAAACGGAAGATTTATAAACCAGCAGGATATTCTGGATAAAAGAAAAATAGCTATAATTGGTAAAGGTGTTATTAGTGAACTTTACGGAAAAGAAGAAGAACCTGTTGGGACTTATATCAAAATTAATGGTGTCAACTTTATGGTTGTAGGTGTTTACAAATCTAAACAGCAAGGTGGAAATGCAGAACAGGAACAAAAAAATATTTTTATTCCGTTCACGACTTTTCAACAGGCTTTTAATTATGGAGACAAAGTAGGATGGATGGCACTTACGGCAAAAGATGAAACATCGATTACCGACTTGAAACCTAAAATTTTAGAAATAATAAAAGGACTTCATTCCATAAATCCTGCAGATGATAGGGCAGTAGGGAATTTTGATTTGTACGAGCAATTCAATAAAGTGCAGAGTTTATTTAATATCTTGAAAATCATTGCCTATTTTGTGGGGACATTAGTTTTGATTTCGGGTGTTATTGGAATCTCAAACATTATGCTGATCGTAGTTAAGGAACGTACAAAAGAAATAGGAATTAGAAGAGCTTTAGGGGCAACTCCGGGAGCAATTCGCAGTCAGATTTTATCTGAGTCTATATTTTTAACAATCATTTCTGGAATGTTTGGTATTGCCGTAGCAACAGGAATTATAGCCCTCTTAAACATGGCGCTGGATTCGATGCCGCCCGGAAACGATACCATGTTTGCTAATCCAAGTGTCGACTTAGGAGTTGTATTTGTTGCTTTAATTATATTAGTAGGATCTGGTTTACTGGCAGGATTTATTCCGGCACAGATCGCAATTAATGTAAAGCCCGTAGATGCTTTACGAACAGAATAAAATTATCAATCAAAAAAATAATCGATTAAACTAAAAAACAAAATGAAAAAAGGAGTAACCGTAACCATTTTAATTTTAATTGCTATAGTCTTTTTTGGCGCACTTTACTATTTATACGCAAAGAATCAAGAATCGCCAATTGTTTTTAAAACGGAAAAAGCAGAGATTAAAACAATCGTAAAAAATACAATTGCGACTGGTAATATTCAGCCTGATGAAGAGGTATTAATCAAACCAAATATTTCAGGTATTATTGAGCAGGTTTATATCAAAGCGGGAGAAAAAATAAAAGCAGGAGATATGATCGCTAAAATTAGAGTTGTAGCCAACGTATCTAATGTAAGCAGTACTCAAAATCAGGTTCAGACTGCCAAAATTGCTTTAGACAATCAGGAGAAAATCTTTCAGAGACAAAAAACACTTTTTGATAAAGATGTAATTTCTGCCAATGATTTTGATGCGGCACAAGTAGCTTACAAACAAGCAAAACAAACGTATCTGGCTGCAAGACAAAACTTAGATATCGTTAAAACAGGTACAACGACTTCATTAGGAAGTTATGCTAATACCTTAATTCGTTCAACAGTAAACGGAATGGTTTTACAAGTTCCTGTAAAAGTGGGTAACCAGGTTATTGAAAGTAATAATTTCAACGAAGGAACTACAATTGCAAGTGTTGCCGATGTTGGAAGAATGATTTTTATTGGAAAAATTGACGAATCTGAGGTTGGAAAAATCAAAGAAAAAATGGCAATTGAAATAACTGTTGGAGCAATTGAAAATAAAAAATTCGAAGCAGTTTTAACTGATATTGCACCAAAAGGAGTTGTAGAAAACGGAGCAATTCAGTTTGAAATAAAAGCAAGATTAGAAAATAGAGATGATACATTTATTAGAGCCGGTTTAAGCGCAAATGCATCTATTATTCTTGAAAAAGCAGATAAAGTTCTGGCTATAAAAGAATCATTAGTTCAATTTGACAAAAAAACTCAAAAACCATATGTAGAAGTTGAAACAGCACCTCAAAAATTTGAAAGAAGAGATTTAGTTTTGGGTGTAAGCGACGGAATTTACGTTCAGGTTAAAAGCGGAATCAAAAACACAGATAAAATTAAAATCTGGAATCAGGGTTTAATTGACGAAAAAGAAGAGAAAAAATAATTTGAAGCTGTAAAGAGTTTTTTGGTTTTAAAAAATGTTAAATTTGCGTAGTTTGGTTGACTGCGCTTTCATTCAAAATATATGAAAATAAATAAATATAATAGTCTTGTTTTTGCTATGTTGTTCGGGTTTGGATTAGCCGGACACGCACAATCAAAACAATGGACATTGGAAGAATGTGTGAGATACGCATTAGATAATAACATTACAATTAAATTATCTGAACTGGATGTCAAAACTGCAACGATTGACAAAAGAGGAGCATTAGGAAGTTATCTTCCAACAGTAAATGGAAATGCTTCACATTCATGGAATATCGGTTTGAACGTTAACCCTGTTACGAATATTGCGACTACACAAACAACACAATATTCTTCATTAGGGGTAAACGCAAATGTTGATATTTACAAAGGTCTGCAAAATCAAAATGCATATAGAAGAGCTAGTCTTTCTATTATAGCATCAAAATATCAACTGCTGAAAATGCAGGAAGATATTTCGTTGAATGTTGCCAATGCTTTTCTTCAGATTTTATCGAACAAAGAAGATTTAAAAATAAAGAAAGAACAATTAGCGATCGACGAAAAACGTTATTCGCGTTCTGAAGAAATGGTAAATGCCGGAACGATTCCGCGTGGTGATTTGTTTGATTTAAAAGCGACTGTAGCAACAGATAAACAAAATATTACCGTTTCTGAAAATAATTTATTGATTTCGAAATTAAGTTTGGCTCAGCTTTTACAATTAAAAGAATTTGCAGATTTTGATGTAATCGATGATACAAATGCTAAAGATGAAAATAATATCATGGCGCAAAGCCCAATCGATATTTACAATAAAGCAAAAGAAACAAGAACAGAATTAAAATTAGCTCAGACGAATCTGGAAATTGCCGAAAAAAATGTGGCTATTGCAAAAGGAGCTTATCAGCCAACTTTGAGAGGTTTTTACCAATTCAGTACCAGCGCAAGTTACAGTGATCGATTAATTGGAACTGATGGTGCTGGAAATCCACTTTACGCAGGTCCGGATCCTGTTTTTCAACAGTTTAGTGATAACAAAGGGCATAATTTTGGTTTTCAGTTAAGTGTTCCAATATTTAATGGCTTCTCTGTAAAAAACAATGTTGAAAGAAACAAAGTAAGTTTAGAGAAATCTAAAATAGATTTAGAGCAAAAAAGTTTAGATTTGCAACGTAACGTTTATACAGCATTTACAGATGCAAAAGGCGCTTTAAATACTTATGAATCTTCAACGATTACTTTAGAAGCAAGACAGCAGGCATATAATTATGCTAAAGAAAAGTACGATGTTGGTTTAATGAATTCATTTGATTTTACACAAGCACAAACTTTGCTGACAAATGCACAATCTGATGTTATCAGAACGAAATACGATTACATGTTCAAAATAAAAATACTTGAGTTCTATTTCGGAATTCCAATTGTTCCAATTATTACAAAATAATTTATTATGTCAAAAAAAACAATTTACTTCTTAGTTGGCGGAGCTGTAATTATTATCATAGCATTAATAGGGCTTTCCAAAGCAGGAGTAATAGGAAACAAAGATGAAGGAAAAGAAGTTGAAACATCAAAAGTAGCTGCTTCAACAATTGTAGAAACAGTTTCGGCAACAGGAAAAATCCAGCCGGAAATTGAAGTAAAACTTTCATCAATGGTTTCCGGTGAAATTATTGCATTAAATGTAAAAGAAGGCCAGGTTGTAAAAAAAGGCGATTTACTGGTAAAAATAAACCCTGATTTGTATACTTCAGGTTTAGAAAGATCAGTAGCAAATTTATCTGGAACTAAAGCCGGTTTAGTGCAGTCTGAAGCCAGTTTTAAGGAGGCAAAAGCAAATTATGAGCGTAATAAAACGCTTTATGATAAAGGTGTAATTTCAAAATCAGATTGGGATAAAGCCATATCAACTTATGAAGTCGCAAAGGCAACAAAACAATCTTCTTACTATAATGTTCAAAGTGCTTCGGCTTCTGTAACAGAAGCCAGAGACAACTTAGGACGTACAACAATTTATGCTCCTGCAGATGGTACAATTTCGGTACTAAATGTTGAATTGGGAGAACGTGTTTTAGGAACGCAGCAAATGGCTGGAACAGAGCTTTTAAGAGTTGCGAATCTTAATAACATGGAAGTTGAAGTTGATGTAAACGAAAATGACATTGTAAAAATTAAAATAGGGGACGAAGCAAATGTTGAAGTTGATGCCTATCTAAAAAAGAAATTTAGAGGTGTTGTAACTAGTATTTCAAATTCTGCAAGTACAACATTAACTTCAGATCAGGTTACCAATTTCAAAGTTAAAGTTCGTATTTTAAAAGAATCCTATCAGGATTTATTAGAAGGGAAACCAGCAGCGTATTCGCCTTTTAGACCAGGAATGACAGCTACTGTTGATATTATTACAACGACTAAAAACAATGTTTTAGCCGTGCCAATTAGTTCTGTTGTAGTAAAGTCAGATACAACAGCCGTTACTGACTTTAAAGTAGAAGATCCAAACGAGAAAAAAGCTGCTCCAAAAAGCGATAAAAAATTCGAATGTGTTTTTGTTAAAGTAGGGGACAAAGCTAAAATCAGAATTATTAAAACAGGAATTCAGGACGATACAAATATCGAAGTAATGTCTGGTTTGAAACCGGGTGATGTGATAATTACAGGGCCTTACACAACAGTTTCTAAGGAATTAAATTCAGGAGATAAAGTAAAGCTTAAAAAAGCGGATGCTCCAAAAAAATAAATTTGTAGTATGATTTCATTATGTGGAAGCGTACCAAACGGTTTTTTTGAAGCAATTGGTATTGGATTTATTGTTATTTTAGGAGTTCTTTTTTACACGCATTATAAGGCGTATACAAGTAAATATTATACCGAAGAATATGTTTATTTTTCTAGCGGAAAGAAGGTTTTACTTTATTTACTTTTCTTGGCAATAAGTATATGTGCTGTTCCTGTACTAATTATAGTGTCGCTTTATGTGTATACTAGAATTTCTAATTAAATATAAATACTTAAAATTAAATACATTGTCTTTCATTCTCAATATCGAAACCGCTACCAAAAACTGTTCAGTCTCAATTGCAAAAAATGGAGAAACCATTCTCTGTAAAGAAATTGCTGAAGAAGGATATTCGCATGCTGAAAAACTTCATGTTTTTATTGAAGAAGTTATTGCAGAATCAGGCATTTCAGTTCAGGATTTAAAAGCCATTGCAGTAAGTCAGGGACCAGGTTCTTATACAGGTTTACGAATTGGGGTTTCGGCGGCAAAAGGATTGTGTTTTGCATTAAATATTCCGTTAATTGCTGTAGATACTTTGCAGACTTTAGCGTCAAAAGCAAATGTTTCTGACGGAAAAATTATTCCGATGCTGGACGCCAGAAGAATGGAAGTATACAGCGAAATTTTTACTGCTGATTTAGAAGTTGAAAGAGGGATTCAGGCTGAGATTATTACAGAAGAATCTTTTGCAGCCTATACAGAAAAACTTTATTTCGTTGGAGATTGTGCAGAGAAATGCAAATCAGTTTTAAATAAAGAAAATTTTGTATTTTTAGAAGAAATCAAATACCCTTCGGCAAGAGAAATGAGTAAAATCAGTTTTGATAAATATCAAAAAAGCGACACTGTTGATGTCGCTTATTTTGAACCTTATTATTTAAAAGATTTTATGATGACACTGCCATCAAAAAAACAATAATCTAATTTTTATTTTTGAACGGTAAACGGCTGGACAGAAATTCCTGCTTCGTCTAAAGCTGCTTTGCAATTTTCTAAAGTATCAGAAAAAACAGATCCGTAATTAATATTTTTTGCCCACGGACGAACTGCAAAATCCACAGAACTTGCTGATAAATTTTTCACAAAAACTTCTGGTGCGGGCTTTTTAAGAACCTTTGGATTTTTATTTAAAACATCCAATAAAACTTCTTTCGCCTTTTTAATATCAGAATCATAAGAAACAGAAAAAGTCAAATCGGCTCTTCTTTCTCCCTGCATCGAATAATTAATAATAGTTCCGTTTGACAATGCGCCATTTGGAACAAAAACCGTTTGATTATTTCCGGTAAGCATTTTGGTAACAAAAATCTGAATCTCTAAAACCGTTGCAATAACTCCCTGAGCCTCGATTGTATCTCCAACCTTAAAAGGCTTGAAAACGATAATCAGCATTCCGCCCGCAAAATTCGAAAGCGAACCCTGAAGTGATAAACCAATTGCAAGACCCATTGCACCCAGAATAGCTACAAACGAAGAAGTCTCTATTCCCAGTTTTGAAATAAAAGTAACAAACAATAAAACTCGAAGTGCCCACAATAAAATGTCAGCAAGGAATTTGGTCAATGTTGGGTCAAGATTTCTCTTCACCATTACTTTTCTAATTACTCTGTTGATTAATCGAATAGCATATAGACCAACAAATAAAATCAGTAATGCTGAGATTAGTTTTGGAGAATAATCGATTAAAATATTGATGAATTTTGTAGCGTAATTGCTAAACTGTTCAGGATTGATGTACATATTATTTTGAATAAAAAAACCTTCTCAAAGAGAAGGTAAAATGATTTTGCAAATATAGCTATATTTTGTTTTTATATGAAAATAGTTCCATTACTTCTCTTCTTCAGAGTCTGAATCTGTTACTCCGTCTTCGCTCACATCAACTACAGTTTCTGTAACCAATTTATAATCCTCGTTGGCAGTTTCAGTAATTACTTCTTTGATAGAATCAATCACATCATGTATAGAATCCGATGCTTTTTCTACATATTCGCTCACGGCATCTTTAGTATGTTCCAGATATTCGGCTGCAGAATCGATTATTGGTTCTGAGGCTTCTTTAACTTCTTCAAAAGTATTTTCGGCCTGATCTGCAAAATCTACTGCTGTTTCTTTTGCCGAGCCAAACAAATTGCTGAAAAATGATGATAATCCCATGGTTTTAAAATGATTAGTTAAGGTTACAATATTAATTATTTTTGGAGAAAAACAATTTAATTTTCGTTTAATTAATTATGAAATAAAAAAAGCGCCTCAAATGAGACGCTTACAATTATAGATAATTGAAATTTTTTATGCATTTAAAGCTTCAACTTTAATAGCTTCATCATTCAACATACTTTTCAGCATATTTTCGATACCGCTTTTTAAAGTAAAAGTAGACGATGGACAACCGCTGCACGCACCTTGCAATATCACTTTTACAGTTTTGTCTTCTTCATTATAAGAATCAAAAGCAATATTTCCACCATCAGCCGCAACTGCTGGTTTTACGTATTCTTCTAAAATATTGATAATTTGCTGAGATGTAACATCTAATTTGTCAAATGCTTCATCTTTTGTAACATCATTTTTAGTAGTAGTCTGAATTAGATTTTCATCTAAAACAGTTCCTCCGTTTTCAATAAATTGCTTAATAAATGTTCTTAACTCCAAAGTGATTTCAGACCAGTCGTTGATTTCGTATTTAGTAACAGAAATATAGTTCTCATCAATAAAAACCTCTTTAACATAAGGAAATTTGAATAATTCCTGTGCAAGCGGAGAAGAAACAGTCTGGTCAATATTTTTGTATTCAACCGCGTTTCTAGTCAACATTCTGCTTACCACAAATTTAAGTGCAGAAGGATTTGGAGTTGTTTCTCCATAAACCGTAATAGGCTGTTTTTTTGCTTTGTTTTCGTCAACTTTAATGATAACACCGCCTTTGTCTACAAATGCTGCAATTTGCTCTGCAACATCATCTTGTACGTCACTCCATTCTACAATGCTGTATCTTTCGATTGCAATAAAATTTCCTGAAATATAAACGGTTTTTACAAACGGCAGATAGAACAATTGCTGTGCTAAAGGCGAAGCTTGGGCTTCATCTATGTTTTTGAATTCAAAGTTTTGATTTTGAGTAATGAAATCTTCAAATTCGAATTTTAGGATAGTAGGATTTTGAGTCTCTTTTATAGTGATTTTTGTCATGGTAGTAATTTTTTGCAAATTTACTAAAGTTATTTTCTACTATTACCTATATTTGATTTTTTAATAAAATAATTAAGACTCTATTCAAATAATTCGTACGAAATTATCAAGAGTGTAAAAATTAGACTAACTAGCCCGCCATTATGAAATTAAAAATCAAGTTATTAATTGTTTTTTTAATAACGACTTTTTATACTTATTCTCAAGAAGGAATTCCTGTTTACTCTGATTATTTATCAGATAATTACTACTTGATTCATCCTTCGATGGCTGGAGCAGCAAATTGTGCAAAAGTTAGATTAACAGCCAGAAAGCAATGGTTTGGTCAGGAAGATGCGCCAACACTTCAAACTTTAAGTGTTAACGGAAGATTAGGAGAGCGTTCCGGTGCCGGGATTATTGTTTTTAATGATAAAAACGGATATCATTCTGAAAAAGGAGTAAAGCTTACCTATGCGCATCATATTATGTTTTCAAGAGATGAAGTCGATTTAAATCAGCTTTCTTTTGGTATTAGCGGAGGATTGATTCAGAATCAGTTAGATGAAACAAAATTTGGCGGTACTTTTGATCCAATTGTTTTTGGTTCTATTCAAAAAGACTCTTATTTTAATGTAGATTTTGGAGCTTCTTATAACTATTTAGATCTTTATGCGCATGCAACGGTTCAGGGCGTTCTTGAAACCAGAAGAGAATTGTATACAGATTACGAAAGTGATAATTTAAGAAAGTTTCTTTTTAGTGCAGGTTATGTATTTGGGAAAAGAGATAAAATTACCTGGGAACCGTCTATTTTATTTCAACTGTTTGATCAGACAAAAGAAAAATCTATTGACCTGAACTTAAAAGCTTATAAGAATTTAGATTTTGGAAGTTTATGGGCTGCTTTATCTTATAGAAGAAGTTTTGACGGAGCTCAGTTTAGCTCTGGAAGCGGAGTTTCAAATCAAAAACTGCAATATTTTACACCAATTGTGGGCGTGAATTTTAAAAACTTTATGTTTGCTTACACCTATTCTCAGGTTACAGGCGATGTAAAATTTGATACTGGCGGATACCACCAGATTACTTTAGGAGTTAATATATTTTGTAGAAAGGAACGTTACGATTGTAACTGTCCGGCAATTAATTAAAATTTTATTATGCTTATTAAATCTGTAAACGGAAAATCACCTGCAATTCCAGAAGATTGTTACGTTGCCGAAAATGCAACTATAGTTGGCGATGTTTCTTTTGGTGAATCTTGCAGCGTTTGGTTTAATGCAGTTGTTCGCGGTGATGTTCACTTTATTAAAATAGGAAATAAAGTAAATATTCAGGATGGCGCAATAATTCACTGTACGTATCAAAAACACCCAACAATTATAGGAAATAATGTTTCTATAGGACATAATGCGATCGTTCACGGTTGTACAATTCACGACAATGTTTTAATAGGAATGGGAGCTATTGTAATGGATAACTGCGTTGTCGAAAGTAATTCGATCGTAGCGGCCGGAGCAGTTTTGACCCAAAATACAGTTGTTCCTTCGGGAACTATTTTTGCGGGCGTTCCTGCTAAAAAAGTAAAAGATATAGATCAATCTGACTTTGGCGGAGAAATTGAACGTATATCAAACAACTACGTAATGTATTCTGGCTGGTTTAAAAACGAAAAATAAAATTATAAATTCCAAAAATGAAAATTCCAAATCCCAATGAAGTGTCAATAACTATTGGGATTTGGAATTTTCATTTTTGGAATTTAATAACCTATAAATTGATTTTTTCAAAGAAAGCATTTTGATAACTTTCACTTATTGGAATTCGTTTGTCGCTAATCAAAACTTTATTTTTTTGTATTGATTTTACATGTTTGATATTGATAATATAAGATCTGTGGATTCGCGAAAATCCTTTGTTTGAAAGCAGGTTTTCTAATTTTATTAAACTGATTAAAGTCAGCGTGAATTTATTGTCTGTCGTGTAAATTTTTACATAATCTTTCAAGCCTTCGATAAAAAGAATATCCGAAAAATTCATTTTTACATTTTCATACTCAGCTCTCACAAACATAAAATCCTGTTCAACTTCCGGAGTGGGAATACTTTCAGAAATTGGGTGAACAGCCGCTGCAGGATTACTGATTTGCTGCGCCCGAACCACAGATTTTAAAAAACGATGAAACGGAATTGGTTTTACTAAGTAATCAACCGCACCAAGATTAAAACCTTCAACGGCATAATCAGAATAAGCGGTTGTAAAAATTACCAAAGGTTTTTTTTCGATTGTATTTAAAAAGTCAATTCCGGAGAAATGCGGCATTTGAATATCAAGAAAAATCAAATCAATATTATTTTGATTGATAAATGAAACAGCATCGATCGCATTATTAAAAGTGCTGACCAGTTCAAGCGAATCTACCTTCTTGACAAAATCTTCTAATAGTTCAACTGCTAAAGGTTCATCATCTATAATTACACATTTCATCTGTTGAAAATTAAGTTTTTAAATTTGTTTTGGCAGTCAAAAGTAGTTTTAAACCAATGAATTAAGTTTTAAAATTATCATAAAAGTACGCAATTAATCCAAGTATCATTTTAACGTTTATGTGGTTTTTATTTCATCTAATTTTAAACTTAAATGAACGCGATAAAAATGATTATCCTGATTAATAGTCAGTTCGTGTGCATTTGGATAAAGTAAATCCAGTCGGCTTTGAATATTTACAAGTCCGATACCAGAATTGTCAGGATCTTTTTCATAATTTTCGATAGTATTTTCGATCCAAAAATCCAGATCATTTTCAGAAATGAATATCTTAATCTTTACATGCGTAGCACCTTTATAATCGGTTCCGTACTTAAAAGCATTTTCTACAAAAGAAATTAAAAGCAAAGGTTCAATAAACTTGTTTTTGGTATTGCCGTGAACATTTATAACAATGTCTTCAATATTATTCAGCCTCAGTTTTTGCAGCTCAATATAATTCTGGATGTAATTGATTTCTTTTTCTAAAGCCACCGTTTTGTTATCTGTTTCGTAGAGCATATAGCGCATTAATTCAGATAAGGTCACGATGGCATCAGGGACCAAATCAGATTTCTTATGTGCCAGAGAATAAATACTGTTTAACGAATTGAATAAAAAATGCGGATTGGTTTGCTTGCGCAGATAAATCAATTCGGTATTCGTTCTGTGTGTTTCGGCGATTAGTTTGTTTTGCTGATTATTATAAAACTCTGTCAGTGTTCTAATAACGGCGCTTATGGTAATAATTAAAATATAAAAAAAAGACGGGCCAATTTTAAAAAACAACGGCTGTCTCGCCGGCGCCATCATTACTCTGCCTCTTTGCTTATACAGGTTAATTGCTTCAGGCGGAATCATTCTTGTTCTCATATGTCTAAACTCAGGAATAAAATAATGAATCCTGATAATCATGAAGACAGCAATAAGAATAAAAATGAACAGAAAATATTTCCAATACTTTTTTTGTAAAAGAAGAGCAGGTACCAAGTAAAAATAATTCAGATAAAATAACAGAATTCCCGTTGCCCATTGTACATAGAAATCATTATTGATTCTAAATGGACTTTCATAAAATTGAATCAGCGATGTTAGAATAAAGAAAATCCAAATCATAAAATGGAATAGTATTTTATTTGAATTTGTATTTTTAATGGTATCTAGTGTCATTTATAATTTTATTTTTAATAAAATTAATTCATTTTTGGTTACCGTTGGAGATAAGTTTTGTTTGAGTTTTTCAACCACAAAATGGGCTGTTTTTAAAGCATCTTCTTCTGTCGAAAAACTTTTGTTATCATTTATAACAGGAATAATCGATTGTTTGATTATGATTTTATCTTTATAAGAAATCGAATATCCCCAGCCTGAATTTGTTTTAAATGATTCGGTTTTGAAAACCTCCTTTTTTGTACAGGAAACAATTTGTAAAACCAGAATGAAAAGCAATAAATTCTTCTGGATTTTACTCCAGAAGAATTGTTTAGTATTAATTGTCATCGTCGCTTTGTTCATCTTGCGGTCTAAATTCCCATGCATCGTCAAAGTAAGTAGAACCCACTCTTCCTAACATGTAAAAACCGCGATTGTTAATTGTAAAGCCAACAGCATCAGTTCTTGTTGCACCTTCCATAGCTGTTCTTTCTTCCCAAAGATCTGTTGAAGGATTGTATTCCCAAACCGTTTTGATATTTTCACCACCCACGACATATCCTAATCCGTTCATTGAAAAGCTAGAAGCATTAGATCTTGTAATGGCATATTCATCATTCCAGGTGTAATCATCATCTGTATCTTTATCGATATCTCTTTTTCTTGTCCAGACATCAGTTGCAGGATCAAATTCCCAAAAATCTTCCTGATACACGCCATTGTTAACTCCGGTAACCAGATAAGCTTTATCTGAAATTACAAATACAGTAGCATTACGTCTTTTATTACCGCTAAATCCATTTACAAGCGTCCATGTATTTACCTGGTCGTCATACTGGTAAAAATCTTTTAAATAATTTCCATCATAACCAGTTCCAAAATAAGCTTTTCCGCCAGCCTGGAAACCAACGGCAGCATAACGACCTGTTCCTGCAAAATCAGCTTTTTGAGTCCAGCTGTTGCTTGATGGATCATATTGATAGAAATCCTTTAATTTATTAGTTCCATCATAACCAAGTCCCACATAACCTTTATTATTTAGCGTAAAACTTGATGCCGAACTTCTGGCAACACCTCCGAAATTAGCTTTTTGTTCCCAGTAATCTCCAGTTGAGTTATAAGCCCATAAATCTTTTAAGTATTCATCTCCGGTATAACCCGTTGCTATATAAGCAAAATCTCCAATTACAAAACTTGTTGCACTAGATCTTGCAGGACCGTCAAACGCAGATTTTTTAATCCAGTTACCTACTAAATCATCGTCATCGTCATCATTGCTGCAGCTTATAAAAAAGAGGCTCGAAAGCAGGGTTGCGAATAATATTCCTTTTTTTAGATTATTCATAGTGTTTAAAATTTATTTATTGTTTGTATTTGATCCCAATTCCTAAAATGTATCCGTTGCTTATGTTGAAATCATAAAGAGTATGATTATCACCATCGGTTAATTTGTATTTTTTGTCAAAATCATATCCGGCTTTAAAATTTAAAAACCAGTTTTTATCGACATTTCTCTCATATTCAAATGAGGTTGTCATTTGTGATAAAGTTGCTTTTGCCGCATTTTTATCTATTTCATTCTGAATATTTAAATTGTAAAAACTTCCGTTGAAGCTGTTACTTAAACTAAACTTGTTGCGTATGTTATTCGAATACGAAATCCTTGAATCCGGAAAACCAATCAGCACATTAGCGTTGTCATTCATTTTATAATTTAAAGAGGCTGACGGCAGAAATTTTGGGTTTCCAAAAACGCTGGTTCTTGCGGCTCCAATACTTAAAGTCATTTTTGAACTTAATTCCTGTTTTATTTCAAAACTTCCTAAAAGTGTAAAATCAGAAAAACCTAAATTTTCCTGAAAACTGAACGTTGGCGTAACCGCAAAATTCAGTTTTGTCGAATTTGATATTTCCTGCGAAAATTCAAATTTGTTCTTAATCTGCTGTAACTTGTCAAAATCTTCAAAGGATTCATAATGACCTAAATCATAGTTTACATTCAAATTCGAATATTCCAGCGTATTTGTAATCAGGCTTTTTGAACTTATTTTTTTGTTGAACGAAACACCAATACTTGTTTCAGTAAAATCAATTTTGTTAGTAGGCTCTGTTTTCAAATTCAGCTGTACTGAAAAATTTTCCTGCGCTTTCATATTTAGAAATGACACTAAAAAAACCGAACAAATTATAAACCTTATTTTCATTACTTATTTATTGGTTCAAAAGTAGGTTGGAGAAGGTTTTAAAAAAAAGAAGATATATGTATGACTCTTTTTGATAGACAAAACAGCCTTTTTTAAGGTCGAATGAAATATTTATTTGCGATATTCCATTGTAGATGTTTTTTCGCCTTTGATAGTCTAAAAACACGTGACTGTATATGTTATAGTGTGCTACAGAAGACGGCATTTTATATTTGCTCAAAAAATTGATTATGGGCAAGTTTTTATTAATGTTAGTTTTTGCTTTTACTATATTTTCCTGCGGTACAGATACTGATGAAGGAAATTTTGTTGTAGGTTCAGATTATTTGGCTATAAATAATAAAGTAGTGATGATCGACACGCTTACGGTCGAAATGTCAACTATAAATTTCGATTCACTTATTACTTCGGGACAAAGCCGAATTTTAATAGGTAATTATGATGATCCTATTTTAGGAAAAGTAAAATCAAACAGTTATTTCCAGCTTTCTGCCAGTTCTTATGCCTTGAATAATTCAGGTTCAGATACTGAGACTGTAAATTTTGTTTTTGATTCTATTTCCATGATTTTAAAATATGATAACTATTATTACGGAGATACTACTCAGGTTCAAAAATTTGATATTCATCGATTAACCCAAAAAGTAAAGCCAAATAAAGACGATGATAGTTTTTACAATAACTCCACTTTAACCTACAGCGACGAAAGTCTGGGTACTGTTTCGTACAAACCCCGTCCAATAGAAAAAGATTCTATTAATATTAAAATGAGTAAGGATTTTGGAGAAGCGCTCTTTCAAAAAATAAAAAAGAGAGAAATTACAGGTTTAGATAATCTTACTGAATATTTAAAAGGATTAGTGCTTGTTCCTTCAAGTTCTAATTCATCAAGTGTAATAGGATTTCATACTGCTACCAGTAAAGTTCGAATGTATTATTCCAAATATCAGGGTGACACAGATGCCGATTCTTTTTTTATCGATTTTTTGATGTCAAATACAGCGACACAATTTAACTCTATATCGCTCGATAAAACAGGAACTATAATTCAAAATTTACCCGTTTCGACCAGTAAACTTTCAAGTTCCTTAACCAATAAACAAGGTTTTATTCAGTCTGGAAGCGGAGTTGCCTGCCGTATTGATTTTCCGAATATAAAGCAGCTTAAAAATATTTCAAGTAACGGAGCCATTGTCGACGCTCAAATGTTTATAAAACCTGTAAACAATTCGTATTCTAATAAATATCCTCTGGCAGATTCTTTAAAAGTATATGTAGGCGATAATTTAAACAGAATTAGCGGCAGTTTGCTTAATGCTGCAGGAGCGGCAGTTTATGGAACTTTGAGCCAGAAAAGTGATGAGTTTAATGAAAATATAGGTTATACCATTCCGCTGGGCAGTTTTTTACAAAAGGAAATGCTGAAAGCGTCAGATTCAAGATCATCCCTGATATTAACATTGCCCGGAATTTCTAAATCAGTTAACAGACTTGTTTTAGGAGATCAAAAACATCCCGAAAATAAAATTCTAATAAAAATTTATTACCTCTCCTATTAAATGAAAAAGAAAATAATTTTTGTAAGCTGCTTCATTTTAATGGCGCTGACTTCATTTTCTCAAAGTATTTCGAGTTCGCCCTATTCATTGTATGGTTTAGGAAGTGTGTATGATGCCGATTTTGGTGCGATTTCATCAATTGGATCTTCCGGAATCGCTTTGCCTTCAGAAGGTTTTATTAATAATCTAAATCCGGCGTCTTTAGGGTTTATGCCTTTAAATCATTTTATGCTTGATGTGGGCGGAAAAGCTATTGGAACAACATACCAAAGTAAATCCAAAACCGAGAAGCGAAATAACTTTCAGTTTTCTCATTTAGCTTTTGCTTTTCCCGTAACTAAGAATTCAGGTTTTAGTATTGCACTTAAACCGTATTCGAGTTCTACGTATAAAATTTCAAATCTTTTACTGCCTATTGCAGATAGTAAGGAATCGTATAATTTGTCTGCAGCTGGTTCAGGAGGATTAAATGATTTTGATTTTTCCTATGGATATCGTTTTGGTAAAAAGCTGACTGTTGGAGCTACTGCCGCTTTGTTATTTGGAAATATTACAGACGACCGCACCTTTACTATTTTGAATTCAATTACTAATGTTCATAAAAAAACAGATTACAGCGGATTTCGTGCTACTTTAGGAACGCAGTATAAAATAGATTCCACATTGACAATTGGAACAACTTTTAAACTTCCGGCACAAATTAAAGGCTCAAAAGTTCAATCTGTTCAAACATCTGCAGATGGAGTTGTTAATGTTATTGAGTCTGAAACAGCTTCGGATGTGGATGATTATTATATGCCTTTAGAAATAGGAGTAGGGATCAGCAAGCGATTTAAGAATGTTTTGAACATGACGTTAGATTACGAAAAAAGTTTGTGGAATGATACCAGGCAGTCTGATCTTTATGGAGATTTTGTAAATCAGGACAGATTTGCCCTTGGATTTTCGTACTTCAATGCTAATAGAAATATTCGTAAATATTGGGATAGGATAACCTATTCTGCGGGAGCAAATTTTGATACCGGTTATCTTGAAGTTGACGGAAAAAGAGTTAACAACGCCTCAATTTCTGTGGGAGTTAATCTGCCAATCGAAAATACCTCTTCGTCCCTAAATATTTCATATTCCTATGGTCAAAGAGGCAGGATATCAGAAAATCTTATTAAAGAAAATTATCATAAGATAACCCTTAATTTATCTTTAGATGGAATTTGGTTTGTGAAACGAAAGTTTGATTAATTAAAAGTCTTTTTCAATTACCGGATATTTATCTTCTAAAATAGATTTTAAAACCGCTGGATTTGAATTGACATAAAATATAGGTTCACTTTTTGGAGTGTCAGTAAAACCGACTTTTTCACGCAAAATATTTTGTGTTTGTCTTGCTACTGCCTCTCCAGAATCTATGATTTGAATGTGATCCGGAAGTATCTTTTTAATCTGCGGAATTAAATAAGGATAATGGCTGCAGCCTAAAACAAGATAATCAATATTAGCATCGATCATAGGCTGTAAATATTCCTCTAATAATTGAGTCATTTCTGGAGAATATAAATTGCCATCTTCAATTAATTTAACCAGACCGTAACCAACCTGCTCAATAATTGTAGTATGCTGAAACATCTCTGCAGTTTTATTAAACAGTTCACTGTTTAAGGTTCCTTTTGTAGCCAGGATTCCAATAACCTGCGTTTTAGAATTATTGGCAGCAGGTTTTATTGCAGGTTCAATTCCTATAAACGGTATATCATAATCATTACGAAGTTCCCAAATTGCATTTGTTGTTGCAGTGTTGCATGCTACGACAATTAATTTGCAATTATTTTCAAGTAAAAACTCTACATTTTTTTTACTTAAGGCAACAATCTCTTCTTTTGTTTTTTGACCGTAGGGAGCATTTTTGCTATCGGCTAAATAAATTGTTTTTTCGTTTGGAAGTAAATCGTGAATTTCTTTCCAGATTGAAGTTCCTCCAATACCAGAGTCGAAAACGCCTATAGGATTATTGTTTGTCATAATACAAAATTAGTATTTTTTGAAATAAAAATATATTCCAATTTAGTAGAAATCTGGAAATATTAATGGATTTTAATTTTAAATAAATGTAAAAAAAAACTGCTTAAATTTTTAAAATTTAAGCAGTTTAATTAAAGGAATTCGTTTATTAGAATCCTAAGTCTTTTTTCACGTCAGCAGTAATGTTTGGACCATCAGCTAATAGAAGAGTAGAACCATCTAAAACATATTGGAAACCTTTAGCTTTACCAACTTTTTGGATAGAAGCTCTTACTTTTTCCATTAAAGGTTTTACGATATCAGTTTCTTTTTGTTGAAGTTCTTTTTGAGCATTGTCTCTGTAGTCAACAATTCTTTTTTGCATATCCTGAACTTCTTTAGAACGATCACCGTTTACAGCCTCAGTTACAGTTGCTGCTTCAGCTTCATACTTTTTGATTTTTGTTTGGTATTCGTCAACCATTTTTTTGTATTCAGCATCATATGTCCCACTTAATTTTTGCAGTTGATTTTGAGCATCTAGCATAGCAGGCATTTTCGACATAATCTCGCTAACATCAACATGGGCAACCTTCGCCTGTGCGTTCATTGTATTACTTGCTCCTAAAATAAGTATTGCAGCAATTAGTAAAGTTTTGATTTGTTTCATCATTTTAAAAAATTAATTAATTATTGGTCGTATTTGTTTTTTGTGTTTCGGCCTCTTTTGCTTTTTTAGCCGCTTCTCGTTCTTCGAGTATTTTTTTTCTTCTCTCTTCTAATTCTTTTTTACGCTGTTCGTAAAGTTTTTGTCTTTCTGCCGCTTTATCTACTGCAGGTTCTGTTGTCGCAGGCTCAGTAGTTGTTGTCGCAGGCTCAGTAGTTGTTGTCGCAGGTTTAGCTGTTTCTCCAGGTTTAGCCGTTTCAGTTGTTTTTGCTGCCTCGGTTGTTTTTGCTGGTTCAGAAACCGTGCCATTTTTTTTAGCTTCTCGTTCTGCCTGAATTGCTTTTCTTCTGTCGTCGTATTCTTTTTTCTTAGCTTCCTGCTCCAGTCTTCTGTCTTCAATCAGTTTTTCTCTTGCAGTTCTCTTTTCATCTAATGCTTTTTGACGATCTGCCATTGCCGGATTTTCATCAATTGCATTTTCTTTACTTTCCTTAGCTTCCTGATCTTTCAATTGTTTTTTAGTCAATTGTTCTCTTTTATCAGTTCTGTTTAAAATACGCAGTACCTGATCACTAATATCGAATCTTTTATTGCTAAAAAGCATTGTCAAATCTGACGATTTATCAAAAATGAAATCATAATTTTTAGCTTCGGCAATATCTTGAACAGCTGTAAAAACCTGATCCTGAATTGGCTTTGCTAAAGCTGATTTCTGTCTCATTAAATTTCCATCAGCACCAAATTGTTTTTGCTGATACTCCAGCATTTCGTTTTCCTGAAATTTTATTTCAGTTTCTCTTTCATCAATTAATTCTTTAGTCAATAAAGCTTTTTCCGCCTTAAGATTTTCTTTAAGCGTATTGATGTTTAATTTTTTGGCTTCTATTTCTTGCTTCCACTTTTGAGCTTTTAGCTCTAATTGTGATTTTGCTTCTTTGTAATCAGAAACATTTTCCAAAATATATTCCATATCAATGTAACCGATTCTAGTCGTTTTACCTTGACCCTGAATTGTATTTACTGCAATCAAGACTAAAAATATAAATAAAAACCGTTGTTTCATAACATTACTTTATTTTGAATTTTTAGCCAAAGGTATTAAAATTTGTACTAAAACCCGCACTAAAACTGTTGACCAATAATAAAATGTGTTTCCCATCCATTTGCCTTGTTTGTAACAGACCCTGGAAGAGCATCAAAACCGTAACCGAAATCAATTCCTAATAATCCAAATGCAGGCATGAATACACGTAAACCAGCACCAGCAGAACGATTTAAATCAAACGGATTGTAATCTTTAAACGATGGATATGATGAACCTGCTTCTAAAAACGTCAATGCATAAATCGATGCAGACGATTTTAGTGTAATAGGATAACGTAATTCCATCGAGAATTTGTTATACACAGTAGCTCCAATCTGTTGTCCCAATGAATTAACAGGTGTCAGCGAGTTGTTCGGATAACCTCTTAATTGTATTGTTTCTCTACCGTCCATTGAATAGTTTGCCATTCCATCTCCTCCTAAATAGAAACGCTCAAACGGAACAACTCCTCTTGATTGATCATAAGCTCCTAAGAAACCAAATTCTGTTAATGTTCTTAAAACTAATTTTCCATACACTTTAGTATACCAGTCTGCTTTAAATTTTACTTTATAGTATTCTAACCAGTTATATTTCTTTTGATCGACCTTTGCAGCATCAGTATCTGCGCTTGCATAATCTGATCCAACGCTTGATATTTTTCCTGAACTATCGGTTTTGTAATAATCTCCTTTGTTAAGAGGCTGGCCAAAGTCGTCAGATTTGTTTTCGCCTGTGTATTGTGCTTTATATTCTTTTTGATTTCCTAAATCTCCGTAATTAACCCCATTAAATAATGAGTATGGAGGCGTAACTTTTGCAGAGATGCTAAATTCAGAACCATAAGTTGGGAATATTGGGTTAACCCCTTTATTACTTCTTGAGATTCCTATTGTATAAGCAAGGTTTCTAGATGCTCCGTTACCAAATGTAAACAATCCTGTATAGTAATTGTTTAAGTCATAATGCTGATAACTTACAGATTGTGAAAGAACGAAATAATCATCCGGCACCGTTAAACGTTTCGCTAAACCAACTTGAACAGTAAAAATATTAAAACTTTGGCTTTTATCTACAGTTCTGGTTACATAATTGTTATTGAACTGTTTACTGTATGAAATTGATGAACTAAACTGTACTGGTTTTTTACCTCCAAACCATGGTTCAGAGAATGATAAACTGTACGTTTGGAAATAAGTACTTCCTTGTAAACGAAGTGCTACTTTTTGTCCGTCTCCCATAGGAAGCGGTTTGTAAGCATCTTTATCAAATAATTTTCTAGCCGAGAAGTTGTTGAAAGATAAACCTAAAGTTCCAATAAAACCTCCTCCGCCGTAACCTCCTTGAAGTTCAACCTGGCTGGATCCTTTTTCTACTAATTGGTATTCAATATCAACTGTTCCTGCAGCAGGATCAACGTTTCTAAATTCTGGTTTAATAGCCTCCGGATCAAAGAATCCTAATTGACCAATCTCACGAATAGTTCTAACTAATTCTTCTTTGCTGTACTTGTTTCCTGGCTTAGTTCTTAACTCACGGTAAATAACGTGGTCATTTGTTTTGTCATTTCCAGTAACATAGATTTTATTGAAATAGGCGATAGGACCTTCTGTAATTCTAATCTCAAAATCAATTGTATCATTTACAGTTTTTACCTCTACAGCATTAATTTTAGAGAATAAATAACCGTTGTTTTGGTATAAGTTCGTGATATCTTCCCCGTCAGGTTTTGTGTTATCAGCGATTCTTTTTTCTAATAAAACACCATTATAAGTTTCTCCTTTTTTGATCCCTAAATAACGGTTTAACTGCTGATCTGAATAAACGGTATTTCCTAAAAACTTAATATTTCCGAAGTAATATTTGTTTCCTTCTTCTACATTAATTTTTATAGCAAGCATATTTTTGTCTTTGTTATAAGTAACAGAGTCATAAATAATACGTGCATCACGATATCCTTTTTCTTTGTAAGCAGCTATAACTTTTTCTAAGTCAGTTTTATATTTTTCAGGGATAAATTTAGACGCTTTAAAAACACGAAGCAGATTTTTTTGTTTCGTATCTTTCATCGCAGCTCTTAATTTTGTATCGGTAAGCTGTTTGTTTCCAATGAAATCAATACTGCTTATTTTAACTTTATCTCCTTTATCTACCCTCACTAGCATGTTTACCTGATTTCCGGCAGTACTGTCGGGAGTAGTAGTAATGGTAACTTTTGTATTGTAAAAGCCGTCTTTTTTATACTTGTTTTCGATGTAATTTTTAGTAGTTGTAATTAAGTTTTCGTTTACAATTTTATTTTTAGTTAAATTGTTGTCCTTAATTAATCCTTCGACTTTACTTTTCTTAACGCCGGTGATTTTAACTTCATTTAATTTTGGAAGTTCAACAATATTTAAATCTAAATAAATACTGTCGTTTTGAACCTTATTAATATAAAAAGAGATTTCGTCGAAAAGACCTAGTTTACCTAATTTTTTGATAGCGCCCGTGATTTCTTCACCCGGAACTGTTATTTCATGCCCCACTTGAAGGCCTGAGAAAGTAACAACAGTCTGCTCATTGAAGCTTATTTTACCAACAACAGAAACTTTAGCCAGAATATATTTTTTTCCTTGGTCAAAAGGAACTCTATCTTGAGCTTTAACTTGTGAAAAACTACCCAATAGTAAAAGGGTACAGATTATTTGTGGTATTCTTTTTTGTAACACTAAAAAATTATTTAATTTGTTCACTGGTTTTTCCAAATCTACGTTCTCTTTTTTGATAACTAATAATAGCCTCATATAAATCTTGATCTTTAAAGTCTGGCCACAAGACATTAGTAAAATATAATTCAGCATAGGCAATCTGCCACAACAGAAAATTACTTATTCTATGTTCTCCACTTGTTCGTATTAATAAATCTACGTCAGGTAAATTTTGCGTGTAAAGATGCTCATTTATAATTGAATCGTCAATAGTGTCTATTGAAATTATATTATTTTTAACTTTATCACTAATCACTCTAACAGCATTTACCAATTCCTCTCTGGAACCATAGCTTAAAGCAAGGGTTAACGTTAGTCTGGTATTGTTTTTGGTCTTCTCAATTACGTCTAAAAGTTCCTTTTGTGCCGATTTTGGCAATTTATCAAGATTTCCAATAGCATTAAGTCTGATATTGTTTTCTTGAAGTGTAACTAGCTCTTTTTTTAAGGAATTGATCAATATTTTCATTAATGCCTCAACTTCCAGTTTAGGACGATTCCAGTTTTCTGTAGAAAAAGCATACAGCGTTAGGTACTCAATACCTAGTTTGGCACAAGTTGTAATTGTTTTTTTTACAGATTTGGTGCCGTTTTCATGTCCAAAAGCTCTTAAAAAGCCTTGTTGTTTAGCCCAGCGCCCGTTTCCGTCCATAATAATGGCCAGATGTTTTGGTAAGTTTGATTGATCTATAGAGTCTAGTAAATTCATTTTTATTATTCTGCGCAGTAGCAAGGTTTTTGTCCAAAGGTATAAGTTAAAGTAATACCTGAAAAGACATACCAGTCATTATTATTTAAATTTCCGAATTTTAAAATGTTTGTATTGCTGGTATCAGGATTACTGCCGTCAATATTGTCGGTAAAAGTATATCGTGCGCCAACTTCGGCACCTATAACAAAATGTGGAGTTACATTTGATTTAATTCCGAGTGTTATAGGTATAGCAAATGAATTTGAATTGATCTTTTGCGTTGTACTAATGCTGTTGATATTTCGATATAAGCCATCATAAATAAAAAAGCTTAAACCTGAATATATATAAGGAGTAATTTTTGTGTGATAATCATGAAGATTAAAATCGAAAAAATTAAATTCTAAACCAGCAGAAAATTCTTTTACCTCGTTTTCAAAACGATATCCTCTGTTGCTGCGGCTCGTTTCGTCTGAATCAGCATCATTTCCAAGAATATTAGACTGTGTATAAGAGAAACGATAGGAGTGTCTTGGACTTTTGTTCCATTTGTACAAAATACCAAAAGCCGGTTTATTTGGGTTAATGTAAGTTGTACTTCCAACGTCACCAACAAAGTTACTTCCGCCAACAAACACACCAAGCTCATTGATTTGAGCATTAAGTGTAATAAAAGGGAAAAAACATAACAATAAATTAAAAATTTTCTTCATTTAATTCAAAATTGCGTGCAAATATAATAATTATCAATACGAATCAAAGTTCCTTTAGATAAATGTGCTTTTTTTTCAATTTACATTATGATTTTGAGCAATTTAATGATGATTCGCAATATGCAGAACGAGAAAATGTGGTATTATCGTATAGTGATGAAGGAGAAAAGAGATTAATTTCTCTTGTCCTCTCCCCAAAGCAGTTTGTTTCTTAAGGTTTTTAAGAAAGTTTCGCCCGGTATTTCAATCATTTTTATTTTATAATCTGTTTTTTTGATCTTAAGAACTGATTCGTTTTTTACCGAAGAAATTCTGGAATCTAAGGAAACCAAATATTGGTCTTCTCTTCCTGTTACGCGTAAAGTGATTTCTGTATCGTCAGGAATAACAAGTGGTCTGGCGGTTAAATTATGAGGAGCAATTGGCGTAATTACTAAACTTTTTACATCTGGAGTTAAAATAGGTCCTCCGCAGCTTAATGAATATCCTGTAGAACCTGTTGGAGTAGAAATAATCAAACCATCTGCCCAGTAAGAATTTAAATATTCATTGTTTAGATAAGTGTCAACAGTAATCATCGAAGTCGTATCTTTTCTGCTGACAGTAACCTCGTTCATTGCAAAATTAAGTTCTGCGAATGCATCATTTTTAGGTTCGCAGGATATGCCCAGTAAAGTTCTTTCAGAAGTTGTGTAGTTTTGATCGATAACATATTGCAGTAAACTGTCAATGTTTTCTTTTTGAACTTTTGCAAGAAACCCTAATCTTCCTGCATTTATACCTAATAAAGGAATACCTGAATTACGAACAAAAGCCGCCGCTCTCAAAATCGTTCCATCGCCGCCAATACTAATCAGCATTTCAAAACTATTATCTAAAGTAGTACTTGGAGAAAAAGTTTTATACTCCTTTTTTACAAGCTGCTTATCGTAAAGCATGTCCAGAAAATTTTCCTCAATTACCATTTCTACATTATTAGAATTGAAAAACGAGAAAATGTCTTTTATAATAGGTTCGGTACTGTTTTGATAATATTGTCCGTAAATGGCTATTTTCATTCTTCTTAATTAGATAATGAGGAAATGTGTTAATTTGATAATTTATTAGTTGAGAACATTTTCTAATTTAAATATTAAGATACTTGTCTAAATAATCAGAACGTTCTTTTAAACTATTAATATAGGTGTCTTCCTGATGTTCTGAAATAATTTCATAACCATATCTTCTATACGTCTGAATAATTTCGTTCATCGCTCCCAAACCTATTTTTATGGTAATCTGTACATTTTCTACATCGGCTTCAGAAACAAAACAGCCCAAAATTTTACCGTTATTACTTTCTACAATTTGCGTTACTTCGCTCATTGAATAATCCAGCAGTCCTTTTTGAACAATAATAATTCCTCCTTGTTCCTTTAAAAATGGCGTTTCCTGAAAAAACTTCATAATATCTTCCATTTCATAGTAGCCTATATAGCTATTATTCTCATCAAGAATTGGAATAATATTAGTGTGATTTTTTGCAAAGACTTCCAGAACATCCAGCCAGATCATTGATTTTCTGGCAAAAAAGCGTTCTAAAGTGTATTTGTAGTCAATAGCTTTTTTATCGGTATCAAACGTTTCTACATCATCAGAAGAAATACTTCCAATGAAAATCCCATCTTCTAAAATCGGGAAATGAGAAAAATTTACATCGATAAAAAAGTCCTGAATCGAGGCTATCGTTTCCTGACTATCAATCGCTCTGAAATCATTTGTGATATAGTTTGTAATTTCTGTCATAAATCAATCGAAGATATTTGATGCAAAATAATCAAAAAATACCAAAAACTGCTGCGTTTTACTTTGTATTTTTGTCGTAACAAATATAGTGTTACTTGAATTAATTATCTATTTATATGACAAAGTTAAGTGTTAATATCAATAAAATTGCAACGTTACGAAATGCAAGAGGCGGAAATGTACCTGATTTATTAAAAGTTGCTGTCGATATTCAGCGTTTTGGAGGGCAGGGAATTACTATTCATCCACGTCCGGACGAGCGTCATATTCGCTATCAGGATGCGCGCGATTTAAAAGCAATTGTTACTACCGAATATAATATTGAAGGAAATCCGCAGCATAATTTTATTGATTTAGTTTTAGAATGCAAACCAGATCAGGTTACTTTAGTTCCAGATGCAATTGGTGCTATTACTTCTTCTGCAGGCTGGGATACCATTAAAAATCAAGATTATTTAACCGAAGTTATTCAGGAATTTCAAAGAAACGGGATCAGAACATCGATTTTTGTTGATCCGGTTTTAGAAATTATCGAAGGAGCTAAAAAAACAGGAACGGACAGAATCGAATTATATACAGAAGCTTTTGCACATCAGTATGATTTAGGAAACAAAAACGGAATCGATCCGTATGTGAAAGCTGCAGAATTAGCAAACGAATTAGGTCTAGGAATTAATGCCGGACATGATTTGAGTTTAGACAATATTCAGTTCTTCAAACAAAATATTCCGGGATTATTAGAGGTTTCTATTGGTCACGCTTTAATTTCAGAAGCACTTTATCTTGGTTTGGATAATGTTGTGAATATGTATTTGAATAAATTGAAATAAGATTAAAATTAAAACAATTATAACCTGAGTAATTGGGTTATAATTGTTTATTTTCGCACTTTTCTTATTAAAATTAAGTGTCGAAATCTATTATCCTTTTTTTATTATTTTCCTTTTCTAATCTTTTTGCACAGTCAAATGTTAGGATATCAGGAAATGTAAAATCATCCGAAAACCAAAATTTAATTGGTGCCAATATTTCTTTCGAAATAAATAAAAAACAGCTGCATACTATTACAGATACTTTGGGTAATTTTTCAGAAAGTATTCCTTCAGGTAATTTGGTTCTAAAAATTAACCATTTAGATTTTATACCAAAAACTATTTATTGCAATCTTCAAAAAGATACCATACTTTCTATTGTTTTAGAAAAAGATATTTCGCTTTTAAAAGAAGTGATTATTTCGAATGATAAGAAAAGCGGAATCAAAACTTTATCCGGAGGTAAACTTTCTTTTAATTTAAAAGAATTAAACGGTGTTCCAACACTTTTAGGAACTACAGATATTATAAAACTTTTGCAATTGACACCGGGAGTACAAAATTCAGGAGATGCAAACGGTTATTTGTACGTGCGCGGTGGTGATCCCGGCCATAATGCCATCTTATATAATGAAGCGCCCATTTATGGAATGTCTCATTTATTAGGGATTTTTCCTTTTTACAACGCAGATCATATTAAGGATGTAGAATTTGATAAATCAAGTTCGAATGCAAAATATGGCGGACGATTAAGTTCGACAACAGTTTTAAATACCAATAAAAAATTACCATCAGAGTTTTCGATTCAGGGAAATGCCGGAATTTTGGCTTCGCAAGTAACATTGGCAGTTCCTCTTAATGATAAAACAGGATTTTATATTTCCGGAAGAAAAACCTATATTGATGAAGTTGTAGGCCCAATATTAAAATCTGGTTCGGATAGCAATGATGTTCAGGATATGAAATATGGTTTTTCTGATGCGAATTTTACTTTTTTATCCCAAATATCTAAAAAGAATCTGTTTTCATTAGACGCTTTTTTTAGTGGAGACGAATTGAAAATAAAAGATGAGAATTTGGCACTGCGAACGAAATTAAAATGGAGCAACTTTACAGTTTCCCCATCTTTAACCACAACATTTTCTCCAAAAGTAAGCATGTCTAATTCCGTTTATTTTAGTCATTATTCTAATGATTTAAGTATGGAACAGGCAACAATTCAATTTGGAGTTTCTTCTTTTGTGAAAGATTTTGGGTTTACAAATTCAGTTAGATTTTCAATTCATAATATTCCATTTGAATCAGGATTGCAATATGTTTATCATAATTTGCAGCCTCAAAAAGTGAATGTAGAAAACCTGACAACGCTTGATAATTATTCGCAGAGAATAATTAATGCCAATGAAGCAGCGATTTTTGTAAACGCAAAACCTAAGTTATTTGAAAATGTAACGGCCGATTTAGGACTTCGAATTAATTATTATACTTCGGGATCAGACTCGTATTTGCATTTTCAACCGCGCGCTGTGCTGAATTATTATGCGAATGAAAAATATTCATTTTATGCTTCATATAATAGACAATATCAATATTTGAGTTTGATTACAACTTCAAGCGTGGGTATTCCAACAGATTTTTGGATTGCGAGTTCTGATGGAATAAAACCGCAATCGTCTAATGAATTTGCTATTGGTTCCAATCAAAATATTACCAGAAATTTTTCTTCTTCATTTGGCGGATTTTATCGTTCGATGAAAAACCTGCTGGAATATCCGTATGGAATAACGCAGTTTAATGAAATCACAACGCTCAAAAATGATTTGTATGTAGGTGAAGGAAAAGCGTACGGATTTGAAATGATGCTCAAAAAAAGCAACGGAAAATTTACGGGCTGGCTGAGTTATACCTTAAGCTGGTCTGATCGAAATTTTGATGAACTGAATAACGGGAAAACGTATTTTGCTAAATACGACAGACGCCATAATCTTTCTGTTGTTGGAATGTATGATTTAAACTCAAAATGGAATTTTGGGGTTACTCAAATATTCGGTTCTGGAAATCGATTTACAATGCCAACTTCCTGGTACTTCATAAACAATAATCCTGTCAAAGAATACTCAGGATATAATAATGCACAAATGCCGGATTATATTAGGACTGATCTTTCTGCCAATTATTATTTTATAAAAACGCAGAAAAAAGAAAGTGCTTTAAACTTTTCTATTTACAATGCATTCAATATCTCAAACCCGGTTTATGTTGTTTTAGATGTAGAAGTAAACGAAGATAAAAGCAAAGTTGTGGTAAAGCAGGAAAAAAAGGTTTTATACCGAATTCTTCCTTCTGTTAGCTGGAGATTTAAATTTTAAAGATGAAAAAATATATACTATTTCTTTTTGCTTTAGTACTAACAAGTTGTTCAAAAGACGACTTTAGTGAACAAAAAAACCTGGAATCAAAAATAGTTGTTGAAGGCTGGATTGAAGAAGGTGATTTTGCCAATGTTTTGCTGTCAAGCAGTATTCCGGTTACAGATGTTATTGATTCTACAAATGTTTTAAATCACGTAATTCGATCTGCAAAAATCACAATTTCTGACGGCCAGAATTCAGAAGTTTTAAGAGTGAAAAACGATAAAAACAGAATTCCTCCATTTGTGTATTTCGGTTCAACATTAAAAGGAGAAGCCGGAAAAGAATATTCTATTAAAATTGAATACCTAAATCGTGTTGTTGAAGCTGTAACATCAATTCCAAAATCAGTGCCGCTTAAAAGTGCAGAATATATAAAGAAGAATGCAATAGATACAACAGGTTATATTTTTGTAAAATTTGATGATCCGCCGGCCGAAAAAAACTATTACCAAATCGCTACAAAAATTGACGGTGAAGAACCTATTTTTGTGCCTTCGTTTTATGGCAATTTAGACGATAAAAACTTCGAAAATTCTTCGGTTTCTGTGCAGATAAACAGAGGTGTTTTGTTGTTCCCTAAAACAAAATTCACGCCTTATTTTGCCGATGGAGACGTTATTTATGTAAAACTAAGAACTCAAACCAAAGAAGCATTAGATTTTTGGAACAGCTGGCAAAACGAAATCGTAAACAGCAAAAATCCTATTTACCCGTCAAACACAAGTTTAAAATCGAATATAAAAGGAGGTATTGGTATTTGGGCAGGATATGGACAAAGTACTATAATTGTTAAAACACCTCCAAAAAAATAAAGCCGATTTGAAATATTCAAACCGGCTTTAAATTACATTTTTTTAAAACTATTTTTCTTCTTTATTAAAAGCACTAATAAAGTCTTCAAATTTAGTTTGGAAAGTATCAAATCCTTCAGAGAAGTAAGTACTCATAGATACTTCAGTATTATCATTGAATTTTAAATAATAATCTTCACCATAATATTGTACTTTAAACTCTTCGTTATAAGACCAGTAACCATCAGGATTCCATTGGTCAACTGTCCATACAGGTATGTTAGCATAATAGCTGTAATCCTCTGCAGAATGTTGTATAATATCTGCTATTTTAGTTCCGTCTTTTTTAGAAACTAAAACCAATTTTATATTTTTATTAAAATTGACAGCACTTCCTTCAGAATATTTTTTCTCATATACATTTTTTGCTGTATAATAAGCTTTAAAATCAGTTTTAGGGTTTTGATAGTCAGGATAAGCAGGATATACTAAGCTTTTTTCTAATGCTGCTTGATCAGCCGCTTCACTAACTAAATCCATATCGGCAACAATTATGAAATTATCCATTAATTGGAATAAACCATTTGCTTTACCTCTATATTGAGTAAGTTCTTCATTAGCAAGTAATTTGTCAATTTCAGCGTTACTTCCTGCATTAAAGTTAATTAGAGTTTTTCCGTTGTAAGTAAGAGATGCTTTTGAGGTATTTTGCGCTGCTTTAACACCACTCATTTCCCAAGTGTAACCATCGTTCAAAGTCATTTTGTATGCAAAATCAGTAGGGATTTCTTTTCCGTTTGCATATTTTGCAGTTTGTGTAAATACAGCCGCTTGAGCATTATCAATTGTTAAAACTGCATCAGCAGAAAGTGGAAGAAAGAAATAGTCAGTTATTTCTTCATCGTCATAATAATTAGTGGCGAATTTTACTTTTATGTCAGATGAAACACTTTTAGAAGTAAAAACAGCATTGTTTGCGGTTTGAGATTCTTTAGCAGGGAAAACAAATTTTAGCTCTGTAGTTGAAGCTGTTTTTACCCATTTTTCGTTGGTATTATTCCATGTATAAACACCATAGACACCAGAAACAGTTAAAATGTCTTCAATGCCATTATCATCTTTACCATCAAAAAGCTCAATTTGATCAACACCTAACAATCTTGATAAATTTTCTAATGCTTCAATAGCTCCAGAACTTTTCGTTTTGTCCAGCTCAGTAAGCATTTGATTAGCTTCAGCCTCTAATTTTAATTTTTGCTCACCAGGAGTTAATTTAGAATAAGGCTGTTTAACAATTGCAGCAATTTGTTCTTCTAATGATAATTCTGTTTCAGGTTTAGTAGTTTCGTCATTGCTTTCGTCGCTTGAACATGAAACCATAAGCTGCGAAGCAACTAATGATAATAAAAGGAATTTTTTAATCATAAAGGTGGTATTAATTAATTTGGATTTAAATCAAGTTTTTGGTTTTGATTTCGGGGCGCAAGATAGCTTATTTGATTTTATTAACTTTACGGGATCACGTAAAAATGTAAACTTTTTTCTATTAATATTAATTGTAAAAAATATCTTGAAGAATACATTCTGTTACAGTTTAATAGATAAGTTTTTTACATTTGTAGTAGAATTTTAAAAGAAAAATTTAATGCTTTACTCAAAAATAGAAGGCGAAGGAAAACCATTTATCATCATGCATGGATTTCTTGGAATGTCTGATAATTGGAAAACGCTGGCAGGACAATATGTTGAGGCCGGATTTCAGGTTCATATTTTAGATTTAAGAAACCACGGACGCAGCTTTCATTCTGACGAATGGAGTTATGAAGCGATGGTTCAGGACGTATATGAATATTGTCAGGCAAATAATCTGACAAGAATTGATATTCTTGGACATTCGATGGGTGGAAAAGTGGCGATGCTTTTTGCGACAACACATTCTGATCTTGTAGATAAATTAATTGTGGCAGATATTGGCCCGAAATTTTACAAACAGCACCATCAGGATATTTTGGCAGGTTTAAATGCAGTTGATTTTTCTGTAAAGCCAAGCCGAAATGATGTTGAAGCAATCGTAGCACAATATGTTTCTGATTTTGGAACGCGCCAGTTTTTATTGAAAAATTTATATTGGAAAGAACCCGGACAACTTGCTTTCCGTTTTAATTTGGAGGTTTTCAATAATAATCTCGATGCTATCGGGAAACCATTGGCGGAAAATTTAGTTTTTAATAATCCAACCTTGTTTATTAGAGGAGGAGAATCTGGGTATATATTAGATACAGATTTGGATGAAATAAGAAAGCAATTCCCCAATTTTAAATTAGAAACCATTCCAAATGCGGGACATTGGCTTCATGCCGAAAACCCGAAAATGTTTTTTGAACTGACAACAGCGTTTTTAAAAGAGTAACTGCTTTTTGATAAAAATTTTATTACTTTTAAATAAATTTTAAACTTAAGAACTATGAAATTAATACTAAGACTTCTTGTCACGGCAGCTTTAGTCTTGTTGATCGCGAATTTTTTACCAGGGGTTCATGTTGCCAGTTTTGCCACGGCTGTTATAGTTGCAGTGGTTTTAGGATTGTTAAATGTTTTTATAAAACCAATTTTGGTAATATTAACTTTTCCGGTTACAGTTATTACGCTGGGGCTATTTTTACTGGTCATCAATGCTATAATAATTATACTCTGCACTTATATTGTGGGAGGTTTTGCAGTCGAATCATTCTGGACAGCATTATTTTTCAGTATTATTTTGTCTATTCTTCAGTCAATTACTTACAAAATATTAGGAGACGATAAATAAATCAAAATTAAAAGCACATAAACTGCTTCAAATACAATAAATTAAAAACTTGGTTGGGTTGCAAAAATTTTATAATTTTGCAACCCAATTTTATTATGTAAATTAAAGAAGAAGATGGATATTAAAAGAGTAGCAATAGACGCTGTAAACGAGACAATTGTATTGAACGTTGTTCATATGGATTATAAAGGTCAAGTGGCAAAAAGAATCAACGAAAAATTGCCTTTAGCGCAAGTAAAAGGATTTAGAAAAGGACAAGTTCCTAAAGATCTTGTTGAAAAACAATACGGAAAGGGTATTAAACAAGAAGAAATTAAAAAAGTAGTTGATTTGGCTTTAGAGCGTTTTATTCAATCTGAAAGATTAAATCTTTTAGGAACTCCTCTTGCTAAAGAAAACGAAAACATTGACTGGGATGCAGAAGAATTAACTTTTGAATACGAAATTGGTTTAGTGCCAAACTTTGAAATTGATTTAGAAGCTAAAAACAATATCGTAAAATATATCGTTACTGCTGATGATAAATTAATCGACGGACAAGTAGAGCGTATCCAAAAACAATTTGGAAAACCAATTCCTCAGGATAAAGTTGAAGCTGATTCAGATTTAACAGGAACTTTTACAAACGAAGAAAAAGGTATCAGCAATACAACTACAATTTCTGTATCTACATTCAACAAAAAAGCCGGAGATAAATTTATCGGTAAAAAAGTTGGAGATGTTGTTAAAGTAAGCACAAAAGGTTTATTTGAAGACGATCACCAATTAATGGATTACTTAAAAGTATCTCATGATGACGTTCACGGTTTAGATATCGAAGTAAACTTTACAATCGAAGCAATCAACGGTGCTGAATTGGCAGAATTAAACCAGGAATTATTTGATAAACTTTTTGGTGAAGGAAAAGTAGCTTCTTTAGAAGACTTAAAAGCTAAAATTAAAGAAGATGCTGAAGCTCAATTTGCACAGCAAGCTGATCAAAAATTATTATTAGACGTTCAGGATTTCCTAATCGAAAATACAAAATTTGATTTACCGGCTGAATTCCTTAAAAAATGGTTACAAACTGTTGGAGAGAAAAAACTCTCTGCAGAAGAAGCTGAAGTTGAATACGCAAGATCTGAAAAAGGTTTACGTTTTCAATTAATCGAAGGAAAAGCAATGGCTCAAAGTAATATCCAAATTACATTTGAAGATTTGAAAGAGTTTACATCAAACGCTATCAGACAACAAATGGCTCAATTTGGACAAACAAACCCAACTGACGAAGAAGTTCAGGGAATCGTGGCTAGAGTTTTATCTAACCAGGAAGAAGTGAAAAGACTTTCTGAGCAAGTTGTAGCAGCTAAATTGTTAGATTTATTCAAAGAGAAAGCAAATCCAACAACTAAAGAAGTTACTTACGAAGAATTTATTGCAGCTTCTTACGGAGAATAATTTCTGAAAAATAATTATATTTGAGCGTCGGCAGAAAACTGCCGACGCTCTTTTTTTTGTTTCAAGTTTAAGGTTTATTCAAGTTCGAGAACTTTAAAACTGAAACAAAATTAAAACTGAAACAAAAACTAAGACAAATTGACATTCTTTAGAAATAGGTACAACCTTTGATGGAGAATATATATTAAATAAAGTAAACTTAGAACAGATACATATGAACTACGGTAAAGAATTCAAAAAATTTGCTACAAAGCACCAAGGAGTAAACGCTATGTACTATGACAAAATCATAGCAGCGATGAACCCAACGAATATGACTCCATATATCATCGAAGAACGTCAGTTGAATATTTCTCAATTAGACGTTTTTTCAAGATTAATGATGGACAGAATTATCTTTTTAGGAACTGGTATCGACGACCAAATCGCTAATATCGTTCAGGCTCAGTTATTATTTTTAGAAAGTGCTGATGCATCAAAAGATATCCAGATTTATTTAAATTCTCCTGGAGGAAGCGTTTACGCAGGATTAGGAATTTATGACACAATGCAATTTATTAAACCAGACGTAGCTACAATTTGTACAGGTATGGCAGCTTCTATGGGAGCAGTTTTATTATGTGCTGGAGCAGCAGGAAAACGTTCGGCTCTGCCACATTCACGAGTAATGATTCACCAGCCATCTGGAGGAGCACAAGGTGTTGCAACAGATATGGAAATCAACTTACGTGAAATGTTGAAATTAAAAGACGAATTATACCACATCATTTCGCAGCATTCAGGACAAACCTTTGATAGAGTTCACAAAGACAGTGAGCGTGATTACTGGATGATCGCTGAAGAAGCAAAAGAATACGGAATGATTGATGAAGTATTAAGAAGAAGCTAATTTTTTTAAGCTTCTAAGTTGCTAAGACGCTGAGAATCTAAGTGTTCTTTGTAATTTAAAATCAAAATAAAAATCAAATATTAAGCTGTAAAGGCGTTAAGTTTTAAAGTTTTAGATAAAAAAAGCTTAGAAACTTAGTATCTTTGCAGCTTAGTAACTTAAATAAAGAATGGCAAAAGTAGTATTAGAATGTTCGTTTTGTGGAAGAAAAAAGCCAGAAACTAATTTATTAATTGCTGGTATTAATGCACATATTTGCGATAAGTGTATTGAACAGGCACACGGAATTGTTCTAGAAGAATTAAAATCAAGCGGAAGCGCAAAACTTGTTGGCGACTTAATTTTAAAGAAACCAAAAGAAATCAGAGCCTTCCTTGATCAATATGTTATTGGTCAGGACCAGACAAAAAAAGTAATGTCGGTTGCGGTTTACAATCACTACAAACGTTTAATGCAGCAGCAATTAGACGATGAAGTAGAGATTGAAAAAAGCAACATCATTATGGTGGGTCAAACCGGAACAGGAAAAACATTGGTTGCTAAAACAATCGCAAAAATGTTAGACGTTCCTTTGGCTATTGTTGATGCAACAGTATTAACCGAAGCTGGTTATGTAGGAGAAGATGTTGAAAGTATTTTAACGCGTCTTTTACAAGCTGCCGATTATGATGTAACCAAAGCAGAAAGAGGAATCGTATTTATTGATGAAATTGATAAAATTGCCCGTAAGAGCGATAATCCGTCAATAACACGTGACGTTTCTGGTGAAGGTGTACAACAGGCTTTATTGAAACTTTTAGAAGGAACAGTTGTAAACGTACCGCCAAAAGGAGGACGTAAACACCCGGACCAAAAATTTGTTGAGGTAAATACACAAAACATCCTGTTTATTGCAGGTGGAGCTTTTGATGGAGTAGAACGTATTATTTCTAAACGTTTAAACCGTCAGGCAGTTGGATATTCTACTTCTAAAAATGTAGACAATATCGATAAAAATAACCTTCTTCAATATATCATACCAAAAGACATTAAAGATTTTGGTTTGATTCCGGAGATCATTGGTCGTTTACCGGTATTGACGCACATGGATCCTTTGGATAAAGAAACACTTCGTGCTATTTTGACACAACCTAAAAATGCATTGGTAAAACAATATCAGAAATTATTTTTAATGGATGAAGTTGAGTTTACAATTACAGATGAAGCTTTAGATTTTATTGTAGACAAAGCATTAGAGTACAAATTAGGAGCACGTGGATTACGTTCGCTTTGCGAAGCAATCTTGACAGATGCAATGTACGAACTGCCAAGTTCTGACGATAAAGTTTTAGTAATCGATAAAGATTATGCAGAACATACTTTAAGTAAAAACTTATTGAAGCGAATGGAAATTGCTTCGTAAATTTCATACCACTTTGTCAAAGTTTAAACTTTGACAAAGTTTCACTTTTAAACCTGTTCATTTATTTGAGCAGGTTTTTTTTATACTTTTAAAGTAAGATTTCCGTTTTAGATTTTGTGTAAATTGTAAGCATGAAAAATATGATTTTTGTAATTGGTTTAGCCTTGATTTTATCTTGTAATCAAAAAGATAAAAATGAAATGTTGGTTTCTAAAAATGAAAACAAAATAGAAGTAATTGAAAAAGAAAAACCTCGTGTTGAAGTTGATTACAGTAAATTTTATAAAGAAGCAAAACAATACTGTCTTCAAAATAACCTGAATAAAGATAAATTTATTCTAATCGATCTGGGATTGCATTCTGGTTTAAAGAGATTCTTTATTTACGATTTTAAGAAAAATCTAGTTGTAAAATCATCTATGGTAAGTCATGGCTGCGGCGACAACAGATGGGGCGGAACAGTAACTAAAGAAAAACCGCAGATTAGCAATGAATTTGATTCGCATTGTTCCTCGCTGGGTAAATATGTTATTTTAGACCGAGGCATAAGTCAATGGGGAATAAAAGTCAATTATATTTTACAGGGAAAAGACAAAACGAATTCAAATGCTAGAAACCGTGCCATAGTTTTACATTCCTGGGAAGCAGTTCCGGAAAATGAAGTTTATCCCGAAGGAACACCGGAAGGCTGGGGCTGCCCGGCAGTTTCAAACGAAAGCATGAAAGAAATCGACGAACTTTTAAAAACAAATAAAAAAGTTTTAATGTGGATTATTAAATCGTAAGTCTTCAAAATATTTTTTTTCTAATGAAAATTAATGTCTTAAATAGCCCTGATCGAAACGGCATCCTTTTGCTGTCTCGTTTTTTTCTAACGAGACAGCAAAAGATATAGTGTAGAGCAGGACTGAAGTTTCTTATGAAAAACGAAATTTCTGCTTCTAAAACTACTGAACCCTAAACTTCTCCCGATATTCAATAGGTTTCATGCCCACCATTTTATAAAACACTTTTCTAAAAGCTTTTGGATCGTTATATCCTGTTTTTTCAATAATTTCTGAAATCGAAAGCTGCGTTTGTTCCAAATATTTTTTTGAACTTTCAACTCTAATATTCTGCAGATATTCAATTGGCGGAATTCCTGTAACTTGTTTAAAACGGCGTGTCATGTTTCTGGCACTTGTTGGAATATCTTTGGTAATTTCTTCCAGTTTTTCTATGCTATGATATTGGCTTTCAATTTTTTGCTGTAACATCGCAACTAAAGTATCATTATGCAAATGATTCGGTCTAAACGTGCTGAAATAACTTTGTTTGTATCGGTTTAAATCAATCGAGAAAATCTTGGCAATTTGCACTGCAATTTCATTTCCGCAATATTTTTGAACCAAAAGAATCAATAAATGAAACGTTGAGGTAGATCCGCCGCTCGTATACAAACTTCCGTCAGCTGTTAGAGTTTCTTCAGGTTTTAATTTCACCATTGGAAAAGCTTTTGTAAAAGCACTGCAAGCGTCGACATGAGTTGTTGCCAGTTTTTCATTTAATAATCCCGAAGCAGCAAACAAAAATGCTCCCGTACAAAAACTTGCTAATTCAGCCCCTGCCTGATGTTGCTTTTGCAGCCACGGAATAAATTTTTTATTCTTCGCAATCATTTCACTCATATTATCCGTAGTAAAAGCCGGAATCAAAATGAGTTCTAAAAGGATATCAGAATTCTCGATCGTATTAACTTCATATCCAAACAAACGTTCCTGATTGATTTGTTCTGCCAATTGAAAAACCATAATTTCAAATGGTTTATCAGCTGTCGGACTTAATTTATTTGCCGTTTCAAAAACTTCTAAAATTGCGGCTATACTTAATAATTTATAGTCGTGAGGAACGATTAAACCTACTTTCTTGCTCATGATTTTGTGGTTTTTTGGAAGATTAGCTTTATAACAAAAGTAATAAAATTGTCTTAAATGCCCCTAAAGTTGACTTTTAATGTATCGCAAAGGATATTCTAAAATTCTAAATTTGTTTTAAATAAATTGTAACTTTATATATTATGGAAACGAAAATGTATTTAAATCTGGCTGTAAAAGAGCTGGATAAAGCGATAAAATTTTTTAATGAATTGGGTTTTCCTACGAATCCGAAATTTACAAATGAAAAAGGAGCTTGTATAATTATTGGTGAAAATATTAATTTAATGATTTTGGCAGAAGAGTTTTATCAGACTTTTACAGATAAGAAAATCTGCGATTCTCATACAACCAGCGAAGCGCTTATTTCTATTTCTTTAGGATCAAGAAAAGAAGTTGATGAAATGATTGAAAAAGCAGTTAAAGCTGGCGGGACTGATTATAGAAAAGCACAAGATTATGGATGGATGTACCAAAAAACTTTTCTGGATTTAGACGGACATCATTGGGAAGTTTTCTATATGGATGAAAGTCAGATTCCGGATCAGATGTAATTAATTTAAAATTTGACCAAAATGATTACAGTTCAAAATACAATTAATGCATCTATAGATAAAGTCTGGGATTTCTGGATTTCTCCAAAACATATTCAAAAATGGAATTATGCTTTTGAGGAATGGCATACGCCTTATGCAGAAAATGATTTACAGGTAAATGGCAAATTTAAATATGAAATGGCTGCTAAAGATAAAAGCGCAGGTTTTGATTTTGAAGGAGAATATACCCAAATAGAAAAATTTCGATTAATAGCATATAAACTTTTGGATAACAGAACCGGAAGTATTCATTTTGAAGAACAAGGCAAAAAGGTAAAAATCACAGAAGTATTTGAACCAAACAAAGAAGATTCTGAAAGTATGCAGAAGCAATGGTGTCAGAACGTAATTGACAATTTTAAAAAATACGTTGAAAGTGTTGAATAAGTATAATTTTTAAATATATAAATAATGATAACAGTACAGAATACAATTAACGCATCAATAAACAAAGTTTGGGATTTTTGGACATTACCGGAACATATTACAAAATGGAGTTTTGCTTCTCCGGACTGGCACACGCCTTATGCCGAAAATGATGTAAAGCAGGGCGGAAAATTCAAATCAACAATGGCCGCAAAAGATGGAAGCATGAGTTTTGATTTTGAAGGAGAATATACTTTCGTAGAACCAAACAAAACCATAAAATACGTTATGGTCGACGGAAGAAAAGTTGAAATTACCTTCAAAGAAACTTTAGATGGCGTAGAAGTAACGGAAAGTTTCGACCCGGAAACTCAAAATCCAGAAGAAATGCAGCGCGGAGGATGGCAGGCAATTTTGGACAACTTTAAAAATTATGTAGAGAATAATTGATGCTTTATTAGGTACAAAGGTTCAAAGCAGCAAAGGCTCAAAGTAAAAAATCTTAGCATCTTAGAAACTCAGAACCTTAGCAACTTTAAAAAAATGTTTAACGAAAATATCAAAGAATGACGAAACAAATATGGTTAAATCTGCCTGTAAAAAGCGTGGCAAAAGCAAAAGATTTTTTCTGGAAAATAGGCTTCTCTTTTAATGAGCAGCACGATACACCAAGTTCAACCTGCATGGTTGTAGGTGAATCACATTTTGTAGTAATGCTGTTTGAAGAATCACTTTTTGAAGGTTTTTCGCAAAACAAAATAACCGATACAAAAGCAAGTTCTGAAATTTTGATTTCAATTGATGCCGAAAGTAAAGAAGAAGTTGATGAACTGGCTCAAAAAGTTCAGGATGCGGGAGGAACTATTTTTTCTTCTCCAGCAGAAAGTCAGGGATGGATGTACGGCTTTGGTTTTGCCGATATAGACGGACATCGCTGGAATGTTTTATTTATGGATTTTACTAAACTATCTTAATTATGGAAACGTTAGAATTTAAAATTAGAATTAAAGCCCCGGCTCAAAAAGTTTGGGATGTTTTATGGGAGGATGAAACCTATAGAAAATGGACAAGTGTTTTTTGCGAAGGATCTCATACCATAAGTACTTGGAACGAAGGAGATAAAATACATTTCATGACGCCAACCGGAGAAGGAATGTATAGTATAATTGAAACAAAAACGCCAAACGAGTATATGGCTTTTAAGCATATAGGCGAAATAAAAGATTTTAAAGAACAGCCTCTCAATGAAGAAACAAAAAAATGGAGCGGCGCAATGGAAACTTATCGATTAATTCCAGATGGTGAATTTACAGATTTGATTGCTCGTAACGATTCGGGTGAAAAATATGTCGATTATTTCAAAGATGTTTTTCCTAGAGGTTTAGAAGTTGTCAAAGAACTTTCAGAAGAAGGGAAATAGAAGAAAGATTATAGAGTAAAGAAAAAAGATTATAGAGTAAAGAAGAAAGATTATAGAAGAAAGAGAATAGAAACAAACAAAAAACAAAGAGAAGACATTAAAAATTTATAATTAACAACTCACAATTAAAAAAAATATCATGGCAACAGTAAACCCTTATTTATTATTTAACGGAAATTGCGAAGAAGCATTTCTATTTTACAAATCTGTTTTTGGCGGAGAATTTCCTTATATCGGAAAATTTAAAGAAATGCCAAAAGAAGAAGGCTGTGACGAAGTTTCAGCAGAAGATGCAGAAAGAATTATGCATGTTTCGCTGCCAATTGGAAATACAATTTTAATGGGAAGCGACAGTTCTACAAGATTTGGCGATTTGCCTTTTGGAGAAAATTTTTCAGTTTCAATTAATACAGATAGCACAGAAGAAGCAGACCGAATTTTTAACGGACTTTCGGCTGGTGGTAAAATCGAAATGCCTTTAAATAAAACATTTTGGGGCGCTTATTTCGGAATGTTCAAAGATAAATTCGGTATAAACTGGATGGTAAACTTTGACGAAAATATGCAAAACAAATAATTAAAAAGTTACGTTATTCTAATAGCGGAGCATAATTGTTAAATTACTCAGGAAAGCGCATGAATATGCGCTTTTTCTTTGCAAAAAAAACAAGGATTATTCTTTTTTATCACCAAGAGATTGCCGATTTTTGTCGCTCGTTAAATAATAAAGATAAAATGGCAATAGAAGATAAAGAGATTATTTTATTAAAAGTTTCAGGACACGATAAAATAGGGGTGACAGCAGGTTTAACAGCTGTATTGGCGGCGTACGATGCTAATATTTTAGATATTGGTCAGGCCGACATTCATGACACATTATCTTTAGGTATTTTGTTTGAAATCGAAGCGGGTTCATCTTCAGGACCAGTTTTAAAAGATTTGCTGTTTAAAGCTTATGAATTAGAAATTAAGGTAAAGTTTATTCCAATTTCTATCGAAGATTACGAAAAATGGGTAAAATCACAATCTAAGCAGCGATACATAATCAATATTTTAGGTGAAAAACTAGCAGCTTCCCAATTAGCAGCAGTTACTAAAATAATGTCAGATCAAAATTTAAATATCGATTCAATTATACGTTTAACAGGAAGAACTTCAATTGTAGAAAAAGAGGAATATCCACGTTCATGTATCCAGTTATCTGTAACGGGCGAAATTGTAAATAAAATTGTCATGACGGCAAGTTTTATGGAAATTTCAAGAACCTTAAACGTTGATATTTCTTTTCAGGAAGATAATATTTACAGAAGAAACCGTCGTTTGGTTTGCTTCGATATGGACTCTACTTTAATCCAAACCGAAGTTATTGACGAATTGGCAGAACTAAATGGAGTAGGCGCGCAGGTAAGAGCCATTACAGAATCGGCGATGAATGGTGAAATTGATTTCAACGAAAGTTTCAAACAACGCATGGCTTTGTTGGAAGGTTTGAGCGAAGACGTTTTGCAAAATGTTGCCAAAAACTTGCCAATTACACAAGGAGCGCATCGTTTAATGAAAGCCTTAAAATATTACGGATATAAAACCGCAATTCTTTCTGGAGGATTTACTTATTTTGGAGATTATCTTCAAAAAGAATTGGGTATCGATTATGTTCACGCGAACCAATTAGAAATTAAAGACGGTAAATTAACCGGAAAATATCTTGGCGATATCGTAGACGGACAAAAGAAAGCCGAATACCTAAAAGCAATCGCCGAAAAAGAAGGAATTCACATTAACCAGACTATTGCAGTTGGCGACGGAGCAAACGATTTACCAATGCTAAACTTAGCTGGTTTAGGAATCGCTTTCCACGCAAAACCAAAAGTAAAAGAAAGTGCTTCAACCTCAATTTCAAGTTTAGGACTTGATGGTGTTTTATATCTTTTAGGTTATCACGACAGATATATCGATATGATGTAATAACTATTGTCACCCTGAGCGAAGTCGAAGGGCTTTCATGTCGAAAAGGGCTTCGACTTCGCTCAGCCTGACAATTGAAATAAAAATAAAAAACCTTAGATCTTCAATAAAGACTAAGGTTTTTTTATGGGCATGTCCCTCCGGGTCGGGCTATACATTACAATCTTTTGTGTCTCGTTAAAGAAACGAGACACAAAAGGATTTCCACTTCTATCCCTCATGCGACTCAGTGGAATTATATGTTTGAAGGTTTTAAACTAATTTTGATCCAAGTTAATGCCTTGGGTAAAATTAATATAATTGGAAATTTCTGGATAATAAATACTTGCTGATGATGTTCCCAGAAAAATATACGAACTTGCAATATGAAAATGGGTATTTAAATTTGTATTAGGTTTAGTAAATCTATTCTTTAATTGGTTTACTAATACAGGATACATGAGTGATTTTCCAATGTTGTCAAAGTAGGATAATATACCGTCTTCAACGCTTAATATCAAATTATGCTTGTGTCTTGGTAATATATCTTGATTATAATAAGTATCGATTTCATTTGTCAAATTATCTAGGTTAAAGTTTAATTTGTTACAAATCAGAACTGAAAAAATATTGTCGTATGGGTATGTAGGATCAAATTTTCCAACAGCCTCTCGTCTAATACTTGTAGGTGAAGACATTTTTTCTTTTAACTTTTTGTTATTTGCTAATTTATTCAATGCCGTTTTTAATTCGGTTTTTGATAAATCGGATTTAACTTCTATTATTCCTACAACAGTTTCGACTGGATAAAATCTTTGTTTTTCACTATTCTCTATCAAAGGAGTGCTATTTCGATCGTAAATAATTATATCGATTTGTGTGCTTACATCTCCTGTATCAGTAATTATGAAACCACTTCCTAATTCAAGTCTCATAGGTATTATAGACCTCAGATATTCTTTACAAATTTGTTCCCTATGAGTTCCAAATTCACCTGGATGTATAAGTCTTTTTAAGGTTTCATCATAAAATATGCTTTTTGATGATTCTTTAAAAGCATATTTAAACAAATCAATTTTCTCTTCAAGTATTGTAGTGAAAATTCTATTACCCATATATTTTTTAGTTTGTTATATAATACCGTTTTTTATGTAGTTACATCTCCTTCAACTGCTCCAAATAATCTCTCTGATTCGAAAGTCTAGGAATTTTATGCTGACCACCCAATTTATCTCTTTCTTTCAACCAATCATAAAATAAATTTTCTCTGGCAACATTAATCACCAAAGGATTTAAAGTCATATTGTTGTAACGTTTCGCTTCGTAATCAGAATTTAAAGTTTGCAGGGTTTCGTCCAGAACTTTTTGGAAAAGACCAACGTCGGCTGGTTTTTGTTTGAATTCGATCATCCATTCGTGAGCACCTTTTTCTTTGTCCTGCATAAAAATAGGAGCAACCGTATAATCGATAACTTCTGTTTGAGTAATTTCGCAGGCTTTCGCAATGGCCTGATCCGTGTTTTCGACCATTAATTCTTCTCCAAAAACATTAATATGATGTTTGGTTCTTCCCGTAACTCTAATTCGATAAGGATTCAATGAAGTAAAACGAACCGTATCGCCAATTAAATAACGCCATAAACCAGAATTTGTCGTAATAACAATGGCGTAGTTTTTATTCAATTCAACATCGGCCAAACGAATCACTTTTTGATCTGCAGTTCCAAAAGTTTCCATCGGAATAAATTCATAGAAAATTCCGTAATCCAGCATCAGCAATAGATCACTTGAATTGTTTAAATCCTGAATCGCAAAAAAACCTTCAGAAGCATTATAGATTTCGTAGTATTTAAAATCTTTGCTTGGTAAAATTTTCTTGTATTGTTCTTTATAAGGAGAGAAACTCACACCGCCGTGAAAATAAACTTCAAGGTTTGGCCAAAGTTCCAATAAACTTTGTTTGCCCGTATTTTCCAGAACTTTATTCATTAAAACCAGCATCCACGAAGGAACTCCTGCAAAACTGGTTACATTTTCATTTTTGGTTTCATTAATAATCGCCGCGATTTTAGTTTCCCATTCGCTCATTAACGAAGTTTTACTGCTTGGCGTACTGCTGAACTCGGCCCAAATTGGCATATTTTCAATTAAAATTGCCGACAAATCGCCAAAAAAAGTATTGTTGTTTTCGTAAATCTGGGAACTTCCGCCCAAGCGTAAACTCTTTCCCAAAAACAATTCAGAATCCTCATTATTATTCAAATACAAACAAAGTAAATCCTTGCTTCCTTTATAATGACAATCTTCAAGAGCTTCGTTACTTACCGGGATAAATTTACTTTTAGCATTTGTAGTACCGCTCGATTTGGCAAACCATTTAATAGGTGATTCCCAAAAAACGCCCTGCTCGCCCTGACGTGTACGTTCAATCAAAGGCTGTAGTTCTTCATAACTCGCAATGGGAACTCTCTCTGCAAAAGTCTGATAAGAGTTTATCGATTCAAAATCATATTTTTTTCCAATAACGGTATTTTCAGATGCCAATAATAAATTATGCAAAAGTTCTTCCTGAACTTCATTTGGGTATTTTAAAAAAAGTTCGATTTGATGTATCCTTTGTTTGAGGACCCAGGAAGCGAAAGAATTTATTATGGATAAAGGCATGAGTGTTTTTTAGGTTTTAGATTGCTGATTTTAAATTTAGGTTTTACGATTCATGTAAATCGGAACTTAAAATTTGAATATCAAGCAACAAATAGTAACTTTGTCATTGTATCAAAAATAGTGTTTTTTTGTAATAAAAACCACTACTTATAAACTAAAGATTAACTCAAAAAATAAGAGCAGTCTAAAATCTAATATCTAAAATCTACAATTAATCCTAATGACATATCAAGGCGTACTTACAAAAATGCAGACTGAATTTGGAAACCCAATTCAATATTATTTAGTTTTCGAAGATAGTTTCTTGAATGTGAATCAATTATTAGATAAAGAAATTGAAATTAGTTTTGCAGGTTTTCAATGTTTGAATTGTCAAAAGAAGAAAAAGATTTTTAGACAAGGTTTTTGTTATGACTGTTTTTACTCAAGCCCCGCTGTAGGTGACTGGATTATGAGACCTGAATTGAGTACTGCACATTTAGGAATTGCAGATCGTGATTTAGAATACGAGCAAAAAGCGCAATTGCAGCCACATGTTGTTTACTTAGCTTTATCGAGCGAAATAAAAGTAGGGGTAACGCGCAAAAGTCAGGTTCCAACACGCTGGATCGATCAGGGAGCGACACAGGCTATTGCAATTGTTGAGGTTCCCAACCGTTATTTAGCAGGAATTACCGAGGTAGCGTTAAAAGATCATTATGCAGATAAAACAAACTGGCGAAAAATGCTGCAGTGTACAGCAGAAGGATGCGACTTAATTTTTGAGAAGTCAAAAGTCGAAAACCTAATCCCGGCAGAAGTTAAGGAATACTTTTACAGTCAGAAAAATGATTTATACGAACTAAATTATCCGGTTTTAAATTATCCGGCAAAAGTAGCAAGTTTGAATTTAGATAAAACGCCAGCTTTTCAGGGAAAACTTGTGGGAATCAAAGGCCAGTATTTAATTTTTGAAAATGGGACAGTTTTTAACATACGTGGTTCAGAAGGTTATGTTGTAAATATTAACGTCTAGTATTTTCTATTCTCTGTCGATTCTTAACGACTAATGGTCTATTGTTTGTCATTTGTTTTGTTAATTGTTGTAATTTTATTTCATTGGAAGGTCCAAAAATGGGAATAATTATAGATTTTATTACAATTTTGTAATAATTGCTTATTATTAGAATTTATTTTTGAGCAAAAAAAGAGGCTAAATTTGGAAACATTTAAAAAGGGTGTTTTAAACAATTTATGCTTCATTTTTTAGCTAAAATGTTTTTTGCTGTTTCCAAAAATAATCTCGAAATAAATACCACAATGAGTAGCTTAAAAAAAGTTAGCATTAACAAAGTCAGGCGTAACCTAATGCGCATATTAACCAAAAATATTGGTAGTGCAAACATTAGTAAAGGCGGAACTATTGATAAAAGCAAAATTAAAAAAGTACTAATCTGCAGGCCAAACGGCAGACTTGGAAATATGCTTTTAGTTACACCGCTTATTCAGGAAGTCTCTGCCGTGTTTCCGGGTGTAAAAATCGATTTGTTTGTAAAAGGGACACTGGCCCCAATTGTTTTTGAAAAGTATGATAATGTCGATAAAATAATCGATCTCCCTAAAAAACCTTTCAAAGACTTAGTCAAATATTTTAAAGTCTGGACTTTAATAAAAAAACAGAATTACGATCTTGTAATAAATGTTGATCAAAATTCTTCTTCGGGCCGCTTAGCCGTTCAATTCTCAAATGCTAAATATAAATTTTTTGGAGACCTTCCTGAAAATGTGCAGTCCAATTATGATGATCATGAGCATATTGCAAAATATCCCGTTTATAATTTAAGATATTTTTTAAGTCAATTTGGTATAGAAGATAAAAAAGAACCAGTACCGCTTTTGGATTTAAAATTAACTCAGGAAGAAATTGCAAAAGGAAAAGAAATTCTCAATAACATTATTGATGAACAGAAAAAAACAATCGCAATTTTTACGTTTGCAACAGGAGAAAAATGTTATTGTGTTTCGTGGTGGGAAGAGTTTTATGCTGCTTTAAAAAACGAATATCCAGATTATAATATTTTCGAAGTTTTGCCTGTAGAAAATGTTTCTCAAATTGATTTTCAGGCGCCTTCATTCTACAGTAAGGATATTCGTGAAATAGGTTCCGTATTAGCAAATGTAGATGTTTTTATAGGTGCAGATAGTGGAATTATGCATTTGTCAAGTGCTTCAAAAGCTCCAACTGCTGGTTTATTTTCAATTTCAAGTTTAAAAAAATATCAGCCATACGGAAATAACAGCGTAGGAATTGATACCAACCAATTAACAGTTCCGGATTATATTAATGCCATAAATAAGATATTGAATCAATAAATTCAAATCAGATTGCTATAAAAAGAAACTGCTCCCGAAATTACTTTCGGGAGCAGTTTTTTATTTTGACTAAAACTTATTTTTTCTTCTTGAAAAGCCCGTTGAGTAAGTCCGTTGCTTTTTTAGTAGTTTCCTGAGTTTTTTGTTCTTTCTCCGTTTTTGCAGCCTGAGTTGTGTCTTTCGCTTTTGTGTTTTTATTAATTAAATCAGTTAAAGCAGAAGCGCCTTTTTGAGTCAGTTTTTCTTTTTGCTGATTTGCTACTTGCGATGCTAAACTAGTAACGGCACTTTTCATATCTGTAGTAATTTTTGGATTTGAAAAGTTTCCTCCAATAACAGCATTGATCGGAATATTTTCCAGTTTCGCCGCATCTGCCGGAGACAATTTAGAAAGAAAAGCATTTGCTTCGCTTCCTAAATATTTAGCAGGAACATCAAATTTTAAATTGTAATTCATAGTCTGGTCAAAACCGTGAGTTCCGCCAACTGTTACTTTAATATCCTGATATTTAATATCGAAAGGTTTTACGTTTACTTTTCCGTTTTCAAAAGTTAAGGCAGCTTTAATATCATTCAAATTCAGTTTATTCATATCAATGAATTTAATGTTTGAAGTCAATGAATTTAATACCGTAGAATTTTTAGCATTTATCGTTGTAGAAAGTAATTGACCAATTAAATCCCCAGAAATAGATTTTAAATCAGGAGTTAATTCCTTATCATCTAAATTTCCGTTTAATTTAATAGTCGAATTTAATTTACCATTGATAATTCCGGCAATTGGCGCAATTTTTTTCATCATGTCTAACTGCGTAAAAGTCTGCGCAATATCAACCTGATTGAAACCTAAATTCATATCAAACGTTGGCACTTTTGCTTTTGTCGAAACTGATCCTGTCAAACCAATTGTTCCGCCAAAAATGGACGTTTTAAAGTTCTCTAAAAGTGCTTTTTCATCTTTAATAATCAATTTTCCGGAAACATCCTTCAGTTTTAAATTGTCATATAAAACAGTTGTAGCTTTTGCATTTAAAGTACAGTTTAGGAAAGCTGGGATTTTCATCGCTTCCGCTGGTTTAGCAGGCGTTTTTTCCTCTGTTTTAGCAGGTTCTCCAGAAGTCATGAAATCATCAACAGCCAGTTGATTAGAGCTCATATTGAAGTTTCCTTTAAGTTCTTGTTTCTTAAACATAAAACCGTAGAAATTTTCTAAAACTCCGTTGATGGCAATATCACTTTTTCCTGTTGTAGCATTAAATTGTTTCAGGTTGATTGTGCTTGGATTAAATTCAACCAAAGCCGTGCTTATATTCATTGATTTATTGTTTTCATCAGTATATTTAAATCCTGATAAACTCATAGTTCCGGCATTTTTGATGTTTTGATATTGGCTTTTCTCAACAGATGCCATATCAAAATTGGTAGTAACATCAGCTTTTAAAATACCTGCCAAAAGTTTATCCATTTTAATTGGGTACGCTTTTGAAAGATTCGCTAAATTGATAGTTCCTTTTAAAGCCGCATTTACAAGCGGATTAACAGTAATGTTTCTAACATTTGCTTTAGCGCTAAAAACATCCTGATCTATTCTAAAAGATAGTTTGTCTAAGTTTACATAAGTGTCGTTTAGAATTCCGGTTTCATTGATAATTTTAGTATCAATTACAATATTCTGAACTGATTTTGGTAAGTTCGGATATTGAAACGATGCATTGTTTGAAGCAATTGCAATGTTAAATGCAGGAACTGTTGTGTCTGTTAATTTTCCTTTTGCAAAACCAACAACTGTAAAGTCTCCGGTTGTTTTTACGCCGTCAAGACTTGATGCGTAAGCAGAAGGAATTAATCCTAAGAAATTGGTAAACGACGAAGTTGGCGTTTTAAATTTTAAGTCATAAATCTGACCTTCTTTAACCATTTGAATAAATCCGTCAAACTCTAACGGCAATTGGTTAATTAAAGCTTTATTTTCTTTAAAAGTATATTTACTTTGCTCTAAATCAATTCCTAAAATCGCATCTAAAGTCAGTTTTATATTTTTCATATAATTAACTTTATCCATATCTAAAGATACGTTTGCTGTAGTTTTTGTATTTAAATCCAGTTTTGAATTGGTAAAATCTCCAGTTCCTTCGTGATTTAAACTATCAATAACCATTTTAATTTTTGAACCCTGATCAATATATCTAAAGGTAAAGTTCTCGATTTTATAGTTTTGGATTTTTAAAGAAAGCGGACTGCTTTTTTCATCCGTTTTGTCTTCTTTTTTGTCTTTTAAGGCAATATCAAAGTTTCCAACACCATCTTTATTAAAGATAATATTGATTAAACCGTTTTCAGATGTAATTCCCTGAATGTTTAAAGGTTCGTCTTTTCCTTTAAAAAGCTCTTTAATGCTCATATTAAGGTTTAATTGTCCTAATGATACCAAAGTATCTCCTTCAAAAGGTGCTTTGTTGATAATCACCAGTTTTTCGATTCCAACCGCAGCATTCGGGAAATTTTTAAATAAGCTTAAATCAGCATCGGCAAAACTCACTTTTGCATCAACACTTTCGTTGATGGCTTCGGCAATTTTTGCTTTGATCTGGTCTTTAAAGAAATACGGAATGGCAAATAGAGCGGCCACAAAAACCACTAGAACAATGGCAGTTACTTTTAAAATTTTCTTTAACATATTTATAGATTTGAGGTTTATTTTTTGAAAATTGACTCTTGCAAAAATAGTTTTTTTATTGAAGTATGGCGATAAAATTTTCTTAATAATGTAAGAAAATTATGTTATTATTGAATAAAAAAAATCCGCTTGATACTTTTCAAACGGATTTAGTTTTTTATTGTTGTAACTATTTTTTAATAAAGGAAACAATCTTATGGACTAAGGTTTCAGAAATGGGAAGGGTTTCATTATTATAACTTTCCATATTCGCCTTTTGATCGCCGTCGATTATTTTCATTATATGATTCATTTTATCTACAATCACCAATTCTGAATTAGCTTTAGCCTTCGATAAGTTTTCGGCATCTTTAACCGAAACTTGTAAATCATTATTTCCCTGAATGATTAAAACAGGAATTGTCAGTTTTTTAATTTCTGTCTGCGGATCGTATTTAAACCACGAAATCAAATACGGTTGAATACTTGCCCTGAAAAGAGAATTTAAAAGCGGATCGACTTTGTTTACTTTATTACCAGCTTTTAAACTATCAATAATAGGAAACGTCATATCTTCAATTTGCTTGTTTGATTTAGAAGCAATTTGCGTCTTTATCAATTTATCAGCAGATTCTCCGGCTCCGGCAATCGAAACAAATTTATTGGCTTTTGCACTTGCAATCATTCCTATTAAAGACCCTTCGCTATGACCAATAACCGTTAATTGCGTAAAACGTTTGTCTTGTTTCAAATAGTTAATCCAGCTTTTTACATCTTCGGTATAATTTTCAAAAACCAAACTAGATTCTGCAACTGCCGATTTTTTGCTTTCACCAATGCCGCGTTTATCAAAGCGTAAAGATGCAATTCCGTTTTTTGCCAGTTCTTCTGCCAGCATTTTTAAGGAATTGTTTTTCATCATCGAATTATTTCCGTCTCGGTCTGTTGGGCCGGAACCTGCAATTATCAACGCAACCGGACATTTTTTTACTCCGTCGGGAACGGTAAGCGTGCCAAAAATTTGATCATTATTGATTTTTAAAACTGCGGGTGTTTCTTTAAAAGTATCTTGTTTCGGACTTTGAGCATTTACGTATGTCAGAAACAAAACGGTTAAAAACAGAATTATGTTTTTCATCTTTAAGTGGAATTATTTAATGTTTATTCCGAAAGGCATCATCGCCTGAACTCCTTTTTGTCTCTGGAATCTTTTTACCTGCTCGATAAGCATATAGTTTTCTTCGCCAATTTCTTCTTTTATAAAAGCTTCCTTAGATTGTGCAAAAGGCAGATTACCCATTAAGTCACCAAATGTTTTTTCGTATTCAGGATAGTTTTGTGTGCTGTAATCTTTGATTTTTGCAATTTTTGCAGCCTCTGCAATAGCATCGTTCAAACCTCCAATTTTGTCAACTAATCCAATTTTCAACGCTTCCGATCCAGACCAAACTCTTCCTTGTGCAATAGAATCTACTTGTGCAAAAGTCATTTTTCTTCCTTCGGCAACATGTGTTACAAAAGTTTTATAAATCTGTTCAACGCCTTCAAGTGTAAAAGCTTTGAATTTTTCATCAACCGGAACAAACGGACTGTAATTTGCTGAGTTTTCGTGTGTTTTTACCTGCTCCGTATTAATTCCTAATTTGTTGGCAAGCGGAGTAAAGTTTGGTAATACTCCAAAAACCCCGATAGAACCTGTAATCGTATTGCTTTCTGCAAAAATTTTATTGGCATTACAAGCGATATAATAACCTCCGGAAGCGGCATAATTCCCCATTGAAACAATTACCGGTTTTACTTTTTTAGTTACTTCAATTTCTCTCCAGATTAAGTCAGAAGTCAGTGCGCTTCCGCCCGGACTGTCAATTCTTAAAACGATCGCTTTTACATCTTCATTTTTTCTGGCTTCTTGCAGCGAACGGCGCATTGAACCTTCGCCAATAACATTTACGTCGCCTTCGCCGCCGGCAATTTCGCCTTGAGCGTAAATAATTGCAATTTGATCAGTAGCAACATTGGTTAATGCCGTTGTTACATTATTTTGAGTATAATCTAAAATCGAAATTTTATTATAATCTTCGTCGTCTTTAACTTTCAACGCTTTTTTAATGGCATTGTGATACACATCTTCATAAGCTACAATATCAACTAAATGCTGTGTTTTTGCCATTTGTGGAGTTCTGGCTAATAAACCGTTTGCAATTTCATTTAATTTATCAACCGGAATATTTCGGCTTTTTGAAATATCGCTGCAAACTGTTGACCAAATCGAATTTAAAAGTGCTGTAACTTGTTCTCTGTTAGCGTCGCTCATTTTGTTTTCTAAAAATGGCTCAACGGCACTTTTGTATTTTCCGTGACGAATCACTTCCATGTGGATTCCGGATTTTTCCTGAAAATCTTTAAAGAACATCACTTCAGACGAAAGTCCTTTAAAGTCTAAATCTCCAGCCGGATTCAAATACACAACGTTAGCAACAGAATTTAAATAATATTCTTTCTGCGAATATGTATTGGCGTAAGCCCAGACAAATTTCCCTGATTTTTTAAAACTTTCCAGAGCATTTCTCAAATCTTTATATTGCGCAAGTCCAAGAGAAGACTCGTCGTTTAAGATTGAAATTCCTTTAATATTATCGTCTGTTTCTGCGGCTTCAATTGCATTGATAACATCCGTTAAACCAACACTTTTTTTATCTGAAAAAACAGTTACCCACGGATCTTTATATTTTCCGGCATAATCATTATTGATCTGCTTTAAATCTAATTCGATAACAGAATCATTTTTAACCGAAACTTTGTCATCTCCGCCAAAAATGGCCCCAATTAGGATTACTCCAAAAAAGAAGAGCATGATAAATACAAAAATACCAACAACTGTGGCAATTACATTTCCTAAAAACTTCATAAGTATATTTTTTTAATAAGTAGCGTTAATGGGCTATTTGTTACAAATTTCGCACATAAATTTTAATCGGTTTCAATGTGCCGTTTCACAAATATATTGGTTAATTCTAAAATAGTTTTAGTTAATTTGCATTAATTATGAAATCACAGCACCAAGTCGTTTTATCTATAGGCAGCAACCAGGGAAACAGGTTAGAAAACATTGAAAGTTGTATCGCTTTGATACATCAGGAAGTGGGAACTGTAATTAAGGTTTCTAAGCTTTATGAAACGCCTGCCTGGGGTTTTGAGAGCGATGCATTTTATAATTGCGCGTTACTTTTGCACACTACTTCATCGGCACAAAAAATATTAAATCAGGTTTTAAAAGTCGAAAAACAGTTAGGAAGAATCAGATTGAATCAGGAAGGTTATCAATCCCGAATTATTGATGTTGATGTAATTGTTTTTGATGATGAAATTATTGAAACAGAAAAACTTAATATTCCGCATCCTTTGATGCAGAACCGAAATTTTGTTTTATTACCGATGCAGGATTTAAAGTTAGAGTGGAAACATCCTGTTTTTCAGAAATCTATTTCAGAATTAATTACCCTTTCTCCAGACGACAGTGTTTGTAAGGTTGTTCAGGATTTGAAATGCCCGCTGAGTGAAATTCCGTTAGAAAAATATAATTATATTGCTTTTGAAGGAAATATTGGTGCCGGAAAAACTACTTTGGTTCACAAATTTGCAGATGATTTTAATGCGAAAACCGTTTTAGAACGTTTTGCAGATAATCCGTTTCTGCCTAAGTTTTATAAAGATCAAAACCGATATGCTTTTCCCCTTGAAATGTCTTTTTTGGCCGATCGTTATCAGCAATTATCTGATGATTTGGCACAGTTTGATTTATTTAAAGATTTTATCGTAGCCGATTATCATATTTTTAAATCGCTGATTTTTGCTAAAATTACTTTGCAGGAAGATGAATATCGTTTGTACCGAAATCTATTCGATATCATTTACAAAGAAATGCCAAAACCGGATTTGTATATTTATTTGTATCAAAATACAGAACGTCTTCTTCAAAACATAAAAAAACGCGGCCGAAGCTACGAGCAAAATATTCAGGCTGATTATTTGGATAAAATCAACAACGGTTATTTGGAATACATAAAATCCCAAACCGATTTGAATGTTTTAATTATCGATGTGTCTGATCGTGATTTTGTGAAAAAACAGGAAGATTATCTTTTTGTTTTAAGCGAAATCCAGAAGAAATTAGGTTAATTAGATAATTAGAAAATGTGTCAATTAGATAATTTTATTTAAGATATTTTTTAATTATCTCATTTTCTAATTGACACATTCTCTAATTCAGAACTATCTTAGTAATGAAAAGTGTCCTCGTAAAATAGGTTTTGTATTGTCTATTTTTAAGGCATACCAATAATCTGAAGCCGGAAGCGGTGTTCTCTCAAAAGTTCCGTCCCAAGTCATATTAGAAGCGTTTAACTGCGCGATGAGTTTGCCATAACGGTCAAAAATAGTGACTTCTGCCTGTGGATAATTTTCCATTCCGGTTACTTCCCATAAATCATTATGAGTATCGTTATTTGGAGTGAAAAATGCTGGAAAAACAAGAACAACAAAGTTTTGCGTATCTCCGCCGCAGCCGCTTTTTTCGCGAACATATGCCGTTTGTAGTCCGCCCGGAACATCATAAAAAACATTCGAATCCTGAAAATTAACTCCATCTACAGAAAACTCAAAATACGGAGCTTGCTTTTTAATGTAAATTACCACTCTTGTTCCGCTTACGTCAATTCGGTCTATTTCTGGAACCGGACGCTCTTCAACTATTATTGTTTTTGTACTTGAACAGCTTTCAGGAGCAGGACTTGTTACAATTACAGTATAAGTCCCACCTTTTGAAACGGGTGTTGTTTGTGTTGTATCCCCATTTGACCATGCATAAGTCATTCCCGAAACTCCCGCATCTAGTATTATAGTTTGAGATTGACACAGAGGTAAGGTTTCATCATGAACAACTGGCGGCGTATATATTTGAATTTCTACAGGCGTACGAGTTGGGTTGATACAGCCAGAATTTGAAGCCTCAGCATAATAAGTTGTATTTGATGAAATTGTTGGCGTTGTAAAACTGTTTCCGTTAAAAACACTTGTTCCTCCAGTTTGAGTTGTAAACCAGTTAATAGTTCCAATGTTTGAACTTGCACTAATAGTTACAGATCCCGGCCCGCAATTTGAATAAGAAGGCTTACCCGCAACCGGAGTTGTTGGGGTCATGTTTACCGTAGCCGTAACCGATTTTCTGTTTGATTCGCAGCCTGCATCTACATAATAAGTTGTTGTAGTATTTATTGTTGGAGTAGTATACGTGTTTCCTGTTCCTAATAAATTTCCCCCCACAGCGGCATCATACCAGCTAATTGTTGCTCCCGAAGTTGCTGTTGCAGTAAAAGTAAAAGTTCCAGAATCGCAAACCGGATTTGGATTTGCTCCTGGTGTTGCAACCGGAATTGTAATTTTTGTACTTGCCGCAATTTCAAGCGGAGATTCTCCCGGCATTCCGCCATATTCCACCACATAACCTTTTGGCTGATATGGGTCGCCAGACGTTAACGAACCGGTATTAGAAAGATCGTTCCATGAACCTCTAATTCCTATTCCCGGTTGTGTAATATGTGCATAATCTTCTTCACCTAAATTATTTGGTTCTCCGGAATTCCAGAAAGTATAATTCATTATAGTTCCGGCTTCGGGCCCTGTAACCCATTTCCATAGACCTTCAGTTTCAGCATCGCTTCCGCCAATCCATCCCGTTCCTGAGGCTTGTTCACCTATTAATTGAGCTTCATCTGCAGATAAAACGGTAGCTAAATATCCTGTAAGCCCGTAATAAGTACTGGCTTCTGCAGCTGCTTTGGCACTTGTCCAGGTAATACCAATACTCGGAACAAATAAATAAAAGTGCTGTGTTGAAGGTAAATAATTGGCATTCCCAATTGTTATAGAGAAAGTTCTTGTTCCGGAAGCTGTAGCCGAAGAATTTGAGAAAACCACATCTTTTACAGCATCAACTAAGTCAGAATATAAAACATTGCCACCTGTTGGGCTTGTTATGCTTAATTTTCCTGCTGTTGCGTCCCAGCTTGTTATTACGTTAGGGTGTGCTGCCGCATTTGAAAGCGCAAGCAAATCTAAACCACTTGAATAACCAGACGAAATTTGAATATAAACACCTTCAGTTGCTGTTTCCGCTGGATCGTGCGTAATAGTAAAATCAGTTACAATCTTTATAGTATTTTGTGGGCAGTATAACTGATCTCCGGTTGCTTTAACAATAGGGGCAGTTGTTGCAGGTTTACTACAGTCGTTTGAGTATTTTGCTGTACTTTCTTTGTAGGCCGTCCAGTTTGTATTTGAATAAATCTCATTATCAACTTGTATGCAGGTTAGACTTGAATTCGATTTGAAATTTCCATGGCTTATTTTTGCGTTCTGCCCGTTTTTTAAATTCAAATTTGTTAACAGATTATCATTACACAAAAGAGTAGTTAGATTAATATTTTTAGATAAATCTAAACTAGATAATTGATTATTATTGCAATCTAAGTGTCCTAAAATTGAATTATTAGAAATATCCAGAGAAGTTATTTGATTTTTACCGCAATCGAAAAATCCTAAATCTGGATTATTGGAAACATTTAGAGAAGTTATTTGATTATTATTTGCGATTAAAAATTGCAATGCTGCGTTTTTAGAAAGGTCAAGATTTGATAAATTGTTATTATCGCACCTTAAAGCAATTAAATTAATGTTTTTTGAAAGATCTAAAGCTGTTAACTTATTAAAGAAGCAAGATAAGCTTGTTAAAGAAGTATTTTTAGTAATATCTATACTTGTTAGGTTATTGTTGGAAAAAAAAAGAGTGTTTAAGGAGGTGTTTTTTGAAACATCCAGACTGCTTAATTTATTATTGTCTATAGATAAAACTTCCAATGCCGTGTTTTTTGAAAGATCTATAGTAGATAATTCATTATACTCGCACGATAAAGACTTCAGGAAAATGTTGTTTGTAAGGTTTAAAGTGGTAAGAGCGTTTCTTTGATATATATTATCATTCGCTATTCCCAAGGCTAATCTTTCCAGTTTTACAAAAGATTCAATACCAGTTAAATCGGCAATGTTTCTACCTTGAATGAATAATATCGTTACGTCTTTAACATTTGCAGTCAGAACCTGGCTATCAATAACGCCGCTGTCAATGCCTAAATCAATTAAAGCCTGTTCAAAATTTGGATCAGGAATAGATGTATATTGAGCAAATCCGGTTAAAGGGAAAAGCAGTAAGAAAAATAAATGTTGTGGTTTAAGGAAATAGATAGTTTTCATTTTATAAAAGTATCAATTTCTTAATAATAAAAAAATATATTTATATTTCTAACATTTAAAGTCTGAAACTAATTTAAAAATCACATTTTTTTGGTAAAAATATTCTTTAATTCTTAGTTTGGCCAGTTTAATTTCTGGAATAAATCCCAAACTACAATTCCGGCGCTTACAGAAATGTTTAAGGAATGTTTTGTTCCTAATTGCGGAATCTCAATACAGCCATCGCAAATAGCAACCGCTTCCTGAGATACACCATAAACTTCATTTCCAAAAACTAAAGCATATTTTTGGTTTTTCTCCACTTTAAAATCCTGAAGAAAAATGGCACTTTCAACTTGTTCAATAGCAAGAGTAAGGACATTTTCTTTTTTTAGGTTTTCAATAACTTCCAATACATTTTCGTGATGTTCCCACGCAACAGTTTCAGTAGCGCCAAGAGCAGTTTTATGAATTTCCTTGTTTGGTGGAGTTGCCGTAATACCGCAAAGAATTATTTTTTCGATTAAAAAAGCATCGGCAGTTCTAAAAACAGATCCAATATTGTGCAAACTTCGAATATCGTCCAAAACCAATATTAAAGGAGTTTTGTCTGATTTTTTAAAATCTTCGATTGATTTTCTGTCTAGTTCGCTATTTTCGAGTTTTCTCATTGGTTTAAATTCAGGTCATAAAAAAAGCTTCCAAAGATAAGGAAGCTTTTTCAATTATTTTGTTGTTTCTCAGATTAGCTTTTTACTGGATCTGGTAAAACTGTACCTTTAATTGTAAGTACTTTTGTTGGTTGTCCTTCAGCATTTGAAGTAACAGTTACAGTTTTTGTAAAAGCACCAACTCTGTCAGTAGCATATTTTACACCAATAATACCTTTAGCACCTGGAGCGATTGGCTCTTTTGGTGTTGTAGGAACTGTACAACCACAAGAACCTTGAGTGTTAGTAATGATTAACGGTTTTGTTCCGTTGTTAACAAAAACGAATTCACGTTTACCGTCAGCATTGTGAGCGATAGTTCCGTAATCGATAGTTTCTGTTTCAAAAAGCATTCCTGCTCCTTCAACTTTAGCAACTTTAGCAGCTTTAGCTTTTTTAGTTGTTTGTGCGTTAGTAGCCGTAATACCAGCTACAGCTAACATAGCGAATAAAATTATTTTTTTCATTTTTAAGGGTCTTTTTTAATGATGAACAAAGCTATATAAAATTCTTATATCTGAACATAAAAAAATCTTAAAATATTTTAATTTTTGAAGTGACTGTTATGCCGCTAAAAAATTATAAATTCGCTGTCTTAATTTTCATTTAAAAACATATCAATTTTGGCAGCTAAAGAGAAAGTGGTGAAGGAAACACCTTTAATGAAACAGTATAACGAGATCAAGAGAAAATATCCTGATGCCTGTCTGCTTTTCAGAGTAGGGGATTTTTATGAAACTTTTGGAGAAGATGCCATCAGAGCTTCTAAGATTCTTGGGATTACTTTAACAAAAAGAGGCGCAGGGTCTGATACAGAGACGGCTCTGGCAGGCTTTCCACACCATTCAATCAATACATATTTACCAAAATTAGTAAAAGCCGGACTTCGTGTTGCAATCTGCGATCAGCTTGAAGATCCTAAAATGACAAAAACGATTGTAAAGCGAGGTGTTACAGAATTGGTAACTCCGGGAGTTTCTTTAAACGATGAAGTTTTACAATCAAAAACAAACAACTTTTTAGCATCTGTTTATTTTGCTAACAAAAATATCGGAATTTCATTTTTAGATGTTTCGACAGGAGAATTTCTTACCGCTCAGGGAAATGCCGAATATATAGATAAATTACTGCAGAATTTTAATCCAAGTGAAGTTCTTGTTCCTAAGAATTGCAAAAGTGATTTTAAAACCGCTTTTGGAGAAGATTTTCATAGTTTTTATCTGGAAGACTGGATTTATAAAGAAGATTATGCTCTAGAAAAGCTGACCAAACATTTTCAAACCAACTCTTTAAAAGGTTTTGGTGTTGAAGAATTAAAAGAAGGAATTATTTCTGCGGGAGCAATCCTTTATTATTTATCAGAAACCCAGCATAACAGAGTGCAGCATATTACAGCGATTCAGCGAATTGCTGAAGATGCTTATGTGTGGATGGATCGTTTTACGATTAGAAATTTAGAATTGTATCACAGCTACAATCCAAATGCTGTAACACTTTTAGATGTAATCGATAAAACGCTTTCGCCAATGGGCGGACGTTTGTTAAAACGCTGGCTGGCGCTTCCGCTAAAAGACGGTAATAAAATAAAAGGACGTCATGATGTGGTTGCGTATTTGAAATCAAATCAGGATGTTTTACAAAATATTCAATATCAAATTAAACAAATTTCAGATTTGGAGCGTTTGATTTCTAAAATTGCAGCAGGAAAAGTTTCTCCGCGTGAAATTGTTTATTTGAAAGAATCTCTGGATGCTATTATTCCAATAAAAACCTTAGCGCTCGAAAGTCCACAGGAAGCGGTAAAAGTTATAGGAGACAGTTTGCATTCGTGTGATTTGTTACGTGAAAAAATCAAAACTACTTTAAATCAGGATGCGCCGGTTGCTATTTCAAAAGGAAATGCAATTGCAACTGGAATTAATGAAGAATTAGATGAGTTAAGAGCTATTTCGACATCTGGAAAAGAATTCCTGGAAGGAATAGAAAAAAGAGAATCAGAGCGTACAGGAATTTCATCCTTAAAAATTTCATTCAACAATGTTTTTGGATATTATATTGAAGTTCGAAACACACATAAAGATAAAGTTCCGGAAGAATGGATTCGTAAACAGACTTTAGTAAATGCAGAACGTTATATTACGGAAGAATTAAAAGAATACGAAACCAAAATATTAGGCGCCGAAGAAAAAATTCATAAAATTGAATCAGAACTTTTTGAGCAGTTGGTTGCATGGATTGCGACTTATATCAAACCCGTTCAAATGAATGCTTATTTGGTAGCACAATTAGACTGTTTATGTTCGTTTACGCAAATGGCAGTTGAGAATCAATATGTGTGTCCTGAAATTGATGAAACTTTTGAATTAGACATTAAAAACGGAAGGCATCCTGTAATTGAAAAACAATTGCCGGTTGGAACTCCGTATATAGCAAACGATGTTTTTCTGGATAGAGAAACGCAGCAAATTATAATGATTACCGGACCTAACATGTCGGGTAAGTCGGCTATTTTAAGACAAACTGCTTTAATTGTGCTTTTGGCACAAATGGGAAGTTTTGTTCCGGCTGACAGTGTAAGAATGGGGGTTGTAGATAAAATCTTTACAAGGGTAGGTGCATCTGATAACATCTCGATGGGAGAATCGACTTTTATGGTTGAGATGAATGAAACGGCTTCGATTTTGAATAATATTTCAGATCGCAGTTTAGTACTTCTGGATGAAATTGGAAGAGGAACAAGTACATATGATGGAATTTCGATTGCGTGGGCTATTGCCGAGTTTTTACACGAGCATCCTTCAAAACCAAAAACATTATTTGCGACGCATTATCATGAGTTGAATGAAATGACAGAATCACTTTCCAGAATTCAAAATTATAATGTTGCGGTAAAGGAATTAAAAGATACCGTTCTTTTTGTGAGAAAGCTTGTAAAAGGCGGAAGTGAGCATAGTTTTGGAATTCACGTGGCAAAAATGGCCGGAATGCCTCAGATTGTAATTTTGAAAGCACAAAAACTTTTAAAGAAATTAGAAAAAAATCATTCGAGCGATGCATTAAACGGCGTAAAATCTGCGAATGATGAAATGCAGATGAGTTTCTTTAATCTTGATGATCCTTTACTGGAAGAAATCAAAGAAGAGATCTTAAGCCTCGATATTAATGCGATTACACCCGTTGAAGCATTGATGAAGCTGAATGAAATAAAAAGAATGCTGGTTAAGAAATAAATCGAAAAAAATTTTCAAGTTTAAAGTTTAGGTTATCAGAAAGTTATAAAATAAGTAAATATTTTTTTGAAAAAAGGCTTGTGTAATTGAATAAATGTCCTAAATTTGCACTCGCAATACGAAACAAGTCAAGTATTGTAGTTCTTACTAGAATTTGAAACGCGAAAATAGCTCAGTTGGTAGAGCGCGACCTTGCCAAGGTCGAGGTCGCGGGTTCGAGCCCCGTTTTTCGCTCAAAACCATATAATGCTCGGATGGTGAAATTGGTAGACACGCTGGACTTAAAATCCAGTGAACAGCAATGTTCGTGCGGGTTCAAGTCCCGCTCTGAGTACTAAAGCCTCTTCTTTTGAAGAGGCTTTTTTTATTGTGTAAATTCTTTAAAAGGCGCTAAGGTGCTGAGGTTCTAAGATTCTGAGGGAATTAACAATCAATAATCTAAAATCAACAATCTAAAATCAACAATTCAATATATGGGTGCTTTTGTAATTAGCAGGCGATTTAATGATGAATACAAGTTTGTGTTTACTTCTCGAAAAGGGAAAGTGATTTTTACAAGTTTAAGCTATGAATTGAGGTTTGAATGTGAAGAAGATATTGAAAGATTTAAAAGAACAATTGAACTTTCTAAATTTTTAAAATTTAAAGGCTCTGGAGGAAAGTATTTTTTTAAATTGATGCTAGATGGTGTTCACTTTGCAACAAGCCGAAAATATACCACAGAATTGCTTTTGCAAAAAGGAATAAAAGAAATTGTGACTTATGCTTCAAAAGCAGAGATTTTGGATTTCTCGTCGAGTGAATCGATTTTTGGAGATGAAGAGGTTTCTGTTGAAGAGGAAGTAGAAGATTAAATAAAAAGAAATTCCAATATTTTAAAATTCCAAATCCCAACAATACATTATGTGTATTGGAATTTGGAATTTTAAAATATTGGAATTTTGTTTTGTTGATTTTTGAGCAAAAAAAAACCATCACAAGGATGGTTTTAAAATCTTTAGAATTTAGGTTCTAATTATTTTTTTACTTCTTTAGCAGCTTCTTCTACTTTAGCAGCAGCAGAATCAACTTTAGTAGCAGCTGAGTCAACAGTTGCAGCAGCAGAATCAACTACAGCAGCAGCAGAATCAACAGCAACAGCAGTAGAATCTACAGTTTCAGTAGCTGCAGCGTCAGCTTTTTTACAAGATACAACAGTTAAAACAGCAACAACAGCTAAACTTAAAAATACTTTTTTCATCTTACTTTATTATAAAAGGTTAATTATTAATTCGTGGCAAAGATATAAATTTTTTAATATGTAAAATATTTTTTCACTTTTTTTTTAAAATATTTTCCTAGCTCACGTTTATCTTATTTATCAAAGAATATGCCAAAAATATAAAATTATCTTAAATTATTTAATATTTTGTATAAATAATTTTTTGTTGAAAATTCTACGGTCGAATTGGCTATTTCATTTCTCTTAATTGCACTTTATCTTGCTTTTTAAGGAATATTGCTTTCGTGTACACAATGAAAATTACCAGCTTTTAATTCGTTTCTCTGAAATAATCGCTCAGAAAATTTAATTTGAATCGTGACTTACTTCGAAACAACTCTCATAATTGCATTTGTGGCTCCCTTGTTATTCTGAATAAAAGATTCGCAAATTTGACTTTTTTCTTTAAGAAATGTTTGATCAGTCAGAAGACGGTCTAAAATTTCTTTTAGTTCAGAGATATTAGAAATTGGCATACATCCGCCAAGCTCAACTAAAGAAACCGCCTCGGCAAAATTAGAATAATTAGGACCAATTACAATTGGAATTCCAAATGTTGCCGGTTCCAGAATATTATGAATTCCTGGGTTCCCAAATCCGCCGCCAACATAAGCGATCGTTCCGTAGCTATATATTTTTGTTAAAATCCCGATGGTGTCAATTATAAACACATTATAATTGGATAAATCTTTATTGTCTTTTTCAGAAAATAAAACTGTCGATTTTGTAATTTGCGATTTAAGATTTGAAATTTGATCTGCTTTTATATTATGTGGCGCAATAATAAATTTTACATTTTCTGGTGCCTGATTGATATATTCGGCAATTAAAACTTCGTCTTTTGGCCATGAACTTCCAATAACTATGGTTTGCTGGTTATTTTTGAAATTTTCGATGTAATCAAGCGTATTGTCTCTTTCTAAAATCGCAGCAACTCTGTCAAAACGCGTATCGCCGGATACAATTACATTTTTAAAACCTATAGCTTCAATTTTTTGTTTAGAACTTTCATTTTGCACAAAGAAATAATTGAAGGCTTTTAATGCTTTTCTGTAAAAACCGCCATACCATTTAAAAAACATTTGACTGTCCCTGAAAATTCCGGAAATCAAATAAGTTGGTGTTTTGCTTTTTTCTAATTCCTTTAAATAATTTAACCAAAATTCATATTTGATGAAAAAAGCAAATTCAGGATGAACTAATTTTAAAAATCTTTTAGCGTTCCTTTTGGTGTCCAAAGGCAGGTAAATGGTGACATCGGCAACCGTGTTGTTTTTACGCACTTCGTATCCCGAAGGGGAAAAAAAAGTTAAAATAATTTTATGCGTAGGATATTTTTCTTTGATTTTTTCAATTACAGGAAGTCCTTGCTCATATTCGCCAAGCGAAGCAGCGTGAAACCAAATTGTCTTGTCTTCGGGCTTTATTTTTTCTTCTAAAATGGAGAATACATTTTTCCGACCTTCAACAAAAAGCTTAATTTTCGGACTAAAAAGTGCGACTATTTTAAGAAAAAACGCTGCTAAAGAAACAGCTAAATTGTATAAAAAAAGCATGTAGTAATTTTTGCAGCTAAATTACATTTCTTTCGTTTATTTTCATTGGTTTGAAGGTATTAATAACTATTTTTGTTCCTTCTTTCTGACATTCTGGTTTAATAGAAAGGCTTTTTTAAATAAAATATCAAAAATGAAAAAAATACAAATGGTTGACTTAAAAAGTCAATATGAAAAAATAAAAACAACTGTAGACGCTTCAATTCAAGAGGTTTTAGATACAAATACTTATATTAACGGACCTTTAGTTCATCAGTTTCAAAAAAATCTTGAAGACTATTTAGGAGCAAAACACGTAATTCCGTGTGCAAATGGAACAGATGCTTTGCAAATTGCAATGATGGGTCTGGATTTAAAACCAGGTGACGAAGTTATTACTGCCGATTTTACTTTTGCAGCAACAGTTGAGGTTATTGCATTGTTACAATTAACTCCGGTTTTAGTTGATGTTGATTTGCATAATATGAACATCGATATTGATGCGGTAAAAAAAGCAATTACGCCAAAAACTAAAGCAATTGTTCCGGTACATTTATTTGGACGCGCTGCTAATATGGACGCCATTATGGAAATTGCAGCAGAACATAATTTATATGTAATCGAAGATAATGCACAAGCAATTGGAGCTGATTATATTTCAAAATCTGGAACAAAAAGCAAAGTTGGAGTTATTGGTCACGTTGCAGCAACTTCATTTTTTCCTTCTAAAAACTTAGGCTGCTACGGAGATGGTGGAGCAATTTTTACAAATGATGATAAATTGGCACACGTTATCCGAGGAATTGTAAATCATGGAATGTACGAGCGTTACCACCATGATGTTGTGGGAGTAAATTCACGTTTAGACAGTATTCAGGCAGGAGTTTTAAATGCAAAGCTTCCTTTGTTAGATGAATATAATAAAGCACGTCGTTTAGCGGCAACAAAATACAATGCGGCATTCGCTGGAAATAAGCATATTGTTACACCAGAATTTGATGCAAATGAAAACGATCACGTTTTTCATCAATATGTTTTAAGAATCTTAGATGCCGACAGAAATGCTTTAATGCAGCATTTATTAGATAAAGGAATTCCATGTGCAATTTATTACCCAATTCCGTTACACTCTCAAAAAGCATATTTAGATCCTCGCTATAAAGAAGAGCAATTTCCGGTTACAAATCAATTAGTACAGGAAGTAATTGCTTTACCAATGCATACAGAACTTGACGACGAACAAATCAAATTTATTACAGATTCTGTTTTAGAATTTTTGAATAAATAATTAACAGCCAAAATAACCACATAAACAACCAAATAATGAAAGTATTAGTAACAGGAGGATTAGGATTTATAGGTTCTCACACGGTAGTCGAATTGCAAAATGAAGGCTTTGAAGTTGTGATAATTGATAACCTTTCAAATTCTTCAGAAGATGTTTTAAAAGGAATTACAGCCATTACGGGAAAAATGCCTTTATTCGAAAAAATTGATTTAAGAGAAAAAAGTGCCGTTCGGGATTTCTTTAAAAAACATAATGATGTTACTGGGGTAATTCATTTTGCCGCTTCAAAAGCAGTTGGTGAAAGTGTTGAGCAGCCTTTGTTGTATTACGAAAACAACATTAGCAGTTTAGTTTATCTTTTGCAGGAATTACAGCAAAAACCTGAAGCAAGTTTTATTTTTAGTTCGTCTTGTACGGTTTACGGTCAAGCCGAAAAAATGCCAATTACAGAAGATGCTCCGGTTCAAACAGCAATGTCTCCTTACGGAAACACGAAACAAATTGGAGAAGAAATAATTGCAGATACAGCAAAAGTAACTAACATTAGCGCGATTTTATTGCGTTATTTTAATCCGGTTGGTGCGCATTCTTCTACTGAAATAGGAGAATTACCATTAGGAGTTCCTCAAAATTTAGTTCCGTTTATTACACAGACAGGAGTAGGTTTGCGTCAGGAATTATCTGTTTTCGGAAATGATTATCCAACACCAGACGGAACTGCGGTTCGCGATTATATTCACGTTGTCGATTTAGCAAAAGCGCACGTAATTGCATTACAGCGTTTATTGAATAAAAAGAATTTAGCGAAAGTTGAAACTTTTAATTTAGGAACTGGAAAAGGAAGTTCTGTGCTTGAAGTGATTCACAGTTTTGAAAAAGTAAGCGATAAAAAATTGCCATACGTAATTAAGCCACGTCGCGAAGGTGATATTACAGAAGCATATGCAAACACAGATAAGGCTAATAATGTCTTGGGTTGGAAAGCTGAATTAAGTTTAGACGAAGCTATGGCAAGCGCCTGGAAATGGGAACAAAAAGTGAGGAATAAATAATTCTCCACATTAAAATTATAAAATTTTAAGATCCCAAATTATAGCAATATAGTTTGGGATTTTTTTTTAGATGCTGATTATTATGAAACAAAGTTTAGATTATAAATTGATTTTTGCTCTGGCAGCTGTTGGAATTATCTGGGGTACTACATTTTTAGGAATCAGGGTTGCGGTTGAGACTATTCCGCCTTGGTTTGTTACTTCAATTCGTCAAGGATTGGCTGGATTGATTATGATGACTATTTTATTATTCAAAAAAGAATTAAAATGGATTGGTTGGCAGAGTTTTAAACAACAACTTATTCCTTCGGTTTTGATGATTGTAATTGCAAATGGTTTTACCACAATTGCAGAAAAGACATTACCAAGCGGATTGGCATCTGTAATAAGTGCGTTATCTCCAATATTGATATTTCTTGGAAGCATTTTAGTGGGTTTGCAAAAAATGAGCTTTAAAGGTTTTGTTGGAGTATTAATTGGGTTTTCGGGAATTGTTTTTATATTCAAAGACGGACTTGGGTCGTTTTTAGATGCTGATTATAGAACTGGAATGATGTTTATGGGATTTGCGATTTTAGCTTGGGCCATTGGAACAATTTACACCAAAACACACGCCAATAAATCAAACAATATTGTACTTAATTTGTTTTATCAATTTACATCTGCGTCTTGTATTCAGTTGGTTTTGGCTTCAATTTTTTCGCCAAATCCTGATTTTAGTTCGTGGAATTCCAGAAGTATTTTCGCGGCTTTGTATTTGTCGATTTTCGGATCAGTAATTGCTTTTTTTAGTTATAGTTATGCTTTAAAACATGTTACAGCAGTTCAAGTTTCTATTTTAGCTTATATAAATACGATAATTGCAGTTTTTCTGGGTTGGTTGCTTTTAGACGAAGTTATTACAATTGATTTTATTATTGCTACTGCGCTGATTATTCTTGGCGTTTTTATTGTCAATTATAAGAAGAAGGAAAAGAAAGCTTTATAAGTTTTGATTCAGTTTATTTTGTAAATTTGTAAGAATAAAAAATGTAGGAATTATGAATTCGGAAGAAGAAAATAAAAAGAAGAATAAGGTTGAAGAACCTGCAACTGAATACGAGATTCAGAAACCGAAATTTAAAGGCATAGACCCTGACACTTTTGATTTTGATGCCGAGTTTGCAAGAGGGTTAACACCGGAGGAGTTTAAAGCTGAAATGTCTAAAAGAATAAAGGCTTATCCTTGGAAAAAATAATTTTTGAAAAAGCAGTTCTTGAATATTTTGATAATTTAGTTTTTGCACTTTTTGAAGAGGAATATTTTGGTTTCTTTGAAACGGCTCAGAATTATATCGATAAAATAGTTGATTTTATTATTTCGAGTACTTCTACTTTTCCTCCCAAGAAAACTCCAAAATCACTTCAATATTTAGGTTCGAATTATATTTTTTATAAATCAAATGCAAGAACAACTTGGTATATTTTCTTTGAAAAAAGAAATCAAAATTATTTAATTACTGGAATTCTAAATAATTACAGTGAAGAAGCAAAAGAGTTATAAAAACAAAATCCTCATAAACATAAGTCTATGAGGATTTTTTATACAGTTAAAAACTGAAAACTGTCACTGAGACTGAACACTAATTATGCATTCGCAGTAACCGCTTCTTTATCAATTTTATTAATCAAACCAGCTAACACTTTTCCTGGGCCAACTTCAGTAAATAAAGTAGCACCGTCAGCGATCATTTGCTGTACAGATTGTGTCCATTTTACAGGAGCAGTCAATTGAATGATTAAGTTCTTTTTAATTTCGTTTGCGTCAGAAACCGCATTGGCAGTTACGTTTTGGTAAACCGGACAAATAGGAGTAGAGAATGTAGTTGCTTCAATTGCTGCCGCTAATTCTTCTCTTGCTGGTTCCATCATTGGTGAGTGGAATGCACCACCAACAGGTAAAATTAAAGCGCGTTTTGCTCCCGCAGCTTTCATCGCTTCACAAGCTTTTTCAACTGCTGAAGTTTCTCCTGAAATTACTAATTGTCCCGGGCAGTTATAATTTGCTGCAACTACAACACCGTCGATAGACGCACATACTTCTTCAACAATATTATCAGCTAAACCTAAAACGGCAGCCATTGTAGATGGAGTGATTTCGCAGGCTTTTTGCATAGCAAGTGCACGTTGAGAAACTAATTTAAGACCATCTTCAAAAGATAAAGTTCCGTTAGCAACCAATGCAGAGAATTCTCCTAAAGAATGTCCTGCAACCATTTCTGGTTTAAAATCTTCGCCTAAAGTTTTCGCTAAAATAACAGAATGTAAAAATACTGCCGGCTGTGTAACTTTAGTTTCTTTTAGTTCTTCGGCTGTACCTTCGAACATGATATCTGTAATTCTAAAACCTAAAATTTCATTGGCTTTTTCGAATAATTCTTTGGCTAAAGCCGAGTTTTCATATAGGTCTTTGCCCATTCCTGTAAACTGTGCGCCCTGACCTGGAAATACGTATGCTTTCATTTGTCTAATTTAATTTTTACTTTTTTTAAAATTGAAAATTAGTTTCAATTGGAAGGCAAAAGTACTATTTTTTTATTTCGTATAATCCTTAAACATGTAAATCCATGCTAATCTTGAAAATCTAAGATTGAAAGAAGTAAGTAAAGTAATGACAACAGCGATGATTGGAATAATTCTTAAATCGAAATTTGTCTCAAAGAAAAACTGAGCAACACAATACGTTGCAATTCCCTGAGCGACTGTTAATCCGTAGTTTACATACATAGCGCCAAAGAAATAACCAGGCTCTTTTTGGAACTTGTAATTACAATGACTGCAGTATTCGTTCATTTTTGGAAGACCGAAAGATAAAAAAATATTTCTGTCTGTAAATACTTTTCCTTTATGACAAACAGGACATTCGTTGCTTAAAATATGAGTTAATGAATTTGACATGACTTTGATGTTTTTTATTTATACAAAGGTAATTCAGAGCAGGATAAAAGCCTTTTTAGTATCTTCGCTTATTCTAGCACAATAAAGACATTTGTTATGAAAAAATATCCCATTTACAGCGTTCAGAATTTTAGCTGCAATGATATTCATCGCGATTTTTACGTCAATACTTTTACAGAACATTTAAAAAACCACAGTTTTGTAGAAGAACCACATCGCCATGATTCCTATTTAATGGTATTTTTTACAAAAGGTTCCGGGCAGCACGAAGTTGATTTTGACCAATTCGAAATAAAAAGAGGAAGTTTATTTGTACTGCAGCCAGGGCAAATGCATCATTGGAGTTTATCAAAAGATGTTGAAGGCTTTGTAATTATTTTTTCGCAGGAATTGTATAATTTATATTTCGGACAAAAAAACATCAACGATTATAATTTCTATCATTCCATTCATAACCGACCGGAGTTGGTTTTCGAAGAAAAAGAAATTCCGAAAATTCAGCCTTATTTTGATTTGCTGATTCAGGAAAACAATCAAAATAATAAATATCAGCTGGATAAAATGCTGAATTTATTAGATTCAATTCATATCGAAATTGCACGCAAATATGGCGAAACGTATTCGCATCAAACCCATTCGTACAATATTAAAATCAATAAGTTTGAATCGCTTTTAGAGGAATATTTCAGAACTGAAAAATTGCCGTCTTTCTACGCAGAAAAATTAAATATTACATTAAAGCATTTAAACAGAATCTGCAATGAAATTCTGCAAAAAACAGCCACAGAAGTTATCACAGATCGTGTAATCCTAGAAATAAAAAGAATGTTGATCGATAAACAATTAGCCGTAAACGAAGTTGCCTTTAAAGTCGGCTACGAAGATTATTCCTATTTCTCCCGCTTCTTCAAAAAACAAACAGGATTATCGCCAACAGAATTTCGAAACACTGTGCGTTGATTTTTGTTGCCACGAATTACACTAATTTTCACGAATTATTTTTTTGCCACAGATTAAAAGGATTTTCACAGATTATTTATTTTCACAATACAGAAAAAAATCTTTTTTAATCTTTTTAATCTGTGGCAAAAAAAAATCAGCATTTGAGAAAAAAAAAATTCGTGGAAATTAGTGTAATTCGTGGCAAACCAAAAAAAAACCTGCACTCCCGAGAAAAAGTGCAGGCTTCGTAACCAACCAAAAAAAAACCTGTACTCCCGAGAAAAAGTGCAGGCTTCGTAACCAACCAAATTAAAACCTATTATAAAGTATTAAGCTTGTTTTACAAATTGTAACTCAATGTTTAATTTTACTTCTTCACCAACTAAAACACCTCCAGTTTCAAGAGCTGAGTTCCAGTTTAAACCCCAATCTTTACGATTGATTTTTCCTTCAATGCTTAAACCTACTTTTGTATTTCCCCAAGGATCAGTTAGGATTCCGCTATATTCTACAGGAAAAGTTACGCTTTTAGAAACACCTTTAATGTTTAAATCTCCAGTAATTTCATAGCTTCCTTCATTGATTTTTTTGAAAGAAGAAGCTTTGAAAGTTAATTTTGGATGATTTTCAGCATCAAAGAAATCTCCGCTTCTTAAATGTCCGTCTCTGTCTGCATTTGCAGTATCAACAGAAGCAATATCAGCAGAAAATTCAATTTGAGCATTTTCGAAGTTGTCTCCGTCTGTAGTAATTGTAGCGTCGTAAGTTCCAAATTTGCCTGAAACATTTGTAAACATCATGTGTTTAACTTTAAAACCAATTTCTGAATGTGTTGGGTCAATTGACCATTTTGTAGTTGCCATAATTTTATTTTTTAAATATTAATTTATTTCATTTTGATAGGACAAAGTTACTTCGGTTGTCTTCGTTTGGCACTTAACCTAGATTAAGAAATGAAGACGAAATAAATATTTGATTCCCAGTTTGTTTTGTTTTTATTGTTTGAAAATTGCTGTTGAATTAATAGTTCATCGGAACGTCCATTAATAAAAATTCAGCATCTGTATTTGCTTTTATATTTAAGATATCAGTTCCTGAAATTCCAACTGCATCACGAGTATTTAATTCCTGACCGTTGATGGTTACGTTTCCTTTTAAAACGAAAGCATAAACTCCGTTTCCTTCTTTTTTAATTTTATATTCAGTAGTTACGCCTGAGTCAAAATTTCCCATATTAAACCAAGCGTCTTGGTGAATCCAAACTCCCTCGTCATCAGCATTTGGAGATAAAATCTGAGATAATTTATTATGTCTGTCCGCAACATCTAAAGTAATTTGCTGGTAACGTGGCGTAACGTTTCTTTTATTTGGAAACAACCAGATTTGTAACAATTTAGTCTGTTGATCTGCATTCGGGTTAAACTCACTATGCTGCACTCCGGTTCCTGCACTCATTACCTGAATATCACCATTTTTGATAATTTCAGTATTTCCCATACTATCTTTGTGAGCCAAATCTCCTTCTAAAGGAATTGTAATAATTTCCATATTATCATGAGGATGCGTTCCAAATCCCATTCCAGCAGCAATTGTATCATCGTTTAAAACACGAAGCGCTCCAAACTGAATTCTGTCCGGGTTGTACCAGCTTGCAAAACTAAAACTGTGATATGCATTTAGCCATCCGTGATTTGCGTTTCCTCTTGTTTCTGCTTTATGTAATATTATATTTTCCATGATCTTGTATGTTTTGTAATTTTATAGTACAAAGATACCACCAAGGTCAAGGAAACGCACTTAACCTAGATTAAGAAGTTTTTCTGAGAGGTTCAAAGGTTCAGAGTTGCAGAGGTTCAAAGGTTTTTTCTGGAGCAGAAATTTTGGTTTTCAAAAGACCTTTAGTCCTGCTATTCGCTATATCTTTTGTAGTCTCGTTAGAAAAAAACGAGACCACAAAAGGATGCCGCTTCTATCAGGGCTATACTAGAAATTTAATTTTCAGAAGTTGGTTAGTTGTAAAGATGGGTAAAGTTCCGAAGGAACAATAAATATTGTAGGGATGGATTTTAATCCATTCTTCGCACAGCATATCGCCAATCTTTGTAGAGTTTCTTATGAAGATCTCTCCTTCGTCGAGATGACAAGATTATAGAGTGTAAAGTGTTAGTTTGATTCGAGAATATCAACAATAGTATTGAAGTTTTTCTTTTTAGCAATAGAAAGCGCCGTTTCTCCTTTTTTTGCTATTGCATTTTTATCTGCCCCAATTGATAAAAGATATTTTACAATTTCTTCATGACCATAATACGCAGCATACATAAGTTCTGTGAAACCATCTTTTGCGGGAACATTAATTTCTGCTCCAGATTTGATAAGTATTTGAACATATTCCATAATTCCTGTTATAGCTGCTGATATTAATGGTGTAATTCCTTTATGATTTTTAGTATTTACATTAGCTCCAAACTTCAAAAGGGTTTTTATTGCCTCCATTTGTCCTTCACGTGTCACCGCCCAATGTAAAGTGGTCATTTTGTATTTATCCTGTATGTCTGGATTTGCTCCTCGTTCAAGAAATGTCCGAAGTACTGGTATTCCTGATTGTGTGAGCGCTGTAAAAATAGGACTTTGTTTATATGAGTCCTTATCTTTTTGATTTATATCAACACCTGTGTCTAAAAGCATTTTTATTATTTCTAAATTATTTTGTCGTGCAGCATAGTATAATATGCCAGTCCCAAAATAATAATCATTTACAGCTAAAACGTCAGCACCCAATTCTAATAATTCTTTAACTTTTTTTATATCGCTGTTTAGAACTGCGGACATTAGTGGAGTGAGTGAAGCTAGATATTTTTCACGTTCATTTAACATGGCACTGTTTTTTATTGTAAATATTTTCTTTCTTTTTAAAACGAAATCAAATTAGAAATATTTTATGAAGATTTTTATCTTTTTGATAAGATTATGCTTAAACTGAATATTGTGATGGAAAATAAAACTTTGCGACTTAGCGTCTTTTCGAGATTATTACAAAAGTTTTATTCTCTAATCCTAATCAATTTTCCTTTTCCAACCACTTCATCAAGATAATTTGCAGACGAACTTTGCTTATCATGCATACTAAATAGAATAGTGTCTTTTGTAATTTGATCTTTTGAGATACTTATAATTAAATCCGTATTAATAAAATTATCCAATAGTATTTTGTTGCCATAAGAAATTGTTCCTTTCGGTAAATACTTGTTGTCAAATTTGAAAACACTATCATTAAAAGTAATTTTATCTTTTTGAATATACGAATCGTTTTCTTCAATTAAATAATTATAGCGACCGTTAAGTTTATCTGTTTTCTGATTGAAGTTAATAGAAAGGAATATTATTATTAAAGCGAAATATTTCATAGGATTCTAACTAAATTGATTAATAAACTGCTGTACAACAGCATCTGTATTCTCATGGCGTTTTTTTCTTTCTAAAACAATTGGCGGCGCAGCTCTTTCCAGGCAATCTTTTACAGCACAAGTTTCACAAGTTACACCAACAATTCGTTTCACTAAAGGTTTTCCTTCAATGAATTTGAATTTCTTTTTCATCGTTGGATTAATTAAGATGCCGACAGAAATACTTCGAATATAATTTTCTGCAAAAGGATCTTTTGTCGCCGATGAAAAAACTAAATATTCGTTTCCGCTATTGGCGTAACTGGATATTTGTGCATCAAAAAAATGAGATTTATTTTGTTTGATGGCTTCATCTATTGTTTTAACCGAAACCCATCTTCTGCAATAATGCTCGTTGGTTTCGTTGGCGTGTGGTTCCTGTTGATGTGTAATATGTAATTCCTTATTGATTTGGTAAACATCCGAACCAATTCGGTGAGATAATCTTAAAAAGAATAAGTTTTTCAACTGAAAATCTTTCGGTAATAAATTGGTTAATCGCTGGTAAAAAGATTCTGGCGAAACTTCAAAACTTTCAATTAATTGAACAAATTCTTCTGGTTTTGGATTTTCATTTTCCAAAAAAGAATTGATTTTGTCAACCACTAATTTTCTCGGTAATAATAAAGCACCGGCAAAATAAGAAGCATAAAAGTTATGTAAAACCTGATCGAAATTTTCAAACTTAATCCAGCTAAAAGTTAATAATCGATCTGAAATCTTTAAATAATTATAAGCAATTTCTTTGGCTAAAATAAAAGCTTTCTGCGGAGCATCGAGTTCTGTAGAAAGTAATAATGTTTTACTTTTTGGAACATAAATGGAACGTAAATCGTCTAAAGCTTCCTGATCTGTAAAAGCAATTTCTTTTATATTGTATTCGTATTCTTCTTTTAGAATATCTTCTAATTCTTCAGTGCTGATTTTAGAATCAAGATTAATTTGAAATGACTTCGAAAACGCAATTACTTTTTCTTCTAAATCTTCAAAATAATTACTGTGTGCTTCCTGATACGAACGCAAAGCGGCCAAAAAGAAACTTTCGCGGCTTAAATTGTAATGTTGTGCAATTTCGATAATCGTACTAATAAACGCATTGACTTTTGCAGGAGCGTTGGCAATAATATCAATTAAATCAGCTTCCTGAATTCCGAAAAGCTCTAGCGGAATCTCTTTTAAAATACCTGATTTTAAGATTTCGCCAATCGGAGCGAGGTTATTATCGAGTTTTAAAGATACCATTTGGTCGTAAGTCACATCCAAATGTTCGCATAAAAGTAAAATTTTATCTGTTTTTGGATATTTTTTTCCCTTTTCAATCTCGTTTAAATACGATTTTGAAAGATTTGTCAGTTTAGCCAAGCCAAAAAGTGACAGATTTTTTTGCGTCCGAACTTGCTTCAATTTTAGTCCGAAGATCAGCTTTATATAGTCTTTTTCGATATCCATGAATCAAATATAGTTGTTTTAAAAATAATCGCCAAAAAATTATTTTTAATATTTAGCGAACGTTCGCTTGTTTTGTAAAAAACTTTTTTCTAATATTGTGGTGTAGAAATTATTAGTTATCAGTTTGTTATGGTTTTGTGTTTTGAAAAAACATATAAACGATTCAATTGTTACTAATGAAAATTAAAACCACAGCTATGAAAAACCAAATTGAAATTACCGAAACGGCAATGGAATTTTTAGCCGAAAAGAAGGTTCGTTACCCAAAAATCTGGACAGAAGAAGCGATTTTTTTTATAATTGAATTGCATAGAAAATTCGAATCACAGCGAAAACTATTGCTTTTACAGCGCGAGCAAAAACAAGTCACTTTTGATCAGGGAATCATCCCGACTTTTATTCCGGAAACGAAGAATATCAGAGAAGGTAATTGGACAGCTGCCGAAACTCCAAAAGATTTATTAGACAGAAGAGTAGAGATTACAGGTCCGGTTGATCGTAAAATGATTATCAATGCATTGAACTCTGGAGCGAAAACTTTTATGGCCGATTTTGAAGACAGCACTTCGCCAACCTGGCAAAATTTGATGGACGGGCAAGTGAATCTGATCGATGCAGTCAACAAAACAATTACCTATACCGATTTGGTAAAGCAAAAGTCCTATCATTTAAATGAAAAAATTGCAACACTAATTGTTCGTCCAAGAGGTTTGCATTTGCCGGAAAAGCATCTTTTAATTGAAGGAAATGAGGTTTCGGGTTCTTTGGTAGATTTTGGATTGTATGTTTTTCATAATCATAAACGACTTTTAGAAAACAATTCAGGGCCGTATTTCTACATTCCGAAATTGGAACATTATCTGGAAGCTCGCTGGTGGAATAATGTAATTGATTTTACCGAGGATTATTTGAAACTGAAAAGAGGAACGATAAAAGTGACGGTTTTAATTGAAACGATAACGGCAAGTTTTCAGTTAGATGAAATCATTTACGAATTAAAAGAACATATTGTTGGCTTGAACTGCGGGCGCTGGGATTATATTTTCTCCTACATCAAAAAGTTTAGAAAAAATCCAAAATTCATCGTTCCGGATCGCGATCAGGTTAATATGACTACGCCTTTTATGAATGCGTATTCAAATTTGGTTATTCAAAGATGTCATAAACGCGGAATTCATGCGATTGGCGGAATGGCAGCGCAGATTCCAATTAGAAATAATGAAGAAGCCAATGCGATTGCTTTCGCAAAAGTAAAAACCGATAAAGAGCGTGAAGTTAAAAATGGACATGACGGAACCTGGGTGGCGCATCCGGATTTGGTTGCGCTGGCAAAAGAAATTTTTGATAAAGGAATGCCGACTCCAAATCAAATTCATATAAAAAGAGAGCACCGAAAAATTACAGAAGCTGATTTAATTGAACCACCAATTGGGATCATTACTGAAAATGGCGTTCGAAAAAATATCAATGTTGGAGTTTTGTATCTGGCTTCATGGCTGAACGGACAAGGTGCCGCGGCATTGCATAATTTGATGGAAGACGCTGCAACAGCCGAAATTTCGAGATCGCAATTGTGGCAATGGCTTCAGAATAAAGTGGTTTTAGATAATGGACGAAAATTAGATTTGGCTTATTATCATGAACTAGCTTTAGATGAATTCAGGAAAATCAAAGAGGAATTAGGAGAAGAAAATCATGAAAAACAACAATTTCCATTGGCTGAAAAAGTATTGGAAAGATTAGTAGTAAATACTGATTTTGTTGACTTCTTGACGATTCCATGTTACAAATACTTGTGATTTTTTAGACACAGAATATATAAATAAAATCAGCTCAATCTGCCAAATCTGCGAGCGAATAATTTTTTCACGCAGATTTAGCGGATCAGGCAGATAAAATTCAGTATTAAATTATTTAAACACATAGAAACATAGATTTTAATTTTTCTTTAAAAAGGGAAAAGAAAAAACTAGTTTTTCACACATAGTCCCGATAGCTATCGGGATGTATTGAAACAAGTGAAACGCCTTTAACCACAAAGTATAACTATGTTTCTATGTGTTAAAAAAATAAGTCCAGTTAAAACTGATTACTGATAACTGAGACTGAAAACTTTACTAACCACTTAAACTATACTTATGAAAACAACAGAAGACAGAATTCAGGAATTGATTAACGATTGGATAACGAACCCAAGATGGAAAGGTGTTGAACGCCCTTACACTGCTAGTGAAGTGGTTGAACTTCAAGGTTCATATCATATTGAGCATTCTATTGCGAAAATGGGAGCGCAAAAATTATGGAAAAAGTTAAAAAGTCAGGATTATGTAGCTGGTTTGGGAGCGTTGACTGGAAATCAGGCGATTCAGGAAGTCGATGCGGGTTTAGAAGCAATTTATTTAAGTGGATGGCAAGTTGCTGCTGATGCAAACCTGGCGGGAGAAATGTACCCTGACCAATCGCTTTATCCGGTAAACAGCGTTCCGATGGTGGTAAAAAAGATTAACAATGCTTTATTGCGTGCTGATCAGATTCAGACTGTAAATAAAATTGAAGATAAAAAAGATTATTTAGTTCCTATTGTAGCTGATGCTGAAGCGGGCTTTGGAGGAAACTTAAATGCTTTCGAATTAATGAAATCAATGATTGAAGCAGGAGCTTCTGGAGTTCATTTTGAAGATCAATTAAGTTCTGCTAAAAAGTGTGGCCATTTGGGTGGAAAAGTTTTGGTTCCAACTCAGGAAGCAATCAATAAATTAATTGCGGCGCGCTTGGCTGCAGATGTTATGGGGGTTTCGACTTTAATTGTTGCCAGAACAGATGCCGATGCTGCAAATTTATTAACGAGTGATGCAGATCCGCGAGACAGAAAATTTTTAACTGGTGAAAAAACTGCCGAAGGTTTCTTCTACGTAAATAACGGAATCGAGCAGGGAATTGCAAGAGGTTTGAGCTACGCACCTTATGCTGATTTAATCTGGATGGAAACCAGTAATCCGGATTTAGAGTTTGCGAGAAAGTTTGCAACGGCTATGAAAAAAGGATTCCCGGATAAAATGCTGGCATACAATTGTTCTCCGTCTTTTAATTGGGCTGCGAAATTAACGGTTGCCGAAATGGAAACATTTAGAGAAGATTTAGCTGCAATGGGATATAAATTCCAGTTCATTACTTTGGCAGGATTCCATGCTTTAAACACGAGTATGTTTGAATTATCGAAAGCGTATAAAGAACGCGGAATGGCAGGATATTCTGAATTACAGGAACGTGAATTTGCGTTACAGAAAAACGGATTCAGAGCCGTAAAACATCAGGCTTTTGTAGGGACTTCTTATTTCGACGCAGTTCAAAATACGGTTATGATAGGAAGATCCTCAATAACAGCAATGAAACATTCTACTGAGGTTGAGCAATTTTAGTTCAAAAGAAAAGCCAGTTCAATGAACTGGCTTTATTTTTTTTGCCACAGATTTCACAGATTAAAGTGATTTTTTTTAGCCACGAATTACACGAATTTCCACGAATTTTATTTTAATTTTTAAATCAATTAATTCGTGGAAATTCGTGTAATTCGTGGCTACTTTTTTTAAATCATTCTAATCCTTTTAATCTGTGGCAAAAAAACTATTTCTTTAAAAGCCTTGCTTTCATTTTGCTGAAGAATTCTGGTGTTACTCCAATGAAAGAAGCGATTTGTTTTTGAGGGACTTTGTGAACCAATGTTCCGTATTTTTTAGTGAATTTTTCAAAACGTTCTTCGGCAGGTAAACTTAAATTGTCCATTAATCGCTGTTGATTGGCGACTAATGAGTTTTCAATTAAAATTCGGAAAAAGCGTTCCAGTTTTGGAATCTCAATAAACAATTGATCCTGATTTTGTTTCGATAAAGAAACTACTTCGGCTTCTTCCAGAACTTCAATAAAAAGCTGTCCCGGTTTTTGCGAAAAATAACTGTACATATCGCTCATCCACCAGCCTTCGCAGGCAAATGATAAAACATGCTCTACAATATTATCGTTGATATTGAAACTTCTTAAAATTCCTGAGTTTACAAAATAAGAATGTTTGCAGACTTCGCCGGCGTTTAATAAAATCGTTTTGGCTTTATAAGTATTCGTTTCTAGTTTAGATAAAAAAAGTGTTTGTTCCTCTGGTGTCAAAGAAACATGTTTGGCAATATTTTCAAGAATTAATGCCATTATTTTTCGTTTACTAAAGTGAATGAAGTCGCTTTAAAACGATTGTTTACGATTTCTCCAGTAACTAAAGCTTTGCTGATTGCATTGCAAAAACCTTTTTCTGAATGTGCATCGCCGTGATCGTGAATAGTAGTTCCGTCAACGAAATAGGTTTTTCCGTCAATACGGACCGCTAAATCACAGCTTTTACCTTTCATCCCAAATTGACATTCTCCACAAGAAGCTTCTACAATGGTTGGTTTATCGATTACTTTTTTAGATTGAGCCTGAGTTGCAATTCCAACAAACAGGAAAAGTACGAATATAAGTTTTTTCATTTTTTAAGAATTTACAGTTATTAATTTTGCCGTTTCTTTGGCGCGTTCGGTTACTTTTTCGATTGGAGTTGATAAAGAATCCTGAGCTAAAACAACTCCCATTCGGCGATACGGTCTTGAAGTTGGTTTTCCGAAAATCCTGAAATCAGTTTTTGGTAAAGCAGCTACTTTTTCGATTCCGGCAAAAGTGGGATTGGTAGAATCTTTGGATGCTAAAATTACGGCACTTGCTCCGGCTTTTTCTAATGTAATTTCGAAAATAGGAAGACTTAAAATCGCTCTTAAGTGCAATTCAAATTCGTTAAAATTCTGCGTTCCTGCCAAAGTTACCATTCCGGTATCGTGCGGACGAGGAGAAAGTTCAGAGAAATAAACGCCTTCTTTAGTTAAGAAAAATTCAACACCAAAAAGTCCGGCTCCTCCAAGTGCTTCCGTAATTTTTTCGGCCATATCCTGAGCTTCGTATAAATCAGCTTCAGAAACCTGTGCCGGCTGCCAGCTTTCCTGATAATCACCGCGTTCTTGTCTGTGGCCAATTGGAGCGCAAAACAAAGTTGGGTTATTATTTTGTGTAATTGTCAAAAGCGTAATTTCCGAATCAAAATTGACAAAGGCTTCTACAATAACTTCGATAACATCACCACGCGAACCTGCAACGGCATATTGCCAAGCTTTTTCGATATCGCTTTCTGTTTTGATTGTTGATTGTCCTTTTCCTGATGAAGACATTAAAGGTTTTACTACGCACGGAATTCCAACTTCCTGAACCGCTTTTTGCAGTTCTTCTGCTGAAGTGGCGTATTGATATTTTGCTGTTTTTAATCCTAATTCTTTTGCTGCTAAATCACGAATTGCTTTACGGTTCATAGTAAAGTTTGCCGCTTTCGCTGAAGGAACAACAGTGATGCCTTGTTTTTCGTAATCGTAAAAACGTTCGGTTCGAATGGCTTCTATTTCTGGAACTATAAAATCGGGTTTGTGTTTAGCTACGATTCTGTCTAGAGCTTCGCCGTCTAACATATTAATGACTTCAAAACTGTGGGCGACTTGCATTGCCGGTGCATTTTCGTAACTATCAACTGCGATTATGGTTTGTCCGATTCGTTGGGCGGCAATGACAAATTCTTTGCCTAATTCGCCTGAACCTAGGAGTAGTATTTTCATTTTATTTGATTTAAAGTTTGGGTATTTTGGCTTGCTTTTACAATAATTAAACTGCTTATAAAAATTAAAATCATTAATATAAATGATAGGAATAAAATCATTAGTATTGAAAATAGAATTTTGTCATAAAGTTGTACTCTCAATGCAACAGATATTCCGTTAAAAAATAATCCGACTATATAAAGTGTGAAAAGAGCTAATATTAATTTTGAACTTACTCCAAAAGAAAATTGAGAACAAGCTTGAAAATAAGTGATTTGATTTAATGAATAACTTATTTTTTTAGCTGTATTCCAAAAAAGAAAAATGATAAATATTGGAAATAAAATTCCCCAGAAAATTGGATTCCAAAAAATACCGAAATCACATATTTGAATACATAAATCGATAAAATAACTATCCGAAAATATTAATAATGGAAAAAAAGCGGTCACAAAAATCCCAGCAATAATTGCGTGTTTTTGAATATTATTTTTTGATTCCATTTAAATTTAGTTTGGAGAGTAAAGATAAATAAAATGGAATTTATTCTCACGCAGATTTTGGAGATTCGGAAGATTTAATTTGACTGGAATTTAATTTTTAAATTAAGTAACCATACAGTTTGTCATTTCGACGAAGGAGAAATCTTCGTGAGAAGCTCGACAAAGATTGACTTATTGGAACGGAGCTACTTGCGAAGATTTCTCGTTCCTCGAAATGACAAGATTGAGGCAAATAGCAGGATAAAAAAAGAAAAAGGTTCGCAAAGATTTTAGATTAATCTTTGCGAACCTTTGTGTATTTCTTTGTGAATCTTTGCGGTAAAATCAATGAAAATGATCTTCTTCAATTTCGAATTCAGCATCTTTTTCCCAGATTTCCATTTCGCAGGGCTTGCAGTTGAATTTCAGTTTGTATTCAAGTTCACCTTGTTTCAATACCAATGGTTCTTTTACCTTGACACCAACTATATCTTTTTGGTGTATCGGACATTTTTTTAATTCGTATTTGATGCAATATTTCGTTGTCATTACACGAGATTTTCCTGGATCCCATTGTAATTCAAATGCTTTTTCGATTTCGGTTACACCGTGACGTTCGTAGAATTTACGAGCTGTTTTGTTCGAAACATTGTACATGAAATCCAATTTAGTTTCAGGATACGGATGTGACGTTTTTACCATTTGGTGTTCCTCACGTTTGTAATTTGCCAAACGAATTTCGGTTAACTGATCGTATACAGTTCTTCGCATTTCGTTGATTTTTGAAATAGGAAGGAACCAGTTTTGAGAAAACATAATGTTGATTTCATCAGCAGTATAAGGTGTGAAACCTGTTTTTGCCAATTGTATTTTAATGTTTTCTTCTATTGATTCGCCAGTTTTTGTCTGCTCTTTTGCATGTTCTAAATTAACGATACTTACGTTTCCGTCTTCGTCGGTTGCGATTAATTCGAAACCATTTTCAGTTTCAGTCAGTAATAAAGTTGTGCTTAATTTACGAACAGCACTATCTTCTCTTTCAACAATTTTGATGAAAGCAGCGTCGTTATTTCTATAGATGAAAGTTCCGTCTTTTACTTCTTTTAGAACGTTCGGGTAAATTTTACCGTTTTCGGCTTTGTTTACGTAGATTCCGTCGGCTTCGTTATTTTCGTTGATGAAGCAAAGTCCGTCACCGTTATTTAATAATTCACCGTTTTCGATTTCGTAAGCGTTTCCAACCGTTCTGATTAATTTACCAATATATTGTCCTTTTGATTTTGGGCTTTCCCAAGAACCAATAGAGCTGTGTCTTTCGTTTACGAAATAGTCTGTATAACCACGATTAAAGGTTCTGCTTAAAGAAGAGTCAAAAGTATAAGTACAAGTTCCGGAAGAAGCTTTTCTATATTTTTCGCTTCCTTCGCCTTCTAAAAAGCTGTCTAATTTTTGACGTAAATAAGACACGTTGTTTTTTACGTAAACCACATCTTTCAATCGTCCTTCAATTTTAAAAGAAACGATTCCGGCTTCAATTAAATTCGGAATTTGATCTGAAATATCTAAATCTTTTATAGAAAGTAAGTGGCTGTTTTTGATTAAAGTTTCTCCGTTTCCGTCGATTAAGTTATAAGGTAAACGGCAGTTTTGTGCACAAGAACCACGATTGGCGCTGCGTTCTCCGTTTGCTACACTCATATAACAGTTTCCGCTAAAAGAAACGCATAAAGCTCCGGTTACGAAAAATTCTAATTCAACATCAGCGTGATCGTAAATCGTTTTAATTTGATGCAGGTTTAATTCACGTGCTAAAACCACACGTTTAATCCCGGCATCTTTAAGGAATTTAATTTTATCGGCATCACGATTATTGGCTTGTGTACTTGCGTGAAGTACGATAGGAGGAAGCTCCATTTCCATAATCGCCATATCCTGAATAATCAGGGCGTCGACACCAATCTCGTATAATTCCCAAATCATTTGGCGGCAAGTCTCTAATTCGTTGTCGTATAAAATGGTATTCATAACGACAAAAACCTGAGCATTAAATAAATGCGCATATTGTACTAAAGCAGCAACATCTTCAATAGAGTTGTTAGCGTTAGATCGTGCACCAAATTGAGGCGCACCAATATATACTGCATCAGCACCACTGTTTATGGCTGCCATTCCTCCAATTAAATCTTTAGCAGGAGCTAATATTTCGATTTTCTTCTTCATTTCTAAAACTTTAGACTTTTGTGGTATTCCCGAAAAAAAGTGTGCAAAGGTCTTATAAATTATTTGAGTTTGCTAATGATGAAGGGATTTTTTTGAAATTGTTAACTTAATATGGAATGATGATAAATGGATTTTTAATCTAATGGAAAAGAAAATCCTGCGGCTACTGCTCCAGAGAATTGATCAGCAGCTGGATGAAATAGATAAGTAAATGCAACATCTATATTGTTTTTAGGACCGAGTGCCAAACCAAAAGAGAAAGGAATGTCAAATACCATCCCGTTTTTTTTGATATTAACATCTGGAATATAAGTTTCAAAAGAACCTATTGAAGTACCAATTCCACCCTCAACAAAAGGTGCAACCCAAGGAATTGGTGCACAAATACGAACTTTTCCTCCCAAAGAAAAAGCTTTAGTTGTCACTTTATAATTTTCTGGGTTTTTTTCTAAATTTTCATTAGTTGATGTAATTATAATTCCTGCATAAGGTCGCAAGCTAAACCATGAAGTTAAACCAACTACATATTCTCCCTGAGCATAAAAACCCGAACCATCAATTATTTCTGGATTTTTTTCTTTGTAATATGACGTAGTCAATCCAAGGCCAATTGAGGCGTAGATAAATTTACCTGTGTTTTGTGCCTTGGTCGCATAAGGGAAAAAGGAAATAAAAATGAAACAAATAAATATGCTGCGTAAAGTTAAGGTCATGTTTTTTGATTTATTATTTTGGCTGCGACGAAAGTAAGATTTTTTATCAATTTTGACAAAACAAAAAAACTACCCAGTCCTAAAACCAAGTAGTTTTCAAAAAAAGCATGAACCAATCGATTAGCTTGCTTTCATTTTAATTTGCGATAAAGTATTTTGAATACTGTTTAATTGTTTTGAAACAATAAAAACCTGACTGTGTTCTAATTCATTTTCTTCGAGCGCTTTTTTATATTTTTCGATAGCAGCTTCTTCTCCGGTAATACAAGCGTTTATAATAGCTTCGGTATCACCACCTGTGAAAGATGATTTGATATCAATCCAAGTTCTGTGTAAAGCTCCTAGTGGTCCGCCGCCTGATGTATCTGTTGATTTTCCAAGTTTATTGATTTCGTCTTGTAATTCTACAATAAATAAAGCTCTTTCACGGGCATATTCCAAAAAATCAGCTTTGATGGCTAAATTCTCTACATGTTCTGCTGCGTTTGTATATCCTAGTTTTCCATCTTCAAGAATTGAAATTAATCCTTCTAAAGTTTTCACTGTTTCTTTTGTGGTTTCATCTGTATGTATCATGACTAATAGTTTTTAAATTAATACATTACAAAGTTGGCGATTTATAAAGTGTTATGTTTTACAGGATTATATGTGGTGTTTTACAATATTGTGGAATGGGAATTTTGAAAGTTTATTTTTTTGTTCTCGCAGATTTAGCAGATTCAGCTGATTTTTTCTTTTGAAAATGAATTGTGTCGTTTCCGTTTTGCGTGAGGGATAGAAGTGGGAAGCCCGCAGTCTCGTCTTTTGACGAGACGAGGACTTGTAACGGATAGCCCGACCCGGAGGGACACGCCCATAAAATGTATAAACTTACTTTTTGTAACCTTTAGGCGATTGATGCCGTCAAAGCTTTATCAATCAAACTAAATAATCATAAAATGAAATCAATCTTAAAATCGTTTATTGTTCTGTTTATAATGACTTGTTCGGGTTTGTCGGCTCAGAATTTAGAAACTAAAATTGATAGCTTAATTACTTCAAAGTTTAAACCTGAAAATCCGGGAGCTGTTTTTCTGGCAGTTAAGAAAGGAAAAGTAGTGTACAGAAAAGCTTTTGGAATGGCTGATTTAGAAATGAATATTAAAATGAAACCTGAATTTGTTTTTGAAATTGGTTCGATGACCAAACAATTTACGGCTGTTTCTGTTTTAATGCTTGCTGAACAGGGAAAACTGAAGCTTGATGATGAAATTACGAAGTTTATTCCAGATTATCCAACGAATGGAAATGTGATTACACTGCATCATTTGCTTACACATACTTCAGAAATTAAAGATTTTACGAGTATGAAATCGATTAAAGATATTGCCAGACAGGATTTGTCGCCTAAAGAATTAGTAGATTTTTTTAAGAATGAACCTATTGATTTTAAACCCGGCGAACAATATAAATATTGCAATTCTGGATATGTGCTTTTGGGTTATATAATTGAAATCGTATCAGGAAAGACTTATGAGGAATTCATAACTCAAAATATTTTTAAGAAAGCAGGAATGGAAAACAGTTATTATGCAAGTCATGATAAAATTATTAAAAACAGGGTATCTGGTTATCGTGACAAGAATGGTTATATAAATGCAAATTATATTAGTTTTTCTATTCCGTATGCTTCGGGATCGATAATGTCCAATGTTGATGATTTGCTGAAATGGCAAAATGCAATAAATACCAATATATTATTAAATCCAGTTTATACAGAAAAAGCTTTTACGAATTATAAACTAAATAACGGGACGAATATAGATTATGGATACGGCTGGCATTTAGAAAAGGTGAAAAACAAAATAATCCGTGAACATGGCGGAAGTATTTTCGGTTTTAAATCTATGGGAGTTTATGAGCCAACAGAACAGGTTTATGTGGTTGGTTTGAGTAATTGCGAATGTAATTCTCCAACTTCAATTACAAAAGATATTGCTGCCCTTTTAATTGATTAAACAAAAAAAGGGTGTTTTTAAAACACCCTTTTTACTTTATATTATAGCTAATTATACAGTCAAAGCTTCTTTGATTCTGCGTAATGCTTCTTTTAAAATATCGTTGCTTGTTGCATAAGAGAAACGAATACAGTTTGGATTTCCGAAAGCGTCTCCAGTTACTGTTGCAACGTTTGCTTCTGCCAAAAGATACATTGAAACGTCGTTTGCATCTTTGATTTCAGTTCCTTTTAATGTTTTGCCGAAGAAAGAAGAAACGTCTGGGAATACATAAAATGCACCTTCTGGAACGTTGATTTTTACTCCCGGGATTTCTTTTAATAATCCAACAACTAAATCTCTACGACCGTGGAAAGCCTGAACCATTTCGTTTAATACGCTTGGGTCAGCATCTACAGCTGTAATTGTAGCGCGTTGTGCCACAGAGTTTGCTCCAGATGTTACTTGTCCCTGAATTTTTGTACACGCTTTTGCGATAAATTCCGGAGCTCCAATATATCCAATTCTGTATCCTGTCATTGCAAATGCTTTTGCAACTCCGTTTACAGTAATTGTTTTTTCTAACATTCCCGGAATTGAACCGATACTGCAGAAAGTTCCTGAGAAATTGATGTGCTCATAAATCTCATCGGCAACTACGTAAATATTTGGGTGTTTTTCTAAAACTTTTGCAAGCGCTGTTAATTCTTCTCTGCTGTAAACAGATCCAGAAGGATTACATGGAGAAGAGAACCACATCATTTTTGTTTTTGGCGTGATTGCAGCTTCTAATTGCTCTGGAGTAATTTTGAAATCTGTTTCTACAGAAGTAGGAACTTCAACCGGAACTCCGCCAGAAAGTTTTACGATTTCGAAATAAGAAACCCAGTATGGTGCTGGTAAAATAACTTCGTCACCATCGTTTAACATTACTTGTGCAATGTTGTATAAAGATTGTTTTGCTCCTGTAGAAACTACGATTTGAGATGGTTTATACTCTAAATCATTGTCTCTTTTAAATTTTCTGCAGATAGCTTCTTTTAAATCCTGATATCCATCAACAGGAGAATATGTACTGTAATTATCATCGATTGCTTTTTTTGCAGCTTCTTTAATAAAGTCTGGTGTATTGAAATCTGGTTCACCTAAACTTAAACTGATAATGTCTTTTCCTTGTGCTTTTAATTCGCGAGCTAAAGCTGCCATTGCCAATGTCTGCGAAGTCGCAAGATTGTTGATTCTGTCCGAAAGAATATGGTTCATTATAAAAATTTTGAATGTCCTTAATTGTTGCGCTATTTAAGGATGGTTAATTATTAATAGATTTTTTTAGTTTAAACAGATAATTCAGGTTTCATTCCTAAGTCACGCAAATGTTTGAAGTGAGCTGCAATAGCACTTCTCATTGTTTTGTATTCGTAATATGGTAAATTACATTCTTTTGCAGTTTCCTTTACGATTTTTGCAATTTTGCCATAGTGAATGTGACTGATATTTGGAAAAATATGATGTTCGATTTGGTGGTTTAATCCGCCAGTGTACCAGTTTACAATTGCATTTTTTGGCGCAAAATTAGTTGTGGTATACAATTGGTGAACTGCCCATGTATTGTCCATTTCTCCCAATTCATTTGGAGATGGATTTGTGGTGTGATCAACAACGTGTGCTAATTGAAATACAACACTTAAGATTAATCCGGCTGTGTAGTGCATTACGAAAAATCCTAGAAGCACTTTCCACCATGTAATTCCAATAAGTATTGGCAAAACAATCCAGATTGAGATGTAGATTACTTTTGTAATAATTAAAGTTGTCCAAAGAATTTTTGGGCTTTTTGGTTCACCATAAGATAATTTTCTTTTAAGATAATTTCTCATTTGCTTAAAATCGGTAGTAATAGCCCAATTGAAAGTCAACAAACCATACAAGAAAACAGAGTAATAATGTTGAAAACGGTGAAAACTATGCCATTCTGCATGTTCTGTAAAACGGATAATTCTTCCCGCATCCAGATCTTCATCGTGTCCGGGAATATTAGTATAAGTATGGTGAAGCACATTGTGCTGAACCTGCCAGTTGTAAACGTTTCCGGCAAGAACATAAATAGTTCCGCCCATGAATTTATTAATCCAGCTTTTGTTAGAGTATGAACCGTGATTGCCATCGTGCATTACGTTCATTCCAACGCCTGCCATCCCTACGCCAATGACGATTGATAAAAGCAGCATTACCCAAAAAGGCATATTTAAGGTAAGAATTAAAAAATAAGGAGTTAAAAAAACGGCGAATAGAATAACGGCTTTTAAGTGTAACTTCCAGTTTCCTGTTTTCTGAATGTTATTCTCCTTAAAGTAATTGTTTACCCGTGAGTTAAGTGTTCTGAAAAACTTCAGATTGTCTTGCCTAGCAAAAGTTGGAGCAGTGTTATTCATAATTGTTTTAAATAGTTTTCAAAGGTAATTATTATAAATTCTCAATTTGCAAAATTGAGTTAAATATTTCAATCGTAAAGTAGTACTTTTGTTAAAAATTTACTGCAATGGATGAGATATTGAAATATTTTCCTGATTTGACCGATCTTCAAATAGAACAATTTCAAAAATTAGACTTTTTATACCACGATTGGAATGAAAAAATCAATGTGATTTCGCGTAAAGACATTGATTCCTTATATACAAAACACATTTTACATTCTTTAGGAATTGCTAAAATCATGAAGTTCGAACCCGGAGCTACAGTTCTGGATGTTGGAACCGGCGGCGGTTTTCCCGGAATTCCGTTAGCGATTCTTTTTCCGGAAACCCGTTTTTATTTAATTGATGTTATTGCAAAAAAAATAAAAGTAGTTCAGGGTGTTGTTGATGCATTAGAATTAAAGAACGTAAAAGCAGAACAAAAACGTGCTGAATTGGTAAAAGGCGATTTCGATTTTATCGTAAGCCGTGCCGTAACCAATATGCCGGATTTTGTTTCATGGATTCATGATAAAATTAAAAAACAGCATAAGCATACTTTAAAAAATGGAATTTTATATTTAAAGGGCGGTGACCTGGCCGAAGAATTAAAAGATTTTCCAAGTGCAACTTTGTATGATTTAGCAGCAATATTTGATGATGAATTTTTTGAAACTAAAAAAGTGGTTCATCTTCCTTTAAAGTTTAAGCCTTAAGTTATACTTAAAGTAAATAACCCGTAAAGAATTTCTTTTCGGGTTATTTTTTGAATTAATAGTTTCTACTACTAAGATGCTTTCCTGGAAAAATCCAGAAAAGGATTTGCTTTTATGTCTAAATTATCAATAAAGTTATGAATGGCATTTTCTGATGCTTCTACAGAGTATTTAAACTCAGTATCAAAGAACAATTCTCTGCATAAAACCGGTTCGTTTGAAGAATCGTAAATCGCTTCATCTGATTCATCAAGATTATCATAGCTGTATTGACAAGGATATAAACGAATTAGTTCGGCAATTGTTTTCTCGAACCATTTATCAAATGTTTTCTTTTTTGGAGTTACGTGTCGGGCTAATAAGGTCAGACCTACAAGTTCGCTTTGAAGCAGGTAAGAACCTTTTCTGTATTTTACATCGACCATTCTCACATTCATTAGAGCGATCCATAAAGCCCCGTTTACTAAACCATTAGCAGGTATATCAAGATCGCAGTCAAATAATAAAGGATTTGTTTGCTCACGATCGTTAATGGAGCACCAAAGTGCTTCAATACGTTTTTGTGTGTCTTGCGTAAATTGTGTATAACCTGTAAAACGCCAATAAACCCATTCTAATAAAGCAGCTGTTAAACCTACAGACGCTTTATGGTTAATTTGCATTAATACACACTCTAATGCATCATTGCCTTCAATAGGATCTAATAGCTGATCTATTTTCTTTTTTGTCCATTTAAAATTAATAGGATGTCCAATACTTTTTGCTTCTGAAATTACCTGTGGAACATTGTTTAAATTTCTCATATTTTTTAGTTGTTTATCTTGTATAACTTGTAATTTTTTACAGGGACAAATTTAGAGTGATGTGTCTTTTTAGAATGGAACAAGAAGTTTTTAAAATATCAAAATATGTTTTTTTCACAGCGTATGTTGTTGATAATTAGATATATAAGAAAAGTACTACAATTTTTAAAATTGTCTTGTATATAAGACTCATACACGTTTAATAATACTTTATTATTATCAGAAGTATCTAAAACAGCAAAAGCCGAATCTTTCAAGATTCGGCTTTTTATATGAATAGGTCTCAAACTTGAAACCTGAAACTTGAAACAAAAAATTAACCTAAGAAAGGATATCTGTAATCTTCCGGAGTTACAAAAGTTTCTTTAATAGTTCTTGGAGAAGCCCAACGTAATAAGTTCAATGCAGAACCTGCTTTATCGTTAGTTCCAGAAGCTCTTGCACCACCAAATGGCTGCATTCCAACAACTGCTCCGGTTGGTTTATCATTAATGTAGAAGTTACCGGCAGCATTTTGCAATTTCGTTGTAGCTACTTCAATAGCATAACGATCCTGGCTGAAAACTGCTCCGGTTAAAGCATATTCAGAAGTAGTATCAACTAATTCTAAAGCTTCTTCCCATTTAGCATCTTCGTAAACATAAATAGTGATTACTGGTCCGAATAATTCGGTTTCCATTGTAGTATATTTTGGGTTTGTAGTTACAATAACTGTTGGCTCAATAAAGTATCCAACTGATTTATCGTAATTTCCACCAATGATGATTTCAGCATCAGCATCTTTTTTAGCTTGGTCAATATAACTAGCTAATTTGTCAAAAGAACCTTCGTGAATAACCGCAGTAATAAAGTTTCCAAAATCTTCTGGAGAACCCATTTTCATAGATTTTACATCAGTAATTAATTGTTCTTTTACAGCTGGCCATAAACTTTGCGGAATATAAGCTCTTGAAGCTGCAGAACATTTTTGACCTTGAAATTCAAAAGCTCCACGAGTAATACCCGTAACAACTTGTTTTACGTTTGCGCTTGGGTGTGCAATGATAAAATCTTTACCACCAGTTTCACCAACGATTCTTGGGTATGTTTTATAATGGTGAATGTTTGCTCCAATTTTAGCCCAGATATCTTTAAATACATGAGTTGAACCAGTAAAGTGAACACCAGCAAAATCGCGGCTAGCTAAAACTGTATCTGTAATCATTAAAGCATCTCCAAAAACAACGTTGATAACACCGTCTGGAACTCCAGCTTCTTTGAAAACATCAATAATAACTTTTGCAGAAAATACCTGGCTGTCACTTGGTTTCCAAACCACAACGTTACCCATCATTGCAGCACTTGCAGGCAAGTTTGCAGCAATAGCAGTAAAGTTAAAAGGAGTAATAGCGTAAACAAAACCTTCAAGAGGTCTGTATTCTAAACGGTTCCAAACAGTAGAATCAGATTTTGGCTGATCGTTGTAGATTTGAGTCATAAACTCAACATTGTAACGTAAAAAGTCAATTAACTCACAAGAAGCATCAATTTCTGCCTGATGAATATTTTTAGATTGACCAATCATAGTTGCAGCATTAATACGCGCTCTGTAAGGACCAGCGATTAATTCAGCAGCTTTTAAGAAAATAGCAGCACGTTGTTCCCATGCCATGTTTGCCCACGCTTTTCTTGATTCAAGAGCATTTGCAATCGCTTTTTCGATATGTTGTTTTTCAGCTAAATGATATTTTCCAACTACGTGTTTGTGATCATGAGGAGCTGTAATATTTCTTGTGTTTCCAGTTTTGATTTCTTCACTTCCAATATATAAAGGAACATCAATTTGAGAGTTCCACATTGTAGTGTAAGCTGCCTGAACAGCTGCTTTTTCTGGTGAGTTCGGTGCGTAACCTTTTACAGGTTCGTTTACCGCTTTTGGTACATGAAAGAATCCTTTTAACATGGGATAAATTGTTTTAAAATTTACGAATTGTTTAATTTTATACAAAAGTACAAATGATAATTTGATTATATCACAATACAATATTAAAAAGTTGTAATTTAATAAACTAATCAGGTGAAGTTGTAAAACGAAGTTTTCTATAAACGTTTAAATTTGAGATACTTCTGAAAAGATGTTTTTAAATATATTACTATGAAAATCCCCCTTTTAGCTTTTAATGACAAAGGTATTTACTGCCAGCAGGCAGATGTTTACCTTGATCCGTGGCGTCCTGTAAAAAACGCCATAATCACACATGGACATGCCGATCACTCACGCTGGGGACATCAAAATTATATTACACATCATACCAATATTCCCATAATCCGACATCGTTTGGGAGAAATAAATGTTACCGGAAAAGAATGGGGAGAAACCTTTGTAATCAATAATGTAAAATTTTCCCTTCATCCTGCCGGACATATTATTGGAAGTTCTCAGATTCGAGTGGAACACAAAGGTGAAGTCTGGGTTTTTACCGGAGATTATAAAACGGAAGATGACGGAATTTCAACTCCGTATGAAGTTGTAAAATGCGACACTTTTATAACCGAATGTACTTTCGGACTTCCAGCTTTCAATTGGACGCCGCAAGCCGAAGTTATTACAGAAATCAATAATTGGTGGGCAGAAAATAAAGCAGAAGGCAGAACTTCAATTCTGTTTGGATATTCTTTAGGGAAAGCACAACGCCTTTTAAAATATTTAGATACTGATATTGGAAAAATATATACGCACGGCGCCATCGAAAACATGACAAATGTTTTACGCCCGATGGTTTATTTTCCACCAACTGAATTAATAACCAGAGAAACCAAAAGAGAAGCCCTTTTAGGAAACATTGTTCTTGCTCCGCCAAGCGCACACGGAAGTATCTGGATTAGAAAAATGACACCTTTTGTAACCGGTTCAGCAAGCGGATGGATGGCATTTAGAGGTGCAAGACGCAGACGTGCGATTGATAAGGGTTTCGTTTTAAGCGATCACTGCGACTGGCATTCTTTATTAGAAAGCGTCAAAGCAACGGGTGCAGAAAGAGTAATTTGTACGCATGGTTATACTGATATTTTTGCCAAATATTTAAGGGAATTAGGTTACGATGCCAGAACCGAAAAAACACAATATGAAGGTGAAGCAGCAGAAATGGAAAAAGAAGAAAAAGAAACCGAAATAGATCAAAATGAAACTCCGGTTATTTCTGAAAATTAATTATGGAAAAAACTTAACACATAGTAACATAGTTTTTCTTTGTGATTAAAGGCATTTCATTTGTTCAAACAAACATAGCTATGTGTGAAAATCTAGATTTTTTAAAACCATCTTCTTTTTCAATTTTAAACCTATGTTTCTATGTGTTTAAAAATTATACGCAACGAGTTTAAAATAGTATAACGAAAAATGAAAAATTTCGCCCAACTTATAAAAACGCTGGACAGTTCAAACAAGACGAACGTAAAAGTAGATGCCCTGACGACGTATTTTAAAAATGCATCGCCGGAAGATAAAGTATGGACTATTGCGATTCTTTCGCATCGTCGTCCGGCAAGACCGGTTAATACGACTTTATTGCGACTTTGGGCAAATGAACTGGCGAATATTCCGCTATGGCTTTTTGAAGAAAGTTACCATATTGTTGGAGATTTGGCCGAAACTATTGCTTTGATAATTCCAACTACAAAAGAACATTCCGATAAAAGTTTAACCGAGTTTCTACAGGAAATCATCGCCTTAAAAAAGAAAACTGATTCAGAGAAAAAAGAATATCTGCACGAAAACTGGATGGCTTTAAATTATTATGAACGTTTCGTTTTTACCAAATTAATTACCGGAAGCTTCAGAATCGGCGTAAGCCAAAAATTAATGACACGTGCTTTATCAAAAGCAGAAGAAGTAGATGAAGATGCACTGGCTTATAAATTAATGGGAAACTGGAGCCCAAATACAATTACGTTTCAGGAATTGATTCTGGATGAAAAGAGCTCCGATTATTTATCAAAACCTTATCCGTTTTATCTGGCGTATCCAATTGAAGGTGATGTCGAAGATTTAGGAAATCCTGAAGATTGGTCCATCGAACATAAATGGGACGGAATACGTTCGCAAACCATTATTCGTGATGATGAAATTTATGTTTGGTCAAGAGGTGAGGAGCTGGTTACAGATAAATATCCGGAGTTTAAATCTTTTGTAGGCATTATTCCAAACGGAACTGTAATTGATGCTGAAATCTTGGCTTTTCCCGAAAATGAAATCGGAACTTTTAATGATTTACAAGCCAGAATCGGGCGTAAAACCATATCGGCAAATCTGCTGGAAAAAGTGCCCGTAATTCTTAAAGCGTATGATATTTTAGAATGGGAAGGAAAAGATATTCGAAATTTACCATATATAGAAAGAAGAAAATTACTGGAAGATTTATATGATGACATAAAAGACCAAACCCGTTCTTTTCGGCTTTCAGAAAGGGTTTCGTTAACTTCCTGGGAAGATGTAGCAAAAGAAAGAGAACGCGCACGCGAAATGAAAAGCGAAGGTTTAATGTTAAAACGAAATACTTCGCCGTACCAAGTTGGAAGAAAAAAAGGTGATTGGTGGAAATGGAAAATAGAGCCTTTAGTAATTGATGCCGTTCTAACTTACGCCATGCGGGGACACGGACGAAGATCTAATTTATTTACCGATTATACTTTTGCGCTTTGGCAAAACAATGAAAACGGAGAAAAAGAACTCGTCACTTTCGCAAAAGCATATTCCGGTTTAACCGATGCCGAATTCAGAAAAGTGGATGATTTTATAAAAAAGAATACTTTAGAACGTTTTGGCCCCGTTAGAAGCGTAACACCAAAGTTGGTTTTTGAAATTGGTTTCGAAGGAATTTCTCTTTCCAAAAGACATAAAAGCGGTATCGCAACAAGATTTCCAAGAATTTTGAGATGGCGACAAGACAAAAAAATAGAAGAAGCCAATTCTGTTGAAGATTTAAAAAATATGATTTCGTAATACGTTGACAATTTTTAAACACATAGAAACATAGATTTTAATGCTAAAAAAAGAGTTTAAAAAAAATCTAGATTTTCACACATAGCTATGTTTGTTAATGCAAGTGAAACGTCTTTATGTGGTTTCAGAAACTATGTTTCTATGTGTTAAAATTTACAACAGTTTTGTCGCCACGAATTTCACGGATTTCCACGAATTAATTTTCACACAATGATTTGTGAAAATTCGTGAAATTCGTGGCAAAAAAATCATTTTTAATCATTAAAATCTGTGGCATTATTCTAATATTCAAAATATAATAAATGAATAGGGACGAATTATATGTATTAGCCGAAAACTGGTTTAAAAGTCAGGGTTGGAAATCTTTTCCATTCCAGACGCAAACCTGGACTGCTTTTTTGCAGGGAAAAAACGGTTTATTAAACGCACCTACGGGAAGCGGGAAAACCTATGCCTTATGGTTTCCTGTAGTTCTCGATTACATCAAAAAAAATCCCGATTATAAAACTAAACACAAAGCCGGATTAAAAGCAATCTGGATTACACCTTTACGAGCACTTTCTGTAGAAATAAAACAAGCTGCAGAACGAATTATTACCGATTTAGATCTGCCGTTAACTGTGGGGATTCGGTCTGGAGATACTTCGCAAAGCGAAAGAGCAAAGCAGAAAAACAAAATGCCCGATCTTTTAATTACAACGCCTGAAAGTTTGCAGCTTCTTTTAGCATCAAAACAATATGAAAAAACGTTTGCCAATTGCGGTGCAATCGTGGTTGATGAATGGCACGAATTAATGGGAACCAAACGAGGCGTGCAAATGGAATTAGCGCTTTCGAGATTAAAAACAATTGCGCCAAAAATGCGAATTTGGGGAATTTCGGCAACAATTGGAAATCTCGAATTAGCGCAAGAAGTTTTGTTAGGTCATGATACGGAAGCCTATAAAAACTCCGTTTTGATAAAAGCACATATCAATAAAAAAATAAAGATAGAATCGATTCTGCCTGAAAAAATGGAAACCTATCCGTGGCGTGGGCACATGGGTTTGCATTTAATTGATGAGGTTGCAAAAATCATCCGAAAGAGTAAAACAACTTTAATTTTTACCAACGTACGTTCTGCCTGCGAAATTTGGTTTCAGGCTATTTTAGAAAGATATCCGGAGTTTGCAGGTGAAATGGCGATGCATCACGGCAGTATCAGCAGAGAAACTCGTTTGTGGGTTGAAGACGCAATTAGAAACGAAGAATTAAAAGTCGTGGTTTGTACTTCGAGTTTAGATCTTGGTGTCGATTTTGCACCTGTTGAAACCATAATTCAGGTTGGCGGACCAAAAGGAGTTGCCAGATTTCTGCAAAGAGCAGGAAGAAGCGGACATCAGCCGGGAAAGGAAAGTGTGATTTACTTTCTCGCCACACATGCGATGGAATTAATTGAAGCTTCGGCATTAAAAAAAGCAGTTGCCAAAACGGTTGTCGAAGACCGGATGCCGTATTTAAACAGCTGGGATGTTTTGGTTCAATATCTTAATACTCTCGCCGTTTCTGACGGATTTTTTCCAGATGAAATTTATGAAGAAGTCAAAACAACTTTCTGTTATCAAAACATAACGAAAGAAAACTGGAACTGGATTTTAAATTTCATCACAAACGGAAGCCAGAGTTTACAAGCTTACGACGAATTTAAAAAAGTAGAAATTGAAGAAGACGGACGTTATAAAATTAACAGCCGTTTTATTGCCATGCATCACAGAATGCAAATGGGAACAATTGTGGGCGATGCAGTTTTAAATGTGAAATTTTTAAGCGGAGGATTTATTGGAACTGTCGAAGAATGGTTTGCCTCAAAATTACAGCGAGGTGATGTTTTTACTTTTGCCGGAAGACGACTCGAATTATTTCAAATTAAAAATATGCAGGTTTTAGTTCGAAAAGCAGATCCTAAAAAAACAGCGCGGGTTGTAAGCTGGATGGGAGGAAGAATGACTTTATCGGCACAAATGAGTGAATTGCTTCGGGAAGAATTGTATGCGGCAAATACAGAAAATTTAACGCCCGAATTAAAAGCTTTGAAACCTATTTTCAACAGACAAAGAAAAGAAAGTATTGTACCTAATAATGACGAATTTTTAATAGAAACTTTTAAAACACGCGAAGGTTTTCATGCGATTTTTTATCCTTTTGAAGGACGTTATGTTCACGAAGCAATGGCTAGTTTAATTTCCTATAGAATAAGTTTATTGTCGCCAATTACTTTTTCGCTGGCGTATAATGATTACGGATTTGAACTTCTTTCTGATCAGGAAATTGATATGCAGTCTGTTTTTGATAATAATTTGTTTACTACAGAATATGTTCATCATGACTTGCAGAAAAGCTTAAACGCAACCGAAATGGCGCGTCGAAAATTTCGTGATATTGCCGTAATCGCGGGTTTAGTTTTTACCGGAATGCCCGGAAAACCAGTTAAAACAAAACATTTGCAAAGTGGTTCACAATTGCTTTTTGAAGTTTTTAGGGATTATGAACCCGATAATTTATTATTACAGCAGGCTTATATTGAAACCTTTGAACATCAGTTAGAAGAAGGACGTTTAATTCAGGCTATGGAAAGAATAAATAACCAGAATATTGTCTGGAAACAATGCAAAAAGCCAACGCCATTTAGTTTTCCTATAATTACAGATCGTTTACGTGAAAAAATATCCAGCGAAACATTACAGGAAAGAATTAAAAAAATGACAGCGAGTTACATGAAATAATTACAATATGAAGATCAGTATCAACAATCAAAATTTCGTTTTGCATCAATCCGGAGCTGCTTTTTGGGAAGAAAAGAAGATGCTCTTAATCTCTGATTTGCATTTGGGAAAAATTGCACATTTTAGAAAACACGGAATGGCAATTCCGGAGAAAGCGGTTTTGGAAAATTTTGCAAGATTAAATGAAGTGTTGAATCTATTTGATTCTGAAACGATTATTTTTCTTGGAGATTTATTCCACAGTAAAATCAATAACGAATGGGATTTTTTTGCAGATTGGACTAAAACTGTTTCTCAGCAGATTATTCTAGTGGAAGGAAATCATGATATTATTTCAAAAAAAAACTACGCTGATTTAAATATCGAAATTTACGAAGAATTGATAATCGATGATTTTCTATTAACGCACCATCCCACAACAAGAGAAAACTTTTTTAATTTTTGCGGACACATTCATCCGGGAATAAAACTAAAAGGATTAGGGAGACAATTTTTAAGTTTGTCCTGTTTTTTTAGAAAACCGCATCAATTGATTTTTCCTTCTTTTGGAGAATTCACAGGCAATTTTTATTTGATTCCCGAAGAAAATGACCAAGTTTATGCCATCACAAAAGAAGAAGTAATTGAAATAAAACGCTGAATTAATTCAATGCAAAAGGAGCGCACATTCTAAAAGTAGGCACAATAACTTTGAAAGTTTTAGTTGTAGTGAAATTGATCATATTAAAATGACCTTTCATAGCACCGTAAGGAGATGATAATAAACAACCAGAGCTGTAAGTGTGATTTTCACCTGGTTTTAAAACAGGTTTTTTGCCTATAACGCCTTCACCATCAACAATATCTAAATCATTTAATGAGTCGTGGATTTCCCAGTGGCGAGAAGTTAGCTGAACAGAATCTTTACTATGATTTTCGATTGTAACTACGTAACTAAAAGCAAAGTGAATCTTGTAGTTCTTGAAGTAAGTGCCTTCAAAACTAGTTAGAACCGATATTTTTATGCCTCGTGTAATTTGAGAAACCATATTAACCTAGTAAATCTGTGTGAGTTATAGGCACAAAGCTACGAAAAAAAACTAGGAAACCTAAAACCTTAACAATGTTTTAATTAACTATGTTTATGGAGTTTGCATTGCCTTTTCCAATAACTCTTTGATAACGATCTGTACTTTCTTTGTAATAAACTAATATAGTATACTCATTTTCTGTTTGATAAAAATTACCATCAACGGCATTTTCATTATCTATATTACCTTTTTTATCTGCAACAGTGTATTGAAAATTAGTAAAACCTTGTTTGATCATTATTGCTTTTTCAAAAACGGCTTTATCAGTATTATAATCCAGTTTATATTCTGGTGATAAGCTGTAATTATTGAACATTCCTGTAACATAAATATCTTTGTTAAGCCTGAAAGCCGGAGCCGAAAGCGTGAAATAAACCCAGGCATAATCAGCTTCAATACTGTTGTCTGAACCATTTATGTTTTTCACAACAAAATTACCGTTTACATCCTGATAATTGGTATAAATTTGATTTCCTCTTGCAGCATTGGTATACAAATAAGCATTGTAAATATCGTTGTTAGCGCCCACTTTACCAACATTATTATTTGCAGCACGAATGTCTTTATTTTCAAAATATAAAAATTCATTGCCGCCCCAAAATTGCGTTTCCCCATCGTATTTATAAACCAGTTGATTCCCAATCGTGTATTGCGGTGGAATATTTTTAATGGCAGTGTTGAAATTTCCGTTTTGTAATAAAAGAACTTTTACATTTTGAATTGGAGTTTGAAATGTAATATCATTTGAAACAATCGAAAAATCCAAATTCTGTTTGTAGTCAATATTGCTGAGGTTTCGGGTTCTTTTTACCTGTGCCGCCACCGTACAATGATCTTCGTATAAAATGAATTTTCGGGAGAAAACAACTTCTTTATCTTCATTTAAAATTTTCAGGATGTAATTTCCGGACAATCTTAACTGCGTTGTAAATTGATTTGGAAACGCCAGTCGGTAATGTGAATAAACCTGAAGCGTATTAAATGAGTTCGAATAATCTGTAATTCTCTGACCGTCAAAACCTCTTAAATAATCTGTTTTCGGAATATCAGTTGGTTTCCAGTTATAATCGCAATGTGTGATTTCAAAATAATAATTGGCTTCGTTACCAAATAAATCATCAAACTGAAATTCAAATGTAGAATTCAATTCAAATATGGGAACAACATTATTGCCATTCTGAACAAAAGTAACGGTTTTGATATTGTATGGAGGAACTACTTCAGTTTGTATTTCCTGAGCTTTCGCGAAAGTAAAAACAAAAAACAAAAGCAAACTTTGATATAAAAATTTTGGCATCTTATTACGTTGTAAGATTGTAAATATAAGAATTTTATTAAACGTAATAAGATGCCATTTATTGGATGAAGCGATTTATTAAGAATTTAAAATGTATTCTAAATTAGCTTCGATCTCATCATTTATGTAGCTTTCTTCTAAAAGTGAATCAGATAAAAGCTTTTTATTTTCCTGCAGTTTGATGATTTTTTCTTCTACTGTATTTTTCGAAATAAAACGAACAACGTTTACTTTATTCAGCTGCCCAATTCGGTGTGCCCTTCCAACTCCTTGTTTTTCTGCGAAAGGATTCCACCAAGGATCTAAAAATAAAACATAAGAAGCTTTGGTAATATTCAAACCAACTCCTCCGGCTTTTAGCGAAATAAAAAACAATAAAGGTTCTTCTTTTTCCTGAAACAGTTTTACCTGCTGTTCTCTTTTGCTGGCTGGCGTTTCGCCTGTAATTTCACAATAGGTTATTTTGTTTTCCTTGCACCAATCTGTATAGAAATGCAGGTTGGTAACAAACGAACTGAAAATGATTACTTTCTGTTTTGCTTTGACTAAATTTTCGAGATAATTAGTAACCGCAATATATTTTCCCGAATCAATTTCAGATTCCTGATCTACCATTTTTGGGTGGTTACTCAGTTGTCTTAACTTCATCAGCGTATTAATAATGCTGATTTTGTCAGGACTTGAGCCATCCATTTTTAATAAAAAGTTACGCGCTTTTGATTTTTCCTGTTCATATAATTTTTCCTGTTCAGGGTCCATTTCACAATAATAAATCTGCTCTGATAATTCAGGTAAATCCTTTAAAACCTGTTCCTTGGTTCGTCGCAAAATATAAGGCTGAACCAGATTTTTTAATTCAGATAAAACATCTTCATTCTGCTTTTTCTCAATCGGAATTTTAAAATTTTCTGCAAAGAAATTATAAGTTCCCAAAATATCCGGATTTATAAACTGCATTTGCGACCATAAATCGTCAAGCGAATTTTCGATTGGCGTACCACTTAAAGCAATTTTATGACCCGTACTTATTTTGTTTATGGCTTTAAAAATCTTAGAATTTTTATTTTTAATGTATTGACTTTCGTCCAAAATCAAATAACGAAAATCATATTTTTCTAAAATTGAAATATCACGATGAACGATGCTGTAACTGGTAAAAATTAAATCAGTTGTTGCTAGTCTTGCGACTAATTGTTTTCGGTCATTCCCCACATATTGCATTTTCGAAAAATGCGGAGTGAACTTTGCAGATTCGTTGTACCAGTTAAAAACCAATGAAGAAGGTAAAACAATCAAAGTTTTAAGCGGTTCTCTTTCTACAGTAGTTTCGTTTGCAAATAAATCAAAATTGGTAGTTTTAGTCGTAAATCCTAATTGTTCCTGAACGGCAACCAGAACGGCTAAAGTCTGTAACGTCTTCCCAAGTCCCATATCATCTGCCAGACAAGCGCCCAAATTGGAATTAAAATGCCCTAAAAGCCATTTTACACCGTCAATTTGATACGGTCTTAAAGTTGCTTTTAATAAATCAGAAGCCACATATTCAGCTTTATAAGTTACATCGTCTTTGATTTCGGCAATAGCATCAAGGGCAGTGAAATTACTTTTGCGTAAAAGTAAAGTTCCGCTTTCTATTTTTCCGAGTTTTGCCAGCGAACTGTATTTGCTGAACCATTCTAATGGAATCAAAAAATAGTTTCCATCAGGAAGAGGAAAGAGTCTTTCTTTGCTTTTTATATTCGGAATAATTTCGCTGAAATTAATTGTATACGACCCAATTGTAATGATAATTTTGATGTCAAACCAATCTCCATTTGTATCTTTTGACGCAGAAACGGTATGATTTGAAGTAACAATTTCTTTGCTTTCCAGCTTTAAATTTTGAATGTTAAAACCTAAACTTTCCAGCTTTTCTTTATTGTCAATTATCAATTGAATGTTGATATAAGGATCTGAAGTTTCAGCCTCAGAATTTAATCCAAATAACTCGTTTTTGATTTTTATTAAACCAATTTCGGTTAATTTATCGACATACAAATTTTCATCAGCATTTCGTTTAAACTGAATGATTTTAGGTTCATTTGCAACACTGAAATCTACAAACGAATGTGTTTTCTTTGTTTTACTTCCGTCAAATGAATAGCCGTTATAATCAAAATAAAGGTTGAGGTAATAACAGTTTTTAAAGAAATCGTAAATCGGCTGAATCGTGCAGGAAGTGATTTCATCACGCTGTTCAATTTCAAAACCTGTTGCTTCGATATCAATTTTTTTAGCTATTTCAGGAATAAAATTTTTAAAATAATCATCAACTAATTTTGAAGGTATTTCGATTGATTTTTTCTTTAAAAAAGGCATCAGTTTTTTAGCATTAAGGGCTGTTAACTGACCTAATTTTTTATTGATAATCAACCAGCCCGGTTCATCTAAAAGGATATCAACATTGCTTTCCATTGGTAAAAAAGCTGTTTCATTTTCTTTTAAAGAAAGGGTATACGTAATTCCTTCGGCGTGTTTGTCAAATTGAATTTGAGGTTCAAAATAAAGCGGACTAATATCAACTCTCGAACGGTAAAAATCTTTTTCAGGGCCAATGTTTATCGACAACGGAAATTGTCCTTCAACAATTAAACTGTAAAAAGAAGACAGATTTAATTTTAAATGCTGACGGATTGCAAACTCAATTTTTGAATCTTTTTGTAAATCAGCAATGGTTTTTGCCGATTTTATTTTGGCACTGAATTTTTTGAATATGAATTCAGGTTTTAAAGACTCGCAGGCAGTCAGTATTTTTTTTGTATTCGAATCTAAATCGTCAAAAACAATTCCGAAACTTTGAATTATTCCGGCGGTTGCTTTTTTGTCCAGATATTTGATTTCATCGGTATTCTCAACGATGTAGGATGTTGGAATATAAACATTCAGATTTTTTTCAAAACTGATGTCAAAACAGAACTGAAATGATTTTGTAGGTTCCAAGGTTTAGGGATTTGGTTGGCTTGTAAATTAGTTATTGGGCAAAAAAATAAAGAGTTTTCAAAATATCAATAATTTGAAAACTCTTTTAAAATGAACTTATATCACTTATATCGTGAAAAAATTAGTTTTCCTGTTTAAAGCAAAGCGGAATAATCTCGCCTTTTGCCAAACAGTATTTTTCTACTAATTCTGGTGAAATTTTATTGGTATAATCTTCTTCAATTACAATAAAACCAATGCTTCTTAATTTATCGAAATAATCGCGTCCGTAAATACGAACGTGATCGTATTGTCCGAATATTTTAGCACGCTCTTTTTGATCTGTAATTGAATCGTCTGCGAAAGTAACTTCACGGTTTAAATCCTGTGGAATTTGTAAAATCGCCATTCCGCCCGGTTTTAAAACGCGGAATAATTCCTGCATTGCTTTTGTATCATCCGGAATATGTTCTAAAACGTGATTACATAAAATCACATCATATTCGTTGTCTTTAAATGGTAAATTACAGATATCTGCTTTTACATCTGCCAAAGGCGAAAACAAATCGGTTGTCGTGTAATTCAGGTTTTTCTGCTTGCGGAATCTTTTATAAAAAGCTTGTTCCGGAGCAAAATGAAGTACTTTTTTTGGTGCTGTAAAAAAATCAGTCTGATCGTTTAAATATAACCAAAGCAAACGGTGTCTTTCTAAAGAAAGTGTACTTGGCGAAAGCACATTGTTACGCTGTTTTCCGTACCCGTAAGGTAAAAACGATTTAAAGCTTCTGCCATCAATAGGGTCAGTAAATTTACTTCCTTTTAATGATAAAGCTAAAATAGGACGCGCTACATAACTCAAACGAATTAATAAAGGACGCGGGATTGTATTAAGTACTAGTTTGAATAGTTTTTTCACAGTTAAATAAGTTTGAACACGAATTTCACAAATTAACACGGATTAATACTGTGGTGAAATTTCACGAACTTTTGATTTGGGTTATAGTATTATTCTTTTGTATTTAAGGCTGTCTTCTCCAAAATTGACTAATAGGCCTAATTTATTTTTTGATGCAGCCAAATAATTTAATGTCTGCTTGATTTCACTTGTTGTTAATGTTGCAATCGCTTTAAGCTCTAAAATAATTTCATCGAAAATAACGAAGTCTGCAAAATAGTAACTTGGTAATACAATGTCTTTGTAAGCGATATTATATCTTAATTCACGATTATAAGGAATCTCATTTCGTTGAAATTCATATTCTAAAGCATCTCCATAAACCTTTTCACTATGTCCTTTTCCTAAAATTTTATGGACCTCCATACAAATCCCAATAATTTTATAGGATTCATCTCTTAAATATAATTCACTCATCATTCATTCTTCATTCAATCTTTCAATCCGTGAAATTTCACCACAGTATTAATCCGTGCAAATTCGTGAAATCCGTGTTATAATACTAACGGCACTTTTCTAAATTCGTCTTCTTCGTTGCTTTCGATTCCTAATGCTTTGTAGATGTATTGGAAAGTCGATAATAATTCTGGTTTACCATCTATTAACGCTACATCATGTTCGAAATGCGCGCTTGCTTTTCCGTCTGCAGTTGTAATTGTCCAGCCGTCTTTATGTTGTTTGATGTTTCTTGTTCCCATGTTAATCATAGGTTCAATGGCAACCACCATTCCTTCAACAAAAAGTTTTCCGCGACCGCGTTTTCCGTAGTTTGGCATTTCAGGTTCTTCGTGCATTTTTTGTCCTAAACCATGTCCAACCAATTCACGAACAACTCCGTAACCGTGAGATTCTGTATATTTTTGAATCGCATTCCCAACATCTTCTACGCGATTTCCGGCTTTAAATTCTCTAATCCCAACGTAAAGAGATTCTTTAGTTATCTGCAAAAGTTTTTTAACTTCTGGCGCAACTTCTCCAATTTCGAAACTATAAGCGTGATCTCCATGATATCCGTTTTTGAACGCACCGCAGTCTACAGAAATTACATCACCACTTTGTAAAGGTGTATTATTCGGAATCCCGTGTACAACCTGAGAATTCGGACTCATACAAAGTGAATTCGGGAAACCGTACAATCCTAAAAAGCTAGGAACTGCACCGTGATCACGAATGAATTCTTCGGCTAATTTGTCCAGATATAATGTAGTAACTCCTTCTTTAATTTCAGAAGCAATCATTCCTAATGTTTTCGATACGATCAAAGCACTTTCGCGCATTAATTCGATTTCCTCTCTCGTTTTTTGGATAATCATATTTTTCAGATTTTCAGTTCGCAAAAGTACAATTTTTAATATTATTTTTTGAGTAATTTTTTTTGCCACGAATTAGGTTTTTTCGCCACGAATTTCACGAATTAGCACGAATTCTAAATTTGGAATAATTTTTAAAGACAAAGTAATTCGTGAAAATTTGTGTAATTCGTGGCAAACTCTTTCATTGCGATGAGTTGGGTTTTTAATTTAATATCTCAGAAAAAAGCCATAAATTAGTAGTAAAATGTGATAATCATGGAAACTGCTACAGATCAAGATATAGTTAAAATAAAAGCTTTAAGGAAAATGCAGGCAAGTGCTTTGGCGCTTTTGGGTTTTGCGGTGCTTCTTTTTATAATTGCTATTTATTTTAAAATTCCAATACTGCAGGCTTTTAGCGAAGCGGCAATGGTTGGTGGAATTGCCGATTGGTTTGCGGTTGTAGCTTTATTTCGCCATCCGCTTGGGATTCCGATTTGGCATACGGCTATTATTCCGACGAAGAAAAATGAAATTGGAGAAAATCTCGGGAATTTTGTTTCAGAAGAATTTCTAAATCGAGAAAAACTGGAAATTAAACTCGATGAATTCAACTTTGCTACAAAAGCTTCAGAATGGCTTTCAGAGGAAGAAAATGCAGATAAAATTGCGAATGTTGTTGCGGTAAATCTTATTCCCGGAATTTTGAGAACCATAAAAGATGAAGATGTGAAAAGATTTATTCAGGTTCAATTTAAAGAAAAACTGGAAGGAATAAACTTCGGTGACTGGGTTGCAGTTGCTTTAGAACCTTTGCAAAAAGGGGATTTAAAAAATCAAATGCTGACAAATCTTCTGGAAGTAATGAGCAGCGAATTGACTAATAATAAAGATTTAATCAGACAAAAAGTAAAAGCATCGACTCCGTTTTTAAGCTTCGGACTGGCTGATAAAAGTATTACCGAAGGTGTTTTTAATGGTTTACAGGATTTTTTAAATGAAGCTAAAAAACCGGACAGCGCAGTGCGCCAAAAGATTGATGAGTATATTTTTAATTTTTTGGAGAAAGTCAAAAATTCCGAAGAAATGCGAGTTAAAATCAACGATATGATTTTGAGTTTTGCAGGAAAAAAAGAAGTTCAGGATTATATCAACGGAATTTGGGACGAAATAAAACTCTCAATAACTAATGATTTAAATAAAGGCGATGAATCGTCTATTAAAAATAGTGTTTCGGGTTTAATTCAAACTTTTGGAAATGGTATTAAAGAAGACACCATTATGATTGACAAAATCAATAATTTTATCAAAAATGATTTGCTATCTGTTCTTCTAAACAATAAAAAGGTAATTGGAGATTTAATTTCATCAACCGTAAAAAGCTGGGACGGAAAAGAAGTTTCGGAAAAATTAGAACTAGAAATAGGAAAAGATCTTCAATACATCAGAATCAACGGAACTTTGGTAGGAGGGATTATCGGACTTGTGATTTATGGTGTTGAACAATTGTATCATTATTTTATAATGTAATATACACAATCTTGTCATTTCGAGGAACGAGAAATCTCCGCAAGAAGCTCCGTTCCTAATGTCGTCAATCTTTGTAGAGCTACTTACGGAGATTTCTCGTTCCTCGAAATGACAAAAATGCTTAAAAACAAAAGGGACTAATTTTAAAATTAGTCCCTTTTTTATATAAAAAATTAGTTTTTATAATAACGAATGACAAGTCATTGCGTTTGGCTGCTGGACTCCCATTAATTCTAAAATAGTAGGAGCGATGTCGCCAAGAACACCATCCTGAATATTTTTCAATTGTTTGTCAACTAAAATAATCGGTACTGGGTTTGTTGTGTGTGCAGTATTTGGGCTTCCGTCAGGATTGATCATTGTTTCGCAGTTTCCGTGATCAGCAATTACGATTGTCGTGTAGTCGTTTGCAAGAGCAGCATCGATTACTTTTTTCGCGCAAGCGTCAACTGCTTCACAAGCTTTAATTGCAGCACTCATAATTCCTGTGTGTCCAACCATGTCTCCGTTTGCAAAGTTTAAACAAACGAAATCAACTTCGCCTTTGTTCAATTCAGGAACAAGAGCATCAGCAAGTTCGTAAGCACTCATTTCTGGCTGTAAATCGTAAGTTGCAACTTTTGGAGAATTTCTCAAAATTCTTGATTCACCTTCAAAAGGAGTTTCTCTTCCGCCTGAAAAGAAGAAAGTTACGTGTGGATATTTCTCCGTTTCAGCAATACGAATTTGTTTTTTGCCCGCTTTTTCTAAAACTTCACCAAGCGTTTCCGTGATATTATCTTTATTGTAAACGACTTTTACGTTTTGATACGTTTCGTCGTAGTTCGTAAGCGTTACATAATACAAGTTTAACTTGTGCATGTTTTGCTCGTGGAAATCATGTTGAGAAAGTGCTTCAGTAAGTTCACGTCCTCTGTCTGTTCTAAAGTTAAAGAAGATGACAACATCGCCTTCAATAATAGTTGCCAAAGGTTTTTGTTCTTCATTTACAATTACAACCGGCTCGATAAATTCGTCAGTAACATCGTGTGCATAACTGTCAAGAACACTTGCTACAGCGTTTGTAGATGGAATTCCAACTCCGTTTACTACTAAATCGTAAGCTAGTTTTACACGTTCCCAACGTTTATCACGGTCCATTGCATAATAACGACCAACGATAGAAGCAATTTTTACCGGAGTATCTTTAATATATTCATCTAAATCATGAATGTACTTTGCTCCGGATTTCGGGTCAACGTCACGTCCGTCTGTAAAAGCGTGAATATAGACCTGATCTAAACCATACTCTTGCGAAGCGTCGATTAATCCACGTAAGTGAGAAGTATGAGAGTGAACACCTCCATCAGAAACTAATCCTAAAAAGTGTACTTTTTTATTGTTGTTTTTAGCGTAAGTAAAAGCATCGATTAACACTTGTTCTTTGGCAAGTGTTTTGTGCGCTACGGCTAAATTAATTTTTGCTAAATCCTGATATACAATCCTTCCGGCACCAAGGTTCATGTGCCCAACTTCACTATTTCCCATTTGACCTTCAGGTAAACCTACGTTTAATCCGTCAGTACGCAATTGAGCGCTTGGGTAATTTTTGTAAAGACTATTTATAAATGGAACATTTGCATTGTCTATTGCAGATACTTTAGGGTCAGGAGATTTTCCCCAACCATCTAAAATCATAAGGATAACTTTTTTGTTCATTACATTTTTGTTTTTTACAAAGATAAGCCATTTCTAAAATTTGGAGAGAAAGCTTAATGACATTTATGTTTAATAAAATGAAGTGTAACAAAAAATACTAAATTAATTATAGAACTCTTTATTTTTTAAAATTAATTCACGCTAAGCTCTTTTTCTAACCTTATTTTTGACAGCGTTATAGTCTATAAAATATTTTACACTAACAGAAAAAATATGTTTTAAGGCGTCGTTAGTCAATAAGCTCGTTACGTTGTGTTTGAAATCCTTATCGATAATACGTTCAAAATTAGAAGCATTATTTCTATATAAAGCCGAAAGCTGACTTCCGGGTGCAAACCACCATGAATACGATAAATCGGCATTCCAGGAATAAAAACTTGAGTTTTTATTTTCGGTATATTGCGGATACGGATCCAGAGTTCCATCTGCTTCAAGCTTTAAAATATCTTTATTTTCTGCCGAAGACCAATATTGACGAACGGCTAAATTAAGTGTCATAGTGCTGTTAATGGCGTATTTTCCTGATATGGTATTGGCGTATGTGATAACGTCACGATTAGCAAAAACAACAGTTTCGGGAGTGCTTTCATTATCGTCGTCATCATAACCGTCGATATAACCTTTGTTATTATTTCTTTTAAGAAAACTAAAAGTATAAACCAGTAAAAGTTTATCATTAAAACGATATCTCGGACTAATGTCGGTGCCATAAGCGGCTCTTCCGGGTTCATCAGCAACAGATAATGACGGATTAATATCGATAGCAAATTTGTGATTGTAATTTGTCGAAATGCTTCCCCAAAAATCAAATTTTCTCGGAATTATAACATACCTGTTGTCTGCTCTTGGTTCGTAATAATCATGAGATTCTAATGGTGAAACAGAAAGTCCAGCTCCATAATAATTGTTTTTTACGGTACTTAAATTGACTTCCGCTTCAATTCGGTTTGCCTGAACTTTTCCTGAATCTTTATTGAATTCAGAATACATTTCATAGTCAATTCTAAAACTATTAAAAAGCTTCGTTGGGTTTAGAATCCTGTAATTCGCATTTCCGTAAAAATTGTAATAATTGGTATAGAAATTAATTCCCAAATCATTTGGGTCAAAATCTTTAGAAACAAAATCAGTACCTAAACTATAGCGATATTTACCGCTTGTTTCTGCAAATCCTACAGTTGAGAAAATACCGTTTGTATCTTCTTTATCATTTATAGAACTGTATTTTACATTTCCAAATAAACTGTACGTGTTTGCTTTAGTATTTAAATCCCATGCTAAACCCGTTACATTGGCATCTTTATAATGACCATTTCTGGTCACATTTGTATTGATAAAAGTAACCGATGAATTTTTTCTAAAACGCTGATCCAAAACCAAAACATTATAGTTTGTAAGCGGTTCTACAACCTCACGTCTGGTTTCGCCGGAAATTGTATCTTTTATTGTCGCAAAAGTTTTTTCGGTAACCGCATTTAAAATTCCCACTCCCAAACCGTTTTTAGTTCGTCCTGAAAGTTTTAAAGCATTAATAAGATTGACATTTTGTACGGTTTCAATAACTTCTTCATTGTCTTTTAAATCTGGTTCAACAGAAGGTTTACCGCCAATTCTTCTCGAATAAAACATATTTCCTTTATTGAATAAATCTGTTCCTTCGGTAAAAAAAGCTCGGTTTTCATTGAACTGCTGTTCAAACGGACCTAAATTCAAAATCTGATCGTCGTATTTAGTCTGTCCAAAATCCGGAATTAAAATAGCATCAACAGTAAAAGCATCGGTGATTCCGTATTTTATGTCCATTCCTCCTTTTACAGTTCCGTATGTTTTTTGTCCTTCTCCGGCATTCAAATAATAAGATGCATAAGGCATAAAAAACAATCGGGTAGGAGGTTTTATATTTTCAATTCCTTCTAAAGTTCCGGCTTGCTGCGTAAATGTCCCGATTTTTTTATCGACAAAGTTCCATGTGTATTTGTATCGTGTACGTTTAACTTCCCTGAAAAAATTAATTCCCCAGGTTTGTTTGTTTTCTTGCGAAAAACGCAAGGCAGAATATGGGATTTTTATTTCAACAACCCATCCGTTTTCGGTAATCGAAGCTTTGCTGATCCAAACAGCATCCCAGGAATAATCTTCACCATTTGCATCGGTCATAATACAATCTGCCTGAACATCAGCTGCCGAGACGTAAAACATAAAATCCTGTTGGCCGTCATTAAAACCATTTATAAAGACACCAAAAATATCTGCAGTTCCAAAATTATCACGCTGCGAAATCTCTTTTAAAATTTTATCAGGTTCATCATCATACATCATAGCGCCAATATAAATGGCGTCATTATCATATAAAACTTTGACAGTAGATTTTTTATTCTCCGGAGCAGCTTTTCCGTTATCAGGTTCTAATGTTATAAAGTCTGAAGCAATTCCGGCATTTTCCCATGCGCTTTCCTCTAGTTTTCCGTCAATAGAAATGTTTTGCGAAATAGACTTCGCCTGCAATGCCTTTTTTTGACTGAAACACAAAAAAGTAGATAAAAGTAACGTTAGAAAAACAAGTTTGTTCATGGAATTTTAAGCGAAAAATGATTGTAAAAGTACTTTAATTTAAGAATAATAGACTTCATTTTGTTTCACTTGTTACAGTTTTAGTTTCAAAATTTCCACTTTTTTTACCTTTTTTTAAGAAAAGCACCCAAAATATTATGATTTTTTGCGTGAGAAAAAATCTTACAGAAAGATACTTTTTATGTTAATAATGTTAAATTTTCAACAAAAAAAGCCTGATTTACAGTGTTTTATTTTGTGTATTTTCAAAAATTTCTACTTTTGCCTTACCCAAATTTATTATTAACCTAAAGAAATTCAATGATTTACAAAATTTATCCGCTGATGGTGTTTTTTCTATTATCTTTTGGTAAAGATTCAAAAAACACTCCCGAATTGAAATCTGTAAGAACAAAAGGTATTGCAAAAGTTGAAACAAACCTTTCTGTTGAAGCAAGAATTGAAAATGTTTATAATACATTAAATCCAAACAATTGTAAACTTCCTGAACTTAGAACTTTTACTGAAGCAGTGAAAGGTTTTTATCTATTGAAAGAAAGAGGAATTGTTCAAAAAAACATTCTAACCTTAATTGATTTTAGTCTTTCATCAAACACCAAACGTCTTTGGGTAATTGATATGACTACAAATACGGTGTTGTTTAACTCTTTAGTGGCTCACGGAAGAAATACAGGAGAAGAATTTGCTTCGGCATTTTCTAACTTAAACTCTTCATTTAAAAGTAGTTTAGGTTTTTATGCAACAGGTGAAATCTACCAGGGAAAACACGGAGCTTCATTACGTTTAGACGGTCTTGAAAGAGGTTTAAACGACAACGCCCGCGAAAGAGGAGTTGTAATGCATGGAGCTGATTATGTTTCTGAATCTTTCATCAGAGATCACAAAAGATTAGGCAGAAGCCAAGGCTGTCCAGCCCTTCCGGTTGAATTGACAGACGAAATAATCCAAACTATTAAAGACAAATCATGTTTGTATATCTACCATCCGTCAAGAAGCTTTACGATGGAAGAGAAGTTAATTTCTTAACTTAGTATACAAATCTGAATCAAGATTATAAATATCAGCTCTGAAAATGAGCTGATTTTTTTTGCTCCAAGCCGTCCAATACCATTGATATAAAGCATATTTTTTGGTGATTTTAAAACTCATGGTTTTTTTAGATGCAATTATAGTATCAATCTTTACTTTTGAAAACCTTTCAGGATCATCTAAAATATGTTCAGCCAATTCCAGCGGATTTTCAACACGAACGCAGCCAGAACTTAATGAACGGTTACTGCGTTCAAAATAATTTCTGTGATTAGTATCATGTAAATAAACACTGTGGTGATTTGGAAACAAAATCTTCATTAATCCCAATGAGTTGTTGTAACCCGGACTTTGAACATATCTGTAATTATTAGGTTTGTTTTCGTTCCACGCATGCGGATCGACAACATTTCCTGATGTGTCGTAAATCGTTATGTTTTTCTTTGCTAAATAATTTCGGTTGCGTTTCATTGCCGGAACAACATCTTCTTTTAAAATAGTTGGCGGAACGGTCCATGTTGGGTTAAAAACAACCGTTTTTAAAACAGATGTAATAATAGGTGTTTTTCTTTTACTGGTTCCTACTACAATATTTCGCACCAAAGTCGTGTCCTGATTTTCGACAACATTTAAGCTGTAATCCGGAATATTGATCAGAAAATAATTTTCGGCAAATTCATTCGGATACCATCTCCAGCGTTCTAGATTCGCAATAATCTGCTGTTTTCTTTTTTCTTTAGAATAATTTAAAGCACTGATAGTTCCCGGTCCAATAACGCCATCATCGGCTAAACCATGTCTTGCCTGAAATTTTTTGATTGATTCGAAAGTCTTTTGATCGTATTTATCCGTAAGACTGTCTTTTCCAGTCATGTCTTTCCAGAATAAAAGTTTCTTTTTAATGTTGATTACCTCATTATTGGTATCATTTAAAGTAATTTTCTTTAAAGATTCAATAGTAGCAATATCTTCATCAGGAAACGAATTAATAATTTCAAGTGACTTTAGTAATTGTTTGTATACGATAGATTTAGGCTGAACATTTTCAACAATGCTGTCTAATTTGTTTTTATTAAAAGCATTAATTAAAACACTGTTAATATCAAATGTTTTTTCGTCTAAATCCCAATCGGTATACAATTTTTTAGGATCAAGTTTTCCTTTATATAAATGTTCTAAATACTTCTCAAAGTTATAAGTCAGTAAAATATCATACGTTGCGAGGTCGGCATCGTTTAGACTGCTGATTCTTTTTTCAAATTTTTCCAGCTGCGCAGCTTTATAATCTTCTGGATTAAGCCCTAATTCTTCTGATTTTTCTAACTGAGATAATACGTATTGCCTCTTTTTTAGGTTTCCCCAAACGGTTTTATTTTCAGATGAAGTATAAAATTGTTTCAGCGTTTCACTCTTAAAAGTACTTAAAAGTGCCGTATCAACTTCTACTTTTCGTTCATCAGTAAGTATAATTGGTGGTGCTTTTTTTACTGTAACCGGAGCTGGTTTAGGAGCCTCTTTTTTACAGCTAATTAAACTTAATACCAATAAAAGAAAGTAAAGTTTCCTCATTTTATAAATTTTTAAACATTAAATAATGTTCGCCAACATCTTTAATATCAAATGGTTTACCTAGGGGTTGGTATCCCATTTTTCTGTAAAAGCCAACTGCGGCGGTTCTAGCATTAAACCAAATCAAATCCACTTTGTTGTCATTGCAGTAGGTTTCACAATGCTTAACTAAGGCTTCTCCAAATCCTTTTTTCTGATGCGTTTCTAAAACTGCCATCCCTCGAATTTGTGCTTGACTTTTTTCGGCAAATATAGGATTGATTTTATTGAATAACGAAATAATTCCTATTAAATCTTCATTATTAAACAATCCGAAATGATGTGTAGTGTCTAAATCGTCACCCTCAAAGATGCAGCTTTCGATAGGTTTGCCTTGTCTTAGTACTGGCTGACGAACGATATAAGTTTCTTTTGATGGGATTTCTTTAATAATATTCATGATTTTTTAAAAATAATTGATTTTATAACTTTTTAATTTTAAATAGGTTATAAGAAAATGTTGATTTTAATTAATTTTTTTTGCCAAAAAGCTTGTTTTGAACTTAACTTTATTTTTATATTTGCACCAGCAATGCGAAAGTAGCTCAGTTGGTAGAGCTCCAGCCTTCCAAGCTGGTTGTCGCGAGTTCGAGCCTCGTCTTTCGCTCTTCAAAAGCCTCAAACATTGTTTGAGGCTTTTTTGTTTCTGTTATTTTTTTAAACCATATAAGTGATATAAGTTATTATAAGTTTTTTGTCAAGCTTTTTTTAAATGAACTTATATCACTTATATGGTGAAAAACTTTATTTTAAACTGCTTAAATCGCTTTCTGGTTCTAGTTCTTCCGGAGTTTGGTTTTGTTTGAAGAGTCTTGCTTTTAAAGAACCTTTCAAAGTTATTTTATCTCCTTTTACTTCCAGCCAGCTTCCTTCTCTTAAACCTAAAACCGGAATTGCATTAAAAGCATGAAATTCTTTAATTCTGGTTTCGCGAGTTTCGCCCATATGCTGTGAGTTTGTATCAGGATCTAAATAATGCGGATTTAAATTAAACGGGATCAATCCTAAAGTTTGAAAACTCGGCGGATAAATAATCGGCATATCATTCGTTGTCTGCATTGACAACCCACAAATATTACTTCCGGCACTGGTTCCTAAATAAGGAGTTCCGCTTTTAACTTTTTCGGCAAGCAATTGCATAATGTTGTTTTTATATAGCTGTGAAACAAGCAAAAAAGTGTTTCCGCCGCCCGTAAAAAAGCCTTCAGCATTTTGGATGGCTTTTTCAGGACTTTCAAATTCATGAATTCCCTGAAGTTTAATATTTATAGAAGCAAAAACTTCTGCTGCTTTTTTGGTGTATTCGTCGTGAGATATTCCGCCAGGGCGTGCGTACGGGATAAATAAAATAGTGGTACAGTTTTTAAAATGTAATTGTAACGCAGGTAGTAAATAATCTAAATAACTGCCGCCGTGCAGGGTAGATGTGCTGGCGATGATAATGCTTTTCATAATTCTAAACTCAAATTCTATTTGATAAAGATATTAAAAAAAGTCTGTCTAATATAATTGAGATATTGGAGTTTAATTAACATATTTTTACCAACTCATTAATACTAAATTTGGAAGACATTAGGATATTTTTACCTTTTTAATAATTCCCTAATATTTTCATTTTGACAAAGAATATTGTATTTTTTTTAGTTGCCGTTATAAGTCAGAATTCCTGGTCTCAAAATCAGGAACGTACGATTATAAACGGGAAAATTACGGCAAATACAAATGATTTGGAAGGGGTTTATGTTGTCAATTCTCAAACTGAGGTTATGACCACTACTGATGCATCCGGAGCCTTTTCTATTTTGGCAAAACCAGATGATGTGCTTATTTTTTCTTCAATTCAGTTTAAAGAAAACAGGGTTTCTCTTGCATGCGAAAATTTTACCGATTTGAATTTTACCGTAAGAATGAATTTAGTAGTGCATCAATTACAGGAAGTTATTGTAAAAAGATACGATAATATAAACGCTGTTTCTCTGGGAATTGTTCTGGCGGGACAAAAATCATATACAGAAGCCGAAAGAAAATTACATACAGCGACAGCTTTAGATGCTACAGCAAGTGCTACAGGAATGGTAGGCGGATCAATTTCTGCAGATCCTCTTTTTAACTTTTTTTCAGGCCGAACAGCAATGCTGAAAAAAGAAGTGGAAGTGGAGCAGAAAGAATTTTTTATGAGACTTTTAGAGAAAATGTTTACGCTGGAGCATTTTGTGGATCGTTTAAAAATTCCGGCAGAATATGTAAAAGGTTTTGAATATTACGCTGTCGATAATAAACAGTTTACAAATATTTTGAACTCTAAAAATAAAACTTCAACCGAATTTTTGCTAGGCGAATTAGCGGTAAAGTATAAAGAAATAATTGCGAGTGAAGTTAAATAATACCCTACATATAATTTTAATTCTATTTTTTGTTCAAATTGGTTTTGGGCAAAATGCAGCTTCTAAAGAAATTTTAGGACAAATTTTCGAAAAAACTACTTCGGTTGACGGAGTAAATATTATTAATAACACGACACAAGTTTCGACTATTTCTGATGCCGACGGGAGATTTTCTATTGCGGTTAAAGAAGGCGATGTTTTGGTTTTTTCGGCAGTAAATTTAGAACCTTATAAACGCCGAATTTCTGCTGAAGATTTAACTTTAAGTCTGCTCGTGATTAAAATGACAGCGAAAGAAATTGAGTTGAAAGAAGTCAAGGTAAATGACAATCATGGAATTACGACTGAAAATTTAGGAATTGTTCCGCACGGTCAAAAAACATATACGCCTGCAGAGCGAAAAGTCTATACCGCAACTTCAACTTCTATAGATAAAATCCTTAATAAAATTTCCGGACGTACCGCAATGTTAAAAAAAGAGGTAAATGTGGAAAAAAAAGAGATGCTTTTCAGAAAAATTGAGTATCTTTTTGATGAAAATTATTATACCGAAAGATTAAAAATTCCGGTCGATGATATCAAAGGATTTCAATTATATTGTGTGGATGATGCCGAATTTGCCGTATCTTTGAATACAAAGAATAAAACAATGAGTATGTTTTTAATAACAGAGTTAGCTCGAAAATATCTAATAATTCTTGAAAATGAAAAATAAACTAGGAGTATTCGTTGTTTGCTTATTTTGTCAAATAATGCTTGGGCAAAATGGCTTAAGAAGGTCGCTGCACGGTCAGGTTACAAACAAATCACTTGCTATAGAAAGTGGGTATGTTATGAATATTAATGCAAAATCCAGAACTTTTATTGGTCCGGGCGGATTGTTTGATATTTTGGCCCAGCCAAAAGACACTTTAGTTTTTACCGGTTTGGCTTTTCAGTCTAAAAAAATTGTTTTGACTGAAAAAGACTGTGCGCAAATACTTTTTTCTGTGCCTTTAGATTTGGTGAGCAATGAATTAAAAGAAGTAGTGGTTCGTAAAGATTTAAAAGTACAATCGTTAGATAAGAACTCGCAGAAATATGTTGATATGCAGTTTGAAGACGATAAACTGTCGACTGCAAAAAATACGGTAATGTATTCTGATCAAACGATTAAATACGGAATGGACTTTGTTCGAATTTTTAAAGATGTTAAAAAACTTCTTTCTAAAAATGATGTAAAAGAAGAAGAAATCACTGATATTGCCTTTGTAGAATATTCTAAAGCTAATTTTAAACCTGATTTCTTTACTAAAACTTTAGGTTTGAAAAAAGACGAAGTTGATTTGTTTTTGATGTTTTGTTCTAATGATCCGGAATCAAAAAGACATCTTAATGAAGATCAAAAATTTGAGTTGATTGATTTTTTAATCAACAAAAATGCTGAATTTAAAAAAGTGAATGCCTCTCAATAATGAAAAGAATATTGATTTATCCTTTTATCGGGATATTGTTTCTGTCGCTTTCTTCCTTTGCATTTCATAAATTTTATGTTGGTGTTTTTCAGGTTGAATATGCGGCAGAGAAAAAAATGATTCAAATTACATCCCGCATTTTTGTGGATGATTTGAATAATGCACTGGAGAAAAAGTACCATAAAAAAACTTTCGTAGGAACAGAAAAGGAAACTCCTGCAGATCTTGATTTATTTAAAAAATATCTTGCTGAAAATTTCACTATTAAGATAAACGGACAATCAAAGCCAATTACTTTTTTGTCAAAAGAAGTAGAAAGCGGTGATGTTTTAATTTGTTATTCGCGAATAAAAGATATCGATAAATTTAAATCGATCGAAATTTCAAATACTCTACTTGTAGACTGGAGTTCTGAACAGCAGAATATTACACATATTTCAGCATTTGGTACTAAAAGAAGTGTCCTCTTTACAGAATCTTCAAGGAAAGAATTGTTAAAGTATTAATTAATATGTTAAATTAATATTTTAATTGTTATTTTCACACCCTGACAAAAATTACCATTAGACTTTTATGAAAAAGCTTTCATTATTATTAATTTTTCCTGCAATGTTAGTTGCTCAGGAAAAAGCTGCGACACCTAAGCAGCAAGGCAGTTACGACACAAATAAATTCAGCCAGATGTATGATTTGCTGGCAACACCAAACATGTTTCGTACAGCTTCTGGAGCGCCAGGCCCTGCTTATTACCAACAGCAGGCAGATTATAAAATTGATGTTGAATTAGATGATAAAAATTCAAAATTAACCGGTGCAGAAACAATCACATATTCTAACAATTCACCAGATACTTTAGAGTATTTATGGGTTCAGTTAGATCAAAATCAAGCGAGAGCAAATGGACAGACTTCTTTAGCAGAAGGAGAAAAAATCAATCAGGTTTTAGCTCTTGATGGTTTTTCATCTAAATATTTAAAAAAAGATTTAGAGCGCGGTTTTAATATCGAGCAGGTAAAAGACGCAAAAGGAACTCCAATGTCTTATACAATTAACGAGACAATGATGCGTATCAATTTGGCTGCGCCTTTAAAACCGGGAGAAAAAATTTCGTTTTCTATAAAATGGTGGTATAACATCAACAATTACAGAAAAGAAGGCGGACGTTCTGGTTATGAATTTTTTGAAAAAGATGGTAATAAATTATATGTAATTGCACAATTCTATCCTAGAATGGCAGTTTACAACGATGTTGAAGGATGGCAGAATATGCAGTTCTGGGGAAGCGGAGAGTTTGCTCTTCCTTTCGGAAACTTTGATGTAAATATTACAGTTCCTGCAGATCACGTTATTGATGCAACAGGAGAATTAACAAACAGAAGTGAAGTTTTTACAGCAGAACAAGTTAAACGTTACGAACAGGCTCAAAAATCATTTGATAAACCTGTTGTTATTGTAACTCAGGCAGAAGCTGAAGCGGCTGAAAAAGGTTTTTCTGATAAGAAAAAAACCTGGAAATTCAGCGCTAAAAATGTGCGTGATTTCGGAATTGCTTCTTCAAGAAAATTCATTTACGATGCAATGGCTGTAAAAATTGGAAACAAAACTGTTATGGCAGAATCTGTTTATCCAAAAGAAGCAAACCCGCTTTGGGGAGAAACTTCAACACTTACAGTTGCACATACTTTAAAAAGTTATTCATCTCATACTTTTGATTATCCTTATCCTAAAGCGGTTTCTGTTTCTGCAGAAGATCAGGGAATGGAATATCCAATGATTTGCTGGAATTTTGGTCGCCCTGATGAAAACGGTGTTACGACTAAAGAGGTTAAAAACGGAATGATTGGGGTTATTATTCACGAAGTTGGGCACACGTTCTTCCCAATGATTGTAAACTCTGATGAACGTCAATGGACTTGGATGGATGAAGGTTTGAATTCATTTTTAGAATATTTAGCTGAACAGGAATTAGATCCAACTTTCCCTTCACGACGCGGACCTGCAAAAAATATTGTTCCTTATATGAGCGGTGATCAGAAATTTTTAGAACCAATTATGTCTAATTCTGAAACGATTCACCAATTTGGAAATAACGCTTACGGAAAACCGGCTACAGGTCTTAACATTTTAAGAGAAGTAGTGATGGGGAAAGAATTGTTTGATTATGCATTTAAAACATACGCAAACAGATGGAAATTTAAACATCCAACTCCAGAGGATTTCTTTAGAACAATCGAAGATGCATCTGCAGTAGATTTAGATTGGTTTTTTAGAGGCTGGTTTTATTCAACTGATTTTGTAGATATCGGAATTAAAGAGGTAAAACAATATTATGTTTCTGAAACTCCAACTGCTGATATCAAAGATGTAAAAGTGAGAAAAGGTCGTTTTGGATTTGAAAAAGGCCCTTTTGTTTACTTAGTTTCGGGAGATAATCCAGAAGTTAGTGCTTCAAGCAAAAAAGCTTTGAAATTAGAAGATGTAAAACCATTGGCTGATTATGTAAACCAGACTTTTAGTGCAGAGGAAAAAGCAAGTATCAAATCGCCTAAATATTTTTATGAAGTTGAATTCAATAAACCAGGCGGAATGATTATGCCAATTCTTGTTGAAATTACTTATGAAGATGGTACAAAAGATAATTACCAATATCCGGCACAAATCTGGAGAAAAAGTAATGATACCGCTAAAAAAGTTTATGCGACTACAAAACCTGTAAAAAGCATTCAGATAGATCCAAAATTGCTTACGGCAGATATCGATGTAACAAATAATTCATGGCCAAAGGTTGAGCAAAAATCAAAATTTGACTAAGAACAAACGAAAAAGACTCTGAAAAGAGTCTTTTTTTTTAAGTAAATTTTAAAACTGTGCGCTTCAAAATTTAATATCTTTGTGGCACAACAAAAATAAAAGATATGTTTGGTATAGGAGGAGGAGAATTAGTTTTCATACTGTTTATAGTACTAATGCTTTTTGGTTCTGATAAGGTGCCGGAAATTGCCCGTACAATGGGTAAAGCGATGGCGCAACTAAAAAATGCAACCAACGATATAAAAAGTGAAATTCAAAAAGGTGCAGAGGCCAATGGTCTTGACACGAAATCTTTGACTGATATTACAGCTAATATTAACGCACAGATTAATGATGCAAAATCTAATTTGTTAGGCGATACTACTAATTTATCCAGTAATCTGTTAGGTGAAACTGCCACAGAAATTGACCAGGTAAAAGAAGATATTGAATCACTTTCAGGACCTATAAAACGCCAAAGATAATATGCTTGAAAAAATAAAAGAATTAGATGTCAATTTATTGGTATATCTAAACGGTTTAGGTTCTGAAAAATATGATAAATTCTGGCTGATTATTACTGAACAGTTGAATTGGACACCATTCTTTTTGCTGTTGTTTTATCTTATTTATAAAAAAGTAGGAGGAAAGCAAACCTTGTATATATTACTTTTTGTAGCAATTTTAATCGCTTTTACAGATCAGACCTGTAATCTGTTTAAACATACTTTTCAGCGTTTGCGTCCTTGTAATGATCCTGATATTAATACAATTATCAGAGTGGTTCAGGTTAGAAAATCTTTCAGCTTTTTCTCAGGACACGCTGCAAACACAATGGCTGTTGCAACCTTTTTATATTTGGTTTTAAAACGCCATTTCAAATATTTTGGTTTGTTATTCTTATGGCCTTTAATTTTTGCTTATAGCCGAATTTATTTGGGATTACATTATCCGGGTGATATTCTAACAGGATATTTCTTTGGAGCTCTTTTCGGATTTTTAATCTTTTTAGCTTACAGAAGGTTGAAACCGCAATATTTTCCAGGATAATCTAAGGTTCTGAGTTTCTAAGATACTAAGTTTGTATAAAAATTAAATAAATTGCCTCCAGCTTTAGCTGGAGATTCTATAGATAAAATTAAGAAGGCTTTAGCCAAAATACACTAGGTATTGGCTAAAGCCTTTTTCTTTTTTAGGTTTTATTATCTCCAGCTAAAGCTGGAGGCTATTGAATTTTTTATTTTACAATACTTATGAAATCGTTTTAATTATTTTCAAGAATTTTTCTTTCACTCCAATCTAATCCGTCAGGAAGTTCTTGTTTGCTGAATTCGATATGAATAACTCTTCTTCTTTCGTTATTTGTGGTTTTGTTTGAAGCGTGAAATAATAAAGGTTTCATAATCATGATTCCGCCTTTTTCAACTTCGCAGATTGTTTCTGTTTCGTTTTCAAAATCCAGATTTTCGATTCTTAAAATTCCTTTTGAATGGGAATTATTGATAACTTTTAAAGCACCGTTGTCTTTTGTGGTTTTGTCGATATGAATTCTAATCGTAAAATTATCTTCTAAAATTTCTTTTGGCGGCTGAACCGCAAACTGATTTTGTTTTACAGTCCAGTTTTCAAAATTTTCGGCTTCAATTTTTTTATCTACAGAAATAGTTAAATCCTGATGATAAGCTACAAACCAATTTGATTTTTCAGGTTTATCAAAGTAAATTGATTTGGTAATGAAATATCCTTTTCCAAAATTAGATTCGATAATATCTTTTAAATTTTGATTGAAAATAAAATCTAAGGTTTCAGGTACTTCTTTATGAAATTGCCTGATCGCAAATAAATCCTGAGATTTTCTAAAAGTAGCATTTTCAGAATCATTTTCGGTTACATTTTCGATTAATGAAATCAGTTTTTCAATTTCATTTTCAGTATAAACATTCTTTATAATTGTAAAACCTTCAGAGTTTATTTCGGTGCTGTAATTCATGATTAAATGCTTGTTGAATTGCCTCCAGCTTTAGCTGGAGGTAAAATAGAATTGAAGAAAGGGCTTTAGCCAAATTATCTACTAGTGTTTAATTTGGCTAAAGCCCTTGACTTTTCTTAAATAGGTTTCTCCAGCTAAAGCTGGAGGCTATTGATTTTTTATAATACTCTTGAAACGGTCAATCCATCGCGAATTGGCAATAAAACCGTTTCCACTCTTGGATCATTTTTTAAATGTAGATTATATTCTAAAAGTACTTTTGTGCTTACGTCATTTGGGTGAACCGGTTCTAGGATTTTTCCGCTCCACAAAACATTATCAGATAAAATAATACCTCCTTTATTCATCTTTGGAACAATCATTTCCCAATAATTGAGGTAATTTTCCTTATCAGCATCAATAAATACCAAATCAAATTTTACGTCTAGAGTTGGGATAATATCTATGGCTTCGCCTAAATGCTGAAAAATTTGATTTCCCCAAGGTGAGGCATCAAAATACTTTCTCTGAAAATCGACTAATTCTTCTTTAATATCAATAGTATGCAATTGTCCGTTTTCCTGCATTCCTTCGCATAAACAAAGCGCAGCATAACCCGTATAAGTCCCAATTTCAAGAATATTTACGGGACGAATTAATTTAGAAAGCATACTTAAAACACGGCCTTGAAAATGACCGCTTAACATTCTCGGTAAAAGTATTTTTTGGTAGGTTTCTTTATTAAGTTTCGCTAATAATTCTGGTTCGTTTTCAGAATGCTGCTCGATATAATCTTCTAATTCTTGTGATATAAAATGCATCTTGTAGTTGTTGTAATTGAATGCAAAAATACAAAAAATATCCGCTGACTATTTTGCATAAAAAAAACCATTCGTTTAGGCGAATGGCTTTCTGTTTTTAGTTTTAATTTGAAAATTATTTTTTCAAAGCTTCATTTACATCTTTAGCTGTTTTCACAGTTCCGTCTTTTGCAGCTTTTGCAGCATTTTCAACTTTTTCAGCTCCTTTTTTCGTAGCGTCTTTTACATCAGTTGCTGTTTTCTTAGCTGCACTTTCAACATCAGATGCTGCTTTTTTAGCTCCATCTTTTACATCTTGTACAGCATTTTCAGTAGCATCTTTAGCTTTTGCAGCAGCCTCTTCTGTTTTGCTTACAGCGCTGTCTTTCACTTCTTCAATATCTGTTGTTAAGGAGTCAACTTTGTTTCCAAGAGTTAATTCTTCATCTGCAGGTTTAGGTTCTTTCTTTTCGCAAGATTGTAATCCCAAAGCTAATAATGCAACAACAGCTAAACTTAAAAAATGTTTTTTCATAATAAATTGTCTTTTTAGGTTATAAAATTTAAAAGGTTATAAAGTGGAATAATAAAAATACAAATTTTAAAATTATGGCGCGCTTTGTAAGATTACTTTTCTTTTGAGTGCAAGACAATTCTTGTGCCAAATTTTTGCAGTTTTGAAAAGTTGAAGAAATTTTTTTGCTGAAGCTTTTTAAAAGTAAGTTTTAGTTTTTGTAAAGGCTGAAATTTATCACAATATCATCTTTTACTTTTATTAATCCGGCCATTTTTACGGGCGGTTCTAAGTCAATATCAGAAAATTTTAAATTTAGTGTTCCCTGAATTTTATCATCAGAATTATACAGAATAAAATCTTTGTATTTTAAAGTTTTATCGGTGATGTAAAAGGTTAATCTGCATTTGTAATTTTTACCATTTGGTTTTACATCTGTAATACAAACCGTACTATTTGGAAATTGTTTTACTTTTACAGTTCCCTGTAAATCTTTCGTCATTATTTTATTACCGCAGTCAAAGTTTGACATTTTGATTTCGGTATTAAAAGCTTCTTTTTTAGCTGAATTTATATAAACCGTATCTTTTATTGAAAAAGTATTAGAACAATTGTATTTACCAACAGTTGATGCTCCTGTAATTTCTATTTTAATTTTGTTTATTACTAAGGTTGTCTCTTCTGTTAAAAAAGTGGGTTTAGCACTTCCTGATAAAAAGAAAGCCGCTAAACCCATAATTAAAAAAATAAATCTTTTGTACATTTTATCAAAATGAAATTACTGCTTCGAACATAAGTCCTTTAAAGCTTCCGCCGAAAAGATCGTTTGGAGTTGCTCCGTTAAATTGAGCGAAGTTTTTATAATTTTGATCTACATATTCTAATTTTGCCAAAACGTTTCTAGTCATAAACCATCCTGCGGCAGCCTCAAACCTGTTTATTTGAATTGCTTTAGCATTTGCGTTAGCTAATTTTCCGTCAACTAAATTGTATTTTCCACCCACATAAAATCTTTCATTTTCTCCGAAACGATAAATTAAATCACCAACATATTGATTTACTTTACGAGTGTCATCTGTTCCTTTGTAATCTCCTCCAGAAGTAAATTCTAACGTTCCAAAAAATTCAAGACCTCTATATTTGATAAATGGGTTTATCATATATGATGTTGCCCAGTTTCCGTATCCCGGATTAAACCTTCCAGTGTCTTTATTAGCAGTTGGATCGAAATTGTTTGCTACAGTACTAATTGGTGTTCCGGTAGCCGGATCGATAATATTATATTCAGAATGACTCATTACGCCATAAAAACGGCTTCCTGCTCTATCAGAAGAATATAAATTTCCGCTAGAATTTGCTGTATGATAATAAGAACCTGTTAATCTAATTCTCAAATCGTTGTTGATTTGTTTATCCCAGCCTAATTTTGCAAGAATAGAAGGGCTTATGGTTGTATTATTATCTGGTTTTGCTGCAGTAGGATTTGCCGCTACAACTTCCTGAACATTTTGATTTAATTTAGAATTTGTTATTCCAATCATGCTTACAAAGCCTGATCTGTTATAATAAACTTCAGCTCCCATTTCTGTAATGAATGCATCCATTATATTATTCCCAACAAACGGATTCATAAACGCATTTCCGTTATCAGATCTTCTAAAGTGGGCATCACCATAGTTGTTCTCCATTTGACCAATTTTGATCGTTGTATACTGCATGAAATCGGCAAGGAAATCTTTTTTAATGAAATCAAGTTTGTCAATTTGTAAATAACCACCTTTTACCCAAGTCTCGTTGTGGTGTCTGGAAGCCAGATATACATCTAAGTTTACACGTACACCATCATATAATTGAGCTCCAATCGTGAAATTTGCATTTGGTAAATTGAAATTATTCTCTAAATTATTTAATCTGTAACCTGGCGCCGTGGCTAAGTTTTTTTGATCGTTAAACGAGTTTAAAGCTTGAAATTGAAGTGCAAAAGCGGCTCCCATATCGACACTTAATCCTTTATAAGCAACAGTATCTTTTTTTACATCAAATTGATTAATACCTTTTTGGCTTCGTGGAATCTGGTTTTGAATGTGGCCAAAACTTACCTGAGCATTAACAGCAAACGTGCTGACTAATGTTATACATAGGATATAAATTTTTTTCATGGCGTTTATAAATTAAAGTTTAAATTGAATTTTATGGTTAAATCCTGTCCTGTTCTAATAGTTCCAAGCATGGCAGTTGGCGCTTTCATTCCAAACTCCGCAAAAGTGATTTTGTTAGACCCCTGCATATTTAAACCATCTTTTGTAACAGTTGTTTTTACAGTCGTTTTATAAACTTTACTGACTCCTGCTATGGTGTAAGTTCCTGTCAATTCCCAAGTGGTTTCATTTACTTTTTCGGCAGATTTTAAAACATATTTGATGTTTTTGTTTTTATCTGTTTTTAAAGCTTCGTAAGCCACTTTATCCATGCTTTTTTTCTCGCTTTTCACACTTTCTGCCAATAGAGTAACCGATAGGGATTCTATTTCAGTAAGTTTTGAATTTGCTATTGAAAAGTTTGCTGTTCCAGTTCCTGAAGCCGACTTCATTTCCCAATCGTGCAATGTTGAAGTTCCTGCAACTGAAAATGCAGCTTTGTCATCTAAAGAATATGATTTTTGTGCTGTAGCAATTGAAGTAATTCCGAAAAGAGCAATTACAAATGCGAATAATTTTATTTTATTGGTTTTCATTTTTGTCATGTTTTTATTGTGAAAAATAAGTTAACAAATCGTCCGATTTTCTTTTAGTACTAAGAATGCTGTTTTAACTTGTATCAAAGATCTGCCTATATTTTACCGAGATACATGATAAAAATCATTGTTAAAATTTTATTAAAATGGTATTTAAAAACTACAACGTTTTCATTTTTTTGCAAAGCATATTTATAACCCAAAAATGTGATTCGGGGTTTTATCAAAAATTAAATTTCAAGAATGTAATTGTCGTTTACAGGTCAGAAATCTGATTTATCTGATTTAACATGATATTGAAAATTACAGTTAAATCTTTACCTGCTTTAACAACACCAAGAGCCGCTTTTGGAGGCGTCATTTCAAAATCTCCAAAAGTAACTTGGTTAGAACCCTGTAGAATAAAAGTTTCATTACCAGCCGTTATTTTTACCTGAGTTTTGTATTCTTTGCTGACACCGGCAATAGTATAAGTCCCGGTTAGAATCCAGGTTGATTCATTTATTTTTTCAGCAGATTTTAAAGCGTATTCAATAGTTTTATGTGTTTCAGTATCTAAGGCTTCATAAGCCACCTGATCCATGCTTGTTTTACTGCTTTTTAAACTTTCTGCTAATAAGGTAATAGTTAGGCTGTTTATCGCTGTAAGTTTAGAATCTTTTACCGTTAAGTTGGCAATACCAGTTCCTTGTGTAGATCTCATGGTCCAATCGTGAACTGTAGAAGTTCCGGCAACTTCAAAAGTTGATTTAGTATCTATAACCGTATAAGTTCTTTGCGCGTTTAGTTGTATTGATATTGTTGTGAAAATGGCTGTTAATAGGATTGATTTAATTGTTTTCATCTTGATAGGTATTTGTTAATTTTAATCAGGAAAGTTTCTGTAAGTGGTTGTGAACTGACCTTATTTCTTAGATCAAAATTATCAAGCAGACAATCGAAATTAAATGATAAAAATCATGCCCAAACTTTAATTAAATCATTATAGTAAGGGTTTAACAGCTAAATTGAGTTGGGATTTTGCATAAAATTCAAGAAAGGATAAACGAAGAATGCATCTAAAAATCGAAAAAAAGAACAAAAGTGATTAACTTTGCAGCATGCAAATCGAGAAAAAAGACATAAGAGCCTTATCAAAAGATCAGTTACGAGATTTTTTTGTCGCAAATAATGACAAAGCTTTCCGTGGAAATCAAGTGTATGAATGGCTTTGGAGCAAAGGAGCACACAGTTTTGAGGATATGACGAATGTTGCCAAAACAACACGTTCTATGCTCGAAGAAAATTTTGTTATCAATCATATTAAGGTTGATACCATGCAGAGAAGCAGCGACGGAACAGTAAAAAATGCGGTCCGCCTTCACGACGGATTAGTAGTAGAATCTGTTTTAATTCCTACAGAAACCAGAACAACAGCTTGTGTTTCAAGTCAGGTTGGGTGTAGTTTAGATTGTAATTTCTGCGCAACTGCACGTTTAAAAAGAATGCGAAATCTGGAGCCGGGAGAAATCTACGATCAGATTTTAGCAATTGATAAAGAAAGCCGTTTGTATCACAATCATCCGCTTTCGAATATTGTTTTTATGGGAATGGGCGAACCTTTAATGAATTATAATAATGTCATTAAAGCGATCGATATGGTTACATCGCCAGAAGGATTAGGAATGTCGCCAAAGCGTATTATGCTTTCGACATCAGGAATTCCGAAGATGATCAAGAAAATGGCCGATGATGATGTGAAATTCAAACTGGCAGTTTCCCTGCATTCGGCAATTGATGAAATACGTGCGAAGATTATGCCTTTCAGCAAAAACTTTCCTTTGAAAGATTTACGAGAAGCATTAGAATATTGGTACAGAAAAACCAAAAGCAAGATTTCATACGAATATGTAGTTTGGAAAGGAATCAATGATGACAAAGCTTCGATTGATGCCTTGGTAAAATTCTGTAAATATGTACCGTGTAAAGTCAATTTAATTGAATACAATCCAATTGACGACGGAGAATTTCAACAAGCTTCAGAAGAGTCTATTTTAGCGTATATAAAAGCATTAGAGAATATTGGAGTTGTTGTAAAAGTGCGTCGCAGCCGCGGAAAAGATATTGATGCAGCCTGCGGACAATTAGCAAATAAAGAAGCAGATGCGGTATAGTCCCTACGGGACAAAAGCGATATCGCGTAAATGATGCCTACCGATATATAATCTCTCCGAGATATTACAATAGACAGGTAAACATATACTCCGTTAGGAGTTACAGATCGGTAGCTGACAATATATCACTCCAAGATTAATATTCCGTTAGGAATATCTCATCGGTAGAAAAAAAATAATGACAATATAATGATGTTCCAGAGGAACATTTGATAGGTAATAAAAAAAGCATTAAAAACGAGGGTGAATCTTGTTTTTAATGCTTTTTTTGTGGGCAAAAAGGATCTTATTTTTTCAAATCAATTTCTTCTGTAACGCCGTCTTTGGTTACAGAAGCCAGAGTATCGCAATCTCCATTGCCATAATCAATAGTAGCCGAAGCTCCATTTTTAGTTATTTCAACAACTCCTTTTACTGCAAATGATTTTCTGCATGAAGCTTTAAATTCCAGAGGAGTCGTAATTTCTGCAGAGAAAGTATCTCCGTTTGGTAAAGTTGTGGTACCGCTTCCGGTCACGACAAAAACATTATCTTCCCAATTGAACCAAGTGTTATAACCGGCAGTCATTTCTTTTACTAACGAACCTTTTCTGATATAAACCTTTCCGTCATCAAAAGTAATAGTTAAATCAATTGCGGCTGTTAAAACCGGATGCGCTTCTGCCAGTAAATCAGTCGATTTTACGGTTCTAATAATGCTTTTACTTCCCTGAAGTAGTTTACCATTGTGATAAAATCCTTCAAACGTATAACTGATTGTTTGAGTAGAAGCCGAAAAATCATTAGAAAATGAAACCACCATTTTTCCTTTTACCGTATTTCCGTTATCAAGCGTACAGCCGTCAACTCCAAAATCTATTGTTTTTGTAAAAGTATTATTCGTTAAAACTGTTGTAATAACAGCGCATTCAGGTAAAAAATGTTTTATGTTTCCAGAAGGTTTGCTATTGATGTTTACCTGGGAAATAAACTGATCTTCAGCAATATTCGTAACATCTTCAATAGAGGCGTCTATTTTAGAATTTGCAATTATCTCGTCGTTAGTAATAGCCTTGCTAGTTCCGTCATTTGTGTTTTCATCAGAATTACAACTTGTAAATAATGATAAAGCGATACAGGTTCCAATTAATAAAAATTTTGTTTTCATAATAAATAGTTTTTTGGTTTTACTTTTAATCAATGAATTCAAATTAGTTATTAGATTGAGGTGTTTTTGGATTGTTTTTTTTAAATTAGTGCATATTTATAGATATACTAACATAAAATAGACAACGTTTTTTTATTTAAAATAGTATATTTGAAATCGAAATGAATATTACTTCACAAATAAAACAGCCTATTATTACTGAGATGGAACTTTTTGAAAAAAAGTTTCACGAATCGATGACTTCAAAGGTTGCGTTGCTAAACAGAATCACCTATTATATTGTAAACCGAAAAGGAAAACAAATGCGTCCGATGTTTGTTTTCTTAACAGCAAAAATGGTTTCCGGCGGAATCGTAAACGAAAGAACGTATCGAGGCGCTTCGGTTATTGAATTAATTCATACGGCAACTTTGGTTCATGATGATGTGGTGGACGACAGTAATCGTCGCCGCGGATTTTTCTCTATAAATGCACTTTGGAAAAATAAGATTGCGGTTTTAGTTGGAGATTATTTACTTTCAAAAGGCTTACTACTTTCTATCGATAACGGTGACTTTGATTTACTCCGAATCATTTCTGTAGCCGTTCGCGAAATGAGCGAAGGTGAATTACTTCAAATAGAAAAAGCACGAAGACTCGATATTACCGAAGATGTTTATTACGAAATTATCCGAAAAAAGACTGCAACACTTATTGCAGCTTGTTGTGCACTTGGTGCGAAATCGGTAATTGAAGATGATATTCAGGTGGAGAATATGCGAAAGTTTGGCGAATTGATCGGAATGGCATTTCAAATTAAAGACGACTTATTTGATTACAGCGAAGAAGCCATCGGAAAACCAACCGGAATCGATATTAAAGAGCAAAAAATGACTTTGCCTTTAATTCATGTTTTAAATACTTGTACTCCGCAAGAAAAAAAGTGGTTGATAAACTCCATCAAAAACCATAACAAAGACAAAAAACGCGTAAAAGAAGTTATTGCCTTCGTGAAAGATAATAATGGTTTGGCTTACGCCGAAAACAAAATGGTGCAATTTCAGCAGGAAGCACTTTCCCTTTTAGACAATTACCCGGATTCTGAATTCAAAGCGGCACTTACCTTAATGGTAAACTACGTTATTGAGAGAAAGAAATAATTTTTAGATTGAATCTACGATTATAATATTTGTATTAATTTCTTCGATTTCTTTTTTCATTCTAAGACAATTTTCAAAAAAGTTATCAGCACAAAAAACAGTATAATAATCACCATTTCTGGATCTGTAGTTTTCTTCCAGATTTTCTTTTTCTTTTTCAACGAAGAAGTTTTCTTTTAGTGAAATAGATTCGGATTCTATAACTTCAAATAATAATTTATTCTCCTGGTTTAGATTTTCAATTTTTGATGTTTCTTCAATTTCTTCCTTAGAAAAGTCATATTTGTACCAAGTTAAATCAGCGTCTAAAATCTTTTTCATTAAAAGAATCATGTAATCTAAAAAACGTATAAATTTTATGGTATCTATATTTCTACCTCCATCATATGGTTCATCTGTTTCGTCTGTTTCAAAATAATCAGTAAAATTTCCATATTGAAACATAAAGCCATATGCGTTTGTGCTTTGTACTTCATAAAGAGATTCTATGCCATTATTAATGTATAATTCGTTATGTACTTTCTCATAATTTTCCCCTTGTTGATATATTCTCTCATACTCAATTTCGCCAAGCCAGTAAGTTAGTTCCCATAATTCCTTTGGAAGAATAGTATTAATATTAGAACTAACTTTTTGAATTACATTGTTAAATGTTACAACATAACGATCTCCAAATTCAGCTTTTCTTTCACTAATAAAATCTTCAAAAGACTTTTTAAATTTAGTTTTAGAATGTAAATCTAAAATTAAATTGTTTTTTGCTTTTTCAGCATTCAATTTAAAAAACTCTGTTGTTCTTCCCATTTCTATAAAACTATTGATCAAATATAATTTATATATTTTTATTTTCAGTCAAGATGCTTCTTAAACCAAGAATCTGATATAGTTTTGGAATTTGGAATTTGGAATTTAAATTTTGATTTTTTTTTTACCTCCCATGCAACCATTTTAAATTGTTAATCGTCTATGCTAATAGAAGTCTGTTTCTAAAACCAAAAACCGAAAGCTTATTAATGAAAATTATTCATTTACATCAAGAAGAAACTAAAATCATAAAGCTTGCTGTCGAAAATAATCGACAAGCACAGCAGCAGATTTACAGTAAGTTTTCTTCGAAAATGTTAAGTGTCTGCCGACAATATATAAAAGATATTCAGCTGGCAGAAGATGTAATGATAACAGCTTTCATGAAAGTATTTACGAATCTAAAAAACTTTGAACATAAAGGAAGTTTTGAAGGCTGGATTCGCCGAATTATGGTTAACGAATGTATTTCTTATTTAAGAGTTCAGAAAAAAGTAAAATTTGCCGAAGATGAATTTTTTGTCGAAGAAAGTTTCAACGAAATCGACAGTCAGTTTACAGTTGATCAAATTCAGTTTTTAATTGATGCACTGCCGGATGGTTATAAAATGATTTTCAATTTATATGCCATCGAAGGATATAAACATAATGAGATTGCTAAGATGTTAGGAATTAATGAAGGAACATCAAAATCGCAATTATCGCACGCTAGAAAAATGCTGCAAACACAAATTACTATTCTAAAAAAACAAGATAATGGAACCGAATAATTTTGAAAAGGATTTCCGTGAAAAACTAAATCAACGCAAAATTGAGCCAAGCGAAAAAGCCTGGGACCGATTAGATGCCATGTTGAGTGTTGCAGAAGAAACTAAAAAACCAAAGAAATATAGAAAATGGTTGTATATCGCTGCCAGTATTGTTGGGTTTTTGCTGGTTGGGACTTTCTTTTTCAATCAAAAGAAAGACACAATTGAAACCCCTAAAACTGTTGTAATCGAAGAGAATATTAAAAAAGATTCTGTTGCTAAACCAACTATAAATGAAGTTGAATCAGTTCAAACAAAAACTGTAATTGCCGAAAAATCTCCAACAGAAACTCTAACACAAAAAGCAAATAAACAAGAAAATAACTTTAATCAAACACCAAATAAAACCATTAAAAATGAATCAAATCAAATAGCGGAGTCTTCAGTCATCATCAAAAATAATCAAGAAAAACAATCAAATACAAATCCAGTCGTAGTTACCGAAAACCCTAAAAAAGAGAATACAGATCAATTACTAGAAACGGCCGAAAAAAAAGTTTTGGCTCAAAGTTCAGTAAAAAAATCAAAAGTAAAAATCAATGCTTCTGATTTACTGAATCAAGTCGATGGCGAATTAGAGCTTTCGTTTAGAGAAAAAGTAATTACAAAAGTCAATAAAAACTACCAAACCGTAAAAGTGGCTTTAGCAAATAGAAATCAGCAGGAGAAAGAATAAAGAGTATAGAATAAAGAAGCAAGAATAAAGATTTTCAGTTCCGGAGGAACGATTCATATTGTAGCGTCGGGTTTCAACCCGATGGAGAATAAAAATCAAATCATTAATCATTAACAATCAACAATTAATAATCATCATCAATCAATCAATCATGAAAAATTTTACCATTTACCTCGTAATCCTGGTTTTCTTATTCGTAAGCAAAGTACTGGGACAGGAAACCTTTGAATCAAGAGCAAAGCAAATTGCTAATAAAATCGAAAAGATTACCAAAGAAGAAAAAGAAACCCTAAAACAAGAAATTGAAGCAGTAAATGTGCAATTATCTGAAGGGAAAATTACACAGGAACAAGCTGATAAACGCAAAAGAGAATTAGCAGAAGCCCGTGCCGTAATTATAGAAGAAAAAGTGACTTTGGCACAAAACGAACTTAACGATTTGGTTCAGCAAAAAGTCGACGGAAAAATCAAAGAAGATTCTTCTAAAGTCTACATGATTCGATGGAAATCTAACAGACATGACAAAGATTCAATTCATGGCGAAAAAAGAACAACATCACAGTTTGTATTTGCAATGGGATTAAACAACACCATGATCGACGGAAAACTTCAGGATTCTAATTACCGTTTTATGGGTTCGCATTTTTACGAATGGGGTTTTACGTATAACTCAAGATTAATGAAAAATGATAATCTGCTTCATGCAAAATACGGGCTTTCCTTAATGTATAATAATATTCGCCCAACAGATAACAGAAGTTTTGTGGTAAACGGCGATCAAACCAATTTGGTGGAAAACCCGGTTCATTTGACAGAATCTCGTTTTAGAAATGTGTATTTAGTAGCGCCGGTTCACTTAGAATTTGATTTTACAAAAGCAGGAGAAAACAACGGAAAAAAATATTTTAAAACCCACAAAAGTTTCCGTTTTGGAGTGGGAGGTTACGCTGGAATCAATGTAAAATCAAAACAAATTTTAAAATTTGAAGAAGACGATTTAAAATATAAAACCACAATTAAAGGCGATTATAATGTAAACAACTTTATTTACGGTTTGAGTTCTTACATTGGTTACAGAGAATTGAGCTTATATTTTAAATACGATTTAAATCCCATATTTCAGGATAATTTAACCAAAGAAAATAATGTTTCTTTAGGATTACGTCTTGATTTAAATTGAGAATAAAGTTTGAGTTTAGTTAGTAGAAAAAGTGCTTCGAAATGAACTGCCCCCAAAAAGTTAGACACTATTTGGGGGCATTTTTATGGAAAGAAAAGTCAAGTACAATTGTGAATTTAAACTTCGTTGTGTAGAAGAA